>NZ_JBHSKJ010000014.1:0-247512 GCF_042657885.1 Streptomyces aureoversilis
CAACCCGGTGCCCGAGAGCAAGCAGGCGGTGTACCGGTACGAGCCCGACAAGTGCGCCGCGTCCGGGCTCACCCCGGCCGACTCCCACATCGTGAAGCCGCAGCGGGTCGCCGAGTGCGCGCTGCAGCTGGAGGCACGGGCCCGTGCACTGACGCCGGGCGGAGCGGGTCTTTTCTTCAGCGTCGAGTGCGACGTGCTGCGCGTCCACGCCGACGAACGCATCGTCGTGCCGGGCACGCACCACATCGACCCCGCTCTCTGGAGCCCGCTCATCTACAACTTCCGCCACTATCACGGTCTGGCACCGGAGGTCGGATACGGCTTCCGCTCGGAAACGGTGAACGCAACGACCTGTGCTGCATGACAGCCCCTCGGCGTCCAACCGGCCCGGCCCCGGCAGGCCCCTCGGCTCGAAGAACCGCAGGCCGGCACCCCGCTACGACGTAGGTAAAACCGTCAAACGTCCCGAGACACTCATCGAACGCGACCAGGCCAGACCATGAAGAACAAGCTGAGCACCGGCTCGGGAACCTCCCGGACGTACGGCACGTTTTCCACCGCACCGGCCCGAAGGCGGCCGTGTTCGGAGGAGCCGCGATGAACGACCTGGTCGCCGGAGGGAACGCCACGCTGCCCGACGGCACGTTGACGCTCCGCGTGCCCGGCCCCTTCGACCTCTCGGTCATCGTCACCGGCGAGAGCGGAAAGGTCGAAGGGGACGGGGACTTCGTCTTCTACAACCAGCCGTCCGCGCCCGGAGCCCGGCTCGCCGGTGACACCGTCACCGTCGACCCCCGCGGCTTGCGGCGCGGGGCCGCGCGGGTGACGGTCGTGGTCAGCCCGGCCGACCCCGGCACGCGCCTCGGGGCGTTGCCCCTTCCCGTCCTGAGCGTCGCGGGAAGCGGCGGCGGGCTCCTGGCCAGGTTCGCGCCGCCGCGCCCCGGCCCGGAGACCGTGCTGATGCTCGCCGAGCTGTACCGGCGCGGCACCGGCTGGAAGATACGGGCCCTGGGCCAGGGCTACGCGGACGGACTCGCGGGTGTGGCCAGGGACTTCGGCGTGGACGTGGCGGACGAGGGGGACGAGGGGCACGGGGCGCAGGCGACGCACAGGCCGGGCGCGACGCACAGCCCGGACGCGACGGGTGACGCCTTCGCCGCCCTTGTGAACGCCGAGCGGTCCGCGGCCGGGGTGCCGTCCGTGACCGTGGAACACCGGCTGGCCTCCGCGGCCCGGGCACACGCCGCGGACATGGCCGCGCACGGCAACCTCGCCGCCGAGAGCCCGGACGGGACGTCCCTCTACCACCGCATAGCCGCCACCGGCTACCACTGCCTGACCGTCACCGAGCACCTCGTCTCCGGCCCGCGCACCCCGGCCGAGTTCGTCGCCTACTGCCTGGGCGGGAGCGAGCGGGCGCTGCCGTTCCGGGATCCGGCCGTCGCCCACGTCGGCGTGGGCCACGCGGCGGCACCCTCGGGGGACACCTACTGGACCGCCGTGTGGGCCGCGCCCATGACCCCCGGCGGGATCGCCCGGCTTGCCGCGGAGGTCTCCGCCCTCACCAACGCCGAGCGCACCGCGGCCGGTCTGCGCCCGCTGGCCGCCGATCCCCGGCTGGCCGCCGCCGCGCAGGCGCACAGCGACGACATGGTCGCCCGCGACTTCTACGCCCACACCTCGCCGGAGGGCAGCGAGCCCTGGGACCGGGCGCGGGCGGCGGGGTGCCCGCACCCGGGCATCGGCGAGAACATCGCCTGCGGGCAGCGCAGCGCGGCCGAAGTCGTCCGGGGCTGGATGAACAGCCCCGGCCACCGCGCCAACATCCTCAAGCCGGACTTCGCGCACATCGGCGTCGGTTACGCCACAGGCAGCCGGGCCGGCACGTACTGGACGCAGCTGTTCGGCACGTGACCGGGCCCGGCGGTTGGGCCAGGACCGGTGCCGGTGCCGGTGCCGGGCAGGGTCAGGCGAGCCCGAGACCGCCGTCGTCCGCCGGCGCGAAGTCGCTCCACGTCCGCATCCGTCACGGCCTCCAGCCGGGCGGGCGCCCACCGCGGTGTGCGGTCCTTGTCGACGACCTGCGCACGGATGCCCTCCAGCAGGTCGGGGTCGGCCAGCGAGGCGCATATGACGCGGTAGTCCTGCTCCAGCACCTCGGGCAGACCGGGCAGCCGGCGGGCGCGGCGCAGCGCGCTCAGCGTGACCTTCAGCGCCGTGGGCGACTTGCCCCGGATCGCCTCCGCGGCCTTCCCGGCCTCCGCGACGCCGCTCCCGGCGAGCCGGCCGAGGATCTCCTCGACGGTGCCGGCGGAATAGCAGTGGTCGATCCAGTCCTGCTGTGCGGCCAGTTCGCCGGCGGGGGCTGGGGCGGCGAAGGCCCGTACGGCCTCGGCGGGTTCGGCCACGGCCAGCGCGGCGGCGAACTCCTGCAGCCGCGCCGCCGGGACGAAGTGGTCGGCGAATCCGGCGCGCACGGCGTCGCCCGGGCCCATGCGCGAGGTCGTCAGGGCGAGGTGGGTGCCCAGTTCGCCCGGGGCCCGTGAGAGCAGGTACGTGCCGCCGACGTCGGGCGCGAAGCCGATGGCCGTCTCCGGCATGGCCACCGCCGACCGCTCGGTGACGACCCGTATGCCGCCGTGCGCGGACAGGCCGACGCCGCCGCCCATCACCAGGCCGTCCATGAGGGCGACATACGGCTTGGGGTAGGCGGCGATCCGGGCGTTGAGCCGGTACTCGTCGCGCCAGAACTCCCTGGCCTGCGCGCCGCGCCCGGCGCGGACGTCGTCGTGGACGGCCCGGACGTCGCCGCCCGCGCACAGGCCGCGCTCGCCCGCGCCGTCGAGCACCACCGTGGTCACGGCGTCGTCGTGCTCCCACGCGTCCAGGGCGGCGTGGATGCGGCGGACCATGGTGTGGGTGAGTGCGTTGATGGTGCGGGGCCGGTTGAGGGTGATGCGGCCCGCGCGCCCCTGCCTGCGCAGCAGTACGGCGTCGTCGATGGTGGTCATCGTTCCCCTTTCACTGGATGGCGGAGCGGGGTGGCCGGGCGGCGCGCGGCGGGTGGGTTGCCGTCAGGAGCGGCCGGGCGCGGTGGCGGTGCCCGCCGCGTCGGTGATGCCCCGGATCGGGCAGCGCGGGCCGGTGGCGCGCAGCAGCCGCAGGTCGGCCGTCACGAGCGTGGCCCCCAGCTCCTCGGCGACGGCGACGTAGGCCGCGTCGTCCGGCGTGAGGTTGTCCTTCAGCTGCCACATCCGTCCCAGCAGGGGCTCGACGGCGACCTTCCGCAGCGTCAGCCCGGGCAGCTGCCCGGCGACTTCGGCCACCCGCTCGGCGGTCACCTGTCCCGCGAGGTACATCCCGCGCAGGGACTGCATCACTTCCACCAGGATGTGCTCGGGAGCGGCCCACTCGGCGTCCGCCGCGAGCGCGGCGCGGGCGCCGTCGCCCCGCGGTCCGTCGTCGGCGAGCGCCAGAACGAGTGCGGAGGCGTCCACGACGATCAAGGTGTCTCCCAGCGTGTGCATGATGTGGCGGTTGCGGCTGAGGCCGCGCCGCCACCCTAACCGCGCGGGCGTGGCCGCGGAGCGGCCGGGTGTGGCGCCGGCGCCGGCGCCGGACCGGTTTCGCTGCCGCGGACTTGAACGCCCTTCATACGGGCGCGGGCCCGGGCCGGCATGTCAGCTCGGGCTCTCGCCCTGGCTCGGGCTCTCGCGGCTGGGGGCTCGTCCCGGCTTGGGGCTCTCATGTCGGCTTGGGCCCTCGTGTCGGCTTGGGCTCGCGCGGGGTCGGGCTTTCCCCTGGCGTTGGGGGGCTCGCCCCGGCTTGAGCCCTCATGTCAGCTCGAGCTCTCTCACCCTGACTCGGGCTCTCACCCTGGCGTGGTCTCCCGCCCCGGCTTGGGCCCTCGTGTCGGCTTGGGCTCTCACCCCGGCTCGGGCTCTCGTCCCGGCGTGGGCCCTCGCCCCGGCTCGGCCCCTCACGCCGACCTGGCCCTCACGCCGGGCCGGGCCACCCGCCCCCTTACACCGGTCCGCCCTCGTTCCGGCCTGGAAACGCCGACCCCGGTACCGGGTCGTGCGGGGTGTGGCGCGCGAGGGAGCCTGCCGCACGGCACGCACGGCGCCGGTGCCGTGCCGTCACTCGGCCGGGTCGCGCAGCGGTACGCGGTCGCCGTGCCGGCGAACCGTCGCTCTCAGTTCACCGGCCCCGCCCAGTGGACGGTCGCGAACTCCTGGCCGAAGCCGGGGCGGACCGCGACGTCCACGCGGCCGAGTCCCTCCTGCGGCACGTCGAAGGCGAGTGTCGCCTTGCCCGACGCCTTCGGATTCAGGGTGCCGGTGAAGGGGGTGCCGACGCCGCTCGCGCTGTCGAAGATCTGGGCCGCCCGGTCGGCCTTGGCGCCGGATTCGACGGTCACCAGGATGCCCGCCGTGTCGAGCTGCTCCTTGGAGCCGTTGGTGACGCTGACCGTGAACTTCACCGGCTGGTTGCCCGCCGTGTGCCCGAGGGAGGTGCCGGACGGCGTGAACCGTACCGGCTTCGTGACCGTCACCTTCAGGCCGCTGCGGTACGCGTAGGTGTCGCCGAAGGCGGCCACCCGCGCCGAGGGGGAGGCCGAGGGGCCGCCGGACAGCGTGATCGTCTGTCCCGTGCCGACCTTGCCGGAGCCTCCGCAGGCCACGCCCGCCGTCGCCACGGCGGCCGCGGCCGCAAAGGCCACGGCCGCCTTCCGCGCGCTGGGCCGGACCGCGCCCCGGGGCCGAACGTGCGCCGCCCGGGGCGGTCGTCTCGTGCCCATGTGCACTAGCGTGCGCCGCGGGGCGGCGGTGCGCATCCGGAGCGCGGGGGAGCGGTCCGCCCGGCGGTGTCAGCCGCCCAGGACCTTCTTGAGCTGGGCGGTCTGCGGGCCGGAGTCCTGTGCCGGGATCGTCCAGCGGAAGCTCTTGCCCTCGCCGTCGGTGTAGGTGAGGGTGCCGCCGCGCTGGGCGTCGCTGATGTCGAAGGTGCGCGCCCGCACCTGCGAGGCGCCGGCGCGGATCGGGCCGCCCGAGTCGAAGCCCTGCAGGAAGATGTTCGCCTCGTTGTTGGCGGCCTGGCCGTCGGCGGCCATCCACCGCCAGCCGCCCTTCTCGGTCGGCGTGGTCTCGGCGGCGGCCACGTCCGTCATCGGGCGTTCCTTCACCGTGACGATCGCGAACAGGCCGCGCGCGGGCTTGTCGGTGGCGGTCTTGGCCGCGTAGACGACGCTCATGGGCGTGATTTCGAGCTTGCCTCCGCCGCCCGCGCCGACGGTCTCGGTGCCCTTCCCCATCGGCAGGGCCTCGCCCGCGGGCTCGTCGGCCGCGGCGGAGGGCGACGAGCCGGCTGACTTCACGGTCTCGGCCTTCGTCTCGCCGCTGCAGGCGGCGAGGGACAGGGCGGCAGCGAGGCAGAAGGCGGTGACGGCTGTGGTGCGCATGCATCCCCCGGAGGTGCGGGTTACTTGAGGTACGAACGGACCGGGGAACCGTACCCTCGGTAACAACCGCAAACGTGCCGTCTGCATCAATCGTGACCAGCTCGCTACCTTCCCGGTATTGCGAAGGGATTGCTTCGTCCTACTAAGGCGCCCCGAAAGGGGATGAGCCGGGCCTGCGCTCTCAGCCGAGGTCCTCCCCGGCACGAGGGCTCAGCACCCCCGCCGCCACCAGGGCGAACAACAGCAGCCCGAGCAGGACGCGATAGATGACAAAAGGCATGAAGCTCCTGGTGGAGATGAAGCGCATGAACCAGGCGATCACGGCATAACCCACCACGAACGCAACGGCCGTTGCGAAGATCGTCGGCCCCCAGGCGGTGTGCCCCGTACCCGCGTCCTTCAGTTCGAAGACCCCGGAGGCGAGCACCGCCGGGACGGCGAGGAGGAAGGAGTAGCGGGCCGCCGCCTCGCGGGTGTAGCCGATGAGCAGGCCGCCGCTGATCGTCGCGCCCGACCGGGACACGCCGGGCACCAGCGCCATCGCCTGGCAGAAGCCGAAGACCAGGCCGTCCCGGACCGTCAGGTCCCGCAGCTCCTTGCGCCGCCTCGCGGCCCGGTGCCGCCCGCCGCCCTCGTCGCGCGCGGCCAGCCGGTCGGCGCACCCGAGCACCACGCCCATCACGACGAGCGTGGTGGCGATCAGCCGCAGATCGCGGAACGGCCCCTCGATGGCGTCCTTGAGCACCAGCCCCAGCACCCCGATGGGGATCGAGCCGACGATGACCAGCCACCCCGTCCGGGCGTCGGGATCGCGTCGCGCCCGCCGGTCGTGCAGCGACCGGAACCAGGCGCCGACGATGCGTGCGATGTCCTTGCGGAAGTAGATGAGCACGGCGGCCTCGGTGCCGATCTGGGTGACCGCGGTGAACGCCGCGCCCGGGTCCGGCCGGTCCGCGAACGCGGCCGTCAGCCGCAGGTGGGCGCTGGAGGAGACCGGGAGGAACTCGGTCAGTCCCTGGACGAGCCCGAGGACGAACGATTCGAACCAAGACATGTGGGCCTGTGCCATCCAAGTCGTCGCGGCCGGGCCGGCACGATGGCACCGGCCGCCCGATCATCCACAGGATGGAAGGCGCGCCGAAGTCGTACGGGTGAACGGTTCCTTAACCCGGGGCCGTAGCGGACGACGGATGCGGACGGAGCGTCAGGCCTGCCCCGTCTCGAAGCGGGTGACCTTCCCGCCGTCGACGGTGAACCGCCACTTGGTGCGCATCTCGCCCCACGTGTCGTTGCGGTAGCGGGCGACGAGGGCCAGGCCGTCGTCGCTCTCGGACTCGACGTCCATGTGGCCGTTGGACGTGAAGACCTCGCGGTCCGCCCACTGGGTGAGGTTCCGGTCGGTGCCGTCGTCGGCCATCGTCGCGCCCGGCGCGAGGGACTCGTGGAAGGCGGTGCGGTCGCCCGCGTTGAGGGCGCTCACCAGCGTCCGTACGGCGGGTTCGGAGAGCTGTTCGACGGGGATCACGGGGCGGCTCCTTTCGGGGGTGTGTCCAGGACAGGACAGCACCCCCGCAGTGCCGGCGCGCGCCGGGCCCGCCCGGATGGCGGAGGGCCCAAGTCGCCCACCGGCGGCCGGAAACGGGCGGAGTGAGCCGGAAACGGCCGCGCTACGACGACCGCGACAGCCGCCGCGACAGGCCCTTCTTGCGCCACGCCACGACCACCGCCGCCAGACCGGTCACCGCGATGAACGCCGTCGCGCCGAGGAAGGCGGGCGACGTCGGCGCCGTGGCGTGGCTGCCCGCGATCACGTAGGCGGCCGTGGCCGGCGCGCTGCCCAGGGCGGTCGCCAGCAGGAACGGGGTCCAGCGCATGCGGGAGACGGCGGCGCAGTAGTTGGCCGCGGCGAAGGGCACGCCCGGGAAGAGCCGGACCGCCATCATCGACCGGAAGGCGTGCCGGCTCAGCTGCCGGTCCGCGGCCTTCAGCCACCGGCCGCGCAGCAGCGGCCGCAGCGCGTCCTGCCCCAGCAGCCGGCCCAGCCCGAAGGACGCGGCCGAGCCCAGCACCGTGCCGACCACCGCGGCCGCCGTCCCCGTGGGGGCGCCGAAGAGCGCTCCGGCGGCGATGTTCAGGATCGGGCGCGGCACGAACGCCGCGGTGCACAGCCCGTACGCCGCGGAGAACAGCACCACCGCAGCGCCTCCCGACAGCTCCGGCCAGCCCTCGGCGAGCATCCGCTCCGGGCGCAGCGCGAGCACCGTGGCCGCGGCGGCGGCCAGCAGCGCCACGAGCAGGCCCAGACGGAACCACGGGGACAGCCGGGCATGCGAGCGGAGCTCGGCGGGGCCGGGGGAGTGCGGGGCGGCTTCGGGCATCGCTGGAGCCTAACCGACAGGGATATAAAGAGGTCGTCATCCCGGAAAGACGGGGCGGCGCCAGAACACTCCTTCCCCGTACGTTCACTCGAACGCCTTCCGTGCGCCCACCGCCCGTGGCCGGGGAAAACCGTTCGACGCCCCGCACACCGTGCGCGAGCATCGAGCGCATGAACCGGCCAGCATCCGGCCATCCGCGCCACAAACCGCACGTCAACATCGCCACCCTCGGCCCCGCCGGCCACGGCAAGACGACGCTCACCGCCGCCCTCACCCACGTCCTCGGCACCCGCGCCCGGGCCCTCTCCGCCCCGCCCGCCGGCCCCGGCCCTGGCCCCGGCCCCGGCTCCGGCCCCGGCCGCGGCCCGGGGGAGAGCGCGCCCCGCGCCACCGTCGCCTGCGTCCACGTCGCCTACGAGACCGGCACCCGTCACTACGCCCACACCGACCCGCCCGGCCGGCCCCGCTTCACCAAGAACCTGCTCGCGGGCACGGCCCGGCTCGACGGCGCCGTCTTCGTCGTCTCCGCCGTCGACGGGCCCGCGGCGCGGGCCTCCGGGCACCTGCTGCTCGCCCGCCGGGCGGGCGTGCGCCACCTCGTCGTCGCCCTCACCAAGGCGGACGAGGCCGGGCCTGAGCTCACCGACCTGGTCGAGCAGGACGTGCGCGCCCTGCTCACCGCCCACGGCTACGACGGCGAGCACACCGCCGTCGTCCGCGTCTCGGCGCTGTGCGCGCTGCGGGGCGACCCGCGCTGGACCGCCACGATCGAGGCCCTCCTGGACGCCGTCGACACCTACGTGCCGACGCCCCTGCGCTACACGGACGCGCCCTTCCTGCTCTCCGTCGACAGGGTCCTCACCGTGCCCGCGCGCGGCACAGCCGTCACCGGCGTCATCGAGCGCGGCACCGTCCGGCTCCGCGACCACGTCCGGCTCCTGGGGCACGAGGGCCCCTGCGACACCCATATCACCGGGCTGGAATCGTTCGGTCGTCCGCTGACGGAGGCCCGGGCCGGAGACCGCGTCTCCCTGCTGCTGCGCGGCTTGCACCGCGAGCACGCGCACCGGGGCGACACCGTCGCGGCGCCCGGCAGCGTCGTGCCGCGGCGCCGCTTCACCGCGGACGTGCGCCTGCTGCGCGCGGACGAGGGCGGCCGGCACACGCCCCTGTTCTCCGGATACCGGCCGCAGTTCCACCTCCGCACGGCCGACGTCCCCGGCACCGTGATCCTCGGCGGCCTTGGCGTGGCGCTGCCCGGCGAGACCGTCACGATGTCGGTCGTCCTCGACCGGGAGTTGCCCCTCGAAACCGGCCTCGCCGTCGTCATCCGCGAAGGAGGCCGCACCGTCGGCACCGGAACGGTCTCCCCCGCCGTGCCGTGAACGCACAATAGGGGAGTGGAAGAACCGATACCCGTCACGCGGGACGTGGACTGGGGCACCGCCAAGCTGATGCCCGACGTGGACCGGCAGCGGGCCTGGCTGCTCACGGTGAACGGCGCGCCCCAGTCGTACGTCGACCTGGACGACCCCACCCACCTCGAATTCGAGTACGCCCAGCGGATCGCCCACGTCCTCGACGCCGCCGCGGAGCCGCACCGGGCCCTCGACGTGCTGCACCTCGGCGGCGGGGCGCTGACGCTGCCCCGCTACGTCGCCGCCACCCGCCCGGGCTCGCGGCAGCGCGTCGTCGAGGCCGACCGAGGCCTGCTCGCGCTGGTCACCGAGCACCTGCCGCTGCGGCACGGCTCGGGCGTCGAGGTGATCGCCGGTGACGCGCGCAGCGAGCTGGAGGCCGCCGCGGACGCCTCCGCCGACGTGATCGTCGCCGACGTCTTCGGCGGCTCGCAGGTGCCGGCCCACCTCACCTCGCTCGCCTACGCGCGCGCCGCCGCCCGGGTGCTGCGACCGCACGGCCGCTACGCGGCGAACCTCGCCGACGGCGCGCCCTTCACCTTCCTGCGTTCACAGGTGGCCACGTTCCGGGCCGTCTTCGCCCACGTGTGCCTGATCGCGGAACCGTCGGTGCTGCGCGGCCGGCGCTTCGGCAACGCGGTCCTCGTCGCCTCGCACACCGAACTCCCCGTCGCCGCGCTCGCCCGCCGCGCCGCCGGGGACGCCTTCCCGGCCCGGGTCGAGCACGGGGAGGCGCTGGAGCGGTTCGCGGCCGGCGCGCGGCCGGTCGACGACGCGGACGCCGTGGGATCCCCCGAGCCGCCGGGCGGGGCGTTCAGCGTGGGCTGACGCGGACGCTGCGGGTGCCTCGGACGCCACGGACGCCACGAGTGTCGCGAATGCCGCGGTCCGGCGGGGGCGGGGGTCACCGGGGATCAGGAGCTCTTCAGGGGCCTGAGGGAGCTCATGATCTTCTTGATGACGTCGTCGGGCACCTCGTCCTCGGTGCCCGTGGCGCTGTAGAGACACCATGTGGCCAGGTCGCCGTTGACGTCCTTGTACGTCACGGTCACGGACTTGGCGCTGGTGGCGCAGTGGTGCTTCTTCGCGATTCCCGTGACCGTCGCCGAGGCGGAGGTGCCGGTCAGGCCGTGGTCGCTCTTGAACTCCTTGCCCTTGGAGTAGTTGAACTTCCCGGTCTTCTTCTGGTCGAAGCCCCAGAAGAGCCAGTTCAGCGCCTCGTTCTCGGCGGCGTCGGCCTCGCTCTTGGCGCCCTGGGCGCCCTTGGTGCCGGCGGAGACCGGGGTGGCGTCCTTCTCGCACCGGTCCTCGTTGAACTGGGCCGTCCCGGTCATGCTGATGCCCTTGCCGTTGGGCGGGAACGACTTGTCGTCCTCGTCCTGGAAGCCGATGCTCGTTCCCGGAGGAGCGACCTTCCACTCCGGCGGCACGTCGAAGACGACGTGCCGCTTGCTGTTGGTGACCACCTTCCAGCCGTCGATCACGGGCTTGACCTGGACGTTCGCCCGCGGGTTGTCGGCGGGGTCCTCACTGGCGCCCTGGGAGGGGGACGGGGCCGCCGACGACGAGGACGCCGAGGGCGCCGTCGTCGGGTCGCTCTTCGCCACGTTCTCCTTGTCGTCGTCCTTCAGGACGACGACACCGGTGATCACGGCGGCGGCCACGACGGCGATCGCCGCGGTGACCGCGATCACGGTGGTGCGCTTGCGGTTGTCCCGCGGCGGCTCCGGGGCCCCGGGCGGGCCCGGCGCGTGCCACTGCCGGCCGATGGGCGGGGTCGGGTGCTGCGTCCCGGCGGCCTGCTGCTGGTACGGATTCGGCTGCTGGGCTCCGGCCTGGGCACCCGGCTGCTGGTACGGGTTGGGTTGCGGGTAGCCCGGCTGGGCGCCGGACGGCGGCCCCGGCGGCGGCACCGGCGTCTTGTACGGATTCGGGTCCTGCGGGTTCTGCTCGCCCCCGGGCGGCTGCTGTCCTGGCCACATGGCCGATAACCATAGAGGCAGAAGACGACCTCGGTGAGGGCACCCCTTCCCGCCATTGCTACCGACTGGTAACTTTCGGGCATGTCTGAGACCACCCAGCCGTCGATCGGCGACATGCTCCTGGCCACCGTGCCCATGGCCAAGACGCTCAACCTCGTCTTCGAGGAGGCCAACGCCGAGCGCGCCGTCGTCCGCCTCCCCGACCAGCCCGACTACCACAACCACGTCGGGGGCCCGCACGCCGGCGCCATGTTCACCCTGGCCGAGTCCGCGAGCGGCGCGATCGTCCTCGCCGCCTTCGGCGACCAGCTCTCGCGCGCCGTGCCGCTCGCCGTCCGCGCCGAGATCGGCTACAAGAAGCTCGCCATGGGCCCCGTCACCGCCACCGCCGAGCTCGGCCGCCCGGCCGCCGAGGTCGTCGCCGAGCTGGACGCGGGCGGCCGGCCGGAGTTCCCCGTCCACATCGCCATCACCCGCGAGGGTGGCGACGTCACGGGCGAGATGACCGTCGTCTGGACCCTGCGGCCCAACGCGTAGCGGCTGCTGAGTCCGCCCGCACGGCGAGAAGGCCCCACCCGGCTGTACGGGTGGGGCCTTCGTCGGTTTGCGGCCCCGGTCACCGCTTCATGGAGACGGTGACCGTTCGGTTGCCGGCGCCAGGGGAGGGGCCGGGTTACGAGCTGGACCCTGCAAGGTCGGCGATGACGAGCACGTTGACGGTGGCGCGGAACTGGAAGGCCGGGTTCGTCTTCGCGACGACTTCCTGCGGGCGTATGTTGGCGCGCACGGTGACCGTGACCCTGCGGCGCCCCTTCGGCGCGACCTCGAGCGCGACGGACTCGCCGCCGATTTCCCAGTCCTCCGTGTTGCCGTTCACGAAGTTCTCGAACTTGAACGACTGGAGCGCGGCCCGGACGACATAGCCGTCGTCGTCCTCCCGGATGGGGGTCGGGAATTCGATGTCGTACTTCCCCTCCGCCGTGTTCGAGGACGGGGTGATGGGGAGGTCGAATTCATGAGACTTGAACGCCAGTGCCATTGCCTTTACCTCCGATGAATTCGGGAAAGGTGTTACCCGCTGCGCCGGTGATTTCGGCGAGGGGGCTTGCGGGGTCATTGATAGCACGCCGGGAAGTGCGGCTGCCAGTTGATGCCGGGCGGGCGCCGAATTTTGGTCAGCAGGCTGTTTCGGTGACGGTTCAACCGTATTGGCGCCATGTTCGAGCCGGTTCCCGCTCGGGACGTTTACCTGTGTTTATGCGTGGTCAGGGCGCTCTTGACGCCGGGTCGGCCGTAACGGTATCCGGACCCGGATTCTCTAGATCGTAAAGCTCGGGATCAGGCTGATCCGCTGGCTCGATGTGCGTGACATATACCGAAGCGGACGACTCCGTTTTGCATTTCTTTATCCGCCCGTCGGTAATCTCTCCCTCGGCTCGAACGGACAAGTGAGAGGTGGGATTCATGCCCTTCGTCATTGCTCAGGGACTTCCTGTGCCGAGGCGTCTGGCCCGCGGGCAGCAGGAGTTCTTCGCGATAGACCTCCGGCTGACGCCGGGGAGTCTGCCGATCAGCGGTAAGGAGGAGACGATCTGGATCGAGTTCCCGGAGGGGGTGACGTTCCCCGAGGGCGGAAAGGTTTACTACCACTCGCCGAAGAAGCCGCGGGAGGAGCTCAGCCCCCGCCCTTACGACAAGGCGACCCGGCAGCTGCGGTTCGTCCATTCCATCCATCTCGGGGATCACTCGGAAGCGGCCGACGGCTACTACTCCGTCAATGTCCAGGTGCTGCCCGAAGCCCCCGAGGACCTGCTGTGGGGGCGGATAGGGATCGGTACCGCCACGGCGCCGCTGCGCATTCAGGTGGGTGCGCCCGGGCCCGGGCCCGAGCCGGAGAACCTGATCAAGAACGGTGGGTTCACCGACGTCCGGTTCAAGCCCGGCAAGGACTGGCAGGCCCTCGGAGGAGTCCTCTACGGGCGGGACGCCCAGCAGCTCGGCGCCTGGACCGTCGGCCAGTACAAGGGCAGGGGGGTCTGGGAGACCTCGAAGACCGGCGAGCCCGGCAGGCTCATCGACCTGATCAACGGTGACGCCGACGGACACTTCCCGGCCGACGCCGAACCCCCCTTCGACAAGGGGGAGAACGTCGTCGACATCAACGGCGACAACACCTGCGGCTTCATCGAGCAGGCCGTCGACGTCACCCCCGGCGCCTCGTACCGGCTCGCGTTCCACACCGGCTACCACGTCCTGCCGAACCCCGAGGCCCCTTATCACCGGCCCACCTGCCTGCGGGCGGAGGTGCGGTACGGAAAACCGGGCGCCGAGACCGTCCTGGCCTGGGACGACTACGTCCAGTACTGCACCGGCGCCGGCGCCGCCGCCTCCCACGACGCAGGGAAGAAGCTCAACGCACCCGGCTGGCGCGAGCGCCTGCTGCCCTTCCGGGTGCCCCAGGGCGTCACCTCGGTGACCGTGCGGTTCGCCAATCCCGGACGGTCCGGCTTCGACAAGGAACTCGACGCCAACCCCGACGGCAGCTCCGGAATGCTGCTCGCCCACGTCCGGCTCAGCGCCACCCCGTAACCGCGCGACAGGGACGGTGGCCCGCCGTACGCGAAGGCGGGCCCCCGGTTCCCGCGCGCCCGCACGCCCTCGCACAAGGAGACGTCCCCACCCATGAACAGCCCCCAGACGGCAGCACCCGCACCGAACGAGGACTCCGCCCCCGTCCCCTCACCCGGGGCCGGCCCCGGCCCCGCGCCGGTCGCCACCGCCTGTGACCTCGAACTCGTCATCCCCGCCTACAACGAGGAGCAGCGCCTGGCCCCCACCGTGCTCGCCCTCGCCGAGCACCTGCGTGGCATGCCCCTGACCGCCGCGCTGCGCGTCGTCGACAACGGCAGCAGCGACCGCACGGCCGAGTGCGTGGACCGGCTCGCCGCCTCCGGCATCCCCGTCACCGTCACCGGGTGCTCCCGCCGCGGCAAAGGGGCCGCGGTGGCCCGGGGGATGGTCGGCACCAGGGCCCGCTGGGTCGGCTTCTGCGATGCCGACCTCGCGACCCCGGCCACCGCCGTCGACGACGCGGTCGCCCTCCTGCGGGACGGCTGGCAGGTCGTCATCGGCTCGCGCCGTTGCACGGGAGCGCGCATCCCGGTCCGTCAGCCCGCCCTGCGGCGGCTGGGCGGGGCCGGGTTCCGGCTGGCGACGCGGCGGTTCTCGGGGCCGGTCAAGGACACCCAGTGCGGGTTCAAGTTCTTCGAGGCGGGGGCAGCGCGGCGGGTCTTCGCCGATGTCACCACCACCGGCTTCGCCTTCGAC
Organism: Streptomyces aureoversilis; assembly: GCF_042657885.1. NCBI lineage: Bacteria > Bacillati > Actinomycetota > Actinomycetes > Kitasatosporales > Streptomycetaceae > Streptomyces > Streptomyces aureoversilis. The sequence continues at coordinate 14,567 of NZ_JBHSKJ010000014.1, forward strand.
CTGGAGGTCATCGCCCGGGCCCGGGCCCTCGGGCTGAGCCTGACCGAGTTCCCGGTCGTGTGGAGCGACCAGGAGGGCTCCAGCTTCCGGCCGTTCGCCGACGGCCGCCGGGTGGCCGGGGAACTGTGGCGGCTGCACCGGACCATGCACCGGCTCCCGCCCCGGGTCGTGCACCACGCCCACGCCGCCCCCTCCGCCCGTGCTGCCGGGGAGGCGGGATGACCCCGACGGACTTACGAGCCGCCCTCCCCGCCACCCGGGACTGGCAGGGCCGTCACGTCGTCGTCTGCAACTGGCGCGACAGCCGCCACCCGCAGGCGGGCGGTGCCGAGCTGTACTGCGAGGAAGTCGCACGCCGGCTCCATGACGCGGGCGTCCGCGTCACCTACCTGACCTCCCGGCCCCGGGGCACCGCCCGCCGCGAGGACACCGGTTTCGGCACCGTCGTGCGCGGCGGCGGCCGGTTCACCGTCTACGCGTTCGTCCTGCTGTGGCTGCTGCGCCACCGCCGCTCCGTGGCCGGTGTGATCGACTCGCAGAACGGCATCCCCTTCTTCACCCCGCTGGCGCTCCGCCGCCGCACCCCCGTCGTCCTGCTCATCCACCACGTCCACCAGGGGCAGTTCGCCCTGTGGTTCCCGCGCCCGGTCGCCGGTTTCGGCCGCTGGCTGGAGGGGCGGGGGAGCGGTCTGGCGTACGGGCGGCGCGCGGTGTGCGCCGTATCGCCCTCCACCCGGGCGGAGATCCGCCGGTGGCTCGCCGTGCGCGGCCCGGTCCACTTCGCGCCCGCCGGCCTCGATGCGGTGCCGCCCGCGGGCCGCCCCCGGCAGCGGGCCGCCGCACCGCGCATCGTCTGCGTCGGCAGGCTCGTCACGCAGAAGCGCGTCGACCGGCTCGTCCGCGCCATGCCCGCGCTCCGCCGTGAGCTGCCGGACGCGGAACTGCACGTCGTCGGCGACGGCGAGGCGCGCGATCAGCTGCGCGCACTTGTGGACGAACTCGGCGTCGGCCACTGCGTCGTCCTGCACGGCCGCGTGCCGCAGGAGGAGCGGGACGCCCTCGTCGACTCGGCGTGGATCACCGCCACCACCTCCCTCGCCGAGGGCTGGGGCCTGTCGGTCATGGAGGCCGCGGCGGCCGGGGTGCCCGCGCTCGCCTACGACGTCCCCGGGCTGCGCGACACCGTCCGCCACGACGTCACCGGCTGGCTCCTCGACCCCGACGACGATCTCGCCTCCGGCCTCGTCAAGGCCCTGCGGGCCGTCGCATCACCGCAGGACGCCGCCCGCTGGGAGGCCGAGTGCCGGAAGTGGGCGGCCGGGTTCAGCTGGACGGCCACCGCCTCCCACCTGCTCGCCACACTCACCGCCGAGGACGGCCGGCTGAGCCGGACAGGCCGGCGGAAGGCCGCCGAGCGGCGCACCGTCACCGACGCCTGCACCCTCGTCAGCGCCCCGGCCGACGTCCTCGAACGCGCCGATCTCGCCGCCCTGCGCGCGACCGACCTCGTCGACCTCGCCGGCCCCCGCCCCGGCCTGCTCCTGCTCGGCGCCGACGAACGGGACGCCGAGGCCGTCCTGGCCCGCATCGGCGTCGACACCGGCGACGAGCGGGTGTCCGTCCGCCTCGCCCGGCACAGCGACATCCTCGGCTGGCAGGCCCACCCCCCTGCCCGGGCGCGGCGGCATGACGCGGGCCGCCGCCGCGCCACCACCCGGGCCGCCGGCCTCGGCGCCCCGCTCGCCCTCCTCGCCCTCTCCGCGCTCGCACTCGCCCTGCGCCTGGCCTTCACCGGCCGTTCCTACGACGTCTTCGTCGACGAGCTCTACTACACCGCCATCAGCCGGCACCTCGCCGACGGCCAAGGCCCGCTCTTCGACGGGCAGTTCTTCGCCCTCCACCCGCCCGCCCTCTTCGCGCTGCTGGCCGCCTTCATGCGCCTCACCGGCCAGGGATCCGGCGACCTGCTGCACCAGGTACTGGACCTGCGGCCTGTCATCGCCGTCACCGGCGCGGTGACCGTCGTCGCCGTCACCGCACTGCTGCGCCGCGCCGCCCGGGGCCCGCTCGCGCTGCTCGCCGGGCTGTTCCTCGCACTCGACCCGTTCCTCAACCGCTTCGACAGCCGCGTCATGCTCGAAGCCCAGGCCACGGCCGCCGCCGCGCTCGGCATGCTGGTCCTCGCCCGCACCCCGGCAACGCCCCGCGGCCGGGCCGCCACCGGCGCCGGCGCGGGGCTGCTGTTCGCGCTCGCCGTGACCACCAAGGAGCCCTACGCGCTGGGCACGTTCGTGCCCGTCACCGTGCTGGGCCTGGCGGCCCGCGGCGAGGTGCGGCGGATGCGCCTGACGGCCGCCGCCGTCACCGCCGCCGGGTACGCGGTGTACGTCGTGACGACGGCTGCCACGGGCAACTGGGCGGCTTGGTGGGCGCAGAAGACCGACGGCATCGCCCGCGCCCTCGGCATCAAGCAGATCAGCGGCTTCAACAGCGGCGACGGCTCGGTCGCGTTCACCGACCGGCTGCTCGTCCAGCTCGGCCAGTTCGCCGTCCCCTACGCGCTGATCGCCCTCGGCACCGCCGCCACCGCGTGGCTGCTGTGGTCCCGTGCCCGGCGACCCGGGATGTTCACGGAACGGCCCGGGCGGATCCTGATCACGGCGTGGGCGGCGTGCACGCTGCTGCACCTGCTCTACGCCATGGCGCTGGGCACCCTCGAGGAGCAGATGTTCTACCCGCTGGTCGTCACCAGCACCGCCGCCCTCGCCCTCGCGGCCGACGTCCTCCTCCTCCGGGACAGGGGCAGGGGCAGGGGCAGGGGCAGGGGCAGGGGCAGGGACAGGGGCAGGGACAGGGGCAGGGACAGGGACAGGGATGGGGACAGGGGCATGGCTACGGCGACCAGGGCGCTCGCCGTGCTCGCCGCCCTCGCCCTGGCCGCGAACGCCGTCGTCTGGACGCGCGTCCACACCCGCCACGACGACGCCCTCCGGCGGACCCTGGCCTGGTCCCGGTCGCACCTGCCCGAAGGCAGCGTCGTCGCGGCCACCGACGAAGGCGCGTCCTTCGTCCTGCCCGGCGCCCGGCTCGCCGAGTGGCGGACCACGGCCGACCTCAGGCGTGACCGCGTCGACTACCTCGTGCTGTCCACCGAGCTGGTGCAGCAGGGATACGCGCGGATCGGCCCCCGGCTTCCCGGCGTGCTGGAGCGCGAGGCCCGGCTCGTCCACAGCGAGCGCGGGGCGACCGTCGGGGCGCTGCGCGTGTACGACGTGCGGGCGCTGTCGCCGGCTCCGGAAAGGCGGGCTGACGATGGTGACGACGACCGCCGCTCCCGCAGTGACCCCGGCGCAGGAGAACCCGGAGAAGGGGACGGTCCACGGAGCACTCCCCCTCGCCCTGTCCGCCGTGCTGGTCGGCATGGGGAACTACGGGCTCTCGCTGTTCCTCGTCCACCGCCTGTCCGCGCCCGACTTCACCGTCTACGCCGCCGTCTCCTCGGTCCTGCTCAGCGTGGGCACCCTCGCCGGCGCCACCGTGCCCTGGGTGCTGGCCCGCGAGGTCGCCGCCAGTGCCCCGGGCAGCGCACGGCGGCGGCAGTCGGTGCGCACCTGCCTGTGGCTGGCTCTCGGCCTGGCCCTCCTGACCGCCGCCGCGTCGTGCGGGGCCGTCGCCTCGTACGCCGGGACGGGCCCGCTCGCCGGCCTGGCGGCGGCCTGCCTGATGCTCTGGCTCAACTCGGTGGGCGCCGGCCACCTGCAGGGCCGCGAGCGCTTCGCCGGGCTGGCCGCGCTGCGGGTCGCCGAGGTGGCCGTCCGTATCGCCGCCACCGCCGGGGCCGTCGCGGCCGGGTGGGGGAGCGCCGGTGCCATCGGCGCCTTCGCCGCCGGTGCGGGGGTCACGGCCGCCGCCGGGCTCGTCGCCCTGCGCGGGGAGCGGACGGCGTGCGGACAGGCCGCGGCGGAGCCGGGCGACCGGGCTTCCGAAGTTCCGGGAGTTTCCGAAGGCCGTACGGAGTGGTGGCGGCGGGCGGTCGCCGTCGGCGGCATCCAGGTCCTCACGTGCGTGCTGTTCACGCTGGACGTGGTGGTCGCCGTGGCGGTGCGGGGCGGATCGGCCGACCTGGCGCCGTACCAGGCCCTGCTCGTCCTCGCCCGGGTGCCGCTCTTCCTGTCGGCCGCACTGGCCACCGTCGTCTTCCCCCGGCTGGCGGCCGGGCCGTCCCCCGCGGCGGGTGAGCGCTTCCGGAGCGCGCTGCGGCTGCACTGGATCACCGGCACCGCCGTCACCGTCACCATCGCCACCTGCCCCGGCGCGCTGACCGGGCTCGTCCTGCCCCGGCACTACACCGCCTCGGCCGCCCTTCTGCTCCCGCTCGCACTGGCCGGGTTCGCGGGCGCCACGATCGCCCTGGCGAGCGTCGTGTTCCAGGCCTGGGGCCCGGCCCGGCGGGTGGTCGTGCCGCTGGGTCTCGCCTGCCTGGCCGGGGGCGCCGGCTACGCGCTCACGGCCGCCCGCCCCCTGGCCCTGGCCTGGTGCTCGGCCGCCGTGACCTGTGCTGCCGCGGTGGTGACGGTGGGGCGCGCGCGGCGCCGGGTCCCCGGCCTCGGCCCGGCCGCGGGGGCCGCCGGCCCGCTCGCCGCGGGGGCCATGGCCTGCTGCGTGCTGCTCGCCCTGCGGCCGCACCCCGTGCTGTGGGCGCTCGGGGCGCTCGCGGTGCTGGGCGCTGCGGGCCCGGCGGCTCGCACCCGTCCCCGCCGGCCAGGCCCGTACCGCGTGCTCCACCTGGGCTTCGAGGACCCCCGGCGGCCCGGCGCGGGCGGCGGCTCGGTCCGTACGCACGAGGTCAACCGGCGGCTGGCCGCGCGCGGCGTCGACGTGACCGTCGTCGTCGCGCCCTGGCCCGGCGCCACGGAGACCGTCCGCGACGGCGTGCGGTACGTACTCCTGCCCGCGCACCCGGGCCCGTTGGCCCGCAGCCGCTTCGCCTCCCAGATCGCCTACTTCGCGGTCGTCGTCACCCGGCTGGGGCGGCTGACACGCCGGTACGAGCCGGACGTCGTGGTGGAGGACTTCGCCGCCCCGTTCTCGTCCGTCTGCGTCCCCCACCTGACCCGCAGGCCCGTCGTCGGGCTGGTGCAGTGGCTGTTCGCGGCGGACAAGGCCCGCGAGTTCCACCTGCCCTTCGGCGCCGTCGAGCGGCGCGGGCTCGCCTCCCACACCACGCTGCTCGCCGTCAGCGACGACCTCGGCGCCGAGCTGGGCCGGCGCAACCCGGCCGCGCACGTGGAAGTGATCCCCAACGGCGTCGACCGGGCAGCGTTCACCCGGCCGCGCGTCGAGCGGGCCGACCACGTGCTCTACCTGGGCCGCCTGGAGACGACTTCGAAGGGCCTGGACCTGCTGCTGCGCGCCTACGCCCTCGCCGCCCCGCACACCACCGCCGCCCTGCACATCGCCGGCGACGGGCCGCACGCCGACGCCGCCCGCGCCCTGGCCGCCGGGCTCGGCATCGCCGACCGCGTCCGGTGGCTGGGACGCGTCGACGGCCCGGCCCGCTTCGACCTGCTGGCCTCGGCCCGCCTGGCCTGCGTGCCCAGCCGCCGGGAGACCTTCGGCATGGTCGCCGCCGAGGCGCTGGCCACCGGCACCCCCGTACTGGCCTTCGACATCCCCCGCCTGCGCGACCTGGTCACCGACGACGTGGGCGTACGCGTCCCGCCCGGCGACCTCCACGCCTACGCGGCCGCCCTGGCCGCGCTCACCCGCGACCCGGCCCGCTGCGCGGCGCTGGGCGCGAAGGGGCCGCCGACGGTGGCCCACCTGGACTGGGACCGGATCGCCGCCGCGCAACTCGCGGCCTACCACCGGGTCACCCCGGGCGTCCGGCTCCCGCACGAGGCACCTGTCACCGACGGGTGACCGCTCACCGAGAGACACCAAGAGAAACCGAGAGAAGAGGAAGCAGAGACATGGCCTTCCACATCAACCAGGGCAACCCGATCCCGCAGGTCCTGCAGCCCGGGGCGAACGCCTCGTTCGCGATCGAGGTCTACGTCGACGGCAACCCGGTCGGCCCCGGCGAGATCATCCAGGTGAAGCTCCCCGACGGCCTGGTCTTCCCGCCCACCGGCGAGATCCGCTTCATGAACCTGGACGCCGGCATCAACCGCCCCCTGCCCATCGAGAGCCGTGACCCCGACGGACGGCTCGTGCGCTTCAAGGCCGAGGCCATCGGCAACAAGCCGGAGGGCTTCTACTCCGTGAACGTCCAGGCTCTGCCGAACGCCGCACCGGGCGACCGCAGCGTCACGGACGGCCTCACCATCGGCGCCACCGCGGCGAAGCTCAGCTTCCGCGTCGGCGGTCCGCGGCCGGTGGAACAGCGGGTGTACGGAATCGTCCGGTCCGACGGAGCTGTCGTCGTCGGCTCCGGCTTCACCGCGAAGCTGTCACCGAACCCGACCTCGACCTCGACCGTCACGATCACGTTCGCCAAGCCCTTCACCACGGCGCCGGTCGTCGTGGCCACCGCGACGCTGGCGAGTCCGTCGGTGAGCGTCACGATCGGCGGTGTCTCCGCGACGTCGGCCACGATCTGCACCGCGAGCCCGGTGGGCACCTGGAAGCCCCTGTCGTTCCACTTCATGGCCATGGGGCTCGCGCAGCCGTAGCCGCGACCGCGGGGCGGCGGTGCGGAACGGTGTGAGCCATCTCGCCCGGCAACGCGCGGCCTCAGCTCAACCTCCGAGCCGCTCAGTGAGTCCTTACCTCAAGTAGGCTTCCCGCCGTGCGCCGCATCGGCGCACGGCGGGAAGCAGGTCTTAACGGGAGGAACCGGCGTTGCACATCCAGGAGTGGCTCGAAACGGTACCGGCGATCGCCGTCTACCTCTTGGTGGGCGGGGTCATCGGACTGGAGAGCCTGGGTATTCCGCTCCCCGGTGAGATCGTCCTCGTCAGTGCCACGCTGCTGGCCGCCACCCAGGACCACATCAACCCGTACGTTCTGGCGGCGTGTGCCATCACGGGCGCCATCGTCGGCGATTCCATCGGCTACATGATCGGCCGCAAGGGCGGCAAGCCGCTGCTGGAGTGGCTCGGCCGGAAGTTCCCCAAGCACTTCGGCCCGCACCACGTGGCCACCGCCGAGCGGTCCTTCCAGAAGTGGGGCATGTGGGCGGTCTTCGTCGGCCGCTTCATTGCTCTGCTGCGGATCTTCGCGGGCCCGCTCGCGGGCGTGCTGAAGATGCCGTACTGGAAGTTCCTGATCGCCAACGTGCTCGGCGGCATCGTCTGGGCCGGCGGCACCGTCGCCGTGATCTACTCCGTCGGCAAGGTGGCCGAGGAGTGGCTGAAGAAGTTCTCCTGGCTGGGTCTGGTGGCCGCTCTGCTCTTCGGTCTGGGCTCGTTCGTCGTGATGCGGATCAAGGCCAAGAAGGCCGAGGCCGCCCACGCCGCCGATCCCGCCGCCGCCGCTCAGCCGGAGCCGGTCCGGGCCGCCGACTGATCGCCGGGTGACCTCGGGGCTCCCCGGAGCCTCGCCGAAGCCCCCGGGCCCTGCAGAGGGTCCGGGGGCTTTTTGCGTCCGTCCGCGCTTTCGCGCTGCCGCGCTCTCCGTGTTGCCCGCGGTCGCTCAGCCCGCGTCCTGGCTGATGCTGAGGCGTACGAGATCCGCCAGCGTCGGCGCGGGGCGTTTGGCGCGGATGCGGCGGAGGTAGGTGCCGACGGTGTGGACGCTGATACCGAGCCGCCTGGCCGTCTGGTGGTAGGTGAGCCCCGCCCCGATGTGGGCCAGCACCTGCCGCTCGCGAGGCGAAAGGCGCGGCGGTCCCGTCTGGACGCTGAGGCCGGGCATCGGTTCTCCATGGGGCAGGCGGAGCCGCGCGGCATGGGTGGCCCGCGGCCGGCCGCGGGTGAAGTTCCTTCCCCCCGCGCGACGCTTTTGAATGGATCTAACCACGAACTCGGCTAAAAGCAAGCAAAAAATACTGGCCAACCGGTCAATGGCCCCTTAATCACAGGTAAGACGACTGTCAAGTCCCCAACTTCCGTGGCTCCAGCGCCGCTTCGAACAGGGCGAGTGTGAGAGCGTGCGCCGCCGACCGCGGCGTCGACGCAACCCGGAGCGAGCGGAGGGGGACCGCGCATGGGGCACTTCCGTCTGCTCGTCGTCGGAAACGGAATCTCGGCGTACGGCAGCTACTTGAACATGGTGGCGCTGAACGTCTTCATCTACCACGTCACCGGCAGCGCGCTCACCGCCGGCCTCTTCATGGCCGTCCGCCTGGTCACCAACGTGCTCTCGGGCTTCGTGGCCGGGCGTCTCGTCTCGACCTGCGACCGCAAGCGGCTCATGGTGGGCGCCGACCTCACCCAGGCCCTGGCCCTGATCGCCCTGCTGCTCGCGCCCGACGGGGCCCGGGTCGGGCTGCTCTTCGGCCTTGCGGTGATCACCGGGTTCTGCTCGACGCTCTCCCAGGTCGCCCTGCGCAGCAGCGTGCCGGAGATCGTCGGCGCCGAGCACCGGGCCCGCGCCAACGGCCTGCTCGTCACCGGCCGCTCGCTCGCCATGATCGCGGGCTTCGCGTCGTCCGGCCTGGTCGTGGCGCAGCTCGGCTACTCCGCGGCGTTCGCGCTGGACGCCGCGACCTTCGTGATCTCCGCGACCGTCCTGTTCCTGCTGCCCGTACGGACCCGGGCGGCCGCGGAGGACCCGGCGGCGCAGGCGGGCGCCGAACAGGAGCAGGGCGGCGCCGCGAGCGGCTTCGCCCGGATGCTGCTGCGCACGGCGCCCCTGCTCGCGGTGATGATTGCCGTCCGGGCCGTCGACGGGCTGGGTTCCTCGTCCCACAACGTGGCCCTGCCCATCTACTCGGACAGCCTCGACCCGGGCCACCCGGCGACGTTCATCAGCCAGTTCTGGGCCACCTGGGCCATCGGCAACATCGTCGCGCAGCAGCTGTTCGGCCGGGTCACGAAGAAGACCGGCCGCACCCCGGGGGAGCGGGCGTTCGCGCTCGGGGCGTGCGTGATGTCGGCGGCGTTCATCGTGGTCTTCGCCGGTCTGCCCACCGTTCCGGCCATCATCGCCGCGCTCGTGGCCGGCATGGCCGACGGGTTCACGGAGATCGTGTACATCTCCCGGCTCCAGGCCGCCCCCGACGCCCGGCGCGGCCGGCTCTTCGGGCTGTCCGCCTCGGCCGAGAACACCGGGTTCGGCCTCGGCATGATCGTCAGCGCGGCCCTGCTGGAGTCGTTCTCGCCGCTGCAGGTGGTGGCCGCCTTCCACGGCCTGGCCATCGCCCTGTGCGTCGCCCTGCTCGCTCTGCTCCTCAGGCGCGGCGGCAGGCTCACGCGGAGGGAGGACGGGCCGGCCGGTGATCAGGATGTACGGGATGTACGGGATGCGCGGGACGTATCGAAGGGTGCCACGACGGACGTATCAGCGGGCGCATCGGCTGACCACGCGACGGACGACGCATCGACGGACGTAAAGACGGCGGAAGGCCGCAGCTCATGACATCCACACACCACGAAGGCGCCGGTCAGGGCATCGCCGTCATCGGACTGGCCTTCCGGTTACCGGGAGCGGACACCCCCGAGGAGCTCTGGCGCGTCGTCCGCGAGGGGACGGACTGCATCACCCGCTTCACCGACGAGGAGCTCGCCGCGGCCGGGGTGCCCGCCGAGCACTACGAGGCCCCCGACTTCGTCGGCGCCTCCGGCATCCTGGACGACCTCACCGGCTTCGACGCCCAGCACTTCGGGATGAGCGCCCGCGAGGCGCGGCTCACCGACCCGCAGCAGCGCATGTTCCTGGAGTGCGCCCAGCACGCCCTGGAGAACGCGGGATACCCGGGAGAGCGCGACGGCACCAGGGTGGGCGTCTACGCCACCACGGGCTACCACCTCTACACGCTGGAGACCTACCTCCTCAACCACGTCCTGCCGAGCGTGCCCGCCGACAACTGGATGACGGGCATGCAGATCGTGACCGGCAACGCCCCGGACTTCACCGCGACCCGCGCCGCCTACCGGCTCGGCCTGACCGGGCCCGCCGTCAACGTCCAGACCGCCTGCTCCAGTTCGCTCGTGGCGGTGCAGACGGCCGCGCAGGCGCTGCTCGCGGAGGACTGCGACATCGCCCTCGCCGGCGCGGCGGCCGTCCACGTGCCGCAGGTGCTGGGCTACCGGTACGTCAAGGGCTCCATCCTCTCCAAGTCCGGCCGGCTGCGCGCCTTCGACGCGGGCGCGGACGGCACCGTCGGCGGCACCGGTGTCGCCGCCGTCGTCCTCAAGCGGCTCGACCGCGCCCTCGCCGACGGCGACACCGTCCACGGCGTCATCCGCGGCTGGGGCGTCACCAACGACGGTGCGGACAAGAAGGCGTACACCGCCCCCAGCGCCGGCGGCCAGTGCGCCGCCATCCGCCGGGCCCTGGAGCGGGCGGGCGTCGGCGCGGACACCATCGGCTACCTGGAGACCCACGGCACGGGCACCCTCAAGGGCGACCCGATCGAGTTCGACGGCGCCGCGGCCGCCTACCGCCAGGACACCGACCGGACCCACTACTGCGCCCTCGGCTCGACCAAGGCCAACATCGGCCACCTCGACGTGGCCTCCGGCCTGGCCGGCCTGATCAAGACGCTGCTCGTCCTGAAGCACGGCGTCGTCCCGCCGATGGCGAACTTCACCACGCCCAACCCGCTGCTCGCCCTGGAGGGCAGCCCGTTCTACATCCCCGGCACGGCCGTGCCCTGGCCGGAGGGGGACCACCCGCGCCGCGCGGGCCTGACCTCGCTCGGCATCGGCGGCACCAACGTCCACTTCGTCCTCGAACAGGCCCCCGAGCCCGAGCCCGCGCCCCGGCCGGCCGCCGCCGTAGCCCCGCCGGACGTCCTCCTGGTCTCCGGCAGCAGCGAGGAGGCGCTGGCCGCCAACGCCCGCGCCTTCCGCGACGCGCTGCGGCAGCGCCCCGGGACCCCGCAGGCCGACCTCGTCACCACCGCCGCGCTCGGCCGCACCCACCACCGTCACCGGCTCGCCGCCCGCGGTACCACCCCGGCCGCGCTCGCCGACGCCCTCGACGCCTGGCTCGCCGGCACGGGCACCGCGGCCGTGACGACCGGGACGGCGCCGCGCGAAGGCGCCGCCGGCGCCGCCTTCCTCTTCACCGGGCAGGCCAGCCCGTACCGGGGCATGGCCGCGGAGTTGTACGAGCGCTTCCCCGCCGTACGCGACGTCCTCGACGCCTGCGAGCGCCATTTCCGCGACCTCACCGGGGGCACCCTGCTCGACGGGCTGCTCGGCGGACCTGGCTCCACGGGAGACGGCTCCACGGGCGACGGCTCCCCCTGGCCCACCGACACCGCCCAGCCCGCCCTGTTCGCCCTGCAGTGCGCCCTGACGAGGCTGTGGCAGGACACCGGCGTCACCCCCGCGGCCGTCACCGGGCACAGTGTCGGCGAGTACGCGGCCCTGCACGCCGCCGGAGCGCTCTCGCTGGAGGACGGCCTGCGGCTGACCGCCGGGCGCGGCCGGCTGATGCAGCGGCTCTGCGCCCCCGGCGCGATGGCGGCCGTACCGCTCACCCGCGAAGAGGCCCTCGCCCTGGCGGCCGAAGTCCCCGGCGCCGAGCTGTCCGTGGCCAACGGCGAGCGTTCCCACGTGCTCGCCGGGCCCGCGGCCGCCGTGGACCGGGTGTGCGCGCTGCTGGAAGCGCGCGGCACGCCGGGCGAACGCCTGCCCGTCGACCGCGCCTTCCACACCGCCCTCATGGACCCGATGCTGGAGGACTTCCGGGCGGTGCTCGGCGCGGTCACGTTCCGGCCGACGGCGATCCCCTTCGTCAGCGGGCTCGACGGCACCGTCCGCCCGCCCGGCTGGACCCCGGACACCGCGTACTTCCTGCGGCACACCCGGGAGCCCGTCCGCTTCGACGAGGCGCTGCGCACGATCGGCGGGACGGCGCCCGCGGCACTGGTCGAGATCGGCCCGCACACCACCCTCAGCGGCCTGGCCCGCCGGGCCCTGCCCGGAGTGCCCGCGCTGCCCTCGCTCCGCCGCGGCACCGGCCTCGGCACGCTGTGGGGCACGGCGGCGGGCCTGCACTGCGCGGGCGCGGACCTGGACTGGCGGCCGCTGCTCACCGGCTGCGGCGGCCGCAGGATCCCGCTGCCGGGATACCGATTCCAGCACAAGGACTACTGGACAGGGCCGGAGTTGACGGCCGTACGTACCGGAACACCAGCGACATATGGAGCCACAGTGGTAGAGCACGAGGCAGCGGTCGAGCGGGTCGTCCGAAGCATCATCGAGTCCACCGCCCGGCATCTCGGCCACGACCCGGAGGCCATCACCGGGGACACCTCCTTCTTCGACCTCGGCGCCGACTCGCTGCAGATGATCAGCGTGCTGCGCGAGCTGGAGCAGGAGCACCAGGTCAAGGTCTCGATGCGGGAGCTGTTCGAGGAGACCGGGACGCCGCTGCGGCTCGCGGAGCTCATCGCCGGCCGGATGCCGGGGCAGGCCCCCGGGGCGGCCGCGCCCGCTGCGGCGCAGGCCGCGCCACCTGTGGCGCCTGTGGCGCCGGTTCCGCCCGTACAGCCCGTACAGCCCGTGGCGCCTGTGGTGGAGCAGCCGGTCGCGCCGCAGCCTGCCGCCGCGCAGTGGCCCGCCGCGCCCGCACCTGCCGTTCCCGCGGCCCCCGCCGCCCCTGCGGCCCCCGCATCCGAGTACGCCACGCGCCGGGAGCTGGAGGACCTCGCCCACAAGCTGCAGCAGATATCGCAGATACAGCTGCAGATGATGTCCCAGCTCTCCCAGTTGCTGTCCCTGCAGACCGCCGCCGCGACGGTCCGCCTCAACGGCAAGGTGGCCCAGTGACCGGCCTGGACGCCGCCTCCGCGGCGCTCGAACAGGACCTCGCCGCCATGACCGAGCTCTCGCGGCGCATCGCCGAGCAGATCGGCGGCGGACCGGCGGGGAGTCCTCCGGACGGGAGGGTGCCGGGCACGGAGAAACCGGCGGGCACGGACAGGCCGCCGGTCGGGGCAGCGCCGGCAGGCGTGGAGCATCCGGCGGTGTCGGGCCAGGCGCCCGCCACGGGAACGCCGGCGATCACCGCAGACCCGGTGGCCCCGGGCAAGCCGCCCGTCGCGGAGGCACCGGCGACCGCGGGCGGGACGGCGGCCACGGGTGAGGCGGCGGCCGCGGAGCAGGCCGCCGCGCCGCGCCGCGTCCACGGCCCCTGGGTGACCGTCTCGCGCGCCTCCGGCATGGTCCAGGGCGGTGCCCCGCGCTCCCAGCAGGACCACCTCGACGACCTCGTGCGCCGCTACACCGCCAAGACGCCCACCTCCAAGCAGATCGCCCAGCGCTACCGCCGGGTCCTCGCCGACAGCCGCGCCGTCGTGGGCTTCCGCAGCGGCACGAAGGAGATGCTCTACCCCATCGCGGGCCGCCGGGCGAGCGGCGCCCGCCTGCAGGACGTCGACGGCAACGAGTACGTCGACATCACCATGGGCTTCGGCGTGCTCCTCTTCGGGCACGAGCCGGCCTTCGTCAGCGAGGCGGTGCGCGAGCACCTCGGCCGCGGCATCCAGCTCGGCCCCCGCAACGCGGAGACCGGCGAAGCCGCCGAGCTGCTGGCCGGCATGACGGGCATGGAGCGCGTGGCGTTCGCCAACTCCGGCACGGAGGCGAACTCCGCGGCGATCCGCCTCGCCCGCTCCGCCACCGGCCGCAACAAGATCGTCACCTTCCTCGGCGCGTACCACGGCCACGCCGACACCGTCCTCGGCCGCTCCTCGGGCGGCCCAGGGGCCCGGGTCACCGTGCCCGTCTCCCGCGGCATCCCGGACAGCGCCGTCTCGGACCTGATCGTCCTGGAGTACGGCGGCGACGCCTCCCTGGAGGCCATCGCGCAGCAGGCCGGCGACATCGCCGCGGTCATCATCGAGCCCGTGCAGAGCCGGCACCCCGAGCTGCAGCCCGTCGAGTTCGTACGGAAGCTGCGCGAGCTGACCGCCCGCCTCGGCATCATCCTCATGTTCGACGAGATGCTGACCGGCTTCCGCCCCGCGCTCCGCGGCGCCCAGGAGCTGTACGGCGTCACGCCCGACCTCGCCACCTACGGCAAGCTGCTCGGCGGCGGCTTCCCCATCGGGGCCATCGCCGGCCGCGCCGACATCATGGACGGCGTCGACGGCGGCTACTGGTCGTACGGCGACAACAGCTACCCGCCCGCGGACACCACGTTCTTCGGCGGCACGTACATCCAGCACCCGGTGTCGATGGTCGCCGCGCGCGCCGTCCTCACACACCTCAAGGAGCACAGCCCGCTGCTGCAGGAGCGGCTCAACGCCCGCACCGGCGAGCTGGCCGCGGGGCTCAACGCCTTCTTCGAGGCGGAGGAGTTCCCGCTGCGGATGAGTCACTTCGGCTCGCAGTTCCGCTTCGACCACCGTGCGGACATGGAGCTCCTGTACCACCACCTGATGCTGCGCGGTGTGCACGTGTGGGAGTGGCGGAACTTCTTCCTCTCCACCGCGCACTCGGACGGCGACCTCGAGTTCATCGCGGACGCGGTGAAGGGTTCCCTGCGGGAGCTTCGGGGTGCGGGGTTCTTTCCGGGCGCCCACCGCGCGGCGCCTGCGGCGGGTGGGGCGTCCTTGGCGGACCTGGTCACCGTAGCCGCGAAGGCCCCGGAGCCGGCCGCACCGCCCCGGGGCTCCGCCCCGGACCCCGGTCCTCAATCTCCCCCAGCTACCGCTGGGGGTGCCCCCAACGGGCATGAAAAGGAAGGGGATTCCGGTCCGCTGGAGCCGAGCGTCCCCGGCGAGGGGAAGGTTTCCGTCCTGCAGGCGGCGGGAGAGCCCGGCCGGGAGCGGGTTTCCGGCCCGCAGGAGACGGGCCGGCCCGCCACGGGGCAGGTCCCCGGCCTTGAGGGGCTGGGCGGGCCCGGCCAGGAGCGGGCCTCAAGCCCGCACGAGGCGGGCGGGCCCGGCCCGCAGGCGGACTCCGCCGGCGACGGGCCCCGCGGGCCCGGGCGGCGCGTCGCCGCCATGGCCTGGAACACGGCCGCGGCCGTCGCCCCGGCCGCGCCGCAGGGAACCTCCGCCCCGGCCGCGCCGCAGGCAACCTCCGCCCCGGCCGCGCCGCAGGCAACCCCCGCACCGGCCGCACCGCAGGCAGCCCCCCGTACGCCCGACTTCAGCGTCTACTTCTTCGGCGACTACCCGCAGGACGCCGGCGCCGGCGCCGCACCCCGCGTGGGCAAGTACGAGCTGCTCCTGGAGACCGCGCGGTTCGCGGACCGGAACGGGTTCCACGCGCTGTGGATGCCCGAGCGGCACTTCCACTCCTTCGGCGGGCTCTTTCCCAACCCCGCCGTGCTCGCCGCCGCCCTGTCCCGGGAGACCTCGCGCATCCGGCTCAACGCCGGGTCCGTCGTCCTGCCGATCCACGACCCGATCCGGGTCGCGGAGGAGTGGTCGATGGTGGACAACCTCTCCGGGGGCCGCGTCGGCATCGGCATCGCCAGCGGCTGGCACGCCAACGACTTCGTCTTCTTCCCCGAGCGCTTCGGCCGGCACAAGGAGGCGATGTACGAGCAGCTGGAGCAGGTGCGGCGGTTCTGGCGGGGCGAGGCGCTGCGCCGGACCACCGGTGACGGCGAGGCCGACGTGCGGCTCTTCCCGCGGCCCGTCCAGGACGCCCCGCCCATGTACACCGCCGTGGTCGGCAACCCGGCCTCGTTCGAGCTGGCGGCCCGCCACGACCTCGGCGTCGTCACCAACCTGATGACGCAGAGCGTCGAACAGCTCGCGGAGAACGTCGCGCTGTACCGCCGCACCCGCGAGCAGCACGGCCTGGACCCGGCCGCCGGGCGCGTGGCCGTCCTGATGCACACCTACCTCGCCGGCCGTCACGACGTCGCGCGGGCCGAGGCGTACGAACCCCTGTCGCGCTACATGCGGGCGTCCCTGTCGCTGTTCGGCGGTGTCACCAACAGCCTCGGGCACAACGTGGACCTCTCCTCGCTCAGCGAGGACGACCTCGACGTGGTGTTCCGCCGCGCGTACGACCGCTACTGCGACCAGCGGGCGCTGATCGGCACGGTCGACAGCGTCTCGTCCGTGGTGCACACGGTGACCGCGGCCGGCGCCGACGAGATCGTCTCGCTCGTGGACTTCGGCGTCGCGCCGGACGAACTGCGGGCGAGCCTCACCCACATCGACGCGCTGCGCCGCCGCCACCGCCAGGTCCCGGCCGGTACCGGGGCCGGGACGGAGGGCGGGGCCCAGGCGCCGGCCCCGGCGCTCGTGCCCGCCGCACTCCTCACCCCCGCGCCCGTCCCCGCTCCCGCGGACGCCCCCGCGGACGCCCCGCTCTCGCCGGGCCAGCAGCGGATCTGGTTCCTGGAGCGCATGCTGCCGGGCCGCACCGCCTACAACGAGACCAAGGCGATCCGGCTCGACGGCCCCCTCGACGTGGCGGCCCTGCGCGCGGCGCTGCGCGGCCTGGTGGCGCGCCACGAAGGCCTGCGCACCGTCTTCCGGGAGACCGGCAACGAGCCGCGCCAGGTCGTACGGGCCCCCGCCGAGCCCGACTTCGCCGTCGTGGACGGCACGGGGCGGGGCGAGGCGGCGGTGCAGGAGGTCCTGGCGGCCGAGAGCGCCCGCCGCTTCGACCTCGCGGAAGGGCCCCTGTTCGTCACGCGGCTGGTGAAGCTGGCCGACGACGCGCACGTCCTCGTGCTGTCCCTCCACCACATCGTGGTCGACGCGGCCTCCGCGACCGTCCTGACCCGGGACCTGTCCGCCCTCTACCGTGCCTGGCGCGACGGCACCGAGCTCGGCCTGCCCGAGCTGACATGGAGCTACGCCGAGCACGCCCGCGAGCAGGCCGCCGCCCTGGAGGGGCCGGAGGCCGCAGCGGACCTGGCCTACTGGCGCGAGACGCTCGGCGGCGGCCTGCCCGCCCTGAACCTGCCCACCGACCGGCCGCGCCCGGCGGTGATGACGTCCAACGGCCGGGCCGTCTTCCGCACCCTGGACCCGGAGCTCTCCACGCGGCTGCGGGAGCTGAGCCGGGCCCGCCGCGGCACGCTGTTCATGACCCTGCTCGCCGGCTACGTGGCCATGCTGCACCGGGTCACCGGGCAGGACGACATCGTCATCGGCACCCCGATCTCGGACCGGCCGCAGCACGCCGAGGACCTGCTCGGGTTCTTCGTCAACACCCTGGCCCTGCGCTTCGACCTCTCCGGCGACCCGTCCTTCGCGGCGCTCCTGGACCGGGTGCGCGGCCGCGCCCTCGACGCGTACGACCACGCGGGCGTGCCCTTCGAGGCAGTGGTGCGCGAGCTCGCGCCGCCGCGCGTCCTGGACCGCACCCCCGTCTTCCAGGTCCTCGCCGAGTTCCAGAGCAGCGAGCCGTTCCGCTTCGAGCTGCCCGGGGTGCGGGCCACGCCGCTGGACGCGGGCCCGGACAAGGCCCTGACGGACTTCACCGTCTACTTCACGGACCAGCCGCAGGGCATCCGCTGCCACCTGGAGTACAACACCGACCTGTTCGACCCGGAGACGGCCGAGCGGTTCTTCGGCACCTTCCGGGACCTGCTCGCGGCCGCCGTCGAGGCGCCGGAGGCCCCGCTGTCCCGGCTCGCCGCGACGGCCGCCCCCGGCGACCCCGTACCGGCCGCATGGCAGAACGGACCGGTGCGGCCGGTGGCGACCGGCACCGTCCACGAACTGGTCGCCCGGCAGGCCGCGGCGGCGCCCGACGCCACCGCCGTGATCGACGGCGCCACCGTCCTGACCTACCGCGGGCTGGAGGAGCGGGCCGAGCGGCTGGCCGCCGTGCTGCGGGAGCGGGGCGGCGACGGCGCCCCCGTCGCCCTGTGGCTGCCGCGCTCCGCCGACCTCGTCGTCGCCATGCTCGCGGCGCTCAAGACCGGCCGCGCGTACGTGCCCCTGGACCCCGCACTGGGCCGCTACCGCGCCGAGACGGTGCTCGCCGAGTCCGGCGCCCGCACCCTGGTGTCCACGCACGACCGGGCTGCGGACCTCCGCCTTCCGGCCGGCGTCACCGTCGTCACCCCCGACGACGTCCCGGCCGGCACCGCGGACGGCACGGCACCTGTGGCGCCCGCCGTGGACGGCGAGTCCCTCTGCTACGTCATCTACACGTCGGGCAGCACCGGTACGCCCAAGGGCGTCGCCGTGCCGCACGGCGCCGTCACCGACCTGTGCGCGTGGCAGCACCGCCGCTTCGGCTTCACCGCCGCCGACCGCAGCGCCGTCGTCTGCAGCCAGAGCTTCGACGCCTCCGTCATGGAGATCTGGCCGGCGCTGACCGCGGGGGCCTCGGTCGCCGTCGCCGGCGACGCCGTCCGCAAGGACCCGCTCGCGCTCGCCCGCTGGTACGCCGCTCAGGGCGTCACCTTCACCATCCTGCCGACGGCCCTCGGCGAGACCGTGCTGCAGCTCGCGCCGGACGACCAGCCGCCGCTGCGCCACCTGCTCCTGGGCGGTGACGTGATGCGCACCCGGCCGCGCCCCGGCACGCCGTACGAGGTCGTCAACGTCTACGGGCCCACCGAGGTCACCGTGCTGTGCACCGTCGGGACGGTCGACCCCGGCCCGCAGGCCGGCGGCGAGGAGATCGCGATCGGCCGCCCCGTCGACAACGTGCGCCTGCGCGTCCTGGACGAGTCCGGCGCGCCGGTCCCGGTCGGCGGGGCGGGGGAGCTGTACGTCGGCGGACCGGGCGTGGCCCGCGGCTACCTGAACCGGCCCGAGGCCTCCGCAGGACGCTTCCTGCCCGACCCCGACGGCGGCCCGGACGCCCGGCTCTACCGCACGGGCGACCTCGTGCGCTGGACCGCCGACGGCAGGCTGCAGTTCCGCGGCCGCACCGACGACCAGGTGAAGATCCGCGGCTACCGCGTCGAGCCGGAGGAGGTCTCCCGCGCGCTCAACGCCCTGGACGGGGTGCGCGAGGCCGTCGTCCTGGCGCGCCGCAACGGCCGGGGCGAGGCGTACCTCGCCGCCTTCGCCGTCCCCGCCGACCCGGTGGGGGACGGGGCCGACGACCGGCAGGCGTTCGCCGACCTCATGGCCGACGCCCTGGCCGAGCGCCTGCCCGAGTACCTCGTGCCGCGCGCCTGGACGGTCCTGGCCGCGCTGCCGGTGACGGCGGCGGGCAAGCTGGACCGCGCGGGCCTGCCGGCTCCGGACCTCGTCACCGCAGCACCGGCCGCATCCGCTGCCGCGACCCCTGCCGCTCCGGCCGTGCCCTCTGCATCCGCAGCGCCCGCGCCCCGGAACGACGTCGAGCGGCGGCTGCGCGCCCTGTGGGCCGCGGAGTTCGGCACCGACGCCGGCGCCATCGCCCCCGACGCCTCGTTCTTCGACCTCGGCGGCCACTCCATCACCGCGATCCGGCTGGTCAACCGGGCCCGCGAGGAGTTCGGCACCGAGTACCCGATGGTGCGCTTCTACGAGGAGCCGACCCTGCGGGCCATGGCGGCCTTCCTGTCCGGATCACCCTCGTCGCAGGAGGACGCGGACGCGGGAGTGGTCTTCGGTGACGCCGTGGAGCACCGGGCCCCCGCCACCGAGCAGCAGATCCGCTTCGCCACGGGCCAGCTCGGCCACCCCCTCCCGCAGGTGTTCAACGTCGCCATGCGCCTGACCCTCACCGGCGACCTGGACGTGGCGGCGCTGCGCACCGCCCTGACCGGGCTCGTCGCGCGGCACGAGGGCCTGCGCACCCGCATCGTCCCGGCGGGCGACGACGACTGGCAGCAGGAGATGCTGCCCGCCGGGCCCGTCGACCTGCCCGTCGAGGACCTGAGCGGGCTGCCCGCGGGGGAGCGCGAGGCGGGTCTGGAGCGGATCGCCGCCGAGGCCGCCGAGGCGCCGTTCGACCTCGCCGCCGGAGCGGGGCCGAGGCTGCGTCTGCTGCGGGCCGGTGAGCGCACCTGGGTGCTGCTGTTCGTCCTGCACCACGCGGTGTGCGACGGGTGGGCCGTCAGCCTGGTGCTGAAGGAGCTGGCCGCGCTCTACGGCGCCGCCGCGAAGGGCCTGCCCGACGGGCTGGCACCCGAGCCGCTGCAGCCGGGCGCGTACGCGCGCTGGCAGCGCGAGCACGCCGACCCGGCCGCCGACGAGCGCAAACTGGAGTTCTGGCGGCGGGAGCTGGACGGCGTGCCGTTCGGCATCGACCTCCCGCTGGACCGGCCGCGACCGGAGAAGGCGAGCGGGCGGGGCGGCGCCGTGATGTTCACGGTGCCCGCCGACGTGCGCGCGGACGTGGAGCGCCTGGCGCGCAGCAGGGGCACGACGCCCTACGTGGTCACCGTGGCGGCGCTGGGCCGGCTGATGGCCCGGAAGTCCGGCCAGTCCGACGTCGTGTTCAGCATCTCCTACGCCAACCGGGAGCGGCGCGAGTTCGAGTCGCTCGTGGCCTGCACGACCTCCGGGTTCGCGCTGCGGGTGCGCGACGGCGAGGCGGCGTCCTTCGCCGCGCTGACGGACCGGGTCGCCCGTACGTCCGTGGAGTGCATCGACGAGCTCCTGCCGCCGCGGCGCCTCGCCCCCCTCATGCAGCGGGAGGGGGTGGACATGCCGGACCGGCTCGCGGTGGGCTTCGCGTACCAGAGCTCGCTGGACACCGACATCGAGATGCCGGGGCTGACCGTGGCCGTCGAGGACCTCGCGCCCGCGGCCTCCCGGGCGGAGCTCACCTTCGGGCTCGTCCCGGCGGGCGACGTGCTAGCGGGGATGGCCGAGTACTCGTCCGACCTGTGGGACCGGGAGACCGTCGAGGGCTGGACGCGCGACTACGTCGAGCTGCTGCGCGACGAGGTCCGGGCGGCCCTCGGAGGGTGATCGGTCCGGCCGGCCGGTGGGGTGAAGATCACAGGTCACCCCGGCGGCCGGCCGGCACCCGGCCGATTACCGTGTCCGGGTGCCGAAGAACCGGAACACGTTCTCTTCCGACGCCTCCGCCGCCCTGCGGGCGTGGGGGCGTCGTGCCGCGTCCCGCGCGGTCCACCGCGGCTGGCGGTGGGTCCAGGAGGCGGGTGCGGTGACCGCCGAGCGGCCGGGCCCGTACCGCTTCCGCCGGATCGGTCCGGCGACCAGGCTGGCCTTCCCGCTCGGCACGGTCTTCGGCGAGCGCTGGATCGAGCTGGGCGACCACTGCATCATCGGCGAGCAGGTCACCCTCACCGCCGGGATGATGCCCGGCCTCGACCTCGGGCCCGACCCCGTGCTCCGGCTGGGCAACGGCGTCGTCCTCGGCCGGGGCAGCCACGTCGTGGCCTCGCAGCCGGTGACCTTCGGCGACGACGTCTTCTGCGGCCCGTACGTCTACGTCACCAGCGACAACCACTCCTACGACGACCCGCACCAGCCCATCGGCAGGCAGTGGCCGCGCAGCGCGCCCGTCTCCATAGGCTCCGGCAGCTGGCTGGGCACCGGCGCGGTGATACTGCCCGGCGCCCGCCTCGGCCGGAACGTGGTGGTCGCCGCGGGCTCCGTCGTCCGCGGGGAGGTCCCCGACCACGCGGTGGTCGCGGGCGCCCCGGCGAAGGTCGTACGCCGCTGGGAGGCGGCGACCGGCTGGATCCCGCCACTGCGGACGGCGCCTCCGGTGCCGATCCCGGCGGAGATGACAGCGGAGCAGCTCAAGGCGCTCGCCGAACTGCCGCCACCGGTGGACGGGGCCTAGCCGGCGAGGCCGGGTCCCCCCCGGCCCCACCGGGCGCGTGTCAGGATGCGCCGGGGCCCTCCATGGCCTGGACGAGGCTCTTGGGGCGCATGTCGGTCCAGTGGGTGTCGACGTACTCGAGTGCCGCCTCGCGACCGGTCTCCTCGAGGACGGTCCGCCAGCCCGCCGGGACGTCGGCGAATGAGGGCCACAGCGAATGCTGTCCCTCGTCGTTGACCAGAACCAGGTATGTGGCGTCGGGGTCCTCGAAGGGATTGCTGCTCATCCGGTCACTCCCTCTCAGCGAATACTGCCGGCCCTGCTGAACCGGCACCGCAGGCGGCGCGGGAACCGGACCGACCGGCCCGCCCCGTCTACGCGATACGTCTCACCGAAGCGCTGCACGTTCCCACGCCCCGGCCCACGGTGTCCACCTTCCTTCCCGCCCCGTGGTGGTCGTTCGACGTATGACGTCCCCTGTGGCGGCGGGTGCGGTGCTCTCTCCTCCGCACGTCCCGGGAGGGCTTCAAGTAAACGTGACATAGCCCATATTGCCGCGTCTTTACTCGCCCATTGCCTGCTGTGTTTCGATGGAGCGGGCCACTTGATCAACCGCGCACATCCGAACGGCAGTCGCCGGCGTCACGTCGGCAAGACCGATAGGGATGCTCATACTCATGCCCGAAGGCTGTCCTGAATTACCCCTGTCCGAGGCTCAACTCGGCGTCTGGCTGGCGGAGCGTGCCGGGCGCAGCCGTCCCGGCGCCTACCAATGGGCCGAATACCTCGTTCTGGACGGCGATGTCGACGTCGGCCTCCTGGCCGCCGCGGTCACCAGGGCGGCTGCCGACTGCGAGGGGGTCAACGTCCGCATCGTCGAAGCGACGGGTTCCTCGCCGGTGCAACGGCTCCTCCGGGATCCGGAACACACCGTGGAAGTGGTCGACCTCAGGGGAGAGCCCGCCCCGGACGCCGCCGCACTGGAGTGGATGCGGGCCGAGATGGCCAAGGCCGGGGGCAGCGACGCCGGGCCGTTGTTCCTGGGGGCCGTGCTGCGGGTGACCGACGACCGCTCAATGGTGTACCACCGGGTTCACCACATCGCCCTGGACGGGGCGGGCATGGCCCTGTTCGCCGAACGCGTCGCCGAGGTCTACAGCTCTCTGCACGACGGGCGCGCCGTTCCGGAGAGCGGCTGGGCCGGGCTCCGTTCGCTGGTGCACGCCGAGGCCGCCTACCGGGAGGCCGCCGAACGCGCCGCGGACCGGGACTGGTGGCTGGAGCGACTGGCAGGGCGGCCGGACTTCCTGAGCCTCGGCACCCACGCGGCCGCAGCCACGACCCGCTCGCTGCGGCTGACCAGGGTGCTGCCGGCGGAGGAGTTCGCCGGTTTGCGGGACGGCGCGCAACGACTGGGGCACCGCTGGACCCGGTTGCTCACCGCGGCGACCGCTGTCCACCTGCACGCGGTGACCGGCAGCCGTGACGTCGTCCTGAGCCTGCCGGTCGCCGGCCGTCCGGCCGCACTCGCCCGGACCGTGCCCGCGATGTCGGCCAACGTCCTCCCCCTGCGGTTGCACGTCGATCCGGCGGCCCCCCTCGGCGCCCTCCTCGACCAGGTCGCCGGCGAGCTGCGGCTGGTGCGCCGCCACCAGCGGTACCGGGGCGAGCACCTGCGGCGCGAGCTGGGCTACCCCGAGGACGGCCGGAAGTTCTTCGGCCCGGTGCTCAACATCCAGCGGTTCGACCGGCCGTTGCGGTTCGGCCCGACGACGGCGACCGCCCACAACCTGCAGGCGCCGCCGTCCGAGGACCTCTCGATCGTCGCCTACGACCGTGGCGACGGCGTGCTGCGCCTCGACTTCGACGCCAATCCCGGCAACCACGACGAGGAGTTGCTGCAGGACGTCGCCGACCGCTTCCTGCACGTGCTGCGGCAGGTGGCGGTGGCCGGCCGGGAGACCCCACCGGCGCGGGTGGCGGCGTCCACGGCCCGGGAGCGCCGGCACACCGCCGCTCTGGGCACGGGCCAGCGCACGTCGGCCGCGCCCGCCGGCACGGCCGCCGGCTGCTTCGCCGCACAGGCGTCCCGTACGCCCGACGCGGTCGCGGTCCGCTCGGCCGGGACGGGGGAGCGGCTGACCTACCGCGAGCTGGACGCGCGGAGTTCGGCGCTGGCCGCCGCGATCACCGCCGCCGGCGCGGGCCCGGAGCGGACCGTCGCGCTGCTGCTGGAGCGATCGGTGGACCTGGTCGTCGCGGCGCTCGCGGTGGTGAAGGCGGGCGCGGCCTATGTTCCCCTGCAACGGGACGACGCGCTCTCCCGGCAGGAAGCGGTGCTGTCCGACGCGGGAGCACGGGTGCTGCTCACCGACCGGACCACCGAAGGGGACCGCATCGTCGCGTCGGCACGTGACCGTGGCGTGCGGCAACTGGACGTACGGGCACGGGAAACCGCGGCCGGGGAGCCCCCGGCGACGCCGGACGCACTGGCGTGCGTGATGTTCACCTCCGGCTCCACCGGGCGTCCCAAGGGGGTCGCCGTCACGCAGGGCAACCTGGCCGCGCTCGCCGCCGACCGGTGGTGGTCCGAGGGCGGCGCGGACCGGGTGCTGCTGCACTCGCCGCACGCCTTCGACGCGTTCAACCTGGAACTGTGGGTGCCGTTGCTGACCGGTGGTGAGGTGGTCGTCGCCCCGCCGGGGAGGCTGGACCCGGCCGCACTGTCCCGGATCACGGCCGCCACCGGGATCACCGGACTGTGGCTGACCGCCGGGCTGTTCAACGCCTTCGCCACCGAGGACCCCGGCTGTCTGGGCGGGCTGCGCCAGGTCTGGACGGGCGGTGACGTGGTGTCCCCGGCGGCGGTGCGTGCCGTGCGGTCCGCGCTGCCGGAGCTCACCGTCGTCAACGGTTACGGGCCCACCGAGACCACGGTGTTCGGGACCAGGTTCGCCGTCGAGGAGCTGGCGGAGGACGCCGGCGCGGTGCCCATCGGCACGCCGCTGGACGGCAAGCGGGTGCTGCTGCTCGACGACGCGCTGCGGCCGGTACCGCCCGGCGTGGTGGGCGAGGTGTACCTCGGGGGCGCGGGGGTCGCGCGCGGCTACCTCGGGCGGGCGGCCGCGACCGCCGAGCGTTTCGTGGCGGACCCGTCGGGGCCGCCCGGCGCCCGCGTCTACCGCACGGGCGATCTGGCCCGCTGGAACCGCGACGGGCGGCTGGAGTTCGCCGGGCGGGCCGACCGGCAGATCAAGCTCCGCGGCTACCGGATCGAACCGGGGGAGATCGACGCCGCGTTCCTGGCCGAGCCCGGGGTGCGGCAGGCCGCGACGATCCTGCGCGAGGACCGGCCGGGGGTGCGGCGGCTGGTCTCCTACGTGGCCGCGTCCGGTGACACGACGCGGCTGCTCGGCAGCGTGGCGGACCGGCTGCCCCCGTACATGGTGCCGTCGGCCGTGGTGGCGGTGGACCGGCTGCCGCTGACCCGCAACGGCAAGCTGGACCGGCGCGCGCTGCCCGCTCCGGAGTCCGGGAGCACGGACGTGCCCAGGGCGCCCCGCACGGCTGCCGAGCAGCGGCTGGCAGAGCTGTTCGGCGAGGTCCTCGGCCTGGAGAGCGTTCCGCTCGACAAGGACTTCTTCCAGCTCGGCGGCGACAGCATCAAGGCGATCCAGCTCGCCGGTGCGGCGCAGCGGGCCGGTCTGGCCGTCAGCACCCCGGACGTGTTCCGCACGCCCACCGTCTCCGCGCTCGCCGACGGCATCGCAGCGGTGCCGGAACCGGGGCACCGGATCGCGCTGGGCGACGCGGACGATCCCACGGTCCCGCTCACGCCCGTCATGCACTGGCTGCGCGAACGCGGCGGCCCGGTCGACGGCTTCGTCCAGTCCCTGACCGTACGCACTCCGGCGGGCATGACCGAAGAGCAAGTGCGCGCGGTGGTGCAGGCGCTGGTCGACCACCACGGGATGCTGCGGCTGTCGCTGAAGGCAGTGGACGGGCTGTGGAGCCTGGAAGTGCTGCCGCACACCACCGTCGAGCTGAACCGGCCGGGCACCATGCCCGACCCGGGGAACGGCCAAGTGGTCCGCGCGAGCTGGCAGGACCCCGGACCGGCGGAACCGGGCGAACTGACCCTCACCGTGCACCACCTCGCCGTCGACGGCGTCTCCTGGCGCATCCTCCAGGAAGACCTCCGCGCCACGTGGGAGGCCGTCCGGCACGGGCGCACACCGCGGCTGCAGCCGACGGGGACCTCCTTCCCCCAGTGGGCGAAGGCACTGGTCCAGTACGCGCACCACCCGTCCGTCCTCGGGGATTTCTCCCGGTGGCAGGCGATACCCGAGGATCCCCCCGTCGCCGGCCGTGCGCTGGACGGTGCGGTGGACACCGAGGACACCCGGCGCCGGCACTCCGTCACCCTGCCGGGCGCGCTCACCGCGCGTCTGGTGAGCGACGCGACCGCGGCCTTCGACTGCTCGGTGCACGAACTGCTGCTGACCGCGTTCGCACTGGCCGCCGCCGACTGGCGGGAGGGACCGGACGCACTGCTGGTGGACCTCGAAGGCCACGGTCGCGAGGAATTCGCCGCCAACCTGGACCTGTCCCGCACGGTCGGCTGGTTCACCACCCTGTGCCCCGTGGTGCTCGATCCCGGCTGCTCCTGGGCGGACACCCGCACCGATCCGGCCGCGCTGGACGGCGCGGTGGCCATGGTGCGGTCCTGCGTACGGGACGCCGCGCGCGCCGGCCTGACCTACGGACTGCTGCGCCACCTCAACCCGCAGACCGCTCCGGCGCTGGCCGCCCGGCCGGCGCCGCAGTTCGCGTTCAACTACCTGGGCCGGTTCGACGTCGGCGGTGCCGGCGACTGGGCGGTGCCGGCCGGCCCCTCGGTGCTCGGCCCGGCCACCGGCGGCAAGCTGGCGCTGGGCCACACCGTGGAACTCGACACGGTGATCACCGACCGGCCGGACGGCCCCCGGCTCGTGGCGCACTGGTCCTGGCCGGGCGAACTGCTCACCGAGGAGCGGATCTCCGGGCTCGCGCGCCGCTGGTTCGACGTGCTCGAAGCGCTGGCGCGGCGGGGCCGCGCCCGGGCGACGGGCGAGCTGCCCCTGCCGCCGCTGGCGCAGGGACTGCTGTTCCACTCGCTCTACGACCACGACGGCACCGACCCGTACCTCGTCCAGTTCGTCTTCGAGCTGGGCGGAGCGCTGGACCCCGCCGCGCTGCGCGACGCCCTCCACCGCCTGCTGCTGCGCCATCCCCAGCTCTCCGCGGGCGTGCGGCACGGTCCGTCGGGGCGTCCGGTCCAGGTGGTCGTCCCGGACTTCGCCGTGGAATGGCAGGAGATACCCGCGCACGAGGACCTGGAGCGTTTCCTCGACGCCGACCGCAGGAGACGGTTCGACCTCGCCAGCCCCCCGCTGGTCCGCGCGGCCCTGCTGCACCACGCCGACGCGCGGCACACCTTCGTCCTGACCACGCACCACCTCCTCCTGGACGGATGGTCCATGCCGATCCTGATCGAGGAGCTGTTCTCGCTCTACGCCGGCCACGCGCTCCCGCCCGCGACGCCGTACCGCGACTTCCTCGACTGGCTGTCGACGAGGGACTCCCGCGCGGACGAGGCCGCCTGGCGCGCGCTGCTGTCCTCCGTGGACGGTCCGACGCTCGTCGGCACCGCGGGGCGGCGCGGTTCGGCCGCGGCCCGCCACCGGCTGACAGCGGAGCTGGACGACGCCACGAGCGCACGGATCGACGCCGTGGCACGCCAGTACGGGCTGACCGCCAACGTCGTCGTCCAGCTGGCGTGGGCCGTCCTGCTCGGCGCCATGACCGGCCGCGACGATGTGGTGTTCGGCGCGACGGTCTCGGGCAGACCGGCGGAACTGCCCGGTGCGGAACGCATCATCGGCCTCCTGATCAACACCGTGCCGGTGCGGGTCCGCCTCGATCCGCGCCGCTCGGTCGCCGAGAGCCTCGCCGGGCTGCGCGCCCAGCAACTGTCCACGCTGGAGCACCAGCACGCCGACCTGACGCGGCTGCAGTCGATCGCCGGGCACGCCGAACTCTTCGACACCGTCGTGGTCTTCGAGAACTACCCGATCGACGAGGGCGCCCTGCGCGATCTCGTGCCCGGCCTCGACATCCGGGACGTCCAGGGCCGGGACGGCACGCACTACCCCCTGACGCTGATCGCCATGCCGGGCCGCGGCCGCCTGCGGCTCCGCCTCGACCACAGCGCCGACCTGCTCGACGAGGAGGGGGCCCGCCGCCTGCTCGACCGCCTCGGCGCGCTGCTCCACCGGATCACCGCGCATCCGGAGGCGCGGCTGGGGCAGCTCGGTCTGCTGCTCCCGGACGAGCAGGAGGAGCCGGCGGACACCGGCGTGCGGACGACCCCGGTAGCCCTGCCCGCGCTGTTCGAGGAGCAGGTGCGCCGCCGGCCGGCGGCCCCCGCCCTCACCTGCGGGGACGCCACCTTGTCGTACGGGGAGCTCAACGCGCGGGCGAACCGTCTCGCGCGGCTCCTCGTCGCGCGCGGGGCCGGGCCGGAACGCCTGGTGGCCCTGGTGCTCGGACGTTCGACGGACCTCGTGGTCGCGGTGCTGGCCGTGCTGAAGTCGGGAGCCGGGTATCTGCCCCTGGACCCGGCCCTCCCGCAGGAGCGGCTGCGGCAGGTGCTGGCCGACGCCGCCCCCGTGCTCGTGGTGACCTCCGAGCCGCTCGCGGTGCCGGACGCGCAGATCGTCCTCGACGCCACCGACCCGGCCGCCCGCTACCCGTCGGACGACCTCGGCCGGGCCGTGGCCCCCCACGGCGTCGCCTACGCGATCTACACCTCGGGCTCCACCGGAACGCCCAAGGGCGTCGTGGTGTCGCACCACAACGTCGGGCGGCTGCTCGCGGTGACCGACGCCCGGTTCGGCTTCGGTGACGACGACGTGCACACGCTGTTCCACTCCTACGCCTTCGACGTCTCGGTGTGGGAGATGTGGACGGCGCTCGGCCGCGGCGGCCGCCTGGTGGTGGTGCCGGACGACGTCGCCAAGTCGCCGCGGGAACTCCTGGCGCTGCTCGCCCGGGAACAGGTCACCGCGCTGAGCCAGACCCCGTCGGCGTTCTACCAGCTCATGCAGGCCGAAGCGGAAGCGGAGCCGGGCGCGCTGCCCGCCCTGCGGGTCGTCACGTTCGCCGGTGAGGCGCTGGAACCCACGCGCATCCGCTCCTGGCACGGCCCCGGTCGGCCGAGGCTCGTCAACATGTACGGGATCACCGAGACCACCGTGCACGCGACCTACGCCGAGCTGACCGACCCCGGCGAGACCGCCGGCGTCATCGGCACCGCGCTGCCCGACCTGCGCCTGCACCTGCTGGACCACGCGCTGCGGCCGGTCCCGCCCGGCTGCCCCGGTGAGATCTACGTGGCCGGTCCCGGGGTGGCGCGAGGCTACCTGGGACGCCCCGGGCTGACCGCGAGCCGTTTCGTCGCCGACCCCTTCGGCGCGCCCGGTGCCCGCATGTACCGCTCCGGGGACCTTGCGCGGCGCCGGGCCGACGGCACGCTGGAGTACCTGGGCCGGACGGACCACCAGGTCAAGATCCGCGGCTACCGGATCGAGCCCGGGGAGGTCGAGCGCGTCCTCGAACAGCACCCCGCCGTGGACCGCGCCGTGGTGCTCGCGGACGCGGACGCCGACGGCGGCCGGCTGCTCTGCTACGCCGTGACGAAGGGGGAGCCGGCACCCGGCGAGCTGCGCGAGTACGCCCGGACGGTCCTGCCCGCGCACATGGTGCCCGCGTTCATCCTGCCGGTCGACGAGATCCCGCTGACCGGCAACGGCAAGCTGGACCGCAGGGCCCTGCCGCGACCGGAGTCCGCGGTGCGGGCGAGCCGCCCGCCGGCGACCGACCGGGAACGGCTCCTGTGCGCGCTGTTCGCCGAGACGCTGGGGGTCCCCGAGGTCGGCGCGGAGGACAGCTTCTTCGATCTGGGCGGGCATTCGCTGCTGGCCACCCGCCTGATCAACCGGGTGCGGGCGGAGACCGGCTCCGAGCTGAGCATCCGTACCCTGTTCGACGCCCCGGTCGTCGCCGACCTGGCGAAGCGCCTTCCGGAGCCGGCCGGCACCCCGCGTGCCGCCTTCGCCACGGCCGCGCGGCCGGAGCGGATCCCGCTCTCGCCCGCGCAGCGCCGGCTGTGGTTCTTCAGCCGTTTCGCCGGCCCCAACTCGGTCTACAACATGTCCTTCGCGACCCGGCTGAGCGGCCCCCTGGCACCCAGTCACCTGCGCGCGGCCCTCGGCGACGTGCTCGTCCGCCACGAGAGCCTGCGCACCACCATCGCCGAGACCGGCGGCGAGCCGCACCAGCGCATCGGCGGTGCGCAGGAGCTGCCGTTCGAGGTGGTGACCACGTCGGAGGCCGAGCTGCCCGGCCTGCTCGCCGAAGCGGCGGCGCACGTCTTCGACCTCGGCAGCGAACTCCCGGTCCGGGCCGTGCTCTTCGAGACCGCACCCGAGCGGTACGTGCTGCTGATCCTCCTGCACCACATCGCCGCCGACGGCTGGTCACTGGCTCCGCTGGCCCGCGACCTGTCGACCGCGTACCGGGCACGCGCCGCGGGCGGGGCCCCGCAGTGGACCGGCCGCCCCGTGCAGTACGCGGACTACGCCCTCCGGCAGCACGGCACCGACCTCAGTGCCGGGACCGCCTACTGGAAGGAGAGGCTGCGCGGAGCCCCGGAGGCGCTCGCGCTGCCCTTCGACCACGCAAGGCCCCAGGTGTCCGCGCACCGCGGGGAGACCGTCGGCTTCGCCCTGGACGCCGGCCTGCACGCGCGGCTGGAGCGGCTCGCACGGTCCACCGGCTGCAGCTTGTTCATGGTGATGCACGCTGCGATCGCCGCGCTGCTGTCACGGCTCGGCGCCGGTGCGGACATCCCCATCGGCACACCGGTGGCCGGACGGCACGACGAGGCGCTGCACGAGACCGTCGGCTGCTTCGTCAACACGGTGGTGCTGCGCACCGACCTCGGCGGAACACCGACGTTCGCCGAACTGCTGCAGCGGGTCCGGGCCACCGATCTCGACGCCTTCGCCCATCAGGAAGTGCCGTTCGAGGCGGTGGTCGAGGCGGTCAACCCGCCGCGCTCGCTGTCCGCCCACCCCGTCTTCCAGGTGATGCTGGCCTTCCAGGACACGCCGCCCCCCGTGTTCGACCTGCCGGGGCTGCGCGCCGAGCCGTTCGCCGCGCCCGGCGGCGCCTCCCGCATGGACCTGCTGTGGAGCCTGCGCCCGCGCCACGGCGACCACGGTGCGGCGGCCGGTGTCGAAGGCGAGCTGGAGTACGACACCGAACTGTTCGCCCCCGCCTCCGCCCGTCTGCTGCTCGCACGGCTGGAACGGCTGCTGCGGGCGGCGGTGGCGGAGCCGGACCGCCCGGTCGCCGACCTTCCGGTCCTCGTCGCCGGCGAGCGGGAGCAGATGATCTTCCGCTGGAACGCCACCGCCCACGAGGTGCCCGAAACCACCGTGGCCGGGCTGTTCGCGGCACAGGTGCTCCGTGCTCCCGACGCACCGGCCGTACGGCACGGGGAGAGCGTGTGCACCTACCGGGAGCTGTCCGAGCGGGTGCCCCTGATCGCGGCGGAGCTGAGCGCCCGCGGAGCCGGCCCGGGCAGCCTGATCGCACTGGAGCTGAGGCGTGACCTTGACCTGCCCGCCGCGCTGCTCGCGGTCCAGTCGGTGGGTGCCGCCTGGCTGCCCGTCGACCCCGCGCTGCCGCCGCGGCGGAAGGCGGCGCTGCTGGCGGACGCCCGCCCCTTGCTGGTGGTGTGCAACGCGGTGTGCAACGCGGTGGACGACGACGATGGGTTCGACGGCGGGCTCACCGTCAGCACCGGTGCCCGGGAACCGGCGGTCGTGCCGCGGAACACGGCGTACGTGACGTACACCTCCGGCTCCACCGGGCGGCCGAAGGGCGTCGTCGTGCCCCACAGCGCGCTGACGAACCTCGTGCTCGCGCTGCGCGAGCAGCTGGCGGTCGGTGCGGCCGACCGGGTCCTGGCCGCCGCGCCCGCGGGCTTCGACATGTCCCAGCCCGAGCTGTGGCTGCCCCTGGTCACCGGCGCCACGATGGTGCTCGCCGGCCAGGGCGCGCTGCGCGAGCCCGGCGAACTGTCCGCGCTGCTCGACCGGCACGGGGTCACCGTGATGCAGGCGACCCCGTCGCTGTGGCAGGCCCTCGTGGCCCGGGGGCCGGAGCGGCTGCGCCACGTCCGCGCGGTCATCGGCGGCGAAGCCGTACCCGCGGAACCGGCCGCGGCGCTGTCCGGCCGCACGGCGTCGCTGCTGGCCTGTTACGGCCCGACGGAGACGACCGTCTGGTCGACCACCCACCCGGTCGGCCGCGCGGCGGGCGCCACGGTGCCGCTCGGGCGTCCCCTGTGGAACACCCGGTGCTACGTCCTCGACGCCCGGCTGCAGCCGGTGCCCCCGGGCGTGGCCGGCGAGCTCTACCTGGCCGGCGCCGGTGTCGCGACGGGATACCTGCACCGGCCGGGGCTGACCGCGACCCGGTTCGTCCCGGACCCCTTCGGACCGGAGGGCCACCGGATGTACCGCACCGGCGATCTCGCGTCGTGGACCTCCGACGGCGTCCTGCGCTTCCACGGACGGACCGACGATCAGGTCAAGATCCGCGGCCACCGCGTCGAACTCGGCGAGATCGAGGCCGTGCTCGCCCGCCACGAGGACGTCGACGCGGCCGCGGTGGCCGTACACGACCGGAAGGCCGACGACCGCCGCCTGGTCGGCTACGTCGTCCCCGCCGGCGCCGACCTGCGCTCCGTGCGCGCGCACCTGGCCGCGCACCTGCCGGACTACATGCTGCCCGCCCGTCTCGTCGGGCTGGACGAACTCCCCCTCAGCCCCAACGGGAAGCTGCTGCGCGACCGGCTGCCCGAACCGGACTGGGCCCCCGCGGGAGACCCGGCGCCTCCGGAGAACCTCGACGAGCACTTCATGTGCGGACTCTTCGCCGACGTGCTGGACCTGCCCCGGGTCGGTCCCGGCGACAACTTCTTCGAACTGGGCGGGCACTCGCTCCTGGCGGCGCGGCTGACCGACCGGGTACGGACCGTGCTCGGGCTGGAACCGACGATCCGGAACGTCTTCGAGGCGGCCACCCCCGCCGCGTTGACCCGTCTCCTGAACCGGGCGTCGCCGGAGAAGGCGCCCGCGCACCTCGTGCCGTTCCGCACGGGCGGCCCGGCGGCGCCGGTGTTCTGCGCGCCCCCGCTCAGCGGGATCAGCTGGCTGTACGCGGGGCTGCTGCGGCACATCGACCGGGACCACCCGGTGTACGGCATCCAGGCCGAGGGACCCGGCGGGGTGGGCGACCTGCCCGGCAGCGTCGAAGCGATGGCCGAGCGCTACGTGGACCTGATGCGTTCGGTCCGCCCCCGCGGCCCGTACCACCTCGTCGGCTGGTCCTTCGGCGGGCTGGTGGCCCACGCGATGGCGGTCCGGCTGCACGAGCTCGGCGAGCCGGCCGGCGCGCTGTGCCTGGTGGACACGGCCGCCGACGCCGCGGCCGCACCGGAAGAGCCCATCAACGACCAGCGCATCCACCGGGTGCTGCTGACGGCCGCGGGCCTGGACGACGAACGCTGGGCCACGACGGGCCTGGACTTCGCGACCGTCTCGGCACTGCTGCGCCGGGAGGGAAGCGTGTTCGCCCGGTTCACCGAGGACGACATCCGCCGTGTCATCGCGGTGTCGCGTCACCACGACAAGCTCGCGCGGGCCCACCGGCTCCCGCACTACCCCGGCGACGCCACCTACATCGAAGCGACGGGGGACGGGCCGCGCCCCGTCCCGAACCACGAACTGTGGCGGCCCCACATCGGTGGCGACCTGACCGTCGGGTACGTCACCGCGCGCCACTACCGGGCGATGCAGCCGCAGCACGTGCACGAAGTCGGGATCCAGCTCCGCGATCTGCTGAGGAGGCAGCGTTGACCCGCACCGATTCCGGCGCCCCCACTGATTCCTGCGCCCGTACCCATTCCGGTGCCCTCGCCGGGCTGCCCGCGGGCGCGCGGGTGGTGATCCGGCTGCCCAGCGGCCGCGAACTGGCGGACGTGCTGCTCGCCTGCTTCGACCTGCGCCTCGTCGCGGTCCCCCTGCACCCCCGCACCACCGACCGGGCCGTCACGGGCATCGCCGAGCGCGTCTCCGCGGCGGCCCTGGTGGACGTCCGCGGGCTGCACCGCACCGGCCTGCCGGAGGTCCGCACGGGCCTGGCCACGGCCCCGGCCCCGGCCCCGGACGACCTGGCCTTCATCATGTTCACCTCGGGCTCCACCGGCCCGCAGAAAGGGGTCATGCTCGGCCGGCGAGCCGTCCTGGGCAACGCCGCCAAGACCGCGGCACTGCACGGACTGACACCGCAGCGCCCCCACGGGACCTGCCTCCCGCTGTATCACTGCAACGCGCTGGTCATGTCGCTGCTCGGCACGCACCTCACCGGCACGCCGCTGACCCTGCAGGCCGCCTTCGACCCGGCCGGCTTCGACCCGGCCGGGTACTTCGCGGCGCTGGACGCCGGCGGGGTCCGGACCGCCTCGATCGTGCCCGCCCTGCTGGCGGACCTGCTGGAGGCCGGCCCCGACTGGCCGGACGGCCTGGAGTACCTGATCACCGCGGCCGCCCCGCTGACCAGCGATCTCGCCCGCCGGTTCCACCGCCGCTACGGCCCGCGCCTGCGGCAGGGCTACGGCTTGACCGAGGCGGTCAACTTCAGCTTCACCATGCCCCGGCTCGACGACGCCGGGTTCCGCGACCAGTACCTGGAGCACACGCCCCCGGTCGGGGCACCGCTGCCGGAGACCGAACTGCGGCTGGAGTCCGGTGAAGTGTGGATCAGAACGCCGGACCTGATGGCCGGCTACTGGCAGGACGGGCCGGCCACGGCGGCCGCGATCACCGACGACGGCTGGCTGCGCACCGGCGACCTGGGCGAACTGCGGGACGGCCTGCTGGTCCTCCGGGGCCGCGCGGGGGAGCGGATCAACCGGGCCGGGGAGAAGTACTACCCGCTCGACATCGAGCACCGCTGGCGCGAGGCCGGTCTGTCCGGCCGGTTCGCGGCCGTCGCGGTGGACGAACCCACGCTCGGCCAGGACATCGGTCTGGTCGCCACGGACCAGCCGGTCTCCGCCGTGCGCGAACTGTACGAACGGGCGCCGCTGCGGCCGTCGGCGATCCAGTTCGGCGGGTTCCTGGCGACCTCCACCGGCAAGCCCCGGCGCACGGCGATGGGCCGGGGCCTTGCCGTGCGCCGCCTGGCTCCCGCACGGTACGAACGGCTGCTGCACCACGCCGCGGCCACCGCGCACGACCTGCTGCGCACAGGGGCCGAGCGTCCCGGCCTGCGCGCGCTGGCCGCCTGGGCCTCTCCCGGGGACCGCCCCCCACGGGCGGACGGCGAAGTCGTCTTCGGCGCCCTCGACTTCATGCGGGAGCACTGGCACGACGAGGGCGACGAGGACGACGCGGAGCTGTCCCGGGCCAAGGCCCGCTGGCACAGGACACTCCTCACCGAGTGGCCCCTGGCGGCGCACGCGGAACTGGCCGCGGACGTGGCGGCCCGCCACGGATACGAGGGACCACCCGTGCCGCTGGGCACCGAAGCCCGCTTCGGGGACGGCTCGCTGCTCGTACTCCCGCACGGGCCCGCGGCCGGCGGCCCGGTGTGGCCGCTGGGCCCGCTGCTGTCCTTCCTGGACGGTTCCACCGGGGTATACGCAGACGGCGGCGGGACGGACCGCTGGACGTGGCTGACCCGGCTGCGCGAGCGGGGGTTCCCGGCCACGGGCTGCTCGGTGCTGCGCGCCGGGCGGCACGACCTGGGCGGCGTGCTGTGGGCACGACAGCCGGATTCCGGACCGCTGGATTCCGGACCGAACGAGCGCGCTGGAGCGACGGGATGACACACCGCACCGGAACAGACAGACGCATGAAGCAGTCCCCCGACCACGAGGACGAGATCCTCGACGTCCGGCGGCACCAGGACCCCGGCCGGAACCAGCTGACCCCGGTGGTACAACTGCCCCCGGACGTCGCCCTGGCCGTGGTCGACGCCCTCGCCGGCCTGGTCCGGGCGGCCCACCGCACCGAGGAGGCGAGCCCGACCCCGCCCGGTGCGCTCAAACAGGCCCAGGAGTTCGAAGAAGGCGACGTCTTCATGCTGGAGCCCCCCTTCGAGGGCTTCTTCGCCGACCGCTACCTGATGGACTTCTACGACACCACCGAACGCGACATATGCTCGCGCATGCACCTGCACACCGGGCTGCGCTTCGTCCGGATGATGACGGGCCCGGAGACCACCATCCGGGTCTCCAGCCTCTCCCCGATCACGGTCCGCCCCGCGGCGGCGGGCTGGACCGGTCCGCTGAGCGCGTTCACCGACGCACTGCCCGGCACCCCCACCGGGGTCCACCGGGACCGGCACAACGTGATCGTGCCGCCGAACTCCTGGGTGGACATGCAGATACCGCGCGGGGTGTCACACCAGTTCAACGCGGTGGGGCCGCACGCGGTGATCGACTCGGTCCACCCGGAGGAATCCATCGAGACGCTCCGCGAGGGCATGTCGGGCTACCGCATGATGGCCCAGACCATCTTCCTCTCCAAGGACAAAAGCCCGGCCACCACCTGCGCCGACCTCACCGAACCGCCGGGAACCGATCGTCGTGCCCCCGGCGGAGGCGTAGCCGGGGACGTGGGGTGGTGATGTACCGCGCCGGCGTCATCCCCCACTGGAGCGCGGGTCCTGACAGATCATGATCACGGCATCCGACCCCTGGCAGGAGCACAACTTCGCAGCCCTGCTTGCCATCCTGATCGCCGGCACGGCGACCCTGCTGGGCCTCGCCGGGTACCTGTGCTCGCGGCTCACCCGACAGGCCCGGCGAGGATGCACGCCCGTCCGCCTATGGCGAGACCTGTCCCTGCTGACGGCCGCCGTCGCGCTCGCCGTCTACTTGTGGGGATGTCTTCACCTCCTCTTCCTCGAAGACCAGGAACTGGCCGAGAGGTGCGAGCGGCAGCGCCCCGCTGGAACACCGACCCTGGTCGGCCGCAGAGGCGACTTCATCCCGCTGCGTCTCGTGTGCGAGGCATCGAACGGCCACGACTACTCCGTCGTCATCCCCGGCTACATCAACCCGGCCGTCGCTCTCCTACTGCTCCTCGCGCTCACCTGCGCCCTCATCTCCGTCGTCCTCCACTCGGACCCGCCGCGGGGCCGTCCTCCTCGCAACCGACCGACTACGGCAACTGACAAGGAAGCGGAGCAAACGTGAGCACGCCGATCCGCTTGATCGACCCCTCCGACGCCCCCGCGCCGGCCGAGTTGCTCACCAAGGACAGGCAGGCGTACACGCGCTGGCTGCCTGCCAGGCCCGAGGAGTTCTACACGCCCGACGGCCAGACCGCGGCCATCGCGACCCTGCTCGAGTCCCACGACAAGGGGCTCACGTGGCCCGGCGTCATGGTCTCCGACGGGAGCGCCATGGGGCAGGTCACCATCAGCTCCATCCTGCGCGGCCCGTTCCGGAAGGGGTTCCTCGGCGGCTGGATCTCCACAGCCTGGAGGCACACACCCAACTGGAGAACCTCGCCTCTGAGACGATCCTCCGCAAGCACGGATTCCGTGGCTCCTGCAGCCGCCGCTGCTGTAGCCACAGGCACCGCTCACAGGCTCGCGAGCAGATCGTCGAGCGGAGCCGGTACCTGTCCGGGGCCGAGGGCCTCGACGAGGAGGTGGCCGTAGCGGATCTTGCGGCCTTTCTTCGTGCCGAGGAAGCGCCGCAGCTGCTGCTGCCGGGGCCGGCCGTGCTGCGCGGGCTGGCGCAGGAAGGTCTGCCAGGCGCGGAGGTCGCCCTCGGCCCGGACGATCTCCTCGACCCTCGCCGTGCCCTGCGCGCGGATGAGTTCCTCCTCCAGGTCCCGCACGCAGACGAAGAAGCTCCGCTTCGGCGCCCCTGCGCGCTGCAGCCCGCGGTCGTAGAAGCGCTGCTCGCCCTCGTCGCACAGTCCTGCCAGGCGCAGGCCGAGGCCGGGCGGCCCGAGGAGGCCCGCGTAGCGGCCGACGCTCATCGCCCCGCCCATCGGCACGACGCACACCCCCTCGGCGTCGAGGTCCCGGCCGCGCCGTGCGGCCAGCGTCTCCACGGCCGCGAGGTCACTCGGCCCTTCCAGCAGCACCGCGGTCCGCACGCCCAGCCGCACGGCCAGCTCGCTCGCCGCCCCGCCGGAACCACCGTCGGCCCAGCCCCGCACCGCATCTTGAAACGCCCTCATGTCCGCCATGCAGCGAGTCTGCGCTTCCGCCGGCGGCACGGCACGGAATATTCGCCGGGACTCGCTCGGCATGGCCGCCCCGGCGGTGCGCGGTGCGCGGGATGACGGGTCCTGACCGGTCACCGCGCACCGCGGCCACTGCCAAGACCGGCTGACCTGAGCTGTCTTCCCGGTGAGCGCGCTGCTCGCCGGGGGCTCAGCCCGTGGCCAGCAGGACCGTGCCCATGAGTGCCAGGCCGGCACCCGCCGCCTGGACCGTGCGCAGGCGTTCGCTCAGGACGCCCCGTGCGGCGAGGGCCGTGACGACGGGGTAGAGGGAGGCGAGGACGGCGGCGACGGTTACGGGGCCGTTGCTGGCGGCGATGGAGTACGTGCCGTTGGCGGCTACGTCGGCGAGGCCGACGAAGGCGAGCGGGAGCAGGGAGGAGCGGATGCCGTTCCAGCCGTCCTCCGGGAGGGCGGGCGCGCCGCGCCGTACGGAGATGTAGAGGGCGCCGCCGCCCACGACCACGTTGCACACGCGCTGGACGAACAGGGCGAGGAACAGGCCGGTGAGGTTGTGGGAGGCCTCGGCGATCAGGGCCATCACGGAGCCGAAGCCGAAGGCGGCGACGAGCGTGAGCATCAGGGTCTGACGCTGTACGGGGGCGCCGCCCTTGCTCGGGCCGCTGGCGAGGACGACGCCGGCAATGGCCACCGCGATGCCGGCGACCTGCAGGATGCCGGGGCGTTCGCCCAGGACGAGGCTGACGCCCAGCGGCACGGCGACGCCGCCGAGTGCGCCCAGGGGAGAGACGACTCCCATGGGGCCGAGGGCCAGCGCCCGGTAGAAGGCGAGCATGGCCGCCGGGCCGACGACGCCGGCCGCCACCGCGTACCAGAGCTGGGGGCCGGCCTCCGACCAGGCGCCCGTGGCGACGACGATCGTCCCCAGGGCGCCGACGGCCAGGAGCTGGGAGACCAGGACGACGGTCAGGGCCGGTATGCGCCGGGTCAGCAGCCCGCCGCCGAAGTCGGCCAGCCCCCACAGGAAGCTCGTGGTCAGGGCGAAGACCGCCGTCATCGGGACACCTCGCAGTACAGTGTGGTGAACAGTGCAGTGCACTACACCGTAGTTCACTATCGTCGACTTCGGTAATAAAATATTGACGGCACCGGTACGCAGCAGACGGCAGAGACGACGGAAGAGAAGACGCACCCATGGCGACGGACCTCGACCGGCTCACCCAGTCGCTCGCCCGCAACCTCAAGCGCTGGCGCGGCGAGCGCCACCTCACCCTCGACGCGCTGGCGGCCCGCTCCGGGGTCAGCCGTGGCATGATCATCCAGATCGAGCAGGCCCGCACGAACCCCAGCGTGGGGACGACCGTCAAGCTCGCCGACGCGCTCGGCGTCAGCATCACCACGCTCCTCGACCAGGAGCGGAGCACCCGCGTCCAGCTGGTGCCCAAGGAGCAGACGGTGCGGATGTGGTCGACGGAGGCGGGCAGTCACACCACCCTGCTCGTGGGGGCCCAGGGCCCCGGGCCCGTCGAGCTGTGGGACTGGCGCATCGCCCCCGGCGACGTCAGCGCCTCCGACCCGCACCCGGCCGGCACGCTCGAACTGCTCACGGTCACCGCGGGCGAGCTCAGCCTCGTGGTGGACGGCGAGGAGTTCACCGTGCCCGCCGGCGCCTCCGCGACGTTCGAGGCGAACGTGCCCCACACCTACCGCAACGACGGCGCGGAGCCGGTGGAGATGACGATGGCCGTCGTCGTGCCGCCCGCCCACTGACCGCGCCGGCACCGGCCGCCCGCGGGCGGCCCCGTCGAAGGCGCCTCCGTCAGGGCCGCGCCGCGCGCGACGCCACGTTCAGGGACAGCGCCATCGAGTGCTCGGCGAAACCCAGGCTCCGGTAGAGGTGTTCGGCGTCCGGCGTCGCGTGCAGGTCGACGCGCGTGACGCCCTGCCCGGCGAACCAGTCCAGCAGCGCCTCTGTGGTCGCCCGCGCGAAGCCGCGCCCTCGGTAGCGCTCGTCGGTGGACACGGTGAAGACGAAGCCGAACCGCCCGTGCGGGTGGCCGGGCGCGGCCAGCCGCTCCTCCACCCGGCCCACGGCGCACGCGGCCAGGTGCGGCGGCCCGCCCCGCGCCGGGTCGCCGTCCACGACGAACGCCCCGAGCAGGCGCGGCCGTGCCGCGAGCTGCCGGCGCGCCTGCTCCTCCGCCGCGCGCTCCCAGTCGCCCCGGGCATCGTCGTCGTTCATCGAGGCGAACATCAGCCGGCGGAGCCGGACGATCTCGGCGGCGTCCTCCGGGGTCGCCTCCCGCACGCCGGTCATGAGATGACGCCTCCCGGTCATGAGGTGACGCGCGCGTTCCGGAGCCGCAGCGCGTCCAGCTCGATGGCCGGGCACCGGTCCATCACCATGTCCAGGCCCGCCGCACGCGTCCGCTCGTAGGCCTCCTCGTCGACGACGCCCAGCTGGAACCAGACCGCCTTCGCGCCGATCGCGACGGCCTCGTCCGCGACCGGGCCCGCGAGGTCGCTGTTGACGAAGACGTCCACCACGTCGACCTCGAAGGGGATCTCCGCCAGGGAGGCGTAGCCCTGCTCGCCGTGCACCGTTTCGGCCTTGGGGTGCACCGGCACGACGCGCTTGCCGTGGCGCCGCAGCACCTCGGCCACGCCGTAGGCCGCCCGCCGCGTGTTGGACGACAGTCCGACCAGCGCCCACGTGTCGCCGGTCTCCTCGATGATCTTCCGGATGATCCCCGGTTCTGCGTACATGCCCGCTCAACGATCATCCCCCCGCCACCATTCCCGGGGCGCCGCATAGACACCTCGCGACGCTAAGGCGTCAAGCGGCGGCGGTGAGAGGTGTGGGGAAGGCGAGCTGTTCATCGAACAGCTCGCCTTTCTGCAGGCAGTGGTAGAGCTGTCCGATCATGCGGTTGAAGAGGTTCCTCTGCGCGGAGGCGTGCCAGTCTCCGTGCGGGGACAACCACCGGCTCATCAACCGCGTTCTCACCACCCCGCGGATTCACGTCGATCGGCGTCGGCCGGCACACTGCTGCGGGACGAGGCCAAGACCCACGCCGACATGCTCGCCGACTCCCTGCACCGGCTGCCTCCCGTCAAGGGAACGGTGTACCGCGCGGGGTGGGAGATGTGGCCCCGGAAGCGGCTGTCCTTCAGCGGCTTCACCAGCACCAGCGAGAAACGGAAGAAGGCCGAGGAATTCCTGCCGCTCCAGTACCCGACCGCCGGCGGCCGCAGGGCCCTCTACCAGCTCGCGCTCGCCGGACGTAGCGGGCGGGACATCTCCGCCTTCTCGCAAAAGCCGGAGGAGAAGGAAGTGCTCCTCCTGCCAGGGGCGGCGTTCACCGTACAACTGCGCAACCGCAACGAAGTCGTACGCGTCCAGGGACAGGAGATCCGCTACGACTTCGTCTGGGCCACGGAAGCGACCGGCTGACTCAGGTGCTTTCCGGCTCGGCTACGGCTTGGCCAGGAGGTCGGTGCGGTGCTGTTCGAGGTCGGTGACGTTTTTGAGGCCCGCCTGGACCGTGTACCGGGTGTGGACCCCGTCGGGACCCTTCTCCGGGGTCAGCTGCAAGCTGTTCGCGACGAAACCCCAGCTGCCGCCTGTATAGACGCCCTTGATCCTGCCGTCCACCGTCCCGGCGGCGTCGAAGGGTTCGCCCTTCCAGCGGAAGGTCCAGTGGGTGCGGTACCAGGCGTCCAGCTGCTCCGGGGCGGCCAGGAAGTGCTCGCCGCTCGGGTCCCGGGGATCGGCGACGAGCTCCTCAGGCCGGTCATCCCCGGTGGTCAGAGCGATGAGGCCCGACGCGTCTGCCTCAGCAGCGGCCGGATACGTCCGGCCGCGGTGAACCGCGTAGGCCTTGGGGCGGAAATGGTCAAACTCGTCCAGACGCCGCACGAGAGCGTGCCGGGGCTGGAGGAGATCCTTGCGGTGCTGCTCCAGCTCGGTGACCTCGTCGCGCGGGAAAACGCCGCGGTAGCCGATGACCCGGCGCTTGAGGTGCTCCTTGGCGAAGCGTTCGTCGGAGCCGAGGTAGTTGCCCGACAGCGTGGTGGGCGTGGTGGCGGTGCACTCGAAGAGCTCGCCGCGCCAGCGGAACGTCCACGTCACGGCATACCAGGCTTCCAGGCGCTCCAGCGGAACCGGGTATCCCACCGATCCGTCGGCGGCCCGGCGCGGCGCGACCTCTTCGGGTGCGGGGCGCCCGGGCTCGGGCAGCAGCTCGACACACGGCCACAGACCCTCGGCGCCACGGGCCTGATAGAGCTCACCTCGGAAGACAGCGACCTCGCCCTTGACCGGGGAGGGTTGGCCCACGGGGTCAGCCATAGTATTTCCACAGCCTTTCGTTCTTGTCGAAGAAGCCGACGGCCTCTTCGGTGCCATCGTCATGCATGAGCCAGATCTCAGCATCGTGGGGGAAGCCGGTGGGCTCGGCCATCCACTCCGGGACACCCCCGCCGGTGTAGCCGGTGCCGAGGAACGGATCAAGATAGGCCAGTCCCTCGCTCCGGCCGGTCATGCGGGCGACGTGGTCGGCCCGCTCCTGGTCGCCGACGGCGCCGAAAGACGGCTCGGCACGCATGTCGTCCGGTGCCGGGAAGCGCAGCTGGTACGTCTCGGACGCGCCCGGTGGGACCGCGGACCAGCCGGCGCCGCCATCGTCAAGAGCGAGCCCGTCGCGCAGTTGGTCCATGCTGCGCAGGTCGGCGGTGTCACAGCCGCGCGCGATGGAGCCGCCGAACTGGGCGGGCCTGAATTTGTCGTCCTCGTCGGACGGTGTGAAGTTCTCCAGGTAGGCCTGCGCGCGCTCGGGTGTGACCACCTTGGTCACCATTTGGCCCTCGCCGAGCTTGATCGCGTCACGGACCCCGACGACCTCACGGGCCTGCTCATCCGTCAGCTCGTTGGTCCGGCTGATCCGGAGCTTGTCGTGCTCGGAGCGGTCCAGGCCGCGTGCGCCCAACTCGTCATCGAGCTCATCCTGGTAGTTGGGGCCGTCGCGCAGCGCGTCGTTGCCGTACCGTCCTTCCGAAGCCTCATCGACCG
Source organism: Streptomyces aureoversilis (assembly GCF_042657885.1). Taxonomy (NCBI): domain Bacteria; kingdom Bacillati; phylum Actinomycetota; class Actinomycetes; order Kitasatosporales; family Streptomycetaceae; genus Streptomyces; species Streptomyces aureoversilis. The sequence continues at coordinate 57,748 of NZ_JBHSKJ010000014.1, forward strand.
GGCCCAAGGCATCCGCAGGCTCGCCCTGCGACTCATCACCCGGGTCCGGAGCATCGTCCGCCTGCTCGGCACCCGCGTCCTGCGCGACTGCGGGGTCTGTCTCGGAGTCCGCGTCCGCCGCGTCAACGGGTTCCGGGGCAGCATCGTCGGACTGCTCAGCCTCCGGATCCGGAGCGTCGGATTCTTCTCCGTCCGTGGGTTCTGGGGCGTCTGTCGGGCCTATGCCGGAGTCTGCGTCCTCAGCGGTCGTCGGTTCCGGGGCGTCAGCGTCCCATCGCTCGGCTTCCGGTTCCGGAGTCTCGGCTTGCTCGGGCGCACTGTCGGATTCCTCTACGGCCTCCGACTCCGGGGCCTCGTCCGCTTCGTCGATACCCGTGTCTTCGGCACTCGCTTCCTCGGCACCCGTTTCCCGTGAGTCCTGCGCATCCGTCGGTTCCGGAGCATCGGCGTCGGGTCGCTCGGGCCCCGGTTCCGGCGCGTCGGCCTTCTCCGGTGTGCGGTCGGCTTCCTCCGCGCCCACCGGTTCCGGGGCGTCGGCTTTCGGCTGCTCGGATTCCGGCTGTGGCGCGTCGCTGTTCTCCGGCGCGTTGTCCGGTTCCTCCGCAGCCGCCGGATCCGGGGCGTCGTCCGACTGCTCGGCATCCGAGGCGCGCCCGCCCGTGGGTTCCGGGGCGTCCGCCGGGCCCGTACCGGAGTCCGCATTCGCCGCGTCCGTCGCCTTCGTCGGTTCCGGGGCGTCGACGGGCTCGGGCGGCGGGGCCTCTTGGGGCGGCGGGGGCTGCTCGGGCGGACGGTCGCTCATGAACGGCATTCTGACACGGTCACGTCAAAGCGTTTCAACTCGGGCGTACGGGGACCCCCGCGCGCGATTCCCGTGCCGTGATGCGTTTGTGCCCTGGCCACCGGACCGGTGGCCAGGGCACAAACGCGAAAGACGATGGTCAGGCGGCAGGGCCGGCCGTGGCCGGCCGTGCGCGGACGCGGGTGAGGACGGCCGTGCCTTCGTACGTCGTCACCTTGTCCTCGGCGGGCGGGTTGAGGATGCTTCGGCCCAGTCGATTCCGCAGGAGATCAAGTCATTCCTCTCTTTGAGCATGAGCTGTTTGCGCTGGTCACGAGGGCATGCGGGCCACGCAGCGACCTAATTCCAGGACTCGGCCAGAGACCGGTCCGCCACCTCGCTAGCCGTTCGTGGCACCAGCGCGCCGCGCGGGCCTCGGTCTATGCGGGAGCTCGGACAGGCTCGGGCGAATCGAGAGGTCACCGTGTAGCGGGCTCGCACCACGAAGATCAACGAGTCGACAGCACGGAAGGTGGTGGCGGTCATGAAGACGCCGGACGCCGCCGCTCTGCACTGAGGCATCGAGCGCCCGGCAGCCAATAGGCATCCGCCCGGCGCCCGCGCGACCGCCACCATCAGCACGAGGACCGTCCACACGGTCCAGCCGGAGGCCTCACAAGCCCGGCTCAATCAAGGCATCGCGGTCCTCAGCACTCGAACAACCCCCACAGGGCCAGCCCGTGCGCCTCAAAGGGATCGTTCAGAAGGAATTAGGCTGGCGGGATGACGGAGCAGTACCGGACGGTCGCGCGCGAGGGCGTGCACGAGATCGAGATCAGCAAGTCGCGCTTCATCTGCGCGCTCGCGCCAGCCGCCACCGAGGAGGAGGCGCAGGCGTTCGTCGCGCGCATCCGCAAGGAGCACCCCACCGCCCGCCACCACTGCTTCGCCTACGTGCTGGGCGCCGACGGGTCCGTGCAGAAGGCGAGCGACGACGGCGAGCCGGGCGGCACCGCCGGCGTGCCCATGCTGCAGATGCTCCTACGCCGCGAGGTCCGCTACGCCGTCGCCGTCGTCACCCGCTACTTCGGCGGCGTCAAGCTCGGCGCGGGCGGGCTGATCCGCGCCTACGGGGGCGTGGTCGGCGAGGCCCTGGACGTGCTCGGGACCGTCACCCGGCAGCGCTTCCGGCTGGCGTCCGTGACCGTCGACCACCAGCGCGCCGGCAAGCTGGAGAACGACCTGCGGGCGACGGGGCGGGCCGTGCGCGAGGTGAGCTACGGCGCGGAGGTCCGCATCGAGGTGGGACTGCCCGAGGCGGACGTCGAGGGCTTCCGCGCCTGGCTCGCCGACACCACCGCCGGCGCCGCCCGCCTCGAACTGGGCGGGGAGGCCTACGGGGACGCCTGAGCCCCGTCCGGTCCCGAGGCCTGCATGGTCTCGGGGCCACCCCTTCCCGGGCCGGGAGCCCCGGTCGGCCCGCCCGTTCCCGTCGCCGGCCGCGTCAGGCGTAGTCCTCCAGCCGCGCCAGCGCGTAGCCCTGCTCCGTGAGCTTGCGCAGCACCGTCCGCAGCATGTCGCACATGGTGCCGCCCCATGCCCTGGGCCCGTTGAAGTGGGTCAGGATGATGTCGCCGGGGTGGAACTGCTGGTCGTCGTGGCGGAAGTCGATCCGGTCCGCGAAGGCCTCCTCGTTCCACAGGGGCGCGGCCTGTATCCCGCAGTCCTCCGCGACGGCGAGGGTGTCGGCGTCGAAGTCGCCGAACGGCGGCCGGAAGAGCGACGGTGTGACGCCTATCTCACGTTCCAGGATCTCCTGCTGGCCGCAGATCTCGTTGTACTTCTCGTCCTCGGAGACGTGGTTCAGCTGCGGGTGGCGCAGCGTGTGGTTCTGGATGGAGACGCCGAGGGCGTGCAGGTCGCGGAAGTAGCCGTAGTCCTCGGCCGCGGACTCGTCGGTGAGGAAGGCCGACAGCGGCACCTGCAGCTCCCGCACCATGTCCAGGAACTCCCGGTCCTTCGCCGCGCCGTCGTCGATCGTCAGGAAGGCGATCTTCTCGGTGGTCGGCACGGAGGCGGGTGCGGGGATCAGCCCCGATCCCTTGTCCGCCCACTCCGGCGTGGACAGCTCCGGCTTCTCCTTCGGCGGGGGCGGCGCGACGAGCGGCGCCTCGTCCAGGCCCCAGCGCTGTGCCGCCGCGAGCCGCTGCTCGGGGGTCAGCTTCGCCTTCGGCACCGGTGGCGGCTGCTCCCGCGCCTGCTGGTGGGGGTGGCCCGGTCGGTGCCCGGGGCCGGCCGCGTTCTGGCCGTCCCCGGTTCCGGGCAGGGAGCCGTCCCGGGTCGCGCACGCGGCTCCGACGGCGAGCAGCAGGACCGCGGTCAGCACCAGGTGGAGGGGGCGCGGGGTGCGGCGGCGGCGTATGGAGCTGCGGGCACCACCGTGCCGCCGCCGCCCGAAGGCGTTTCGTATAAGTCGCATATTTCCGGATCCTTTCAGCGGGTTGCCGCGCCCGCCCGCCCGGTTCACCCATCGGGGCCATGCCCCGCCACCCGCCCGCAGATGGAACACTTGGGGCCCGTGAGGATCCTGCATACGTCCGACTGGCACCTGGGCCGCTCGTTTCACCGGGTGAACCTGCTGGACGCCCAGCGCGACTTCATCGGCCACCTCGTCCGCACCGTCCGGGACGAGCGGGTCGACGTGGTGCTCGTCGCGGGCGACGTCTACGACCGGGCGGTCCCCCCGCTCGGCGCCGTCGCCCTGTTCGACGAGGCGCTCCACCGCCTCGCGGACCTCGGCGTGCCCACCGTCATGATCTCCGGCAACCACGACTCCTCCCGCCGCCTGGGCGTGGGCGCGGGGCTCCTCGACCGGGCCGGCATCCACCTGCGCACCGACCCCGCCGGCTGCGCCACCCCCGTCGTCCTCACCGACGCCCACGGCGACGTCGCCTTCTACGGCCTGCCCTACCTGGAGCCCGCCCTCGTCCGCGAGCAGCTCGGCGCCGAGCGCGCCGGCCACACGGCCGTGCTGGAGGCCGCCATGGCCCGCGTCCGCGCCGACCTCGCCACGCGGCCCGCAGGCACCCGCTCCGTCGTCCTCGCACACGCCTTCGTCACCGGCGGCACCACCAGCGACAGCGAGCGCGACATCACCGTCGGCGGCGTCGCCCAGGTCCCCGCCGCCGTCTTCGACGGCGTCGACTACGCCGCTCTCGGCCACCTGCACGGCTGCCAGACCATCACCGAGCGCGTCCGCTACTCCGGCTCGCCGCTGGCCTACTCCTTCTCCGAGACCGACCACCGCAAGTCCATGTGGCTGATCGACCTGGACGCCGCCGGAGCCGTGACCGCCGAACGGATCGACTGCCCGGTCCCGCGCCCGCTCGCCCGCATCCGCGGCCGCCTCGACGACCTGCTGCAGGACCCGCGGCTCGCCCGCCACGAGGACGCGTGGGTCGAGGCCACCCTCACCGACCCCCACCGCCCGGACGAACCCATGGCCCGGCTCGCCGCCCGCTTCCCCCACGTCCTCAGCCTCGTCCTCGACCCCGAACGCACACCCCAGGACCCCCTCGCCTCCTACGCACGGCGCCTGCGCGACCGCACCGACCGGGAGATCGCCGAGGACTTCGTGGCCCACGTGCGCGACGGCCTGGGGCCCGACGACGCCGAACGCCAGATCCTCACCGACGCCCTCGACCACGTACGGCTGGCCGCGGCCGGCGAGGAAGCGGGGGCCCGATGAGGCTGCACCGGCTGACCGTCACCGCCTTCGGACCCTTCGGCGGCACCCAGCACATCGACTTCGACGCGCTCTCCGCCGACGGCCTCTTCCTCTTCCACGGCCCCACCGGAGCGGGCAAGACCTCCGTCCTCGACGCCGTCTGCTACGCCCTCTACAACGAGGTGCCCGGCACCCGCCAGGGCAGCGGCGCCCCCGTGCTGCGCAGCGACCACGCCGCCGACGGCACCCTCACCCAGGTCGTGCTCGACCTCACCGTCGGCGGGCGCCGACTGGAGATCACCCGCCGCCCCGAGCAGCTGCGCCGCAAGAAGAAGGGCACCGGCTTCACCAAGGAACGGGCCGCCAGCGAGCTGCGCGAGCACCGCTCCGGGACGTGGGAGGGCCTCAGCCGCTCCCACCAGGAGATCGGCGAGGAGATCAAGCAGCTGCTCGGCATGAGCCGGGAGCAGTTCTGCCAGGTCGTCCTGCTGCCCCAGGGCGAGTTCGCCCGCTTCCTCGGAGCGAAGGACGCCGCCCGCGGCGAACTCCTCGGCAGGCTCTTCGACACCGGCCGCTTCGGCGCCGTCGAGAAGCGCCTCGCGGAGCTGCGCCGGGCCGCCGAGGCGGGCGTACGGGCGGGCGACGACGGGCTGCTCGCCCTCGCCCACCGGATGCGCCAGGCCGCCGGAGACCCGTCGCTGCCCGAGGTGGGCACGTCCTCGCCCGCCGCGGCGACCGGGGGCGGCACCACCGCACCCGCCGGCCGCGCCCGCGACGGCGTCCCGGCACCCCGCACGGCGTCCGGTCGTCCGGCCGCCGCCGGGCGGGCCGTCCCGGCCCAGCGCACCGCCGCGGCCCCGCTCACCCCCGGCGACCCCGGCCTCGCCGAAGCCGTCCTGGAGTGGGCCGCCCTCGCCCGCAGCAGCGCCCGGGAACGCCGGGACATCGCCGTCGTCGCCGCGCGCACCGCCGAGCACGCCCACCGGGCCGCCCAGGAACACGCCGACGCCGTACGCGAACTCGCCCGCCTCCAGCACCGGCACGCCGCCGCCCGCGAGCGCGCCGCCGCCCTGGCCGCCCAGGGCGACGCCCATGAGGCCGCCCGCGAAAGGATGCGCCGGGCCCTCGCAGCCGACGGCGTCGTCCCCCTCCTGGACCTGCGCGCCGAAGCCGAGCGGGCCCACGCCGCGGCCGTCGCCGGTGAGCAGCGCGCCCGCGCGGCGCTCCCCGAAGGACAGCAAGAAGCAGGGGCCGGGCAACTCGCCGCACGGGAGCGGAGTCTCCGCGAGGAGCTCGGCTCGCTGTCGGCCGCCCGCCGCGCCGAGGAGCGCGCCGCCGGGATCGCGGTCCAGCTGCGCGAACTGGAGCACGAGGCCCGCACCGACGAGGACGAGCTCGCCGAGGCCGGCGCCTGGCTCGACGGCTGGGACGCCCTGCGCGACGCCTGCGAACGACGCGTCGAGACCGCACACACCGAAGCCACCCGGGCCGTCCGCCTGGAGGCCGAGACCGGCCCCCTCCGCACGCGGCTGGCCGCCGCCCGCGACCGCGACCGCCTCACCGGCGACGCCGCCGCGGCCGAGCAACGGCTCACGGACGCCCGGGAGAAGGCCGTCACCGCCCGCACCACCTGGCTCGACCTCAAGGAACGCCGCCTGGACGGCATCGCCGCCGAGCTCGCGGGCGGGCTCCAGCCCGGCACCGCCTGCAAGGTGTGCGGAGCCACCGAGCACCCCGACCCGGCGCGCGCCGCCGCCGGCCGGGTCGACCGCGCCGACGAGGAGGCCGCGCTGGCCGCCTTCCAGCGCGCCGACGCCCGGCGCGAGGAGGCCGCCCGGGAGCTCCAGGGACTCCGGGACGCCCTCGCCCGCGCCGAGGCCGACGCCGGCGGAGCCACGGCGGCCGAGCTCGAAGCGCTCGCCGGTGAACTGGGCCGCTCCCTGGCCGAGGCACGCGCGGCGGGCGCCGACCTGCACGCGGCCCAGGAGGCGCTCCGGCGGGCCGAGCGCGAGCACGACCTGCGCCGCGAGGCCCGGCAGGCCGCCCTGACGCGGACCACCGCGCGCACGACGCGCCGCGAACAGCTCGACCGCGACCTGGCCGCCCTGGAGGAGGAGCTGGCCCGGGCCCGCGGCGGGGAGGAATCCGTCGCCCGCCGGGCCGCCCACCTGGAACGGCAGCTGGACGTCCTGGCCGGCGCCGTCGAGGCCGTCCGCGCCGCGGCGGACGCGGCCGACCGGCTGAAGGAGGCCGACGCCCGGCTCGCCGACGCCGCCTTCCGCGCCGGCTTCGGCAACCCCGCGCTCGCGGAGGAGGCCGTGCTCGGCCCGGCGGCCCGGCGGGAGCTGCAGGAGCGCCTCGACGCGCGGGCCCGCGAGGAGGCCGCCGTGGCCGCCGAACTCGCCGACCCGCAGACCGTGGACGCCGCCGCCCGCCCCGCCGCCGACCCCGAGGCCGCCGCCGTGGCCCTCGCCGCCGCGACCGCCCGGCTCCGCGAGGCCTCCTCCGCCGAGGCCGCCGCCCGCACCCGCTGCCAGGAGCTGGACCGGCTCTCCGCCTCGGCCGTCACCGACGCCCGCCGGCTCGCCCCGCTGCGCGAGGAGTACCACCGCGTGGCGGAGCTGGCGGCGCTCGCCGCGGGCACCTCCACCCGCAACGAACGCCGGATGCGCCTGGAGTCGTACGTCCTGGCCGCCCGCCTCGAACAGGTCGCGGCCGCCGCGACCGCCCGGCTGCGGCGCATGTCCGCCGGCCGCTACACCCTCGTCCACTCCGACGCCCGGGCCGGCGGCAACGCCCGCTCCGGCCTCGGCCTGCACGTGATCGACCACTGGACGGGCAAGGAGCGCGACACCGCCACGCTCTCCGGCGGCGAGACCTTCTTCGTCTCGCTCGCCCTCGCCCTGGGCCTCGCCGACGTCGTCACGGAGGAGGCGGGCGGCGTCCGCCTGGACACCCTCTTCATCGACGAGGGCTTCGGCAGCCTCGACGAGCAGACCCTGGACGAGGTGCTGGACGTCCTGGACTCGCTGCGCGAGCGGGACCGCGCCGTCGGCATCGTCAGCCACGTCGCCGACCTGCGCCGGCGCGTGCCCGCACAGCTGCGGGTGGTCAAGGGCCGCTCGGGCTCGGCCGTCCGCCACGAGGTCGCCGGCGCCGGCCTGCCCGACTGAGCACGCCGCGCAAGGTCCGGGCCCGGCCCGCACGGGGTCCGGGCCGGGTTCGGTCCGCACCGGCCCGGCCCGGTCCGCACCGGCCCGGTACGGCGCGGCTTCAGCGGCCGATCGCGCGCCGCGGCAGCGGGGAGGAGTACACGACGCTGGTGGTCACCGACCCCAGCGCGCCGATCCGGCCCGCCACCTCCTCCAGGTGCCGCATCGACCGGGCCGCGACCTTGATCACGAAGCAGTCGTCGCCGGTGACGTGGTGGGCCTCCAGGATCTCCGGCGTGCTCTCCAGCAGGTCGTGGAAGGGTTTGTAGTTGCCGTTGGGGTAGCGCAGCCGGACGAAGGCGAGGACGGACATGCCCAGCTTCTCGGGGTCGACGACGGCCGTGTAGCCGCCGATGACGCCCGCCTCCTCCAGCCGGCGCACCCGCTCGGTGACGGCGCTGGAGGACATGTTCACGATCCGCGCCAGCTCGGCGTAGCCGGCGCGTCCGTTGTGCTGCAGGGCGTCGAGGATGCGCCAGTCGGTGGCGTCGGGGGAATAGCCGGTCATGGGCGATGTTTAGCAGTGAAATCCCTGGTAACTCAAGAGTTTTGCCGAGGAATGACGGTTCTCCTCCGTGATCTTGCACCGTAGATTCACGGTCATGAACACCACCGCTTCCACCACTGCTCCTGCTCCCGCTCCCGCCACGAGCCGCGTCATGGCCGTGCCGCCCGCACCCTCCGCCGACGCCGCCGCGTACTTCGCCGCCCGGCTCGCCTTCCACACCGACGTCGCCGACGTGCACGCCGCCCTCGCCGAAGGCGCCGCGGACTTCGTCGTCGTGGACTCGCGCTCCACCGCCTCCTGGGACCAGGGCCACGTCCCCGGCGCCGTCCACCTGCCCACCGCGCAGATCCCGCAGCTGGCCCGGCAGTTCCTCGACCCCGCCGTCCCCGTCGTCGTGTACTGCTGGGGCCCCGGCTGCGACGGCGCCACCCGCGCCGCCCTGGCCCTCGCCCGGCTCGGCCACCGCGTCAAGGAGATGCTGGGCGGCATCGAGTACTGGATCCGCGAGGGCTACGCCGTGGAGACCGCCGACGGCACCCGGCAGCTCCCGCCGGACCCGCTCACCGCCCCGCTCGGCACGGACGACTGCGGCTGCTGACCGGCCGGGCGGGCGCCCCGCGCGCGAAGTCCGCCCGGGCCGCTGCCGCCCGCGGTACTCGGCCGGTACCGTGGGGGCATGCCGGCACTCAACATCGAATTCACGGAAGAGGAACTCGCGGCCATCCGCGAGGCCGCTGCCGCGGACGGCAAGAGCATCAAGGCGTACGTGCACGACCTGTCCGTGCGCGAGCAGCAGCGCCGCCGCTTCGTGGAGCGCGCCGCCAAGTTCTGGAACGAGCACGTGGCGGAGTTCGACGCCGCCTTCCCCGAGGAGGCTCCGCCGTCCACGGGTGGTGCGGCTGCCTGATGTCGCTGCTCATCGATCTGCCCTGGCTCCTCGGCGTACAGGAGCAGAAGCTGTACGAAGAGCCCGCCGTCCACGACTACACCGCCCTCGCCGCCGCCGTCTCGCGGCACGCCTTCGACGTGGCGAAGTTCGACCACGAGCCCGACGCCGCCTGGCGCGCGGCCGCCCTGATGCACACCCTCGTCCGCCTGCAGCCGCTGCCGGTGCGCAGCAGCCTGTACGCGTGCATGGTCGTCGTGGCCTACATGGCCGCGGCCGGCGAGGGCATCGACCCGCCGTACGGGTCGATAGTCGACCTCGCGCGCGACATCAAGGAGTACCGCGTCGACGTCTACGAGTGCGCCGACCGGATCCGGACCTGGCGGATCTGAGCGGATCCGAGCGGGTCCGAGCGGATCCAAGAGGTCCCAAAAACGAAAGGGGGCGGGCCCGTAGGCCCGCCCCCTCGCCGTCACAGCACGGACAGCTCGGCCACCAGGTCGTCCAGGCCCAGCGAGCCCTGCGACAGCGCCGCCATGTGCCAGGCCTTGGCGTCGAAGGCGGCACCGTGCGCGGCGCGGGCGGCGTCGCGGCCGGCCAGCCAGGCCCGCTCGCCCAGCTTGTAGCCGGTCGCCTGGCCGGGCATGCCGAGGTAGCGCACGAGCTCGCTCTCGACGAAGTCCGCCGGGCGGCCGCTGTGCATGCCGAAGAACTCCTGCGCCAGCTCCGGCGTCCAGCGCTCACCGGGGTGGAAGGGGGAGTCCGCGGGGATCTCCAGCTCCAGGTGCATGCCGATGTCGACGATCACGCGGGTGGAGCGCATCATCTGGGCGTCGAGGTAGCCCAGCCGGTGCTCGGGGTCGGTGAGGAAGCCCAGTTCGTCCATGAGCCGCTCCGCGTACAGCGCCCAGCCCTCGGCGTTGGCGCTGACCCCGCCGAGGGTGACCTGGTAGCGCGAGAGCTGCTCGGCCACGTGCATCCACTGCGCGAGCTGGAGGTGGTGGCCCGGGACGCCCTCGTGGTACCAGGTGGACACCAGGTCGTAGACGGGGAAGCGGGTCTGACCCATGGTCGGCAGCCACGTGCGGCCCGGGCGGGAGAAGTCCTCCGACGGCTCGGAGTAGTACGGGGCCGCCGCGCCGCCGGGCGGGGCGATGCGGGACTCGACCCGCTTGACCCGCTCGGCCAGCTCGAAGTGCGTGCCGTCCAGCGCCTCGATGGCCCCGTCCATCAGCTCCTGCAGCCAGACGCGCACCTCCTCGACGCCCTCGATGTGCGTGCCGTGCTCGTCGAGGTGGGCCAGCGCCTCCCACGGCGTCCTCGCCCCGGGCAGCACCTTCTCCGCCTCGGTGCGCATCTCGCCGAGGATGCGGTGGAACTCCGACCAGCCGTACGCGTAGGCCTCGTTGAGGTCGAGGTCCGTGCCGTTCCAGTAGCGCGACCAGCGGGCGTAGCGCTCGCGCCCGACGACCTCCGGGGCCCCTTCGACACCCGGCGCGTAGACGTCGCGCAGCCAGTCGCGCAGCACGGCGAGGCCGCCCGTCGCGGCGGCCGCCGCCGCGTCCAGCTCGGCGCGCAGCTCCTGCGGGCCCTCGGCGGTGAAGTCGCCGAACCAGCCGTTGCCGGTGCCGATCCACTCGTCCAGCTGCGTGAGGTTGGTGGCGACCTGCCGCGGCCCGGCGGGCAGCTTGCGCTCCAGGCCCTCGGCGAGCGAGGCCCGGTAGCCCTCCAGGGCCGCGGGTACGGCCCGCAGCCGCTCGGCGATCGCCGCCCAGTCCTCGGCGGAGTCGGCCGGCATCATGGTGAACACCTCGCGCACCGAGTGCAGTGGCGAGTGGATGTTGCTGACGGCGCGCAGGTGCTCGTCCGCGTCGTGCACCGCGAGCTGGGCGGTGAGGCGCTCGCGCAGCAGACGGGCGCAGCGGCGCTCGATGCCGGAGTCGGCGCCGGGCTGCCGCTCGGCCTCGGCGAGGCGGTCGAGCGTGGTGCGCGCGAGGTCGGCGACGGCCTGCTGGCCCGCGGGGGAGAAGTCCGGCAGCCGCGACGCGGACCCCGCAACTCCGAGATAGGTGCCCGTGATGGGGTCGAGTTCGGTGTACGCGTCGACGTAGGCGTCGGCGACCTGGCGGGGAAGCGGGGTGCTCGTCTCGTTCGGCATGCCGACATCCTCATACGGCGGGGCCTGCGGCGTCACCGGTATTTCGGCACTTCGGGCCGGGATCCGGGGGAATGTCACGGTGCGGGCGGGAGCGCCGGGACGCGGGCCGGGGCGAGCCGGGCGGTGATGACGAGCGTGCCCTCCTCCACCTGGTAGTCCAGCGGCAGGTCCAGTGCCCGCATCGCCGCGACCATGCCCGTGTTGGAGGACCGCGTGACGGCGTAGACGCTGCCGCAGCCGGCCTCCACGGCCAGGTCGACCAGGCGGCCGAGGAGTTCGCCGCCGACGCCGCGGCGCTGCCACTCGTCCTCGACGAGCAGGGCGACCTCCGTCTCGTCGCCGTCCCACAGCAGGTGGCCCAGGGCGACCAGGCGGCCCGTGGCGGTGTACGCGGCCAGGGTGCGGCCGAAGCGCGGGCTCAGCAGGTGGCGCAGGTAGCGGTCGGCGTCGCCCACGGGCCCGTGGTAGCGCTGGGCGAGCGTCGCGGGGGAGCAGCGCTCGTGCATGGCGCGCGCCGCGGCCAGGTCGCCCGCGTCGGCGCGGCGGACGGTGATCGCGTTGCCCTCGGGCAGGGTGAGCACGTCGGTGCGCGGCGGGACGCGCGGGCCGAGGCGGGCGTCGAGCTCGACCAGGGCGCGGGCCCGGGCGAACTCGGTGGGCGTGAACGGCAGGTACGGGCGCTCGATGGTGATGGAGCCGCCCGCGGGGTCGCGCAGGCGCATCACGGTCCCCTCCCACACCCCTTCCGCCGGAACGGGCTCGGCCGGGGCGCCGCCGCGCGGCGAGCGGGCGGGAACGGAGTGGATCGTGCAGCGGCCGAACAGCCGGCGCAGCGCGAGGGGGAGTTCCGCGGCGTCGAGCGCCGTGCGGGTGGCGAGGTTGAGGACCCGGGTGGGGGCGTCCACGAGGTCGTGGGCGTCGGCCCGCTCCAGCCAGGTGCCGCTGCCGCCGCCGGTGGCCGCGGCCTCGGCGAGGTCGCGGGCGGCCAGGGTGCCGGGGGCCCGCAGCAGGAGCTCGTCGACGACGCCGTCGGCCAGGGGGTGCGTCTGCAGGGAGAGGATGTCGACGCCGTGGCGGGCGAGGGAGGAGCAGAGCGCGGCCAGGCTGCCGGGCTCGTCGCGCACGGTCGTGCGCATCCGCCACAGGGTGGTGGCGCCGGCGGCGCCGGAATCCGGGGTGTCCTTCGCCGCGGCGCGGCCGGAGTGCGCGGCGGCGGGGGCGGGGGAGTGCGCGGTGGTCTGCGGGGCGGGGGGAGCGTGGCGGTGCCGGCGCGCCCACCAGGTGTGGAAGGCCGTCGTGGCCAGCAGGGCGGCGGCCGAGGAGACGAGCAGTACGGGTCCGTCGGGCCCGTGTGCGACGGTGTCGGCCAGGGTGTCGGCGGCGGCGACCGCGGTGAACAGGGCGGCCAGTTCGACCAGGTCCCGCCGCCAGTGATGGGCACGGTGGGGCTTCGCGTCGGTCTCGTCCGTCATGGGCACCACCCTGACGGAGGGGTGTTGCGTGATCACGAACAGTCTGTGACCGATGGGTTAAGCGCCTTCTTTCTGGTAACTGTCCGGATTGGGCAGCCGCGCCGAGGGAGACTCGGCACCGCCGGTCCGGCACGGCGTGGCTTCTCGCCGCTGCGGCGGGAAAGGACGCCCGCCGCAGCGGCGAATGCCGCAGCGGTGGGCGTCCGGCGGTGTGCGCGATTCCCGCAACCGGCATGTGCCGGCCGGACCGCCGGAGGCTTACGCGTCCGGCCGGGTCTCGCTCGTGCGGAGGTCGGCCAGCGCGTCCTCCACGCCCCGGTGGAACGTCGGGTAGGCGAAGATCATGTGCCGCAGCGTCTCCACGGGCACCTCGGCCTGTACGGCCACGGCCAGGCCGTACAGCACCTCGCCGCCCATGGGCCCGGCCGTCGTCGCCCCCACGAGCACGCCGCGGTCCGCGTCCTCGACGAGCTTGACCAGGCCCTCGTTGCCCGCCTTGTGGATCCAGCCGCGCGCGGAGGACGGCACGCGCGAGAGCCCCGTGCGCACCCGCAGCCCCTTCTCGCGGGCCTGGTGCTCGGTCAGGCCCACCGCGCCGACCTCCGGGTCGGTGAACGTCACCCGCGGCAGGGCCCGGTAGTCGGCCTTGGGGCCCGGCTCGCCGAGCACCGAGCGGATCGCGACCTCCGCCTCGTACATCGCCACGTGGGTGAACGCGCCGTGGCCCGTCACGTCTCCCACGCCCCACAGCCCCGGCGCGGCCAGCATCCGGCCGTCCGTCTTCAGGGCCCGCCCGCCCGGGTCGAGGCCCACGGTCTCCAGGCCCAGGGCGCTCAGGTCCGCCCGGCGGCCCGTGGCCACCAGCAGCTGATCGCCCGTCAGCTCCGTGCCGTCCTCCAGCGTCAGCGCGAACGCGTCGCCGCCGTGCCGCACCCCGGTCGCCCGGGCGCCCGTGCGCAGCGTCAGCCCTTCCCCGCCGAGGACCTCCGCCAGCAGCGCGGCCGCCTCCGGCTCCTCGCCCGGGACGAGCCGGTCCATCGCCTCCACCACCGTGACGCGCGTGCCGAAGCGGGCGTAGACCTGGGCGACCTCCAGACCGATCGCGCCCCCGCCGAGCACGAGGAGCGAGCGCGGCGGCTCCTTCGCCGAGACCGCGTCCCGGTTCGTCCAGTAGGGGACGTCCGCCAGGCCCGGCACCGGCGGGATCTGCGGCCGGGAACCGGTGGCGAGCACCACGCCCAGCCTCGCCTCGAACTCCTGCCCGCCGCCCTCGCCGCCCTCGACCACCACCCGGCGCGGGCCCGCCAGCCTCCCGCGCCCGCGCACCAGACGGCCGCCCTTGCCGGTGAAGCGGTCGGCCGCCACCCGGTCGTTCCAGTCGTCCGTCGCCTCGTCGCGGATCCGGTCGGCCACCGGCGCCCAGTCGGGCACGACCTGCTGCACCGAACCCGCCATGCCCGGCACGCGCCGCGCCTCGGCCAGCAGGTTCCCCGCCCGGATCATCATCTTGCTCGGCACGCACCCCCAGTACGGGCACTCGCCGCCGACCAGCTCCGCCTCGACGCCCACCACGTCCAGCCCCGCCTCGGCGAGCCGGCCCGCGACCTGCTCGCCGCCGGGGCCCATGCCGATGACGACGACGTCCACCTGCTCGGCCATGGCAAGCCACCTTCCGCTCGGGTCGGCCGGACAGCCCCACCTTCCCACCGCCCGCAGGCGGCGTCATTGTCCGACGCGCCCCGGCTGCAGCACCTTGGTGAACAGCACCGCCCCTTCCTCGTCCCGCAGCCGCACGGTCAGCTCGCCGCCCTCGCCGTCGATGCACACCTCGCCGAAGAACTGGCTGCCCCGGCCGGGCGGGACGTTGGCGGTGGCCGGCGCCTTGAGGAAGACCTGCTGCGGGCCGAACGTGCCGTCCAGCTCGTTCGCCGGGAAGCCGCCCGCGTTCAGCGGCCCCGAGACGAACTCCCAGAACGGCGCGAAGTCCTTGAAGGCGGCCCGCTCCGGGTCGTAGCGCTGCGCCGAGGTGTAGTGCACGTCCGCGGTCAGCCAGACCGTGCCGGTGATCCGCCGGTGCTTGACGTGCCGCAGCAGCTCGGCGATCTGCAGCTCGCGGCCGAGGGGCGCGCCCGGGTCGCCCTGCGCGACCGCCTCGAAGTCCGCCGGGCCGTCGGTGACCACGAGCCCCAGCGGCATGTCGGAGGCGATCACCTTCCACACCGCGCGCGAGCGCGACAGCTCCCGCTTGAGCCACTCCAGCTGCCGGGCGCCCAGGATCCCCTGCGCGTCGTCGGGCCGCCGGCCGGGCGAGTTGGCGTTGCGGTAGGTGCGCATGTCCAGGACGAAGACGTCCAGCAGGGGGCCGTGGCGCAGGACGCGGTAGACGCGGCCGTCACCGTCCTCCTGCTGCGTGGAGAGGGGGAAGTATTCGGAGAAGGCCCGCCGCGAGCGGGCGGCCAGGACGTCCAGGCTCTTCTCCGTGTAACGCGCGTCGTCCATGATCTGGCCGGGGTACCAGTTGTTGTGCACCTCGTGGTCGTCCCACTGGACGACGGTGGGCACCTCGGCGTTGAACCGGCGCAGGTTGGCGTCGAGCAGGTTGTAGCGGAACGCGCCGCGGAACTCGGCCAGCGTCTCGGCGACCTTCGCCTTCTCCTCGGTCGTGACGTTCCGCCAGACGCTTCCGTCGGGCAGCGTCACGGACGGGGCGATGGGGCTGTCCGCGTAGATGGTGTCGCCGCTGCACAGGAAGAAGTCCGGCTCCAGGCGGCGCATGTGCTCGTAGATGCGGTAGCCGCCGCGGTCGGGGTTGATGCCCCAGCCCTGCCCGGCCAGGTCGCCCGACCACAGGAAGCGCACGTCCGAGCGGCGGGCGGGCGCCGTGCGGAAGGTGCCGTGGACCGGGCGGCCGGTGCGGCGGGGGTCGTCCGGGTCGGCCAGCAGGACGCGGTAGTGGATCCGCTCGCCGGGCGGCAGGCCGCGCAGGGCCGTCCTGCCGGTGAAGTCCGTACCGGGGCCGACCAGCGGGCCGTGCCACCGGCGCACGGAGCGGAAGGACTCCGTGGCCGAGGTCTCCACGATCATCCGGGCGCGGCGGTCGGCCCGCACCCACACCAGGCCCGAGGAGGCCGTCACGTCACCGGCCTGCACACCCCACCGCGCCTCCGGCCTGCCCGCCAGGGCCGGCGCCGGAGCGGCGCCCACGGCCGGCGGCACCGCGACCGCCGCGGCGGCGCCCGCCGCCCCCCGCAGCACCGCGCGTCTGCCGACTGCGTGCCCGGACCCCTGCGCCATGGGAACTCCTCCTGTGCCGACGGCTGCGCCGTGCTCGGTGATCGCTTCCGACGTTCCTACCGGCGCGAGGTGCCCGGCGGTGGAACGCGCCGTGAACAACGGCGTCAACGAGCCACGGCGGCACGTCGCCATCCGGGGTATATGTCCCGTATAGAGGGGTTATTGCCGGTATTTATGGATCTGTGATCCTACGAAACCGGTGGCGTCGCGCCACCGCCGCCGCGGCCCTGTGCCTGTCCGCCGTCCTCGCCCCCGCCGTCCCGCCGGCGTCGGCCGCACCGCCGCCGGTGCCGCGCGACCTGCCGGAGCCGCCGGCGGTGTCCGCCGCCCGGGTGGAGCTGGCCGACCTGACCGTCGAGGCACCGCACTCGATGGCCGGGTACAGCCGCGCGAAGTTCCCCCACTGGATCAAGCAGATGGGCACCTGCGACACCCGCGAGGTGGTCCTCTCCCGCGACGGCCGGGACGTCAGGACCGACGACCAGTGCCGCGCGGCCTCCGGCCAGTGGCACAGCGCCTACGACGGCAAGGACTTCACGGCGGCCGGCCAGCTCGACATCGACCACATGGTGCCCCTCGCCAACGCCTGGCGGTCGGGGGCCGACACCTGGACCACGGACCGCCGCAAGCAGTTCGCCAACGACCTGGTCAACCCCCAGCTCATCGCCGTGTCCGCCGCCTCCAACCGGTCCAAGGGCGACCAGAGCCCGGACCAGTGGCGGCCGCCGCTGAACTCGTACTGGTGCGCGTACTCCCGCTCCTGGACCCACATCAAGCACCTCTACAAGCTCAGCGTGACGCAGAGCGAGCAGGACACCCTTACTGCCATGCTGGACACATGCGATCGATGAGCAGCAGCCGGTGACCGGCGGCGGAGCCCCGGGCGGGCACCTCGTGGACCAGGTGACCGCCGGGCCGGGCGGGGCGATGACCGACGACGTCGGCGTCATCACGGGCGACCTGACCGTCGCCACCACCGCCCTGCCCGGCGGGCGGGCCCGGGTCGAGGTCCAGTACACCGGCGCCGAGGAGTGGTACACGCTCACCGGCAGCCCGGTGCCCCTGCCCGCGGCCGGCCTGGCGGCCCTCCACGACCAGGTGCTCGCCCGCATCCGCGAGGGCGGCGCGGCCGAGGTCCCCCGCTGAGTCCCCCCGCGTAGGATCGGGGCGTGCCCTCCGGGGCCGCCGGGCACGCCCCCGGAGCCGCTCTCGTAGCAAGCTACGAACGAGCCCCGTGCCGGAGTCTGCAGCAACCGACAGTAGACTCGGCAGCGTGTCTGTGAAGCCCCGCATCCCCAATGTCCTGGCCGGCCGCTACGCCTCCGCCGAGCTGGCCGTCCTGTGGTCCCCCGAGTACAAGGTGACGCTGGAGCGGCGGCTGTGGCTCGCCGTGCTGCGCGCGCAGAAGGACCTGGGGATCGAGGTGCCGGACGCAGCCCTCGCCGACTACGAGCGGGTGCTCGACCAGGTCGACCTCGCCTCGATCGCCGAGCGCGAGAAGGTCACCCGGCACGACGTCAAGGCCCGCATCGAGGAGTTCAACGCCCTCGCCGGCCACGAGCACATCCACAAGGGCATGACGTCCCGCGACCTCACCGAGAACGTCGAGCAGCTGCAGATCCGGCTGTCCCTGGAGCTCGTCCGGGACCGGTCCGTGGCCGTCCTCGCCCGCCTCGGGAAGCTCGCCGCGGAGAACGCCGAGCTGGTCATGGCCGGCCGCTCGCACAACGTCGCCGCCCAGGCCACCACCCTCGGCAAGCGCTTCGCGACCGGCGCCGACGAGCTGCTCGTCGCCTTCGCGCGCCTGGAGGAGCTGCTCGGCCGCTACCCGCTGCGCGGCATCAAGGGCCCCGTCGGCACCGCCCAGGACATGCTCGACCTGCTCGGCGGGGACGCCGCGAAGCTGGACGAGCTGGAGCGGCGCATCGCCCACCACCTCGGCTTCGCGCAGGCCTTCACCTCCGTCGGCCAGGTCTACCCGCGCTCCCTGGACTACGAGGTCGTGACCTCCCTGGTGCAGCTGGCCGCCGCGCCGTCCTCGCTCGCCAAGACCATCCGGCTGATGGCCGGGCACGAGCTGGTCACCGAGGGCTTCAAGCCCGGCCAGGTCGGCTCGTCCGCCATGCCGCACAAGATGAACACCCGCTCCTGCGAGCGCGTCAACGGCCTCATGGTCATCCTGCGCGGCTACGCCTCCATGGCCGGCGAGCTCGCGGGCGACCAGTGGAACGAGGGCGACGTCTCCTGCTCCGTGGTGCGCCGCGTGGCCCTGCCGGACGCGTTCTTCGCGCTCGACGGCCTCATGGAGACCTTCCTGACGGTCCTCGACGAGTTCGGCGCCTTCCCCGCGGTCGTCGCCCGCGAGCTGGACCGCTACCTGCCGTTCCTCGCCACCACCAAGGTCCTCATGGCGGCCGTGCGCGCCGGCGTCGGCCGCGAGGTCGCGCACGAGGTGATCAAGGAGCACGCGGTGGCCTCCGCGCTGGCCATGCGCGAGCAGGGCGCCGAGCGCAACGAGCTCCTCGACAAGCTCGCCGCCGACGAGCGCATCCCGCTCGACCGGGCCGGCCTGGACGCCCTGATGGCCGACAAGCTGTCCTTCACCGGCGCCGCGGCCGACCAGGCCGCCCTGGTGGTCTCCCGCATCGAGGAGATCGCCAAGCGCCACCCGGAGGCCGCGGCGTACGCGCCGGGGGCGATCCTCTGACACCGGAGCAGCTGGAGGCCGCCCGCGACCGCCTCGTCCCCGACGTGGTCGCGGACGGCCTCCGCGTTCTCTTCTGCGGCATCAACCCCGGCCTGATGTCGGCCGCCACCGGCCACCACTTCGCGCGCCCGGGCAACCGCTTCTGGCCGGTCCTGCACGCCTCGGGCTTCACGCCGCGGCAGCTGCGCCCCGCCGAGCAGGAGAAACTGCTCGGCTACGGGCTCGGCATCACCAACGTCGTCGCCCGGGCATCGGCGCGCGCGGACGAGCTGAGCACCGCGGAGTACGTCGAGGGCGGCCGCATCCTGACGGAGAAGGTGGAGCTGCTGAAGCCCCGCTGGCTCGCGGTCGTCGGGGTGACCGCCTACCGCGTCGCGTTCGCCGACAAGCACGCGAAGATCGGCCCGCAGGAGCGGACGATAGGCACCACCCGCATCTGGGCCCTGCCCAACCCCAGCGGCCTCAACGCCCACTGGCCGCTGCCGAAGATGGCCGAGGAGTACGCGCGGCTGCGGGCGGCGGCCCAGAGCGAGAGCTGAGCCCGGGCGCTGCCGCACCCGCCGGCTCCCGCCCGGCCGCCCGCCCCGTACGGCGCCGCGGCACCGGCTCCGGCGCGCACCGGCCGGCCTCCCCGGAGGGGTCACGCGTCGCGGCGGTGCAGGGACCACCAGCCCGCCGCGGCCGCGAGCGCCGTCCACAGCGCCATCACGCCCAGCCCCGACCACGCCCCGAGCGGGCCCTCGGGGACCGGGTGCAGGATCTGCTGCCCGGCCCGGTCCGGCAGGAAGGCCACCACCTTCCCGATGCCGGAGACCCCCGCGAAGACCGGCGAGATCAGGAACACCACGGGCGTGAGCACCGACAGCGCCCCGACCTGGCTGCGGACCACCGCGGCCACCCCGGCCGAGAACACGGTGAGCAGCGCGAGGTAGACGCCGCAGCCGACCGCCGACCGCAGCGCGCCGGGGGTCCCCAGCCCCACGCCGTACTCGCCCAGCAGCACCTGGGCGCCGAGGAAGCAGCCGAAGCCGGTCGCCAGCCCCACCGGCAGGGCGGCGGCGCCCAGGACGAGCAGCTTGCCCGCCCAGAACACGCCGCGCCGCGGGACGGCGGCGAGCGACAGGCGGATCCCGCCGCCCGCGTACTCCCCGGCCACCGCCATCACACCGAAGCAGACGGCGGCGATGTGCCCGAAGTTGAGGCCGAAGTACGAGCTGTACACCGCTTCGAAGTCCGCCTCGTCGGCCTCGGCCCTGCCGACCATCGCATGCACCAGCACGGTGACTCCGACGGAGGCGACGAAGGCGGCCGACAGGGCGACGAGCAGGGACCTCACCGAGCGGATCTTGGCCCACTCGGAGCGGAGGACGGGCGCGAGGACGTTCATGAGGGCGTGCCTTCCTGGTGCGTGAATTCGGCGGAGCCGTCGGTCAGGGCGAAGTAGGCCTCCTCCAGGGAGGCGCTCCCGCCGACGAAGTCGCTCAGGGAGGCGTCCGCGAGCAGCCGGCCCCGCCCGAGCACGACGAGGTGATCGGCGGTCTGCGCCATCTCGCTCATGAGGTGGCTGGAGATCAGGACGGTCCGCCCCTCCTGAGCCAGGCGGCGCGTCAGCCGGCGCAGCTGGAGGATGCCCTCGGGGTCGAGGCCGTTGGCGGGCTCGTCGAGCAGGAGCACGGGCGGGTCGCCGAGGAGCGCCGCGGCCAGCCCGAGGCGCTGCCGCATCCCCAGGGAGAAGGTCCGCACGCGGCGCCGCGCCGCGGACGCCAGGCCCGTCTCCTCCAGCACCTCGCCGACGCGGCGGGCGGGGATGCGGTTGGCGAGGGCGAGGGTGAGCAGGTGGTCGTGTGCGGTCCGGCCGGGGTGGGCGGCCGAGGCGTCCAGCAGCGCGCCGACGTGCCGCAGCGGCTCGGCGAACGAGGCGTACGGGCGGCCTCCGACCAGGGCCGCACCGGACGTGGGCCGGTCGAGGCCGAGGACCATGCGCATCGTGGTGGACTTCCCGGCGCCGTTGGGGCCCAGGAAGCCGGTCACCCGGCCCGGCCGGACGGTCACGGTGAGCCCGTCCAGGGCGCACACCGGGCCGTACCGCTTGGTGAGTTCACGGATCTCTATCGAGGTCATGGCTCAAGACTCGCGTCCGGCCGCAGACGGCACTTCCCCCTCGCGTGGGGACCGTCTCCCCCACGCGGGGGAGGCCGTCACCAGGGCGGACTTGGGAGGATGCCGTCATGATCGCTCCCCTGCGCCCGGTGACCCGCGCGGTCACGTACACCCGCTGGCTGCACCTGGTGATGGCGATGGTCGTCGCCACGGTCTTCGCCTTCGTGGTCCCCGGGCTCGCCAACATGGACACCCTCGCGGGCGCCTGGCTGCTCGTGGCGCCGCTGCCGCTGCTGGTGGCGGCCGGCACCGTCCCGGGGGTGCGGCTCTCGGAGGGCATGCAGGCGCAGCTGCTGCTCCATCCGGCCCGCCAGGACGGCCGGGAGCCGGACTTCACACCCGCGCCCTCGGCCTCGTGGAGCGATCGCCGTCGCACGGTGCTGTGGCTGGTCCTGCGCTACGAACTGGGCACGCTGACGGCCTTCTTCTCGGTGCACACGCCGACGCTCGCGGTGAACCTCATCAGCGCCGCGTGCGGCGGGCGGCCCGAGAGCGTGCTGTCCCTGTGGAAGCCCCGGGGCGGCCACTGGTGGTACGCGCTCGTGGCCCTGGCGGCCCTGGCGCTGCTCCTGGCCTTCGTCGTCGTCGCGGG
This sequence comes from Streptomyces aureoversilis, assembly GCF_042657885.1. Taxonomy (NCBI): domain Bacteria; kingdom Bacillati; phylum Actinomycetota; class Actinomycetes; order Kitasatosporales; family Streptomycetaceae; genus Streptomyces; species Streptomyces aureoversilis. Next base: position 79,245 of record NZ_JBHSKJ010000014.1, read on the forward strand.
CGAGGTGACGGCGCGCGCCGCGCAGGCGCTCCTCGGCCCCTCGGCGGCCCAGCGCCTGGCCGCGCTGGAGGAGCGCACGGAACGCCTGCTGGAACACAACCGGCTCGCCCGGGAGCTGCACGACTCCGTGGGACACGCGCTCACGGTCGCCGTGCTCCAGGCGGGCGCGGCGCGCGCCGCAGGCTCGCCCGAGTTCACCGACAAGGCGCTGGCGGCCATCGAGGAGACGGGCCGGCACGCGCTGGAGGACCTGGAGCGCGTCCTCAAGGTCCTGCGCGAGGACGCGTCCGGACCGGTGGCGGGACGTCCCGCCCTGACCGACATCGAGCGGCTGCTGACCGCCGCCCGGGGCTCCGGCACCGAGGTCACCGCCGAGGTCAGCGGCGCCCTGGAGGCCCTGCCGGGCCCGGTCTCGCGCGAGGGCTACCGCATCGCCCAGGAAGCGCTCACCAACGTGGTGCGGCACGCGGGCCCCATGCCGGTGTCGCTGCGCATAACGGTCCGCGCGGACGCCCTGGAGCTGGACATCCGCAACCCCCTCCCCGGAGCCGCGGGCAGCGCCGTCAGCGGCACCGGCAGCGGCTTGCGGGGCATCCGCGAGCGCGCCGCCCTGCTCGGCGGCCACGCGGAGACCGGGGTGCACGAGGGCGCCTGGCGGGTGCGGGCCGTGCTCCCGCTGAGCGCCTAGGGTGAACCGGTGCCGATAACTGTTCTGCTGGTCGACGACGAGCCGCTCGTCCGCGCGGGCCTGCGCGCCATCCTCGAAGCGCAGCCCGACATCGAGGTGACGGGCGAGGCCGCCGACGGGGCGGCCGTGGTGCCGATGGTGCGTCAGCTGCGGCCGGACGTCGTCGCGATGGACGTACGAATGCCGCTGCTGGACGGCATCGAGGCGACGCGGGCCGTCCTGCGCACGGTGCAGCCGCCGCCGAAGATCATGGTCGTGACCACCTTCGAGAACGACGAGTACGTCTACGACGCGCTGCGCGCCGGCGCCGACGGCTTCCTCCTCAAGCGCGCCGCGCCCGCCGAGATCGTCCATGCGGTCCGCACGGTCGCCGCCGGCGACTCGCTGCTGTTCCCGGCCGTGCTGCGCGAGATCGCGGCGCACCGAGGCAACGAGCGGGCCAGGGCGGCGATGGAGAAGGCCGCCCTGACGGCCCGTGAGGCGGAAGTGCTGCGCCAGATGGCCCGCGGCCTGTCCAACGCGGAGATCGCGGCCGCCCTGCTGCTCGGCTCCGAGACGGTGAAGACGCACGTCAGCGCGGTGCTGGCGAAGCTGGGGGCGCGGGACCGCACCCAGGCGGTGATCGCCGCGTACGAGTCGGGGTTCGTCACACCCGGGTGAGTCCCGAGGCTCGCCGCCGGTCACCGCACCCGATACGATCCGGCCAGTAAGCAAAGGATGCGCAAAAGCGAGGAGGCGGCAACGTTGGGGCGGCTCACCGGCGGGGACCCGTCCCTGCTGCGGCGGATCAACTCGGCCGTGGTCCTGCACGCGCTCCGCACGGCCGTCTCTCCCGCGTCCCCGCTGTCCACCGCGCCCACCCTCACCGACCTGGTCAAGGTCACCGGCCTGTCCCGGCCGACCGTGGAGGGCGTGATCGAGGGCCTGATGGAGTCCGGCCTGGTGGTGGAGGCACCCGCAGGGGAGGGCGAGGCGCGCCGCCAGGGCCGCCCCGCGCGCCGCTTCCGCTTCCGGGTGGAGGCCGGCCACCTGCTGGGCATCGAGATCGGGCCGCACCGGATCGCCGCCCTGATGGCCGACCTGAGCGGCCGGGTCATGGGCTCGGCGTCCCTGGACGTGCCGGAGACCGCCCCGGCGGACGAGCGGCTGGACCGGGTGCGGGACGCGGTCGCCGATCTGCTCGCGCGCTCCGGAGTGCCGCGCAGCGGGCTGCGGGCCGTCGGCGTGGCCAGCCCGGGCATCGTGGAGGCCGACGGCACCGTCCGGCTGGGCACGGCGCTGCCGGGCTGGACCGGCCTGCCGCTCGGGGAGCGGCTGCGCCGCTCGTTCCGCTGCCCGGTCCTCGTGGAGAACGACGCGAACGCGGCCGCGGTGGCCGAGCACTGGAAGGGCGCCGCCACCGGGTCGGACGACGTCGTCTTCGTCCTGGCCGGGCTCAGCCCGGGGGCCGGCTCGCTGATCGGCGGGCGGCTGCACCGGGGCTTCGGGGGCGCGGCCGGCGAGATCGGCGCCCTGCACCTGCTCGGCCGGGAGGCGACCCCGGAAGAGGTGCTGTCCACGACGGGGGAGCCGCTGCACCCGCTGGACGAGGCGCAGGTGGCACGGGTCTTCGCGCTGGCGCGCGAGGGCGACGAGCAGGCCGCGGCGGCCGTGGAGCGCTTCATGCGCAGGCTCGTGCACGACGTGGCCGCGCTGGTGCTGGCCCTGGATCCGGAGATGGTCGTCGTCGGCGGCTGGGCGGCGGGGATCAGCGGAGTGCTGGAGCCGCTGCGGAGGGAGCTGGCCCGCTACTGCCTCCGGCCGCCGCAGGTGGTGCAGTCGATGCTGGGCGAGGCCGCGGTCGCCACGGGCGCGCTGCGTCTGGCCCTCGACCACGTGGAGAAGCAGCTGTTCGCCGTGGAGAGCACGGTCACCGCGCGGAGGTGAGCGGCGAGCGGGGCGGTGGGGAGCACCCCGCCCGTGCTTGTGCGGCGGTTCCTCGCCGGGCGGTGCCGCGGTCCGGCACCGCCGGGGCGCGCCACGTCGCGGATGAGCGCCGCTGCGGCGGCTTCACCTCGGGGGCCCGTGACGGCCGTCGCCACGCCGCGGCGAGGGACCGGCGGAACGCGAGCCCGTCGTGACCGGCGCGGACCGCCGGAGGCGCTCGCTCAGCCCGCGGCCAGGAGCTGCACCCCGGCCTCGCCGAACGTGAGCCGGCAGGTGTCCGCACGGTAGGTGGCGACGGCCACGGCCGCCGTGGCGCCCTCGGCGAAGTAGCGCGTGGTGACGAGGAGGACGGGCGCGCCGGGCAGCCGGTCGAGCTGCTTGGCGTCCTCGGCGCGGGCCGACCCCAGCTCCACCGCGCAGTCCTGGCCCTCCAGGCCGAGGCGCTGCAGCTCGCGCAGGACCGTGCGGGCGCGGGCGGCGCCCGGCGCGGCGTCGATCGCGGCGAGGCCGGGAACGGACGACCCCGGCACGTACAGCAGCTCGGCGGCCACGGGCTGGCCGTGCGTCCGGCGGATCCGGCGCACGGTGTGCACCGTCTGGCCGGCGGCCGTGCCGAGCAGCCGGGCGACGGCCGCGGGCGGCGCCGTCTCCTGGCAGTCGACGGCCTGCCAGGAATCCGTGGCGGCGCCCGGCCAGGCGTCCTCGGCCTCTCCGACGGCCACGCCCACGCGGGGCGGGGCGACGGTGGTGCCGACGCCGCGGCGGCGCTGCAGCCGCCCTTCGAGCTCCAGTTGTTCGAGCGCCTGCCGGAGCGTGGCCCGTGCGACGCCGAACCGGGCGGCGAGCTCCCGCTCGTTCGGCAGGATCTCACCCACCGCGAACTCGGAGTCGAGCGCCTCGCTGAGCACGGTCTTCAGGTGCCAGTACTTCGGCTCCGGCACCGTTTCGAGCTGCGTGGTCCCCACCCTGATCCTCCGCAAAGCATTTTGCGCGCTTCTTTATTAAAGGTTGTTGCAGTATGGCGACCATAGGACGGTGCCCGGACTTGGTCAAGACCAATGCCCCGATTAACGGCCCGGTACGCGATCCCTTCGAGCCCTTCGGCTACGGTCGTCGCCCATGGGCCCCGGCGCACGTGCGTAGGGGCCCGGACGAGCGAGCGGAGGGGCGATGGGCCAGGTCACGGTGGTCACGGGAGGCAGCCGGGGGATCGGTGCGGCCGTCGCGGTGCGGCTGGCGCGCGCCGGCCACAGCGTGGGCATCGGCTACGAACGGGCGGCCGGGGCCGCCGAGGAGACGGCCCGGGCCGTGCGCGCCGAAGGCGTCGGATGCGTGGCCGTCCAGGCCGACACCAGCGTGGAGAGCGCGGTGGACGCCCTCTTCGACACGGTGCGGGCGGAACTGGGCCCGGTCACCGGGCTGGTGAACAACGCGGGCGTCACCGGCCTGCTCGGCCGGTTCACCGAGACGCCCGTGGAACGGATGCGGCGGGTCGTCGACGTCAACGTGACGGGCGCTCTGATCTGCGCCCGGCGGGCCGCCCTGGAGATGTCCACCCGCCACGGCGGCCGGGGCGGCGCGATCGTGAACATCTCCTCGGGCGCGGCCACCCTAGGCAGCCCGGGGGAGTACGTCCACTACGCGGCGAGCAAGGCCGCCGTCGACGCGATGACCATGGGCCTGTCCAAGGAGCTCGCCGAGGAGGGCGTCCGCGTCAACTCCGTACAGCCCGGGATGATCGTCACGGACATCCACGCGGCGATGGGCGACCCGGAGCGGCCGTGGCGCAACTCCGGCCGGGTGCCGATGGGCCGCCCCGGCGAGCCCGACGAGGTCGCGGCGGCGGTGGCGTGGCTGCTCTCGCCCGACGCCTCGTACACCACCGGAGCGGTGCTGCGGGTGGCCGGCGGCCTGTAGCCGACCGGCCGTACCGGCTAGCCCGCCAGGCCTCCGAGCTTGTCGGGGTTGCGCACCAGGTAGACCGTCGTGATCCTGCCGTCCGCCACCTCCAGGCTGAAGGCGGTGTCCGGGCGTCCCCCGGACAGGACGAGGAGGCCCGGGCGGCCATTGATCTCCATGAAGCGGGTCTCCAGCCCCGGCAGGGGCTGCTGCGCCACCGCGTACAGGAAGCGCCCGACCTTGTCCGCCGTCTCGATGACGCGCAGCGGGGCCTTGGACTTGCCGCCGCTGTCGCCGACGAGCCGCACGTCGGGCGCGAGCAGCTCCAGCAGGTTCCCGATGCTGCCGCCCGTGGCCGCCGCGAGGAACTTCTCGGTGAGGTCGCGCTGCTCGGCCGGGTCCACGGTGAAGCGCGGCCTGCGCTCGTCGACATGGCGGCGCGCACGGGCCGCGAGCTGGCGCACGGCCGCCTCCGAGCGGTCGAGCGTCACGGCGATCTCGCCGAAGGGGAAGCCGAACGCCTCCCGCAGCACGAAGACCGCGCGCTCCAGCGGGGAGAGCGACTCCAGGACCACCAGCACGGCCAGGGACACGGAGTCCGCCAGGACCGCCTGCTCGGCGGTGTCGGGGACGGCCGGGCCGTAGTCGGTGGCGATCGGCTCGGGCAGCCAGGGGCCGACGTACGCCTCGCGCCGCGCCTGCACCTGGCGCAGCCGGTCGATCGCCAGCCGGGTGGTGACCCGCACGAGGTACCCGCGGGGGTCGCGCACGTCCTCGCGGGCGGCGCCGGACCAGCGCAGCCAGGCCTCCTGGACGACGTCCTCGGCGTCGGCGACGCGGCCGAGCATCCGGTAGGCGACGCCGGTCAGCACGGAGCGGTGCTCCTCGAAGGCGTCGAGTGCGGCGTCGGATGCGGAGTCGGGTGCGGTCACCGGTCCATCCCAGCGGACCCGGTGGGGCTTGTCCATGTGAACTCGCTCTCGGAGCACCGCCGTACAGGACTCGCACAAGGTCTACCCCGCGGTAACTCTTACTGACATCCTGTCTCAATACCTCACCGGCACCCCAGGATGACGAGGAGCCACCCATGGCCGACACGGTCGTCTTCCCCATCGACACCCCCACCGGACGGCGGAGCGCGGAGGTGTCCTACGAACGGCTCGGCGGCGGGGAGCCACTGGTGCTCCTGCACGGCATCGGCCACCACCTGCAGGCGTGGGACCCGGTCGCCGGCATCCTCGCCGCGGAGCGCGACGTCATAGCCGTCGACCTGCCCGGCTTCGGCGACTCCCCGGCCCTGCCGGACGGCATGGCCTACGACCTGCGCGGCGTGGTCCCCGTCCTCGGAGCGCTCTTCGAGGCGCTGGACCTCGACCGGCCGCACGTGGCCGGCAACTCGCTCGGCGGACTGCTGGCCCTGCAGCTCGCGCACGAGAAGCTCGTGCGCTCCGCGACGGCGATCTCCCCCGCCGGCTTCTGGACCGCGGGCGAGCGCCGCTACGCCTTCGGCGTGCTGCGCGGCATGAAGCGCGGCGCCGACTCGCTGCCCCCGCGGACCGTCGCCCGGCTGGCCCGCACGGCCGCCGGCCGCGCGGCGCTGGCCGGCACCATCTACGCCCGCCCCGGCCGCCGTTCGCCGGACGCGGTGATGGCCGAGACGCGTGCGCTGCGCGAATGCACCGGCTTCGCCCCCACGCTGGAGGCCGGCCGCGGCATCCTGTTCACGCACGACGTCACGGACGTCCCCGTCACCATCGCCTGGGGCACGCGCGACCGGCTGCTGCTGCGGCGCCAGGGCGTCCGGGCCAAGAAGGTCATCCCCGGGGCCCGCCTGGTCCGGCTGCCCGGCTGCGGGCACGTGCCCATGAACGACGACCCGGCCCTGGTGGCCAGAGTCATCCTGGACGCCACGCGCTGACCGGACCCCGCCCGGCCCCCGGGCCGGGCGGGACCCGAGGAACCGGCTCTGACCTGCACGGATATCATCGGGTGGACCGCCCGTGGGCAGTCAACGCACCAGGAGAGCCCCATGCCGTCCGTCCGGCCCCGCGTCCTCTACGTCACCGACCTCGCCTACCCGGCGAAGGGACGCAGATACTGCGACGAGGACATCTTCCTGTCCTCCCGGCTGCGCGAGGACTTCGACGTGGCACTGTGCCACCCGCTCGACGCCGCCGCCCTGATGACCGGCTTCGACGCGGTCGTGGTCCGCAACAGCGGGCCGGTGCTGCACTACCAGGAGGCCTACGACGACTTCGCCCGGCGGGCGAAGAAGGACGGCGTCCTCGTCTACAACCAGCTCACGGGCAAGGCCGACATGGCCGGCAAGCAGTACCTGCCGGACCTCAGCGCGGCGGGCCACCCCGTCATCCCGACCGCCGACCGCGCCGAGGACGCCGGCCGCCTGCCCGACGTGGCCGAGTACGTGGTCAAGCCCAAGCTCGGCGCCGACTCCATAGGCCTGCGCTTCGTCCCGCGCGAGGAGCTCGCGGACGTCGACTACGACGGCGTCCTCGTCCAGCCCCGCATCCACTTCCGCTACGAGGTCTCGTTCTGCTTCGTCGACGACGCCTTCCAGTACGCCCTCCACGCACCCGACCCCGCCCGGCGCTGGGTCCTCGAACCGTACGAGCCCACCGCGGAGGACCTGGCCTTCGCGCAGCGCTTCATCGACTGGAACGGCATCGAGCACGGCATCCAGCGCGTGGACGCCTGCCGCACCCCGGAGGGCGAGCTCCTGCTGGTCGAGCTGGAGGACCTCAACCCCTACCTGTCCCTCGACCTCGTGGCCCCGCGGACGCGCGACGCCTTCGTCGACGCGCTCAAGGCCTCGCTGCACCGGCTGATCGGAAACAGCGCCTCGTAGCCCCCGCGGTCACCGGCGCCGGCCTGGCTGAGGGTCTTAGCCCTCGGCCCGCAGCCAGGCCGTCACCTCGCCGGGCCCCGCCCCGCCCGCCGGCGGCGTCACCCAGAACGCCTTGCCCGCATCGGCGCTGAAGTGCGCGCCCGTCCGCCCGTCCCCGGACGAGCGGCCCGTCAGGCGCCGGCCGATCCACGGCACGAGGTGCTCGCGGGTGAAGCGGGCGTCGGCGGCGCGCCGGGACGCCCAGCCCGGGCGCACGGCCGGCGGCAGCGCAGCGCGCCAGTCGGACCCGGCCTCGTGGCCGAGCGCCTGCCACACGGCCTCGGCCACCCGCCGGTGGCCCTCGGCGTTCAGGTGCAGGCGGTCGTCGGCCCACAGCCGCGAGTCGCCCAGCACCTCGGCGCCGAAGAGGTCCACGACCAGCGCGCCGTGCCGCTCGGCCAGCTCGTCGACGAAGGAGAACAGCTGCTCCATGCGGGGGCGGAACCGCTCCAGGACCGGGCCGCGCCGACCCGGGCTGCGCATCAGCACCAGCTGCTTGCAGCTGGGCGCCAGCCGGTCCGCGGCCTCCGCCAGCCGTGCGCACACCACGTCCACGTCGCACTTGGGCCGCAGCACGTCGTTGAGGCCGCCGACCAGGGTGACCAGATCCGCGCCCAGCGCGGCGGCCGGAGCGGACTGCTCGTCGGCGATCTGGCCGATGAGCTTGCCGCGCACGGCGAGGTTGGCGTAGCGGAAGCCGGGGGTGCGGGCGGCCAGCCGCGCGGCGAGCAGATCGGCCCAGCCGCGGTAGGAGCCGTCCGGCAGTCCGTCGGACATGCCCTCGGTGAAGGAGTCCCCGACCGCGACAAAGCTGGTGTACGTGACATTCATCTGCATGGCGCGGGTGATCCTACTCCTCCGCCGCGAACCGCCCCGCCCCCGCCCGGGCACTGCCGGACGGGGGCGGGGGAGCGGAGCCGGGGCGCGTCACTGCGCCGGGCGGCCCACCAGCTCGCGCAGGAGGTCCTCCAGCGTGACCAGTCCGGCCGGCCGGCCGTCCTCGCCGATCACCGCCGCGAGGTGGGTGCCGGTGCCGCGCATCGCCGTGATGACGTCGTCCAGCGGCGTCGTCGCGCGCACCGTCGCGATCCGGCGCATCCGCTGCAGCGGGAACGGGAAGTCCCGCGGCCGGGCGTCCAGCGCGTCCTTCACGTGCAGGTAGCCCAGGATCCGGCCGGCGGCGTCCACCACCGGGAACCGGGAGAAGCCGGACTCGGCCGACAGCTGCTCCAGCCCCTCGGGGGTGATGCCGAGCGGCGCGGAGACCACCCGCTCGACGGGCGTGACCACGTCCTTCACCGGGCGCTTGCCCAGCACCAGGGCGTCCCGCAGCCGTTCGGTGGCCCGGGAGTCGAGCAGGCCTGCCGCGCTGGAGTCGGCGACGATCCGCGCGAGCTGGTCGTCCGAGTACGTCGCCGCCACCTCGTCCTTCGGCTCCACCCGCAGCAGCTTCAGCAGGCCGTTGGCGAAGGCGTTGATGGCGAAGACGAACGGGCGCAGCGCCCGCGCCAGGGTGACCAGCGGCGGGCCGAGCAGCAGGGCGCTGCGCACCGGCTCGGCGAGCGCGATGTTCTTGGGCACCATCTCGCCGAACAGCATGTGCAGGTACGTCGCCACGGCCAGCGCGATGACGAACGACACCGGGTGGACCAGGCCGTGCGGCACGCCGAGCGCGTCGAAGACCGGCTCCAGCAGGTGCGCGATCGCGGGCTCGGCGACGACGCCCAGGACCAGGGTGCACAGCGTGATGCCGAGCTGGGCCGCGGCCATCAGCGCCGAGATGTGCCGCAGGCCCCACAGGACGCTGCGGGCGCGCCGGTCGCCCCGGTCGGCGTACGGCTCGATCTGGCTGCGGCGCACCGAGATGAGGGCGAACTCCGCGCCCACGAAGAAGGCGTTGACGACGAGCGTCGCCAGGCCGATGAGCAGTTGCACGAAGGTCATCGGCCGGCCTCCTCGCGCACCTCGGCGCCGCTGCCGGCGTCCGCGGGCGGACCGGTCAGGCGCACGCGGGCCGCGCGGTGGCCGGCCGCGTCGACGACGTCGATGCGCCAGCCCGCGACCTCCACGGTGTCGCCCCGCAGGGGGATGCGGCCGAGCTCGGTGGCCACGAGACCGGCCAGCGTCTCGTAGGGGCCGTCCGGCGCCCGCAGCCCGATGATCTCCAGCTGGTCGGTGCGCGCCGCGCCGTCCGCGTCGTACAGCGGCCGGCCGCCGGCGTCCGTGCCGGCGGGGGCGATGTCGGGCACCTCGTGGGGGTCGTGCTCGTCGCGGACCTCGCCGACGACCTCCTCCACGATGTCCTCCAGGGTGACGACGCCGGCGGTGCCGCCGTACTCGTCGATGACGACGGCCATGGTGCGCTTGCCCGACAGCCGGTCCAGGAGCCGGTCCACGGTCAGCGACTCCGGCACGAGCAGCGGCTCGCGCAGGATCGAGGTGACCGGGTGGCGGTGGCGGCGGTCGGCGGGTATGGCCAGCACGTCCTTGATGTGCGCGACGCCGATGACGGTGTCCAGGCTTCCGCGGTAGACGGGGAAGCGCGACAGGCCGGTCGCGCGGGTCGCGTTCGCGACGTCCTCGGCGTTGGCCTGGGCGTCGAGGGCGGTGACCTGGACGCGGGGCGTCATCACGTTCTCCGCCGTCAGCCCGGCGAGGTTCAGGGTCCGCACGAACAGCTCGGCGGTGTCCGCCTCCAGGGCGCCCTCCTTGGCGGAGTGCCGGGCGAGCGCGGCGAGCTCCTGCGGGCCGCGCGCGGAGGCCAGCTCCTCGGCGGGCTCCAGGCCCATCCGGTGCAGGGTGCGGTTGGCGGTGTTGTTCAGGTGCCGGATCAGCGGGCGGAAGGCGGCGGAGAAGGCGCGCTGCGGACCCGCGACCCGCTTCGCCACCGGCAGCGGGCGCGAGATCGCCCAGTTCTTCGGGACCAGCTCGCCGACCACCATCAGCACGACGGTGGACAGCACCGTGGCCAGCACCAGGGCGGTCGAGGAGGCCGCGGCGCCGAGGCCCACGGCCTTCATCGGGCCCGTGAGCAGCGCCGCGATGGACGGCTTGGAGACCATGCCGATGATCAGGCCGGTCACGGTGATGCCGAGCTGGGCGCCGGAGAGCTGGAAGGTGAGGCTGCGCACGGCCTCGACGGCGCCGGCCGCGCCGCGCTCGCCCCGCTCCGCGGCGCGCTCGAGGTCGGCGCGCTCGACCGTGGTCAGCGAGAACTCCGCCGCGACGAAGACGGCACAGGCCAGCGTCAGCAGCAGGGCGACCACCAGCAGGACTACCTCGGTCATCGGTTCACCTCCGTCCCATGGTCGGACGAAGGGGCGGGGACCGCGCGATGTCGACTGCGGGGACTACTGGGAGGCTCGCCCATGGGCGGACGCTCACACCTTTCACGTTGAACGGGGCCTTTGCCCATCCATGGTAAAGGATGGGCAAAGCAATGATCCGGACGGAGCTCCGGAGTGGTCGGGGGAGTGTACGCCCCACCGGAGTTCCCCGATCACCGGTGCGAACGCCTCCAGGGCCGGCGCCTCGCTCAGGTCCGGGGCGTGGGCGGCTCCTTCGCGGGCGGCGGCCAGGCGCTCACGCGTGCCCGTCGACCGCGTCCGCCGCCTCCGGCGGGGCCGCCGGCCGTCTGGCCACCCCCAGCACGCACGGGGAGGCCGGGGTCGGCACCCGGCTCTGCGGCACCCGCAGCCGGCTGAACGCCCCCAGCTCGAACCCCGCCGCCTCGATCGCCGCCAGCGGATCCCGCGCCGTGTGGCACCCGCCGAACAGCACCGGCCAGACCGTGCGGTCAAGCGCCCGCTGGGTGACCGCGAGCGCCACGCCCTCCGCCCGCCCGTGCTCGAAGAACCGCAGCTCGCCGCCCGGCCGGAGGACCCGCCGCAGCTCCGCCAGCGCGCGCCGCACGTCCCGTACAGAGCACAGCACCAGCGAGGTCACCGCCGCGTCGAACGCCTCGCTCTTCACCGGCAGCGCCTCGGCCGCGCCCGGCACGACGTCCACCGGGACGCCCGCCCGGAACGCCGCCTCCACCGCGATCCTGCGCAGCCCGCGCTCGGGCTCGATCGCCACGACCTCCGAGACCGTCGGCGGGTAGTACGGGAAGTTCAGGCCGTTGCCCGCGCCGATCTCGATCACCCGCCCCGACAGGCCGGCCAGCAGCTCGCGCCGGTGCTCCCCGATCCCCGCCCGCTCGTCGATGATCGGGCTCACCTTGGCGTAGAAGCGCGCGAAGACAGGATGGTGCACGGCGTCGTGCGGCAACCTGGTGCTCCGAAGCGGCGGCATGGCACACCCCTTTCCGGGGACGACGGCTACCGCGATTGTTCCCCGGCCGGACCGGCCCGCACCGTCGGCGCGCCGCAATGTCCGCTGCGGTCGCGGCAGTTGGGGCGGGAGGGGTGCGTGGGGCGGCCGGGGAGGGCGGGGTCAGCGGTGGGCCGCCGTGAAGCCGGCCGCGTCCCAGGTGCCGGACAGCTCCGGCGCCAGCCAGCCGGGGGCCGCCGCCCGGAACGCCTCCGGCGCGAGGGCGCTCGCGCCCTGCGGGACGGCGCCCAGCAGCGGGGCGCCGGCCGCCTCCGGCAGGTCGGCGAGGTTGCAGCGCATCGCCAGGTCCGGGGCGGCCGGCCAGCTGCCGATCACTGTGCCCGCGCAGCGCAGGCCCCGCGCGCGCAGGGCCTCCGCGGTGAGCTCGGTGACGTTCAGCGTGCCGAGGCCGGCCTGCGTGACCACCAGGACCGGGGCGTCCAGCAGCCGGGCCGCGTCCGCGAGGGTCGTGCCCTCCTCGTCCAGGCGGACGAGGAGACCGCCGGCGCCCTCGACGAGGACCAGGTCGTGGCCCTCCGCCAGCCGCGAGGCCGCCTCCGCGATCTGCGGCGGGCGCACGGGGGCCAGGCCGGCCCGGGCCGCCGCCGTACCCGGCGCGAGCGGCTCCGGGAACCGCGCGAGCTCCTCCCCGGTCACCCCGCTCCCCGCGAGCCGCCGCACCTCGGCGACGTCACCGGGCTCGCCCGGGGCGACACCGGTCTGCGCGGGCTTGAGCACGGCGACGGAACGGCCCGCTGCCCGCGCCGCCGCCGCGACGGCAGCGGTGACCACGGTCTTCCCGATCTCGGTCCCGGTGCCTGTGACGATCAGTACTGCCATGGTGTTCGGTGTCTCCGTTCGTGGTCACTGAGGAAGGTTCTTGCCGAGGACTCGCACGGGCGACCACACGCGGTGCTCGGCCACGACCGTGGAACCCGGCGGTGCCGAACGGCCCGGCCGCCCGTTGGGCAGGGGGCCGCCGGGCGAACCGTCGAACGAGGTGCGGCCGTCAGGCGACCACGGCCGCCGCGCGCACCGCCGTGCACACCCGGGCCAGGTCCTCGTCGCCCGTGACGTACGGCGGCATCACGTACAGCAGGTCCCGGAACGGACGCAGCCACACGCCCTCGCGGACCACCGCGCGCGTCGCCGCCGCGACGTCCACCTCGTGGTCGAGCTGGACGACGCCGATCGCGCCGAGGACCCGGACGTCCCGGACGCCCGGCAGCGAGGCCGCCTCGGCGAGGCCGTCGCGCAGCCCGGTCTCGATGCGCTTGACCTCCGTCTGCCAGTCCTGTTCCAGCAGCAGGTCGATCGACGCGTTCGCCACCGCCGCGGCGAGCGGGTTGCCCATGAACGTCGGCCCGTGCGCGAGCACCGGCACCTCGCCGCGCGAGATGCCGTCGGCGACCCGCGCCGTGCACAGCGTCGCCGCCATGCTGAGGTACCCGCCGGTGAGCGCCTTGCCCAGGCACATCACGTCGGGGGTGATGCCCGCGTGCTCCGCGGCGAAGAGCCGGCCCGTGCGGCCGAAGCCGGTGGCGATCTCGTCGAGGACGAGGAGCACGTCGTGCTCGTCGCACGCTTCCCGCAGGACCCGCAGGAACACGGGATCGTGGAAGCGCATCCCGCCCGCACCCTGCACCACCGGTTCGACGATGACCGCCGCGAGTTCGTGGGCGTGGGCCGCGATCGTCCCGCGCAGGTGCGCCGCGTAGGCCCGGACGACCTCGGCACCGCTGGCCACGGCCGGCGGCACGTCCGCGAAGACGTGCTTCGGGAGCGCCCCGGACCACAGCTCGTGCATCCCGCCGTCGGGGTCGCACACGGCCATCGGCTGCCACGTGTCCCCGTGGTAGCCGCCGCGCCACGTCATCAGCCGCCGCTTCTCGGGGCGGCCGGCCGAGCGCCAGTACTGCAGGCACATCTTGACGGCGACCTCGACGGCCACCGAGCCGGAGTCGGAGAGGAAGACGTGTTCCAGCCCCTCGGGGGTGATCTCCACGAGCCGGGCGGCCAGCCGCACGGCGGGCTCATGGGTGAGCCCGCCGAACATCACGTGACTCATCCGCCCGAGCTGCTCGCGCGCGGCCTCGTTGAGGACGGGGTGGTTGTAGCCGTGGACGGCGGACCACCACGACGACATCCCGTCGATCAACTCGTGCACGCCGTCGACCGGTTCGGCGAGCCGCAGCCGCACCCCCGACGCGGACTCCACGAGCAGCGGCTCCTGGCGGCCGGGCATCGGACCGTAGGGGTGCCACACGTGCTGCCGGTCGAGGGCGAGGAGCTCGCCGGGGGTGAGCGGCTCAGGCATTGGGGGGCAGGTCCGTCCCCGCGCCGCGGCGCCGCACGGCGACCAGGTCCGTACGGGCCTCCTGGCCGGCGACGGCCTCGGGCGCGACGCCGGCCGTGACCTCGGCCTCGGGCGCCGCCGCGGCCGGGGCGCCGCCGTCCCCGCAGGGCCCGCACGAACCCCCGCCGCAACCGGAACCGGCGGCCTCCGCGGCGGCGACGTCCGCCCGGTGCGCCGGCAGCGTCGTCGTGCCGGCGCCCTCCACCTCGAAGCCGGCGTCCGCGATCATGTCCAGGTCGGCCTTGCCCTCCTGACCCTCACTGGTGAGGTAGTCGCCGAGGAAGATCGAGTTGGCCAGGTGCAGGGCGAGCGGCTGCATCGAGCGCAGGTGCACCTCGCGCCCGCCGGCCAGCCGCACCTCGACGTCCGGGCAGACGAACCGCACCATCGCGAGGATGCGCAGCGCCCGCTGCGGCGTGAGGTTCCACTCCTTGGCCAGCGGCGTGCCCTCGAAGGGGATGAGGAAGTTGACCGGCACCGAGTCGGGGTCCAGCGCGCGCAGCGAGAAGACGACGTCGACGAGGTCCTCGTCGCTCTCGCCCATGCCCGCGATCAGCCCGGAGCAGGCGGACATGCCCGCGGCCTGCGCCTGCTGCACGGTGTCGACGCGGTCGGCGTAGGTGTGGGTGGTGGTGATCTCGCCGTAGGTGGCTTCGGAGGTGTTGAGGTTGTGGTTGTAGGCGTCGGCGCCGGCGGCGCGCAGCCGCTCGGCCTGGCCCGCGGAGAGCAGTCCGAGGCAGGCGCACACCTCGACGTCCTCGTTCTGCTCCTTGATCGCCTCGATGGTCCTGGAGACCCGGTCGATGTCCCGGTCCGTGGGCCCGCGCCCGCTGGCGACCAGGCAGACCCGCTTCGCCCCGCCGGCGACACCGGCCGCGGCGGCCTTGGAGGCGTCCTCCGGCTTGAGCCACGTGTACTTGAGGATCCCGGCCTTCGAACCGAGCCGCTGCGAGCAGTACGAGCAGTCCTCGGGGCAGAGCCCGGACTTGAGGTTGACCAGGTAGTTGAGCTTCACCCGGCGCCCGAACCACCTGCGGCGTACCTTGCCCGCCGCGGCCACCACGTCGAGCAGGTCGTCGTCGGACGTCGCCAGCACGGCGAGCGCCTCTTCGCGGGTCGGCAGCTCGCGCCGCAGCCCCTTGTCCACCAGCGTGTTCAGCAGGTCCATGGCGGTGATCCTCGCTCACGGCCGTACCCCGGGCCAAGGTAGGGATCGCACAACTCCGGCGGATTGATGTGTGTGTATTGCCACACCCTGACCAGGTGTGACGCCCGCTACGTTCTACAGAGGTTCTATCCGGGCTCCACAGAACCGGCCCCCAGCCCCTTGGAACGCGAAGGACGGCCGCATGCCTCAGGACTCGACCCGGGACACGCCCCGGCCCGCCCTCCGGGACCCCTTCGCCTGGATCGACGCGCACCACGAGCGGCGCCTGGCGGCCGGGCTCGTACGGACCCTGCGGCCCCGCCCCGCGGACTCGCCGCTGACCGACCTGGCGGGCAACGACTACCTGGGCCTCACCCGCCACCCGGAGGTCACCGAGGCCGCGGCCGAGGCCGCCCGCCGGTGGGGCGCCGGGGCGACGGGCTCCCGTCTGGTCACCGGCAGCACCGCCCTGCACGCCCGGCTGGAGGAGGAGCTCGCCGCCTTCTGCGGCTTCGAGGCCGCGCTCGTGTTCTCCTCCGGCTACACGGCCAACCTTGCCGCCGTCACCGCGCTCGCCGGGCCCGACGCCGGCGGTCCGGCCCTGCTCGTCTCCGACGAGGGCAACCACGCCTCCCTGATCGACGGCTGCCGGCTGGCCCGCGCCGAGAAGGCGGTCGTGCCGCACGCCGACCCGGACGCCGTCCGCAAGACCCTCGCGGCACACGGCGGACGCGCGCTCGCCGTCACCGACTCCGTCTTCTCCGTCGACGGCGACGCCGCCCCGCTGCCCGCGCTCGCCGGGGCGTGCCGCGAACACGGCGCGGCCCTGCTCGTGGACGACGCGCACGGGCTCGGCGTCCTCGGCGAGGGCGGCCGGGGCGCGGTGCACGCGGCGGGGCTGGCGGGCGCCCCGGACGTCGTCGCCACGGTGACGCTGTCGAAGGCGCTGGGCAGCCAGGGCGGTGCGGTGCTCGGCCCGGAGCGGGTGATCAGGCACCTGGTGAGCAACGCCCGCACGTTCATCTTCGACACCGGCCTCGCACCGGCGGCGGCCGGCGCTGCGCTGGCGGCCCTGACGGTGCTGCGCCGCGAGCCGCAGCGGGCGCGGCGGGTCCGGGAGATCGCCGCCGAGCTGCACCGCAGGGTGGTGGCGGCGGGCTTCGCGGCGGTACGGCCCGACGCGGCGGTGGTCTCCGTACGGGCCCCCTCACCGGAGGCGGCGGTGCGGTGGGCGGCGGACTGCCGGGAGGCGGGGATCGCGGTCGGGTGCTTCCGGCCGCCGTCCGTGCCGGACGGCGTCTCGCGGCTGCGGCTGACCGCCCGGGCCGATCTGTCGGACCGGCAGGTGACGGCCGCGGCCGACGCGATCGTACGGACCGCGCCGGCCGCCTGAGAGAAGGAGTCCTACCGGGTCAGAGCGGGTCGGGCCCGCCGTCGCGCAGCCCCTCGACGAAGCAGGTCCACGCGGCGGAGCGGAAGAGGAGCGCGGGGCCGCCCGCCCGCTTGGAGTCGCGCACGGCGAGGAGGCGGCCGGGGAGCGGTCCGGCCGTCTCGACGCAGTTGTTGTATCCGGTGCTGTAACTGCTGCGCCGCCATGGAGCCTCACGGAGCAGGGAAAGCGCTGCAGGGGTGGAACGGTGGGGTACGTACCGAGGCATTGCGGACATGGTGCCTCCTTACGCGCCGTCGTTGATCCCGGCGATGAATTCCAGCGATTTCTCGTGCGAGAGGGCGTGTGCGCGCAGCGTCGTGAAGGCCGCGCCGTACGCCCGGAGGTCTTCTTTCCGCTCCAGGTAGAGGCTACTCGTCAAGTGGTCGAGAACAACCACGTCCAGATCAGCAATGCGCGGAAATGAGAAAATAACAAAAGGCCCGGTGATGCCGATATGGCCGCCACTGGAGAAGGGCAGGACGTGCAGCCGCACGTGTCCCAGCGATCCCGTCTCCACCAGGTGCCGCAACTGCCCGGCCATGACCTCCGGTCCGCCGACCTCATGGCGCAGTACCGCCTCGTCCAGCACGGCGCACACCTCCAGCGGCTGCTCGCCCCGGAGCACCGCCTGGCGCGCCAGGCGCACCCGCACCAGCTCCTCGACCTGCTCCGGCGCGGGGTCGCCGAGGGCCGCGCGGGTCACGGCGCGGGCGTAGTCCGGCGTCTGCAGCAGGCCGGGGACCACGGTGGTCTCCAGGGTGCTTAACCGCGAGGCCTCCGACTCCAGGCTGATGAAGTCGAGATAGGCGGGCGGCAGCCGGTCGCGGTAGGCGTACCACCAGCCGCGCCGGGCACCCGCGCCCTCGCCCGGTTCGGGGGACCCCGCGCCGCACAGCGCCCCCAGCAGCGCGCGCAGCTCGGCGTCGGTGACCCCGTAGGCGTCCAGCAGCCGGGCCACGTCCGCCGGTTTCACGCCACTGCTGCCCGTCTCGATCCGGCTGACCTTCGACTGGTGCCAGCCCACCGCGCGCGCGGCCTCCAGGCTCGTCAGCCCGGCCAGTTCGCGCTGGCGGCGCAGCTCCGCCCCCAGCTTGCGGCGGCGTACCGCCGGTCCGTACCGCATTGGCCCTCCCCTGGGTCACTGTCGTTGTCATACGTCAGTGTCAATAGCCCAGTGTGCCGCGTGAATCCGGTCGCTCGTCGTAGAGTTCACTGCTTCGGGCGACAGATATATGCATATCTTGGGGGATCGCTCCCATCACAGGCGTTATCAGTGGCAGTCTGTCGCGCAGAGCCGTCCGAGGCCGCTCATGCCCCCCACGACTTACGGCACGCTTCCCGGTTTTCCGCGGCAGTGCACCGGAAGTCCGGTCTCGGCGGGACCTCGGCTGAAAGGGCCACCGCCATGGCAGACCACCAAGAAGCCACCGTCACGCTGCCGAGCGCCCCCGCCTCGGTCTCCACGGCGCGCCGCTACGTCGCGGAGGTGCTGGCGGACTGGGGGCTTCCGGGCGGGACGGACACTTCCGAGACCGTGCGCCTGATCGTCTCCGAGCTCGCGACCAACGCCGTGCAGCACACCCGGGGCCAGTCGCCCACCTTCACCGTGGACGTCCGCCTCGACCGCGATCAGCAGCTGCGCATCGGCGTCACGGACAGCCACCCGCGCTTCCCCCGGCGGCTGCCCGCCGCGGTCCAGCAGGACAACGGCCGCGGCATGGTGATCATCCGCTGTCTCACCGCGGAGCACGGGGGGCGGCTGTTCTGCACGCCGACCTCCGACGGCGGCAAGACGGTGTGGATCTCCCTCCCCTGGACCGCGCCGGTCAGCGCAGAGCGCTGAACTCCCCTCCGGCCGGCCAGGCCCCCCGCACCCGGGTGCGGGGGGCCTCGGGCCTCTTCGGGCCCTCGTGCGGGGAGTTGCGAGTCGTGCGGGGATCACGTCACCGGGCAGCCTTCCGGGGTCTCCGGGCGGGCCGGTGACGCCGGGTCAGCCGACCCGGCCGTAGAGGACGCTGCTGGTCCAGATCCGCTCCAGGCGGACGACCGCGCCCGTCTTGGGTGCGTGCCAGATGCGGCCGTCCCCGTTGTATATCCCCACGTGGTAGATCCCGCGCCCGGAGACGAAGAAGACGAGGTCGCCGCGTTCGCGTGCGGAGCGGGGGATGTGGCGGGTGCTGTTGTACTGCTGGGCGGCGGTGCGGGGCAGGGACTTCCCGGCCCCCTTGAAGGAGTAGAGCGTCAGGCCCGAGCAGTCGAACCGGTGGGGTCCGGTCGCCCCCCACTGATAGGGGGAGCCCTGCTTCGAGGCCGCGATCCGCAGTGCCTGGGTGGAGACGGTAGACGCCTCCGCCTCTGCCGCGCCGCCCGGAGCCAGCACGGTGGCTCCGACGGCGGCGAGAGTGAGGGCCGATGCTGCACCGGCCCTGGACAGCTTTGACGGACGTTTGTGCGCGCCCATGCGCTAACCCTTCGTCAGCCGCCTGTGAAGGATGACCTGTCGGGTTCGGGCAGGCGAAGGTTGCCCGGCCGCTGTCAACGGCTTCACCCCAAGGGCCGACCGCACTACTCTTGGTCGTCCCACCACTCTTGGGTCCTCCATCCCTGCCGTTGCACTCAAGTCGACCCGGCATCCCGGCGGCGGCAGGGTTCGGCGTCCGCCGGGACCGCCCCGCCTGGGTGGCGGGGTCTTGTCGTCGGAGGGATCTTGGCGCAGCCGCCGTGCCGATTCCGAGCGGAACCAGGGGTATGTGAGCCTGATCACTTCTGGGCAATTCCGGTGGACGCGGGGCGATTTGGTGGTGTGCGCCCAAGCCGGCTGAGCCGCTGGCCTGCGGCGGTTCGTACCGGCCCGGGGGCAATCCGGCCGCCCGCGCCAAATCGATCACCGCGCCCCGTCTACGCCGTGATCCTTCATGGAGGGGACCGGGGTTTATTCGCGTGCGGACCCCCGGCCCTCCGGCGCACATGGCGCGGAGATCCCTTCGCCCCCGGCGCTCTGCGCCGGGGACCCGTACCGTCCGCGTCGGCATGACCCGCTCGCACCTTCCGTTCACCCGTTTCGGATGGGCGTGCGATCCGCGGCGCCGTCGCACCACCGCGACGACCATGGTCTGCGCCGCCCGTAGCCGGCGGTACGTGTCGTGCGGACGGGCGGCCATGATCCGGCCCAGAAGATCCAGTAGGTGCAGACGACAGACGGCACCCGGGTCCGTGGCCATGGCAATGCAAAGAGCCAGTTAACGCGTTGGAAAAGGTTCCGCCCTAATCTGCAATCACTGGCCACCGGCCGAAGAACCCCAGGTCAACCCCGTGTTGAACTCGGGTGGCGTCCCGGTGCGTCCATCCGGGACCCCTGGGACGACAGTGAGGTGGGACGCATGCAACTCTCCCCGCGCGAGCAGGAACGACTGCTCCTGCACGTGGCCGCCGACGTGGCCGCCAAGCGCAAGGCCCGCGGCCTGCTCCTCAACCACCCCGAGGCGGTGGCCCTGATCACCGTCCACGTCCTCGAAGGCGCCCGGGACGGCCGCACCGTCGCCGAGCTGATGTCCTCCGGGCGCGGGGTGCTCACCCGCGACGACGTCATGGAGGGCATCCCCGAGATGCTCCACGACGTCCAGGTCGAGGCCACCTTCCCCGACGGCACCAAGCTCGTCACCGTTCACGAACCGATCTGCTGACGGGGAGGACCCGCGATGATCCCCGGAGAAATCCTGTACGCCGCCGAGCCCGTGGCCCTCAACCAGGGGCTGCACCGCACCCGGCTCACCGTGCTCAACGCCGCGGACCGCCCGGTGCAGGTCGGCTCGCACTACCACTTCGCCGAGGCCAACCCCGGCCTCGACTTCGACCGTGCGGCGGCCCGTGGCAAGCGCCTCGACATCGCCGCCGGCACCGCCGTCCGCTTCGAGCCGGGCATCCCCCTCCGGGTCGACCTCGTCCCCATCGGCGGCAAGCGCATCGTCGAGGGCCTGCGCGGAGAGTGCGGGGGACCGCTCGATGACTGAACTCAGCCGCGTCGCCTACGCCGGCCTCTACGGGCCGACCGCGGGCGACCGCGTCCGCCTCGCCGACACCGACCTCGTCGTCGAGATCGAGGAGGACCGCAGCGGCGGGCCCGGGCACGCCGGCGACGAGGCGGTCTTCGGCGGCGGCAAGGTCATCCGCGAGTCGATGGGCCAGTCCCGCGCGACCCGGGCGGACGGGGCCCCCGACACCGTCATCACCGGGGCCCTCGTCCTCGACCACTGGGGCGTCGTCAAGGCCGACATCGGCATCCGTGACGGCCGGATCACCGGCGTCGGCAAGGCCGGCAACCCCGACACCATGGACGGCGTCCACCCCGACCTCGTCATCGGCCCCGAGACCGAGGTCATCGCCGGCAACGGCAAGATCCTCACCGCCGGGGCCGTCGACGCCCACGTCCACTTCATCTGCCCGCAGGCGGCGGACGAGGCCCTCGCCTCCGGCGTCACCACCCTGCTCGGCGGCGGCACCGGGCCGGCCGAGGGCAGCAAGGCCACCACCATCACCCCCGGAGCCTGGCACCTCGCCCGGATGTTCGAGGCCATGGAGGGGTACCCCGTCAACGTCGGCCTGCTGGGCAAGGGCAACACCGTCTCGTACGACTCGATGCGCGCCCAGCTGCGGGCCGGCGCCGTCGGCTTCAAGATCCACGAGGACTGGGGGGCGACCCCCGCCGTCATCGACGCCTGCCTGGCCGTGTGCGAGGAGAGCGGCGCCCAGCTCGCCATCCACACCGACACCCTCAACGAGGCCGGCTTCGTCGGCGACACCCTCGCCGCCATCGCCGGCCGGTCCATCCACGCCTACCACACCGAAGGCGCAGGCGGCGGGCACGCCCCCGACATCATCACCGTCGTCTCCGAGGCCAACGTCCTGCCCAGCTCCACCAACCCCACCCGGCCGCACACCGTCAACACCGTCGACGAACACCTCGACATGCTGATGGTCTGTCACCACCTCAACCCGGGCGTCCCCGAAGACCTCGCCTTCGCCGAATCCCGCATCCGGCCGGGCACCATCGCCGCCGAGGACGTCCTGCACGACCTCGGCGCGATCTCGATCATCTCCTCCGACTCCCAGGCGATGGGCCGCATCGGGGAGGTCGTGCTGCGCACCTGGCAGACCGCGCACGTGATGAAGAGACGCCGCGGCGCCCTGCCCGGCGACGGGCCGGCCGACAACGCACGAGCCCGCCGCTACGTCGCCAAATACACCATCAACCCGGCCGTCGCGCAGGGCCTCGACCACGAGATCGGCTCCGTGGAGCCGGGCAAGCTCGCGGACCTCGTGCTGTGGGACCCCGCCTTCTTCGGCGTACGGCCGCAGCTCGTCATCAAGGGCGGCCAGATCGCCTACGCGCAGATGGGCGACGCCAACGCCTCCATCCCCACCCCGCAGCCGGTGCTGCCGCGCCCCATGTTCGGCGCCCACGGCCGCGCCCCGGCCGCCAACTCCCTCAACTTCGTCACCCAGTGGGCCATGGACGACGGCCTCCCCGAACGCCTCGGCCTCGGCAAGCGCTTCGTCCCCATAAGGTCCACGCGCGGCGTCACCAAGGCGGACATGCGCAACAACGACGCCCGGCCGAGG
The DNA here is from genome assembly GCF_042657885.1 of Streptomyces aureoversilis. Classification (NCBI taxonomy): domain Bacteria; kingdom Bacillati; phylum Actinomycetota; class Actinomycetes; order Kitasatosporales; family Streptomycetaceae; genus Streptomyces; species Streptomyces aureoversilis. The sequence goes on from NZ_JBHSKJ010000014.1 coordinate 101,528, forward strand.
GTGGAGGTCGACCCCGACACGTTCACGGTCACCGTCGACGGCGAAGTGATCGAACCCCGTCCGGCGGCGGAACTGCCGATGGCCCAGCGTTACTTCCTGTTCTGATGAGCACGACGACCGAGGCCGCCACGGGCGCGGAGCCGGCCCGGCCCGCGACGAGGGCGGCCGGGCCCGCAGCCCTCCTCGTCCTCGCCGACGGGCGCTTCCCCGCCGGCGGCCACGCCCACTCCGGCGGGGCCGAGGCCGCCGTCAAGGCCGGGCGGATCACCGACGGCCGGACCCTGGAGGAGTTCTGCCGGGGCCGGCTGCACACCGCCGGGCTCACCGCGGCCGCCCTCGCCGCCGCGGCCGCGGCCGGCCTCGACCCGCTCGCTCTCGACGACGCCGCGGACGCGCGGACCCCCGCACCCGCCCTGCGCGCCGCCGCCCGGCGCCTGGGCCGGCAGATGATGCGCGCCGCCCGCGCCGCCTGGCCCTCGGCGGAGCTCGACGCCCTCGCCGCGGCCCGCCCGCGCGGCGCCCACCAGCCGGTCGTCCTCGGCCTCGCGGCCCGGTCCGCCGGGCTCGTCCCGCTGGACGCCGCCTACGCCGCCGTCTACGAGTCGGTCAGCGGTCCGGCCACCGCGGTCGTACGCCTGCTGAGCCTCGACCCCTTCGTGGCGACGGCGGTACTGGCCCGGCTGGCACCGGAGCTCGACGCGGTGGCGGCCGCCGCCACCGCGTCCGCACACCGCGCGGCCACCGAGGGCCCCGACGCCCTGCCCGCCCGCTCGGCCCCGCTGCTCGACATCACCGCGGAGCTCCACGCGGCCTGGCCCGTAAGGCTCTTCGCGAGCTGAACCACTCACCCGCACACAGCCGAAGCACCGACCGCAGACAAACGAACCCCCGGGAGGGGACCATGCACCTCGACCACCCCGAGACCTACCCCCACCGCCACACCTACAGCGCCGCCTCGCCCGTCCGCCCCGACGGGACGCGCCGCGCCCTGCGGATCGGCCTCGGCGGCCCCGTCGGCTCCGGCAAGACCGCGACCGTCGCCGCGCTCTGCCGCGCCCTGCGCGAGGAGCTGTCCATCGCCGTCGTCACCAACGACATCTACACCCGCGAGGACGCCGAGTTCCTGCTGCGCAACGCCGTCCTGCCGGCGGAGCGGATCACCGCCGTCGAGACCGGGGCCTGCCCGCACACCGCCATCCGCGACGACATCTCCGCCAACCTGGAGGCCGTGGAGGACCTCGAGGCTTCGTTTTTCTCCTCGGGGGCCGGCCCGCTCGACCTCGTCCTGGTCGAGTCCGGGGGCGACAACCTCACCGCCACGTTCTCCAAGGGCCTGGTGGACGCTCAGATCTTCGTCATCGACGTCGCGGGCGGCGACGACATCCCGCGCAAGGGCGGCCCCGGCATCACCACCGCCGACCTGCTCGTCGTCAACAAGACCGACCTCGCCCCGTACGTCGGCGTCGACCTGGAGGGCATGGCCCGCGACGCCAAGGCGCAGCGGGGCGGACTCCCGGCCGTCTTCACGTCCCTCGTCACGGAGGGCGGCGTGGAGCCCGTCTCGGCGTGGGTGCGCGCTCGGCTCGCCGCCTGGACCGCGTCCTCGTGACCGCTCTCGCCGCCGCCCCCGCACCGCCGCAAGGGGCCGGGCTGCTGGCCTCCGCCCGGATCGTGGCCGTCGCGGACGGCAGGGGCGGCACCGCCCTGCCCGTCCTCGACGGCGGCGGCCCGTTCGCCCTGCGGCGGCTGCGGTCGCCGGGCGCCGAGGCGCGGGTGTGCCTGGTCGGCGCGATGAGCGCGCCGCTGGGCGGCGACGTCCTCACGCTGACCGCCGAGGTGGAGGACGGCGCCGTGGTGCACTTCTCCACCACGGCCGCCACGATCGCCCTGCCCGGCCGCACGGGCGCGCCGGCGGCCTACAACGTATACATCCGCGTCGGCGACGGCGCCGAGCTGCGCTGGCTCCCCGAGCCGCTGATCTCCGCGTGCGGCGGCGAACTGCGGATGACCACGCGCATCGAACTCGCGCCCACGGCACGGCTGGTGTTCCGCGAGGAGCAGATCCTGGGGCGCGCGGGGGAGCGGCCGGGACGGCTGACGGCCCGTCTCACCGTCCGGCACGGCGGGCGCCCGCTCTACGACCAGGAGTTGTCGTACGGTCCGGGCGTGCCCGGCTGGGACGGCGGGGCGGTCCTGGGCGGCCACCGGGCGGCCGGTCAACTCCTCGTCGTGAACCCGGCCTTCGCGGCGGCACCCGTCGCACCGCGGGTGCTGGGCCCGGCGGCCGTCCTCGCCCCGCTGGCCGGCCCGGCCGCGGTGGTGAGCGCCGTGGCCCCCGACGGCCTGCAGCTGCGTACGGTGCTCGAAACCGGACTCTTGGGGATGGAAATCGGCAGATAGCGCGATACGGGCGATGTGGTGCGCCGGGGGTGAATGCCGCCACATGTGTCACTGCGTGTTTCGTCATTCTTACGGATTAGTAAAGAACACTCGTACGACCTGTCCATTGTGGGATAGGAGACGAAAGGATCCCCCTGCAGCATTGCGATCTCCGCCGCTCCAAGCGGCGTACCCAGCAGGGGGATTCCTACGTGAGACACACGTCAATACTCGGCGCGGCCGGCACCCTGGTGACCGGCGCGCTGGTGGCCGGGTTCCTGACCGCCCCGGCCGCCGGCGCGAGCGAGCGCGTGCCGGGCGGGGCCGCAGAGGCCCGCGGTGTGAAGATTGCCGCCGATCGCGCGGCCAAGGCGGGCATCAAGTGGCAGGACTGTCCTGCCTCCTGGGGCCTCGAGAAGCCCATCCAGTGCGGTTACGTCACCGTTCCGGTCGACTACGCCAAGCCGAACGGCCCCACCATCAAGATCGCAGTGGACCGGGCCCGTTCGACCGGCACCGCGGACGAGCGCCAGGGCGCCCTCCTCTACAACCCCGGCGGCCCCGGCGGCTCCGGCATGAGGTTCCCGCGCCGCGTCACCACCAAGGCCCCGCTCTGGGCGAAGACGGCGAAGGCGTACGACTTCGTGGGCTTCGACCCGCGCGGCGTGGGCCACTCCGCCCCGATCTCCTGCGTCGACCCGCAGAAGTTCGTGGCGGCGCCCAAGCCCGACCCGGTGCCCGACAGCGAGGCCGACAAGCTCGCCCAGCGCAAGCTCGCCCGCCAGTACGCGGACGGCTGCGCCGAGCGCAGCGGCAAGCTGCTGCCGTACCTCACCACGGCGAACACCGCGCGCGACGTCGACGTCGTCCGCGCCGCCCTCGGCGAGAAGAAGCTCAACTACCTGGGCGTCTCCTACGGCACCTACCTCGGCGCCGTCTACGGCACCCTGTTCCCGACCCACGTCCGCCGCCTCGTCGTCGACAGCGTCGTCAACCCGGCCCAGGACAACATCTGGTACCAGGCCAACCTGGAGCAGGACGTCGCCTTCGAGGCCCGCTTCAAGGACTGGGAGGACTGGGTCGCCAAGTACGACTCCACCTTCCACCTCGGCGCCACCCGGGCCCAGGTCCAGAAGAACTGGGAGAAGCTCCGGGCCACCGCCAAGAAGAACCCCATCGGCGGGGTCGTCGGCCCGGCCGAGCTGATCAGCTACTTCCAGGGCGCGGCGTACTACGACTCCTCGTGGGTCCCGGTCGCCGAGACCTGGAGCAAGTACGTCGCCGGCGACGAGAAGGCGCTGGTCGAGGCCGCCGGCCCCGACCTGTCCAACACGGCGGGCAACATCGCCGCCGAGAACGGCAACGCCGTCTACACGGCGGTCGAGTGCGCCGACGCCAAGTGGCCCACCAGCTGGAAGAAGTGGGACCGCGACAACACCCGCATCCACCGCCAGGCCCCCTTCATGACCTGGGCCAACGCCTGGATGAACCTCCCGTGCGCCACGTGGAAGGGCCCGCAGGGCACGCCCATCGAGGTCACCACGCACAAGGGCCTGCCGCAGACCCTCATCATCCAGAGCGAGCGCGACGCGGCCACCCCGTACGCGGGCGCCGTGGAGCTGCACAAGCGGTTCAAGGGCTCCCGCCTGATCACCGAGAAGGGCGCCGGCTCGCACGGCGTCACGGGTGAGGCCAACGCCTGTGTCAACGCGAAGCTCGACGCCTACCTCATCGAGGGCAAGCTCGACGCGAAGGACGTGACGTGCGCGCCGCACGCCATCCCCGAGCCGCCGAAGCCCGCCGCGGCGAAGAAGGCGTAGCCGTTCCACCGCACCACACGGCGCCCCGGTCCCGCGGACCGGGGCGCCGCTGCGTCCGCGGCCGGTCCCCGGAGGCCCTCGGCGGGTCACGGAGGGGCATCAAGGACGTATCAGGCTGGATGACCATTTGATGAGCATTCTGCGAACCTCGACGGTTCTCGGTGTTTTGGCCGCCCGCTCCTCGTAGCCTGTGTTCATGCCCGCCACCCCGGACCTCACCCGGTCGCCCGAGGAGATCAACGACGCGATCCGTGCGTTCCTGGCGGAGCGCCGCGGCCGGATGCTCAACGGTGAGGAGCGCCGGGCCTACGAGCGGCTGCGGGCGGAGTGGCTGGCGGCGGTGCGGGGTGGGCCGTGCCTGACCGGGCAGCGGTGACGCGCAGGCCCCACGCCGCCTCGGCAGGGCCGCTGCGGGACACGGGAGCCGTATGCGCCCCCGCACCGTGCTGCACTCCAACGCGCCCCCGTCCGCCGCGTGTTCCCCCGCATCCCCGGCATCACAGGGCCCTGGCAAGGGGGTTACGGGCGGTACGGTGGCCCTGCCCGCGGCCGACCGTCCCGTGCCGACCCGCCGTCAGCGCCCTGTTGCCCCGACCCCGCGGCGCCGGAGGACCGGCCGGGTGACCTGCCGCCGCCACCCGGGCGACGGCACGGTGTGGCAGCTTGCCCGGCGCGGTCCGCGCGCGATGGCCTTGGGCCCGGGCACCCCCGCGCCCCAGGAGGCACCGATGTCCCTACCCCGTACCGCCGTGGCCGCCGCGGCGACCACCGCCGCGCTCCTCGCCCTGGCCTCCCCGCCCGCCGCGGCGGACGAGCTGCAGGGCCCCGCCGGCGGCCCGGACGGCACCGACGGGCGGTTCTTCCTCACCGTCTCCGGCGCGCAGAACACCTGGATCCGCGGGGTCCAGCTGAGCTGCCCGGACGCCGGCGGCCACCACCCCCACGCGACGGAGGCGTGCACGACGCTGCACCGCGCGAAGGGCGACCCCGGCCGGGTGACCGGAGCCGGGCACCAGTGCACGCGGGAGTACGACCCGGTGACCGCGACCGCCGAGGGCGACTGGAACGGGCGCCCCGTCGTGTGGCACAAGACCTTCCCCAACCCCTGCGCGCTCGACGTGGCGACCGGGCCGGTCTTCCGCTTCTGACCTGCTTCCGGCCCGCCCGGGCCCCCTGCTCACGTCCCCCGGGCCACGAGCGTTCCTATCGTCAGCAGCGTCAGCATCACCCACGCGAACCACAGCCAGCCGTTGCTGCCGATGGTCACCGTGTACGCCGTCACCACGACGAGGCCTCCCACCGTCAGCCCCGCCATCGTCTTCGTCGATCCGGGCATCCCCGCACCTCCTCACGGCGGCCCGGGAGCGCGCCGACGCGCGAAAGGGGCCGCGGCCTGGAGTCCATGGTCTCCCGGCCGCGGCCCCTGCCGCCAGAGCTCGCGCGCACGCCTCCCGCGTACGCCCGCCCGTCAGGTCTCCCGCGAGCGCAGCGAGGCGAGGTAGGCGTTGTAGGCCTCCAGCTCCTTGTCGCCGTTGCGGTCCGCGGCCCGGTCCGAGCGCCGCGCCTGCCGCTGCTCGGAGCGGTACCACTGGTAGGCCAGCGCGAGCAGCACCACGACCGACGGGATCTCGCTGAACGCCCAGGCGATGCCGCCGCCCGCCTGCTGGTCCTCCAGCGCGTCGATGCCCAGCGAGGCCGGCGGGTGCATGTACGTGCCGATCATCGGCTCCGAGGCCATCATCAGCGCGATGCCGAAGAACGCGTGGAAGGGCATGCCCGCGAACAGCTCCAGCATCCGCATCACGTAGCCCGGGCGGTGCGGGCCCGGGTCCACGCCCATGATCGGCCAGAAGAACACCAGGCCCACGGCGAGGAAGTGCACCATCATCGCGATGTGCCCCGTCCTGGACTCCATCAGGAAGTCGAAGAGCGGGGTGAAGTACAGCGCGTACAGGCTCGCGATGAACAGCGGGATCGTGAACACCGGGTGCGTGATGACACGCATGTAGCGGCTGTGGAGCAGGGCGACCAGCCACTCGCGCGGGCCCTTGCGGCCGCGCCCGGCCGCCGGCAGCGCCCGCAGCGTCAGAGTCACCGGGGCGCCGAGGAGGATCAGGATCGGCGACAGCATGCTGATGACCATGTGCTGCACCATGTGCACGCTGAACATGACCATGCCGTAGTCGTTGAGCTTGGTGCACATCACCAGCCACACGCTCAGCACACCGAGGACGAACGCGACGATCCGGCCGACGGGCCAGGCGTCACCACGCCGCCGCAGCCGGACCACCGCCCAGCCGTAGAGGGCCAGGGCCAGCAGACAGCCGATCATGAAGAATGGATCGCCACTGAACTGCAGACCCCGTTCCAGCGTGAACGGCGGCATGTCCATGTGCATCATGCCGTGCCCGCTGTGATCCATCCGCTCTCTCCCATTTCGCACCGATGCGCCGGGACCAGAGTAGAGGCGCCCCGGGCCGCGCCCGCGGCCGGGGGCGCCCCGCCGGAAGGCGGGGGACACCGGGACAAACGACTCAGAGCACGCACTCGACCTCGGTGTACCGCTCCTGCGGCACGGTCTTGAGCCGCTCGACGGCCTCCGCCAGCGGCACCAGCGTGATGTCGGTGCCGCGCAGGGCCGTCATCATGCCGAACGCCCCGTGGTGCACCGCCTCGACCGCGTGCCAGCCGAACCGGGTCGCGAGGACGCGGTCGTACGCGGTGGGCGTGCCGCCGCGCTGCACGTGGCCGAGTATCACCGGGCGGGCCTCCTTGCCCAGGCGCCGCTCCAGCTCGTCGGAGAGCTGCCGGGCCACCCCGGCGAACCGCTCGTGCCCGTAGACGTCCGTGGCGCCCGTCTCGAAGGCCATGGAGCCCTCGCGCGGCTTGGCGCCCTCGGCGACGACGACGATCGCGAAGCGCTTGCCGGCCTCGAAGCGCCGGCCGACGACCTCGGTCAGCTCGTCGATGTCGAAGGGCCGCTCGGGCACGACGATGGCGTGCGCGCCGGCGGCCATGCCCGAGTGCAGGGCGATCCAGCCGGTGTGCCGGCCCATGACCTCCACGATCAGCACCCGCTGGTGCGACTCGGCGGTGGTCTTCAGCCGGTCCAGCGCCTCGGTGGCCACGCCCACGGCCGTGTCGAAGCCGAACGTGACGTCCGTCGAGGCGATGTCGTTGTCGATGGTCTTGGGCACGCCGACGATCGGCAGGCCCGCGTCCGACAGCAGGCGGGCGGCCTTGAGGGTCCCCTCGCCGCCGATGGGGATGACGGCGTCCAGGCCGAGGCCGGCCACGTGGCCCTTGGCCCGCTCGACACCGTCGCGCAGCTGCGCGGGCTGTACGCGAGAGGAGCCGAGGATGGTGCCGCCGGTGGCCAGGATGCCGGCCACGGCGTCCAGGTCGAGCCTGCGGTGGTCGCCTTCGAGGAGGCCCTTCCAGCCGTCGTGGAAGCCGATGACCTCGTCACCGTGGTCGACGACCGCGCGGTGCACGACGGACCTGATGACGGCGTTCAGACCGGGGCAGTCGCCACCGGAGGTGAGTACACCAATGCGCATGACAGGGGGAAACCTTCGCAACAGGGCGGGAGACCGGACCCCGTCGTCCGGTTGCGTCCCCGCCACCTTACTAGCGGTAGGTGGCGGGGGGCGCGACCGTCCGTCATGCGGTCGGCAGGGCTACGCCGACTGGGTAGCCGCCGCGATCCGCTCGGCGCGCAGCGCCTCGTACCAGCGGTCGTCCACCGGCGGGAGGGCGTTGACGTCCAGCGCCAGCTTGATCAGCATGTCCGAGATGTGCGGGTTGCGGGCCATCACCGGGCCGTGCATGTACGTACCGAAGACGGTGTCGTTGTACGCGCCCTCGAAGCCGTCGCCCGTGCCGTTGCCGTTGCCGTAGCGCACGCGGGCGAACGGGCGGGCCGTCGGGCCGAGGTGGGTGATGCCCTGGTGGTTCTCGAAGCCCGTCAGCGGCGGCAGGCCCAGCGGCTCGTCGATGTCCGCGAGGACGTCGCCGACGCAGCGCTCGCCCTCGCCACGGGTGCTGATGACGTCGAGCAGGCCGAGGCCCTGCTCGCGCTGGCCCAGGTCGTTGATGAACTCGTGGCCCAGGATCTGGTAGCCGGCGCAGACCGAGAAGACGATCGCGCCGTTGGCGACGGCCCGGTTCAGGCCGCCGTCGCGGCGCAGCCGCTCGGCCGCGAGCCGCTGCGGGCGGTCCTCACCGCCGCCGATCAGGTAGATGTCCCCGGAGGTCGGGATGGGCTGGTCGGACCGGATGTCGACGCGCTGGACATCCAGCCGGCGCTGGCGCGCCCGCCGCTCCAGGACCAGGACGTTGCCCTGGTCGCCGTAGGTGCTGAGCAGGTCGGGGTAGACCCACACCACACGCAGACTGTTCTGGCTCATGCTCACAATCCTTCAGTGCTTGCGGGGGTCAGTTGCCGACGCGGCGGCGGACGTCCTGGAAGGCGGTGTAGTTGGCGATCAGCTCGATCTTGCCGGGCGGGCACTGCTGCACGGCCTCGTCCACGGTCTCGCAGACCCGGAAGTCCAGGCCCGCGACCTCCAGCCGGACGGCCAGGTCCAGCTTGCGGTCGCCGATGACGAAGATCGGGTGACCGGCGAGGCGCGGGTAGTCCACGTCCCACAGCCACGAGGTGTCGGTGCCGTCCGCGCCGCGGGCGTTCACCGCGAGGATCACCGGCGCCGGCGGCCCGTCGATCAGCGAGAACGTCTCCAGCCAGCCGGCCGGGTTCTTGGCCAGCAGCAGCCGGATGTCGCGGCCGAGGAACTGCACCACGTCGAACCGGCCCGCGACCGCCTGCACCTGGTACATCCGCTCCAGGGCGACCTGCGGCGGTACGCCGAAGGTGGCCGCGACGGCCGCGGAGGTGGTGGCGTTGGCCTTGTTGGCCCGGCCCGGCAGCTGCAGGTGGATCGGCCAGGCCGAACCGTGCGGGTCGAGGACGTAGTCGCCCGACAGCGCCCAGCTGGGGGTCGGCCGGCGGAAGCCGCACTCGCCGCAGAACCAGTCGTCGCCGGGGCGCTGCATGACGCCGCCGCACGACGGGCAGGACCAGGCGTCGTCCTTCCACTCCTGGCCGGCCGCCACCCACACCACGTTCGGCGACGAGGAGGCCGCCCACACGATCAGCGGGTCGTCGGCGTTGGCGATGATCACCGCCTTGCTGCCCGCCAGGCCCTCACGCCACTTCTCGGCGAGCATGCGCGTCTCCGCGGCCCGGTCGAGCTGGTCGCGCGAGAGGTTCAGCAGCGCTATGGCCTTGGGGGAGACGTCCCGGGCGACACCCGCCAGGTACTTCTCGTCCACCTCGATCACGCCGTAGCGCGCGTCCGAGCCGCCCGCCAGGGCGGAGGTGATGCCCGCGGGCATGTTCGCGCCCAGCGCGTTGGACACGACGGGTCCGCTGGCGCGCAGCGCCTCGGCGATCAGCCGGGTCGTGGTCGTCTTGCCGTTGGTGGCCGACACCAGGACCACGTCCAGGTGGGTCGCCAGCCGGGCCAGCAGGTCGGGGTCGAGCTTGAGCGCGACCTTGCCGCCGATCACCGATCCGCTGCCACGGCCTGCGGCCCGCGACACCGCCGCAGCCGCCTTGCCCGCCGTCACGGCCAGCTTGGCCCGCGGCGACAGTGGCCCCGAGTTGCCTGCCATCGTCCTAGATCCTCCTTGTTGGGCGCCGGGCCTGTTCCCTGGTCCGCCGGTGGTGGAACGCCCCCTCCGCGCCGAATCGCCAGCCAGGAGGCTCCGGTCGGGGATCAGCCTATCGAGATCCGGCCGCAGGCCCGAACCGGCCGTCCACGGAACGTAGGGTTGACCCATGCGAAACGGCTCCATCCCCGGCTCTTCCGGACGCGTACGGCCCATGCGGCTGCTCGGCGACCCGGGGCTCGGCACCCCCTGCGAGGACGTCACGGACTTCGGCGACGGCCTCGCGCAGCTCGTCGAGGACATGTTCGCGACGATGTACGCCGCGGCCGGCGTGGGCCTCGCGGCCAACCAGATCGGGGTCCCGCTGCGCGTCTTCGTCTACGACTGCCCGGACGACGAGGACCGCCGCCACCTGGGCCACCTGGTCAACCCCCGGCTCGTCGAGGCCGACGGCTTCACCGTCCGCGGACCGGAGGGCTGCCTGTCCGTCCCCGGCATCGAGGCGGGCACGCCGCGCTTCGACCGCGCCGTCGTCGAGGGCTTCACCCTGGACGGCGCCCCGGCGCGCGTGACCGGCACCGGCTTCTTCGCCCGCTGCCTGCAGCACGAGTGCGACCACCTCGACGGCGGGCTCTACCTCGACCACGTGACGGGGCTGCGCCGCCGCCGGGCGCTGCGGGCCGTACGCCGTGCGCCGTGGGCGGGGCGCACGGAGGCGCAGCCGGAGCCGGCCCGTACGGCGTAGGGCGTACGGGCGGCCGGCCGCGGCACGCGTCAGAAGCCGGGGCCGCCCGGCAGGTCGCCCGAGGAGGCGAGCCGTCCCCACAGCAGGTCCGCGAGGTGGCGCACCAGGTGCTCCCGCGGGAAGGGGCGCTCGCGCAGCCACCAGTCACCGGCGGCGTGCATCATGCCGACGATGCCGTGGCCCCAGGCGCGCGACAGCTCGTCGCTGTCGGGGCCGAGGTCGACGCGCTCGGATATGACCTGGGCGAGCTCCTCGCCCATCCGCCGCAGCAGGGGAGCGGAGTGCCGCCCGACGTCGAAGCCCTGCTCGGAGGGCTGGCCCTCGTCGGCGGGGTGCATCAGGAAGCGGTAGACCTGCGGCCTGGCCTCTATGGCCGCGAGGTAGCTGTCGAGCGTCCGCTCGACGCGGTCGCGGCGCTCGGCGGGGGCGTCCAGCGCGGCCCGCAGCCCCACGAGCAGCGCGTCGGTGTGCCGGGCGGCCAGGGCGCGGTAGAGCCCGCCCTTGTCGCCGAAGTGCCGGTAGAGGATGGGCTTGGTGATGCCCGCCTCGGCCGCGATGGCGTTCATCGACGCACCGGGGCCCTCCCGCAGCACGACCCGGTCCGCCGCCTCGAGCAGCTCCTTGCGGCGGCGCTCCGCCGCATGCTGCTGGTCCTCCCGCTGACTGGTTTCCATATGACCTGCCTCCCCGCCCCTGTGATTCCTGACGCCTGCGCAACGTAACACCCGCTCCACCCAGCGAATCCGGGAGGCGGGACGGTTGACACTACTACCGGTCGGTAACATACTCATGTTACCGCGAGTAAGGGTCGCCGGCAGGGGTGGGAGACGCCATGGCCGAATTCACGATGGAGCTCAACGAGGACCAGCGGGGGGTGCGCGACTGGATCCACGGCTTCGCGGCCGAGGTGATGCGCCCGGCTGCCGCCGAGTGGGACGAGCGCGAGGAATTCCCCTGGCCGGTCGTCCAGGAGGCCGCCCGCATCGGGCTGTACTCGCTCGACTTCTACGCCCAGCAGTTCTTCGACCCCACCGGCCTCGGCATCCCCATGGCCATGGAGGAGCTCTTCTGGGGCGACGCCGGCCTCGGCCTCGCCATCACCGGGACCGGGCTCGCCGCCATCGGCGTCCTCACCAACGGCACCGAGGAGCAGATCGGCACCTGGCTCCCGCAGATGTACGGCGACGCCGGCGATGTGAAGATCGCCGCCTTCTGCTCCTCCGAGCCGGACGCGGGCTCGGACGTCTCGGCCATGCGCACCCGCGCCGTCCACGACGAGGCCAAGGACGAATGGGTCCTCGACGGGACGAAGACCTGGGCGACGAACGGCGGCATCGCGAACGTGCACGTCGTCGTCGCGGTCGTCGACCCCGGGCTCGGCGCGCGCGGCCACGCCTCCTTCGTCGTCCCGCCGGGCACCCCGGGGCTCTCCCAGGGGCAGAAGTTCAAGAAGCACGGCATCCGCGCCTCGCACACCGCCGAGGTCGTCCTCGACGGCGTCCGCCTGCCCGGCCACTGCCTCCTCGGCGGCAAGGACAAGCTGGACGAGCGCCTGGCCCGCGCCCGCGAGCGCGTGCGCACCGGCGGTGCCCGTACGCACAACGCAGCCATGGCCACCTTCGAGGCCTCCCGCCCCACGGTCGGCGCCCAGGCCGTCGGCATCGCCCGCGCCGCGTACGAAGTGGCGCTCGACTACGCCCAGACGCGCCACCAGTTCGGCCGGCCCGTCATCGACAACCAGGGCGTCGCCTTCCAGCTCGCCGACATGCGCACCCGCATCGACGCGGCCCGGCTGCTGGTGTGGCGCGCCTCCTGGATGGCCACCGCGGGCAAGCCCTTCACCGCGGCGGAGGGCTCGATGTCCAAGCTCTTCGCGGGCGAGACGGCGAAGGCCGTCACGGCCCAGGCCATGCAGATCCTCGGCGGGAACGGCTACACGCGCGAGTATCCGGTGGAACGCATGCACCGGGATGCCGCCATTTACACCATTTTTGAGGGCACGAGCGAGATCCAGCGGCTGGTGATCGCCCGTACGATCTCCGACGTGCCGATCCGGTGAGCCCCGGGCCGGCCGGACCGACCGACTGACCGCCGGGGGCGTGGCGCGTGCTTCACCATCTCGAACTGTGGGTGCCCGACCTGCAGCGCGCCGAGAAGAGCTTCGGCTGGCTCCTCGGCGCCCTGGGCTACGCGCCCCACCAGCACTGGGAGAACGGCCGCAGCTGGCGGCTCGGCGCCTTCTACCTCGTCGTCGAGCAGTCGCCCGCGCTCGCGGCCGGCACCCACGAGCGGTGCCGGCCGGGCATGAACCACGTCGCCTTCCCCGTGGAGGGCCGGGCGGCCGTCGACGCGCTCGTGGAGGAGGCCCCGGAGCACGGCTGGCGGCTGATGTTCCCGGACCGGCACCCTTTCGCCGGCGGGCCCGCCCACTACGCCGCGTACCTGGAGAACGAGGACGGCTTCGAGGCCGAACTCGTCGCCGTGGAGGCCGTGGAGCCGTCCTGACGGCCGTCCCCATCGTCTATTACCGGCTCCGTACGGCCCCGAACGGGGCTGCGGACCGGGTCCCCGCCGGGGTGTGAGCGCCCGTCATACCCGCCTCGGCAAAAAAGATTCCGCCGAACCGCAGATTTTTCTGTTATCCGCCGCACGCCCCCAGGTCTCCCATGCGTAAGGCCGCTGATGCGGTGGAGCGGGAACCGCGGAAAGAGGGTGGGCGGAACGTGAACTTGGACAGCACGGCCGGACTGGTCGAGGCGGCGCGCGGCGGGGACGACGCCGCGCAGGACCAGCTGGTCGCGGCCTGCCTGCCGTTGGTCTACAACATCGTCGGCCGCGCCCTGAACGGGCACGCGGACGTCGACGACGTCGTGCAGGAGACGATGATCCGGATGGTTGGCGGCCTGCACGCCCTGCGGGACCCCGAAGGGTTCCGCTCGTGGCTCGTCGCGATCACGATGAACCAGATACGCAGCCACTGGCGCAAGGAGCTCAAGGACCGCAAGGACGCGCCGTCCGGCGGCCTGCAGGAGGTCGGCGAAGCCGCCGCCTCCGAGCCCGACTTCGTCGAGTGGTCGATCATCCGCCTCGGTCTGCAGGGACAGCGCAGACAGGCCGCGCAGGCCACGCGCTGGCTCGACGGCGACGACCAGGTCGTCATGGCGCTGTGGTGGCAGGAGGCCGCGGGCGAGCTGAGCCGCGCCGAGGTCGCCGCGGCCCTGGGGCGCTCGCCGCAGTACACCGCCGTCCGGGTCCAGCGCACCAAGGCCCAGCTGGAGACCGCCCGCGTCGTCGTCCGGGCGCTCGCCACGGACCCGCGCTGCCCCGAGCTCACGGACGTCCTCGGCGACTGGGACGGCGCGCCGAGCCCGCTGTGGCGCAAGCGCATCGCCCGGCACGCGCGCGGCTGCGCGGAGTGCGGCGGGCACTGGTCCGCGCTCGTGCCCGCGGAAGGGCTGCTGGCCGGCCTCGGGCTCGTCCCCGTCGGCGCCGCCCTCCTCGCCCGGGTGAACGCAGCGGTCCCGGGCGGCCCCATGACGGCCTGCGCCGCCAACACTCCCGCCACTACTCCCGCCACCGCTCCCGGCGGCGTCGCCGCCGGGAGTCCGGAGCCGTCGGCGGAAGCGGCACCGACCGGGCAGCCGGCGCCGGGCACCCCCGCCGACCTCGGGCGCCTGGCGCGCCGGGCCGTCGTCGCCGCCGGTGTCGTGGCCGTCGTCGTGGGCGGCACGCTGGGCGGCCCGCACCTCTTCAACGCCGCGCCCGAGAGCGCCCGTCCGCAGGCCCCCGGCAGCCCGGTCCAGGTCGTCCCCGTCACCGCCGGCGACCCCGCGCCGACCGGGCCGGAGCGCACCGACGCCACGGCTGTCGCCCGTTCCGACACCGACGGCCGCGCTCCCGTGCGCGCCTCCGCCCCCGCCGCGCCGTCGGCCCCGGCACCCGCGGCCGCGACTCCCGCCGCGGCCGAGAGCCCCTCCGGGCCCGCCGCCGAGAAGCCGGCCGGCCCGAGCGCGACGCCCGCCGGCGCCGGAGCCACGCCCCGGCGGACACCGCCGCCGGCCGCCCCGGGCGCGGGCCCCGCCCAGGAGGTCGTCCGCATCGTCAACACCGAGCGCGCCAAGGCCGGATGCGGGCCCGTGCGCTTCAGCGCCGAGCTCGTCGCCGTCGCCCGGCGCCACACCGACGACACCGCCTCGCGCACCCCCGCCGGCCAGTGGTCCGCCTCCGCCCGCCGGGCGGTCGTGCCCGGCCACCACTGGAGCTCGTACGGGGTGAACGCCGCCACCGGGCAGAGCAGCGCCTCCGCCGTCGTGTCCGTGTGGATGAACGACCCCGGACACCGCCGGACCATCCTCAACTGCGCCTACACGGAGCTGGGCGTCGGCGTCTCCTTCGCCTACGACGGCCCGCGCTGGATGCAGGTCTTCGCGGCGCGCTGAGCGCAGCCGCCCCTGAACCACCCCCTCCGCCGGGCGGGCCGACGCCGCGCCCGGCCGTTCCCCAACCCCCACCGATAGGAACTCCTTTGCCGCGCAAACACTCTCGCCGCCGCAGCAGAACCGGTCGCCGCGTGATACTCACGGCGGCCGCGGCCGCCGCGGCCGCCGGTATCGCCTTCGGCGTCCTGAACACCGGATCCGCCACCCCCACCCCGGGCCCGCGGCCCGAGGCGGCGAACGCCCCCGCCGCGCAGCCGGTGCACAAGAAGCCGCCCGCCCCCCTCACCTCCACGCCCCCGGCCGACAAGCAACGCGGCCTCGTCTACGACGGCCTCAAGCCCGCCCCCAAGGGCGACCGCTGCGTCGGCGTCTACAGCGTCTCGCGGGCCGGCCTGTGCACCCACGGCCCCGACGCCCCGCCCAAGGGCGTCGACATCACCAAGGACACCCCGCCCGTGGCGGGGAAGACGGCCGCCCCCTCCTCCCTGACCGGTGACGGCGGCCAGGCCCCCTCGGCCTCCGAGGCCCTGGGCGGAGCGCCGTCCGTGATCGACGCCCGCCGCGGCGGCGTGGCCGCGGCCGCAGCCGCCCCGGGCCCCGGCGCACCCGCGAACCCGCAGGCCGGCTCCGGCTCCAAGGTCGTCTGCGAGGGCGACGGTTCGACCGGCAACCGCGTCCAGGTGCTGTACGTCCACGCGCCCGGCCGCGACCGGTTCGGCCAGTACGCGGCCTCCTTCAAGCAGTGGGCCGCCGAGACCGACGTCATCTACAACGCCAGCGCCAAGGAGACCGGCGGCGAGCGGCACGTCCGCTACGTCACCGAGGCCGACTGCACCGCCTCCGTCCTGAACGTCGAGGTCTCCGCGGGCGACCTGCAGGAGTTCGGGGCCATGAACAACGCCCTGGCCGCCAAGGGCTTCAACCGCCGCGACCGCAAGTACATGGTCTTCGCCGACGCCCAGGTCTACTGCGGCATCGGTACCTTCAACGGCGACGAACGGCCCGGCCCGGACAACCTCAGCAACTTCGGCCCGTCCTACGGCCGTACGGACTCCGGCTGCTGGGGCGGCAGCACCCCCGCCCACGAACTCGGCCACAACCTCGGCGCCGTCAACAACAGCGCCCCGCACACCAGCAGGGCGGCGCACTGCGTCGACGAGTGGGACATCATGTGCTACTCGGACGCCCCGCACTACCCCAGGATGCAGGTCCTGTGCCCCGAGCGCACCGGGGACCAGCGCCTGGACTGCGGCCACGACGACTACTTCCACACCTCGCCCAAGCCCGGCAGCTACCTGGCCACCCACTGGAACATCGCCAACAACCGCTTCCTGATGGCGGGCGGCGGCACCACGAACCCCGACCCCGGCCCCACGCCGACCCGCACCCCCGACCCGACGCGGCCGCCGACGGCCGGGCCCGACGCCCGGGTCAGCCAGATCACCCCGAACTCGGCCGTCGTCAGCTGGCCGAAGGTTCCCTCGGCCACCGGCTACGACCTGCTGGTCAACGGGAAGAAGACGGCCGACGTCAAGGACGCCGTCGTCCGCCTCACGGGCCTGGCCCCCGGCACCTCCTACAAGGTCGCCGTCGCCGCGCGCGGCGCCGACGGCAAGGCCTCCGCACCGGGCCGCGCCGCGTCCTTCCGCACCCTCTCCACCGACGGCGGCTCCCCGACCCGGCCGGGCACCCCGTACGTGATGGTCAACGGCCTCACCGGTGAGGCCCTCGACCTGTGGGGCGGCTCCGCGGCGGACGGCACCGTGGCCATCGCCTACCAGCGCCACGGCTACGCCAACCAGCAGTGGTCCTTCGAGAACGCCGGTGGCGGCGCGCTGCGCGTGAAGTCGGTCCAGAGCGGCAAGTGCCTCCAGCCGGGCGGCGGAGACCGGCCCGTGGCAGGCCAGTACGTGGCCCAGCAGCCCTGCCGGGACACCGCCGCGCAGAAGTGGCGGCTGAACGCCGCCGGCGGCGGGTCGTACGTCCTGCAGCCCGAGGGCTCGTCCCTGGTGCTCGGCATCAGCAAGCGCTCGTACTACGGCGGCCGCCTGCTCGAACTCCAGCAGAAGAACGACCAGGGATACCAGAACTGGACCCTGTCGAAGGCCGCCTCCTCCTGACGGCCCCGCTCCGAACCGGGCCGGCGACCACTGCTTTCCCTTCCCCCACCGGCGGTCGCCGGCCCCTTCTGCCCCGCCCCTCCCCACACCCCCCCCGAGGAACCGCCACGATGAAGCTGCGCCCCACCACCCTGGCCCCGGCGCTCGGATGCGCCGCCCTGCTCGTCCTGGGCACGCCCGGAACGGCCGCCGCGCACGGCGACACCATCCACTTCGCCGTCGGCGGCGAGCAGCAGGGCGGCCACGTACGGACCGTGGCGACCTGGGAGAACGACGGCGACCCCGTCGACGAGCACGTCGCAGGCACCCTGACGGCCACCGGCCCGGACGGGCGCACCGCAGGCCCGTGGCAGCTCGTGGCCGCCGAGGGCGGGAAGGGGGCCTACACCACCCGCGAGGCCCTGCCGGAGGGCACGTGGAAGGTCGTCGTCCACTGCGGCTTCCCGGACCTCGGCCACGGGGAGGGGACGGTCACGGTAGCGGCCGGGACCGCGGAGGCCGGGCACGGCCCCGCTCCGGCCGGGAGCGCCGCCGCGCCGGAGCGGTCCGCGCCGGCCGGCCCGGCGGCCGCCCGGCGGGAAGCGGCGCCCCGGGAGGCCGAGGAGGCCGCGCAGGCTCCCGCGTCCTCCTCCCGTACCGGCCTCGTCGCGGGCGCCTGTGCGGCCGTCGCCGTGGCGGCGGCCGCCGCGGTGTTCCTGCTGCGGGCCAGGCGCTCGCGGAAGGCCGCCGTCACCAGGTGAGG
This sequence comes from Streptomyces aureoversilis, assembly GCF_042657885.1. Classification (NCBI taxonomy): domain Bacteria; kingdom Bacillati; phylum Actinomycetota; class Actinomycetes; order Kitasatosporales; family Streptomycetaceae; genus Streptomyces; species Streptomyces aureoversilis. The sequence continues at coordinate 119,446 of NZ_JBHSKJ010000014.1, forward strand.
GGCGGCATCACGGGGTGAGGACCAGCCGGACCGGGTCGCCCTCCTTCTTGCGGAGCCGCTCGACTCCGGCTGCGGCCTCCGCCAGCGGCAGGGTGCCGCTGATGGAGCGGCCGAGGTCGAGGCGGCCCAGGCGGGCGAGGGTGACCAGCTCGTCGACGTGCCCGGGCTCCGAGCCGTAGTGCCCCAGGATCTGCTGGTGCCGGACGCTGAAGGCGATGCTGTTGCCGATCGTCAGCGGCCCGGGGCCGAGGCCGACCAGGACCAGGCGGCCGTCCGCCGCCAGACAGCCGACGGCCTGCTCGCGCACGGCCGGAACGCCGGCCGTGTCGAGCGCGAGGTCCAGCCCGTGGCCGTCGGTCGCCGCCAGGATCCGCGCGCGCAAGCCGGGGTCGGCGGGGTCGAGGGCGAGGTCGGCGCCGAAGTCGAGCGCCCGCCGCCGGGCGGCCTCCAGGGGGTCGACGGCGATGACCGGCGCGGCCCCGACGAGGCGCAGCAGCTGCACGGCGTGCGCGCCGAGGCCGCCCGCGCCCCACACGCCCGCCGGCCGGGCGGGGCGGGCCCGCCCCGTCAGGGTGATCGCGGACCATGGCGTGGAGACGGCGTCCGGGATGATCGCGGCCTGCTCGAACGGCAGGTCGTCGGGGAGGGCGACCAGCGTGTGGTGACCGGCCAGGGCGTACTCGGCCCAGCCGCCGTCGTAGTCCACGCCGCGGGTCAGCAGGCGCAGGCACGGTGCGGTGAAGCGCTCGCAGGAGCGGCAGGTGCCGCAGCGCTCGCCCGCCTGCAGCAGGACGCGGCGGCCCACGGTCCACTCCGGCGGAACGCCGGGGCCCAGGGCGTCGACGACGCCGGCGGTCTCGTGGCCGAGCGTGATCTTGTCGGCCTGTGTATGGACGGGCTTGAGGCTGCCGTCGATGAGGTGCACGTCGGACAGGCAGATGCCGGAGGCCTCGACCTTGACGCGGACCTGCCCCGGCCCCGGCCGGGGGACGGGTATCTCCTCGACGGCGAAGGCGCCGGAGCGCAGGTCGAGTCGTCCGGCGAGCATCGTGTCACTCATGGCAGGGCCTCCGGCTACGCGTTCGGGGACGGCAGGGACGACAGGAACCCGAGGAGCTCGGCGTTGACTTCGTCCGGGCGCTCCTGCTGCGTCCAGTGACCGCAGCCCGGCAGGGTCACGCTGCGGCGCAGCCCCGGCACCGTCTCCTCCAGGGAGGCCAGCAGCCGCTCCATGCCGGGGAAGGCCCGGACGGGATCGCGGTCGCCCCCCACGTACAGCGCGGGAACCTCGATGCGGAGGCCGTCGAAGGGCGCGAGGAGCTCCCAGTTCCGGTCGAGGTTGCGGTACCAGTTCAGGCCGCCGGTGAAGGCGCGGTCGCCGTGCGCGGAGAACTCGCGCACGAAGACGTCCACGTCCTCCTCGGTGAACCAGCCCGGCAGCTCCTCCGGCTCCGCCATCGTCTCCAGCAGCGTGCGGCCGGCCGGGACGACCCACGGGCGCGGCGGGTCGGTCTGCGCGCTGTCGCCCGAGCCGCTGAACAGGATCCGGCGGAACGACGTCGCCGGATCCCGCGCCAACTCCGCGTCCGCGACGCCGGGTTCCTGGAAGTAGAGCTGGTAGAAGCCGTCGCCGAATACGGAGCGCAGCGCCGGCAGCGGCGCCGCCGGGCCGTGCGGCTGCGGCGGCACGCTCAGGCCGGCCACGCCGCGGACGACGTCGGGCCGCAGCAGCGCCGTGGTCCAGGCGACCGGCGCGCCCCAGTCGTGCCCGACGACCACCGCGCTCTCCTCGCCGAGTGCGTGGATCAGGGCGATGACGTCACCGGCGAGGTGCAGCACGCTGTACGCGCCGGTGTCGTCCGGCTGTTCGCTGCGTGCGTACCCGCGCTGATCGACCGCGACGACCCGGTACCCGGCTCCGGCCAGCGGCCCGAACTGGTGCCGCCAGGAGTACCAGCACTCCGGGAAGCCGTGCAGCAGGACGACCAGGGGGCCGCGCCCCTGCTCGGCGATGTGCAGCGTTACTCCGTTGACCTCGACGAAGCGGTGCTCGACCGAGCTGGTCATGGTGTCCTCCCGGGGGCGTCACGCCGACGTACTCCACAGTAGGGGGCGGCTTCCCCGCGGCGGAGGAGATGTTGACCACTCGGCCGGTCCGCCTCAGCCGTCGGGGTTGGCCTCCAGACAGGTCAGTTCGATGTCGTCGATGATGGCCTCGTTCGTCTGGCCCTTCAGGTGCGCGACGTTCTCGATACCGACCGCCATCCACCCCGACAGGCTCATGACGAGCACCCGCAGCCCGTCCGTACCGTGCTTGGCGAGTACCCGGTCCGCCACCTTGAGCGCCTCTTCGGGCACCCGTTCCGCCGGTTCGAGGCCGACGATGGTGCGCATCAGCCCGATGGTGGTGTGCGAGATCTCCGGTGCGATCGCCCGCAGCCTCCGGTCCTCTTCCTCGTCCACGTGTCCTCGATTCGTCCGTCAGCCGGTCACGTTCAAGCACCCTAGGTGGCCGTGCGCGGCGACCGCAGCCCGAACACCAACGGGTGATCGCCGCTACGGGTGAATCGTGGTCAAGAAGCTCTCAAGTCGCCCCGGTGGTGCTCGGAACGCACTCAGAGGGCGAGCCGCCGGGCGGTCCGCGCGCGGCCGCGCTCCCGGAGGAGCACCCGCAGGGCGGCGCCGGCCGAAGGGCGCGCCGGCCCCCGCAGCAGACTGCAGCCCTTCGCCTCCGCGGCGTCCGCGGTGAGCACTTCCAGCTCCACCATCGCCCGCACGAACGGACGGTCGACCGGCGAGGTGAGCCCGGCCAGGCGGCGGGCGTCCAGCAGGTCGTGGCGCGCGCGGCCCAACTGACCGGCCAGGAGCGCCCGTACGGCCGGGGTGTCGCGCGCCGACTCCAGGTCGTCGCGGGAGACGCCGTGCTCCTCCAGGGTCTCCCGGGGGAGGGCCAGGCGCCCGCCCTCCAGGTCCACGGCAAGATCGTTGACGAAGTCCAGGCGCTGGCTGCCGTCGATGTACGAACGGCAGGCGGCACGGTACGCGCCGGGGTCGGTGCCCGGGTCGAGCAGGCCGGCGACGAGCATGAACGCCGGCAGCGAGTAGGCGTCGACGTAGTCCTGGTAGGAGCCTTCCGTCGCGAACCCGTCGAAGTCGAGATCGGCCGGCGCGGTCTTGAGGAAGTCCTCGACGGCTCCGGCGAGCCCGGGGTGCGTGGCGACCGTGTGGACCAGTGACCGGATCACCGGATCGTCCGCCCGCCCGCCGGTCAGGGCCTCGCGCACGTCCTTTTCCCACTCGGCGTAGGCGGAGGTGCGCTCGGTCCGGGTGCCGCCGTTGTCGAGCGTGTTGTCCGTGTGGTGCATGAACGCGGTCATGGCGACGACGTGCGGGACGGTCGCCGCGGGCAGCAGCAGCCGGACGGCCACGTACGCGTGGCGCCGGTAGCGCGAGACGAGGGCGCGCTGCCGGGTGTAGTCGTCGCGCAGTTGCCGGTCGTGGACGCCGGCGGCGTCGAGTGCCTTGTCCCACGTGCTGTTCATGGATCCCTGTTTCCTTCGGCTGGTTCGGGCCGCTGCGGGCCACGGAGGACTGTACGTCCTGGGCGCCGCCGGACGCCGATGCGCCTTTCCACCCGGCACTGTCAGTGGTCACTGACAGGATGCGCGGCATGGAACCGTGGCTTCTCACCGACATCGAACGCGCCGTCCGCAGCAGCTGGGACGCCGACACGTGCACCCCCGAGTACCGCTCGCGCTGGACCCCGGACAATCCGGCGCGCGACCAGTGCGGTGTCACTGCGATGGTCCTCAACGACCTGCTGGGCGGGGAGCTCATCCGGGGCGAGGTGCGCGTCGACGGCGTGCAGACCGACTTCCACTGGTGGAACCGGCTCGGCGAGGGCGTGGAGATCGACCTCACCCGCGAGCAGTTCGCCCCCGAAGAGATCGTCACCGGCGGCCTGGTCGTACCGCGCCCGCCCGAGATCAAGCGCCTCCGCGAGGAGTACGAGCTCCTGCGCGAGCGCGTCCTGGAGAAGCTGCGGACGGGCGCGGCCGCGGCCGCGCACTAGGCGCACGGCAGGAGTGCTCAGACGAGGAGTGCCGCTGTGCACTCCTCGGCCAGCTCCTCCGCGTGGCCGGGGAGGGCCTCGCCCGCCCGCAGGTGACGGCGGACCAGCGAGAGCGGCAGGTCGATCACGGCGACGGAGACGCGTTCCAGGGCGGCGGGGTCCTCGGCGCCGAGGGCCGCGGCCAGGCGGGCGACGGCGGCCCGCACCCGCCGGTGGCCGCGCTCGGCGCGCCCGGCCTGCTCGCCGGGCCACTCGGCGCGCCCGAAGTCCCGGGCCCCGTAGAGCAGGAGGGCGGCCTCTTCCGGATGGGCGCGGCTCCAGGCGACGACGTGGCGCGCCGCCGCGCTCCCGGCCCGCCGGGGGTCGGCCTCCCCTTCGAGGGCGGCGAACCAGCCCTCCTGGAAGCGTTCGACCGTGCGCAGCCACACCTCGGCCAGCAGCACGGTCCGCCCGGCGAAGCGGTGGTACACCGAACCGCTCGGAGCCCCCACCTCCTTGGCGACCGCGGACATCGTCACGCCGGCCGGTCCCGACGCCGCGGCCAGCCGTACGGCGGCGTCGAGGAGCTGGTCGAGGTCGAAACGGGGTGGTCGGGCCATGAGTTGGAGAGTACTCTCCATAATATTAGAGGGGCACCTCTATATTGCTTCCGGGAGACGGAGGATCCATGGACGTCCACAACGTGCACGAGCGCCTGCTGCCCGTGGCCGAGCACGAGGCGGGGGCGCTGATCGACTCCCTCGCGAGCGACGGCGACCGGCTGTGGCCGCGCGGACCCTGGCCGCCCATGACCTTCGACCGGCCCCTCGGGCCGGGGGCGGCCGGCGGCCACGGCCCCGTCCGCTACACCGTCGCCGCCTACGTCCCCGCCACGTGGGTCCGCTTCGCCTTCACCGGGCCGCGCGGCTTCCACGGCTTCCACGAGTACGCCGCCCTGCCCGCCGGAGACGGGCACACCGTCCTGCGCCACACCCTCTCCATGAGCGCCCGCGGCCCGGCCCGCTTCACCTGGCCGCTCCTGTGGCGCCCGCTCCACGACGCGTGCCTGGAGGACAGCCTCGACCTGGCCGAACGCGCCTGCACGGGGGCGGTGGCCAAGCCCGCACGCTGGAGCCCGTACGTCAGGTTGCTGCGGGCCCTGGTCCGCTGACGCGACCCGATCATGGCTGGTTCGTCCCTGTGTCCGCCACCGTGCGGGGGGTGAGGCTGATCCCGACCGGTCCTGCGGGCGAAAGGAGCACCTGTGCACCAGGAAGCGAACCAGGAAGCGGATCAGGAAGCGAATCAGGAAGCGAATCAGGAAGCGAACGAGGAGGCGACGCGCAGCTACTACGACTCCGGCGACGTGGACGCCTTCTACGACGCGGTCTGGGGCGGCGAGGACATTCACACCGGCATCTACACCCGCCCCGGCGAGCCGATAGCCGAGGCCTCCCGCCGCACCGTCGAGCGGGTCGCCGACCGGCTCGCGGGCAGCCTCGGCCCCGGCGGCACCGTCATCGACCTCGGCTCCGGATACGGGGGGACCGCCCGCCGGCTCGCCGAGCGCTTCGGCTGCCGCGTCGTCGCCCTCAACCTCAGCGCCGCCCAGAACGAACGGCACCGCGCCGTCAACGCCGAGCGCGGCCTCGACGGTCTCGTCGAGGTCGTCACCGGGTCCTTCCACGACATACCGTTCCCCGACGGCCGCTTCGACGCCGTGTGCTCCCTGGAGGCCTTCTGCCACAGCGGTGACCGGCCGAAGGTGCTGAGCGAGGCGGCCCGCGTGCTCAAGCCCGGGGGCGTGCTGGCCTTCACCGACCTCATGGCCGCCGAGGACGCCCCCGCGGAGGCGCTGCGCCCGGCCGTCTCCCGCCTCGGCGTGGACGCCCTGGCCACCGTGTCCTTCTACCGCGACCGGCTCGCCGGCCTCGGCCTGTCCGGCGTCGGATTCGACGACCACAGTGGCCAACTGGTCAACCATTATGTGCGGCTGACCGAGGAGACGGCGGCGCGCGCGGCGGAGCTCGGCGGGCGCATCGGCGCCGCCTACCTCGGCCACCTGCAGGAGAACCTGCCCGTATGGGTGGACGCCGCGCGCCGCGGCCTGCTGCGGTGGGGCGTCCTGCACGCACGCCGTCCGTAATCAACCGGCCACGGTCTGGCTCAATCGGCCTTCTCCCCCTGATCCATACCCGCGAGTAGCGTGCCCGGGCGCGGGGGTCTCTGGGAGAAGGGCGTTTGCATGTTCTATTGCGCGTTCAAGGCCGTGGTGCTGGTACCGCTGCTGCGGTGGCTCTTCCGGCCGAGGGTGGAGGGGCTGGGGAGGGTCCCGCAGCACGGCGCGGCCATCGTCGCGGGCAACCACCAGTCGTTCACCGACCAGTTCCTGATGGGCGTGACCCTCCGGCGCCGGATCAGCTTCCTCGCCAAGCAGGAGTACTTCACCGGGCGCGGCCTCAAGGGCAGGCTCGCCGCCGCCTTCTTCCGCGGCCTCGGCGCGATACCCGTCGACCGCTCCGGCCGCGGCGCGGGACAGGCCGCCGTCGAGGAGGGCGTGAAGGTGCTCGGCCGCGGCGAACTCCTCGGCATCTTCCCCGAGGGCACGCGCTCGCACGACGGACGGCTGTACAAGGGCAAGGTCGGCGTCGCCGAGATGGCGATCCGCTCCGGCGCGCCCGTCGTGCCGTGCGCGATGATCGGCACGTTCGAGGCCCAGCCCGCGGGGCGGCGCATGCCCCGCCTGGTGCCCGTCACGGTCCGCTTCGGCGAACCCCTGGACTTCTCCCGCTACGCGGGCATGGCGGACCAGCGGCACGTGCTGCGCGCGGTCACCGACGAGATCATGTACGCGATCCTGAAGCTGTCGGAGCAGGAGTACGTCGACGTGTACGCCGTCGAGGCCAGGGCCCGGCTGAGCGCCCTCGGCTCCGGCCCGGCCGGCGCCGAGGTCCTGGGGGGCACGCGGTTCGCTCCCGGCCCGGACCGCGCGGCTCCCGGGGAGGACCGCACCGCGGCGTAGCGGCCGCACGCCCGTGGGGACGGGCGCGCCGGGCGGCCGGCAGGAGCTCCGCCGGACCACCCGGCCGCGCCCTCCGTCACCGCTGCCACCCGTCCCCCCGGCGAGCCCGTCACCGTCCGCCGCTCAGACGAGCCACTCGCCGTCGCGCATCAAGTGGCGGCCGCGGAGCTCGGGTTCCTCGTGCCACGCCTGCACGGCGCGCGGCACCACCTTGAAGTAGGCGTACGCGTCACCCTGCTTGCGGGGGTCCCAGCCGGAGTGCAGGGCGAAGGCGTCGGCTGCCGTGGCCGGCACCTCCTGAGCGCCGTACGTCTCCACGTCGCCGTCGATGAGGACGACGTCGCGCGTGTGCCCGAGGGCGAGCCGGGCCCGGCCGCCGTCCCGGAGGTTGCGGCCCGTCGGGTTGGCCGGCCGGGTCGCCATCCAGATCGCCTCCCCGTCCCACAGGAACCACAACGGCACCAGGTACGGCACCCCGTCGGCGCCGGCCGAGGCGACCCAGATGTCCAGCTCCCGCCCCAGCCGCTCCAGGACGTCCCGCTTGCGCTGTGCTCCGCTGCGGATTCCGGGGCTTCCCGGGTCCCGTGCCGCGTCCGGGCCATGCCCGGCCGTCTGCTGTTCGATCTTCATGTCCGGACGCTACCCGCGCGGGCTCGCGTGCGCCTCGGGCCGCGGCCGTAGGGCCGTCGACCGACCCGCCCCGGGCCCGTAGGCTGCCCGCTCATGAACGACGACGTGCGCAACATCGTGCTGGGACTGGTCGCCAGCGGGATCAGCGCCGCCGCGGGCTGGTTCGTCCGGACCCTGCTGTGGCGGCGCCAACTCCGGTGCAAGCAGATCTTCTTCGGCCTGCCGGCGGGCTCGGAGTGCCTGCTGGTGGTCAACCAGGACCCGAGCACGAACGGCTGGGGCGTCGCGCGGCACGACGCCTTCGCGCTGCTGGAGATATCCGCGCTGATCAAGGAGTGCGGGGCGCACGCGGACATCGTGGTGCACGACGCCGCCCGCCAGGGGATCGGCGTGCGCACCGAGTTCTGCGTCGGCGGGCCCGTGTCGAACCGGCGCACCGAGGCCCACCTGCGCTCGCTGCTGCCCGGCGTCGCGGTGGCCACCGGCCACGGCGGGCCGGAGGAGGGCGCGCTCACCGTCGGCGGCGAGACGTACCGGGTGGACAAGGGGACGGCCGAGTACGTCCTGCTCGCCCGGCTGACCGGGCCCGGCGGCAGCCGGCCGGTCTTCCTCGCCTCCGGCCAGCGCAGCGTCACCAACCAGGCGGCCATAAGGTACCTGGCCCGGCACCACAAACAGCTCGCCCACCGTTACGGGCTCGACGGCACGTTCTGCCTCCTGCTGAAGGTCGTGAACTCGGACGCCTACGGGCCGGACATGGTGGAGCTGGTCTCCGACGTCACCGCGGCGGCCACCACCCCCGCGCCGTCTCCCGCCCGCTGACCGCAGGCCTGTTCCCCAGCCCCCTTTCCCAGCCTCCTTCCCGGCCCCCGTTCTGCGCCGGGGGCTCACCCGATCCGGCGGCGCGGGCGGTGCGGCGGTTCCTTCCGCGGGGGCGGCTTCGCTACGGTGGCCGTGCCCTGCTGCCGCGACGACGCCGTGCCCGGAAGCGGATCCGGGCGCAGATCCTGGAGGCACGTCCATGGCGACCCGCCACCCCGACCGGTCGCCCGCGGAGCCCGGCCTGCGGGCGGGGGGCGCGCCGGGGGCCCGGCCCCTGGCAGGGCACCTGCCCGCCTTCTTGAGGTCGCCGCTCGGCTTCCTCGACGCGCTGCCCCGGTACGGGGACCTCGTCGAGGTCCGCATCGGCCGCCGGCCGGTGTTCATGCTCTGCCACCCCGACCTCGTGCGCCGGGTCCTGACCGACGACCGGACCTACGACCGCGAGGGGCCCTCGTACCGGAGCTCCCGCCGCGCGATGGGCAACGGCCTGGCGACCTGCCCCCATGCCGAGCACCGCACGCAGCGCCGGCTGATGCAGCCCGCCTTCCGCCCGGACCACCTGGCCCGGTACGCGACGGTCATGCGGCAGACGATCGGCGAGGCCGTGGACGGCTGGCGCCACGGGCAGCGGGTCGACCTCGGCGGCGAGCTGTTCGCGCTGGCCACCAAGACCGCCGTGCGGGCGCTCTTCGACGCCGACCTGCGGCCCGCCGAGGGCCGGGATCTGCACGAGGCCCCGGACACCTTCCTCAAGGGCATCTACCGGCAGACGCTCCTGCCGTGGGCCGCCGGGCTGCCCACCCCCGGCAACCGCCGCTACGGGCGGGCGCTGGCCCACTGGCAGGCGTACACCGCGCGCCTCGTCGAGACCCGCCGCGCGCGCCCGGAGGCCGGCGGCAGCGGGGACGTGCCCAAGGACGTCCTCTCCCACCTGCTCTCCACCCGTCTGCCCGACGGGACTCCGGTCGCCGGAGACGCCGTCCACGACCAGTGCACCGCGCTCGTCCTCGCAGGCTCCGAGACCACCGCCTCCGCGCTCGCCTGGTCCTGCCACCTCCTGTCGCACCACCGCGACGTCGCGGAAGAGCTCCACGCCGAGGCGCACGGGGTCCTGCGGGGACGGACCGCCACCCAGGAGGACCTGCCCCGGCTTCCGCTGACCGGGCGGGTCGTCACCGAGTCCCTGCGCCTGTACCCGCCGGCGTGGCTGATCCCGCGGGTGACCACCACGGAGACGGAGCCGGCGGGCCGGCGCCTGCCGGCGGGCACCATGGTGGTGTTCAGCCCGTACGTCGTCCACCGCCGTGGCGACCTCTACCCCGAACCCGGGCGGTTCCGGCCCGGCCGCTGGGCGGAGGAGGACGTTCCGGCCGGTGGCCCCGCAGCCGACCGGAACGCATCACTCCGTGCCTACGTGCCGTTCGGGCTCGGCGCCCACCGCTGCATCGGGGAGTCCTTCGCCCTGACCGAGGCGACGATGGCGCTGGCGACGATCGCCGCCCGCTGGAGGCTGCAGGCCGTTCCCGGCGCCGCCGTCCGCCCGGCGGCCAGGGCCGTGCTCGCTCCCGAGCGCCTGCCCATGTACCTGTACGCGCGGTGAGCCGTCACCGGCCGGTGCGCGACTCGTCGGGGAAGATCTTCGTGACGATCTCGCCGCCGGCCGTCAGATAGCCGTAGAGCATGCCCTCGCTGCTGTGCGGGGCGGCGAGCACCCCGTCGGGTCCCAGTGCGATCACGCCGCCCGTGCCGCCCAGCCGGGTGAGCCGCTCGTGCACGACTTCATGGGCGGCCGCGGCCACGTCCCTGCCGCCGAACTCGATCAGGTGCGAGACGGTGGACGTCGCGGCACCGCGGATGAACACCTCGCCGTGCCCGGTCGCACTCGCCGCGACCGTTCCGTTCTTCGCGTACGTCCCCGCCCCCACGAGCGGGGAGTCGCCCACCCGGCCGGCCATCTTGTTGGTCATCCCGCCCGTGGACGTCGCGGCGGCGAGGTCGTGCTTGCGGTCGACGGCCACGGCGCCGACCGTACCCATCGCGGACTCGCCGACGGCTTCGGCGCCGACGGCCCTCCCGCCGGTGGTTCTCCCGTCGGCGGCCTTCTCGTCGGCGGCCTTCCCGCTCGCCGACGGCGAAGTCCCGCCCCTGCTCTTCTCCTTGGCCTTCATGAGGCTGTCCCAGCGGGCCTGGGTCCAGTAGTAGTCCTGGGTGACCGCCGGCAGGCCGTTGCGCACGGCGAAGCCGTCGGCGCCCTCGCCCGTCAGCAGCACGTGCGGCGTCCGCTCCATCACGAGGCGGGCGGCGGAGACGGGGTTGCGCACGTGGCGGACGCCGGCCACGGCACCGGCCGCCAGGTCCGAGCCGCGCATGACCGACGCGTCCAGCTCATGCCCCGCGTCCTCGGTGAACACCGCCCCCTTGCCCGCGTTGAACAGGGCGTTGTCCTCCAGCGACCGCACGGCCGCCTCGACCGCGGCCACGCTGCCGCCGCCGTCCCGCAGGACCTTCCGGCCGGCGCGCAGGGCGTCGGCCAGCCCGTCGCGGTAGGCCTTCTCCGTGCGGGCGTCGGTGTCCTCCCGCCGCAACGCCGTACCGGCGCCGCCGTGCACGGCCAGCACCACGCCGGTCGCCTCCGGCCGGGGAGCGGTCCCACGGGCGGGGCCGGCGGCCGCCGCGGCGGCGCCTTCCGGCCGGGCAGAGGGCTGCGACAGCGCGGGCAGTGCCACCGCGACCGCCACCAGGGCGGTGATTACGGGAAGGATCCAGAGTCTCGAACGCATGCGCATGGGCCTCTCTCCTTCGCTTTCGCGATCCGGGCTCGCTGCACGGGGCGCTCGCGGGTCCGGGCGCGCACGTAAATCCGGATGCGCACGCCGCGCTCGCGCGGCTACCCTCGGCCCCATGTCCACGCCCCGCATTTCTTAGCTCAAGGACCCGACTCCACGCCACCCGTGTGTCCTTGAGCTGTTCCGGAGCGTAATCCCATGATCACCGTTCGCGGTGCCGGCATCCGTGCCGGCGCCCGCCTCCTGCTGTCCGACGTCTCCTTCCACATCGCCCCCGGCGACCGCATCGGCCTGGTCGGCCGCAACGGCGCCGGCAAGACGACCCTGATGAGGACCCTGGCCGGCGAGCTCCGGCCCGCCGCCGGAGACGTCACCGTCACCGGCTCCCTCGGCTACCTCCCGCAGGACGCCCGAGCCGCCGACCCCGCCACCCTCCTCACCGACCGGATCCTCTCCGCCCGCGGCCTGGACCGGGCCGTCCGCGCGCTCCGGGCCGCCGAGGACGCCATGGCAACGGCCGGCGGCGAGGCCGCCCAGAAGCGGGCCATGGCCGCGTACGCCCGGGCCGAGGCCGACTTCCAGGCCCGGGGCGGATACGCCGCCGAGGCCGAGGCCGCCCGCGTCGCCGCCGGCGTGGGGCTGCCCGCCCGCAGCATGGGCGAACCGCTGGGCGTCCTGTCCGGCGGGCAGCGGCGGCGGGCCGAACTGGCCCGCATCCTCTTCGCCGGCCACGGCACCCTGCTGCTCGACGAGCCGACCAACCACCTGGACGCCGACGCGACCGCCTGGCTGCGCACCTTCCTGACCGCCCATCAAGGCGGGCTGGTGCTCATCAGCCACGACACCGGCCTGCTGGCCGACACCGTCAACCGCGTCTTCCACCTCGATGCGCACCGCGCCACCGTCGACGTCCACAACACCGGCTGGAGCGCGTACCTGGCCCGGCGCGCGGCCGACGAGCGGCGCCGCACCCGGGAACGGGCGAACGCCGAACGCAAGGCGGCCGCGCTGCGCACCCAGGCGGACCGGATGCGCGCGAACGTCGCGACCGCCGTCGCGGCGAAGAACATGGTGCGCCGCGCCGACCGGATGCTCGCCGCCCTCGAACCGGCCCGCCGGACGGAGCGGACGGCCCGGATCCGGCTGCCCGAGCCCGCCCCCTGCGGGCGCACCCCCCTCGGAGCCGTCAGCCTCGTCAAGTCCTACGGCGGCCGGAGTGTCCTCGGCGGCGTCGACCTCGCCGTCGACCGGGGCAGCCGCCTCGCCGTCCTCGGCCTCAACGGCGCCGGCAAGACCACGCTGCTGAAGATCCTCGCCGGGCGCGAGGCCCCCGACAGCGGCCGCGTCGTCCACGGCCACGGCCTGCGCCTCGGCTACTTCGCCCAGGAGCACGAGACGCTCGACCCCGCGCTGACGGTGCGGCAGAACCTGGCCGCGGCCGCGCCCCACCTCGGTGACGGGGAGGCCCGGCACGTGCTCGGAGCCTTCCTCTTCGGCGGCGACGACGCCGGCAAGCCGGCCGGGGTGCTCTCCGGAGGCGAGAGGACCAGGCTCGCCCTGGCCGGCCTGGTGCACTCCGGCGCCAACGTGCTGCTGCTGGACGAGCCGACCAACAACCTCGACCCGGCCTCGCGCGACGAGGTCCTCGGCGCGCTCGGCGCCTACCCCGGCGCCCTCGTGATGGTGACGCACGACGAGGGCGCCGTCGAGGCGCTGCGCCCGGACCGGGTCCTCCTGCTGCCGGACGGCACGGAGGACCTGTGGGACGACGGCTACCTGGATCTGGTGTCCTCGGCCTGAAACCGGCCGGCGGGCCGCGCGGCGGGAGGCCGCGCGGCCCGCCGGCCGGGTCACGGGCTTGCGGGTCACACGGGCTTTCGGGCCTCGATGAGGAAGCGCGCCGAGTGGGCGACGAAAGGGCCTTCGGCCGTGATGCGGTCGTGCAGCTCGCGCAGCCGGCCGCGGTACCGGTCGACGGTGAAGTCCGGGACCATCCAGATCACCTTCCGCAGGAAGTAGATCACCGCGCCGACGTCGCGGAACTCCATCCGCAGGGTCTCGGCGCGCAGGTCGACGACGCCGAGCCCCGCGGCCTCCGCCTCCCGCCGCTCGTCGTCGGGGTGGCGCCTGCGCCGCACCTCCTCCGGCTGCGGGCCCAGGAAGTACTCGACCAGTTCGAAGGCGCTGGCCGGGCCCACGTGCTGCGCGAGGTAGGTGCCGCCCGGCCGGAGCACCCGGGCGATCTCCTCCCACCACACGGTCGCCGGGTGACGGCTGGTCACGAGGTCGAACGCCTCGTCGGCGAAGGGCAGGGGAGGCTCGTCGGCATCGGCGACCACGACCGCCCCGAGGGGATGCAGCAGCCTCGTCGCCTTGGCGACGTTGGGCGGCCAGGACTCCGTGGCCACCATCGTGCGGGGCAGCTTCCGCGCGCCGGCGAGGACCTCCCCGCCGCCCGTCTGGATGTCGAGGGCCGCGTCCGCGAGGGCCAGGCGCTCGCTCATGGTGCGCTGATAGCCCCAGGAGGGACGCTCCTCGGTGGCCCGGCCGTCCAGCCAGGAGAAGTCCCAGCCGGCCACGGGGGCGGCCTCGGCCTCGGCCACCAGGTCGTCAAAGCTTCGTGACATATCAGAAGTAATACCGCAAAGAGCATCAATAGTCTCCGGGGTTTCCGGAGCGGCATTCACCACCGGAGGCACTCGTTCCCGGTGGCGCACGGCATGGGAACGGGCATACCGCGAACAGACGTGCGTGTCGCCGTGCGGTGCGGCGCGCACCCCCACCCCCCAGCCCCGAGGAGTCGTGATGGCCTGGTACCCGGGCGCCACGAAGATGGAGCTCCAGCCGGAGTCGGACGACCAGCCGGCGATCCGGCCCACCCAGTTCATCCTGCACAGCGTCGGCGCGCCGTGGACCGCGCGCCGCCTCTACGAGTTCTGGCGCGACAGCACCAACCTCGAGTCGCACTTCGGCCTCGGCTACGGAGGCGACCTCGCGCAGTACATCGGCACCCAGACCCGCGCCGACGCCAACTACCGGGCCAACCTGCGCCCGGACGGCAGCGGGGCGGTGAGCATCGAGACCGCCTCCAACCTGGAGCACACCGACCCGTGGACCGACCGGCAGGTCGACAGACTCGTCGAGGTCGGGGTGTGGCTGCACCAGTACCACGGCCTGCCGTTACGGGTCTGCCGCTCCTGGGACGAACCCGGCTACGGCTACCACCGGTTGTTCCCGCAGTGGTCCTCGGGCGGCACGGCCTGCCCGGGCGACGCCCGCGTGGGGCAGTTCCACGACGTGGTCTTCCCCGCCATCGCGGCCCGGGCCTCCGGCAGGCCCGCCGACCCGCAGCCGGGCGGGGCGGCGCCGCGGACGCTCGGCGAGTACACCGACGCGCAGACCGCGCTCGTCCCCGGCGTGTGGACGACGCTCTCGGTCAACGGCCGGACCCTGATCAGCGGCGCGAAGGCGTACACGGCCACGGTCTTCCTGACCGTGACCGTTCCGGCGGGCAGCACGCTCCAGGGCCGCTTCTACCACCAGCGGGCGGACGGCTCCCGCTGGAACGGCCCGATCGTCGAGCGCATCGCGACGGTGGGCGCCTCCTTCGTCGACTTCACCCACCACGGGTCCGTCTCCGAAGGGGAGACCGTCCGCTTCGAGGCGTGCTACGACCCGCCGGCGCCGGGCGTGCGAGACCCGGGCACGGTCTCCACTTCGCGGGCGCGCGGCCTGTACTGGGCCTGATCCGGCGGCGGGAGCCGGTTGCGGAGAGCCGAGCCGGGTCGGGCCCGCGGCGTCCCGGGGTCACTCGTGCGCGCCCTGGGGCGGGGCCCGCACGTCCTGGGTCAGGCCCGCGGCGCCTCCGGCTCGGCGGGCTCGGCGATCAGTGCCGTGCCCGCGCGGCGGAAGCCTGCCCGGGCGTAGATCCGGGCCACGTCGTCGTCGCCGGCGGAGAGGAAGACGGTCTCCGCGCCCCGCGACCGCGCGTCGGCGACGAGGGCCGCGGTGACCGCGAGGCCCAGGCCCTGCCGGCGCACGGCGGGCAGCGTCCCGATGCCGACCAGTTCGGTGACCGCGCCGACGGGCTGGTGCATGCCCGAACACAGGGCCGTGTCCCCGCGGACGGCCGCGGCGGCCACCGTCAGGCCCGCGCGGATGCGCGCCGCCAGGCGGTCCGCCGTGCCGTCCCGGGCGGCGAGCCGCTCCGCCGCCGCCAGCTCCTCGGTGCCCGTGGTGCCCACCGCGGTGCCGAGCTGGGAGAAGGCGAGCGGGCCGAGGGCCACCGCACTCGGCAGCGCGGGGTCGTCCGGGCCGAGCAGCCGCACGGCCAGGCCCTCGGGCAGCGCCGCCGCGGCCGTGGTGCCGCCCGGTTCGAGCACCATCAGGGGGTGCTCGTGCACGGTCAGCCCCGCCTCCTCGGCGGCCGCCCGCAGCGCGGGCGTCGTCTCGGCCACCCACTCGAAGCTTTCCGGAAGGCCGAGTTCGCGCTGGCGGGCCCGCACCCGCAGCACGTCGGCGGCGCTCACCGGCCGCCCGGCGCCGGCCGGGCCCAGGGAGGGCCGGGCGTAGTACGGCCAGCCCCCGCCCTCGCGGACGAACAAGGTGAGCGGGCCGAAGTCCTCGGCCCGGGCGGCGCTGCGCGGCACGCTGTCGTAATAGCCCTCCAGCCGGTCGAGCAGCCCGGGGCCGGGGGAGTCGGAGGTGTGCGCGGAAGAGTCGGCAGGGATCACGACAGGCATCCAACACGCGCCGCGCGCCCCGCCGCCACCCCATTTCACCGCCTCCGGTCACGCACACCCTGTGACTGCCTGCTGACCCACTGCTACCTTTGGTGCGGTGTCGAAGAGACCGGATCACGCCACCGGGGCCGGAAGCGTCTCCCTGTCGCGGCGCCGTCTGCTGGGCTGGACCGCCTTCGGCGCCGCCTCTCTCACGGGGGCGACCACGATCACGGCTGCGGCCGGACCACGGCCGTCCGCGGCGGGCCCGGTCGGCAGCGGCGCCTTCGTGCCGGCCGTGGTCGTCGGCACCGGCTACGGGGCGGCCGTCACCGCGCTGCGGCTGGGGGAGGCCGGCATCGGGACGCTGATGCTGGAGATGGGGCAGCTGTGGAACCGGCCCGGGCCGGACGGCAAGGTCTTCTGCGGGATGCTCGACCCCGACCGGCGCTCCACCTGGTTCAAGAACCGCACCGAGGCGCCGATCGCCTCCTTCCTCTGGCTCGATGTCGTCAACCGCCCGGTCCAGCCGTACGCCGGCGTCCTCGACCGCGTGAACTTCGGTGGGATGGGGGTGTACGTGGGGCGCGGGGTGGGCGGCGGCTCGCTCGTCAACGGCGGCATCGCCGCGACGCCCCGGCGCTCCTACTTCGGGGAAGTGCTCCCGCAGGTGGACGCCGGCGAGATGTACGGCCGTCACTTCCCGCGCGCCCTCGCGATGCTCAGGGCGAACGAGATCGCCGCGGACTGGTTCGAGCGGACGGAGTGGTACCGCTTCGCCCGGGTCGCGCGCGAGGCGGCCACGAAGGCGGGGATGAGAACGAGGTTCGTCCCCAACGCCTACGACTTCGCCTACATGCGGCGCGAGGCCTCGGGCGAGGTGCCGAGGTCCGCGCTGGCCGCCGAGGTCATGTACGGCAACAACCACGGCAAGCAGAGCCTGGACAAGACCTACCTCGCCGCCGCCCTCGGCACCGGCAAGGTCACCATCGAGACCCTGCACCGCGTCACGAAGGTCCGCCGCGAGAAGGACGGCACGTACGTGCTGACCGCCGAGCCGATCGACGCGGAGGGGCGGCGGCTCGCACCCAAGGAGATCGGCTGCCGCTACCTCTTCCTCGGCGCCGGCAGCCTCGGCTCCACGGAGCTGCTCGTCCGGGCCCGCGACACCGGCACCCTGCCGGACCTCGGCGTGGAAGTGGGCGCGGGCTGGGGGCCGAACGGCAACGTCATGGCCGGCCGTGCCAACACGCTGCTGCACCCCACGGGCGCCCGCCAGTCGGCCATCGCCGCGACGTGCATCGACGACTGGGACGATCCGGCGGCGCCCGTCTTCGCCGACGTCGCCCCGCTGCCCGCGGGCTTCGAGACCGGGATCAGCATGTACCTGGCCGTCACCAGGAACCCCGAGCGCGGCACGTTCGTGCACGACAGCGCCACGGACCGCGTACGGCTGCGCTGGGAGCGGGAGCAGAACGCCCCCGCCGTCGCCGCGGCGAAGTCCTTCCTCGACCGGATGAACAGGGCGAACGGCACCGACTACCGCTACGACCTCTTCGGCCCGCGCCCCAAGGCCTTCGGGGACGACTTCTGCTACCACCCGCTCGGCGGCTGCGTCCTGGGCCGGGCCACCGACGCCTACGGGCGGGTCGCCGGGTACCGGCACCTGTACGTGAACGACGGGGCGCTGATCCCGGGCTCCATCGGGGTGAACCCGTTCGTGACCATCACGGCGCTGGCCGAGCGGAACGTCGAACGGGTCCTCGCCGAGGACATCGCGCGGTAGGCCCTACGACTGGACGTTCGTCCGCGCCTTCCCGTCGTGAGCGATCCAGTCCGTGAACGCGCCCTTGCCCGAGCCGCGCAGCCGTGCGCTGCTCAGCTTGTTGTCCAGGCCCATGACGACGACCGCGACCGCATTGCCCTTGGCGTCGAGCGCGACGCCGGGGACGCCCCGGAAGGGAATGCCTTCCTTGCCCCACGGGCCCGGGCGGCCGGACCCGGCGGACAGCCGCACGCGGCCCTTGCCGTCGTCGTCGGTGAGCACGGTGGTGTTCCCGGCCTGCCCGACGGCGACGCGGCCATGGCCGCTGAGCGGGTCGCACTGGGCCGAGACGCGCCAGCCCTTGTCGTCGCCGAGCCGGTCGACGACGAGCACCCGGGAGGTGTTCGGCTGGCGCACGGCCATGCGCATGCCGCCGCTCCCGAGGGGGGCGAGGCTCAGCGGGCCGGTGACGGCCGGGAGCTTCGTGGGCCCGGCCGGCTGCAGCGGGCCGCCGGGGTCCTGCGACATCCAGTGGTGCACGGTCTTGGTGTCGGCGGCGACGAGGTGGATCCGGCCCTGGCTGTCGAGGGCCGCGTCGAGCCCGTCCTCGATCTTCACCCGGGGGCCGGCGGAGGGGAGCGTCTCCCACTCGGAGAAGTCCTTGCCGCCGGCGCCGCTGCGGCGGCTCACCTCGCCCTCGAAGGTGCGGACGAAGACGTGGACCGTGCCGTCGGTGCCGGCCACGGCGACCGGGTAGCCCATCTCCATCGTGCGCGCGGGGTCCTGCTCGGGCGAGCCCAGCGACTCCCAGGGGCCGAACGACGGGGTGCCGCCGGAGTCGCCGCCGCTCTGCAGCGCGGTGACGACCTCGCGCCGGTGCGGCGTGTCCTTCGCGGGCAGCACCGTGCGTATGGAGAACAGCTGCAGCGTGCCGTCGGAGTGGCGCAGCGCCTGCACCTGGCCCTCCAGCATCGAGCCGCCGAGGGAAGTGGGGGTGGACCAGATGCCGCTGCCGGCCTTGGCCTCGGTCCAGCACTGCGCCGCACCGCCGAGGACCGCGAACGCCGCGAGGCGGCCGTCGGGCAGCGGCTGCACCCAGCGCATCGTGCCGGGCGCGCGGTGGCGGCAGTTGCTCGACCAGCCGTGGTACTTCGTCCCGGAGGTGCGGCCCACCTTGCGGTCGCCGCAGCCCGCGGCGTCGCCGCAGTCCTTGCCGTCGGCCCAGCCGTAGGTGTCGAGGAACTTGAGCTTGTGGTCGGTGGTGACCTTGTCGAGGTTGCTGGGGAGGTGGGAGACCTCGTAGCCGACGTAGCTGTCCACCGCCGTGGGCCGGGCGTGCTTGCGGCCCCAGTACTCGGCGAGCGCGGCCTGGGCGAAGAACGCGGACGTCGTGTGGTCCTGGTGGTCGTACTTGGCTATGCCGCGCAGGACGGGCGGGGTGTTCGGGAACTCCGGCGGCTTCGGCAGGTGCGTGGGGTTCGGGTCCAGGGTGCGGACGACGGTCGGCTGGTAGCGCTCGAATATCGCGACGAGGGTGTCGATGAGCTGCTTGCGGCCGTACTGGAAGGTGCTCCTGACCGGGCTGCCGGCCGGCAGGAGCGTCGTCAGCTGCGGGGTCGCCCCGAGCCACAGGCCGCGCAGGCTCTCCTTGCGCGGGTTGCGCAGGGTGCGGGCCTCGACCAGCTCCAGGAAGATCAGCTGGACCTGGGGGGCCGCGCGCAGGGTGTGCAGCTCGACCTGGATGCCGGGCAGGAGGGACAGGGCCTCCACGGTCCAGGGGCTGAGCCAGTCGCCGGTGGCCATCTGGGCCGTCGCCTCGCGGAAGCCGTTGAGCCGGGCGCGGACGAACTCGCCCCGCTTCTCGGGCAGCCGCTTGTAGCCGCGGGCGTTCGACAGCTCGTTGCGGCCGTCGGACTCGCCGCCGGTGAGACAGACCGTCACGGAGGGGCCGCCGCCGAGGATCGACTGCTCCAGCTCCGGGTTCATGAAGTAGAGGGAGTCGTCGGGGTGGGCGATGACGTGGACGAACGCCTCGGACGTCGTGGCCTTCGCGGGGCGCACCGGGGCGCCGTCCTGCGTGGCCTTCTTCTTCGCCTCCGGGGACAGCCACTGCCAGGCACCCACCGCACCGGCTCCGACGACGATGCCGCCGCCCGCGACCTGAAGTACGCGTCGGCGCGGTATGTGCCCAGGCACAGGTTTCCCCCCACTCTCCCGCGCGTGATGCGCGGGTGGAAAAGCAAAGGGGCGATTAGAACTAATCGCCCATGGATCATGAGTTCGATCCTATGACCGGCAACCTGCTGTTTCCCCGCTGTTTTGTAACAGCCGTACGTCGGCCGCATGTAGGTTCGTAGGCGGTTGCGCAACACCGCCCTACGGGCGCGCCAGGGTGACCGACGGTCGCGTGCCGGTAGCGGAGCGGCTTACGGAAAGCGCCGGTCCGGTCTGCGCGGGGAGCTGTTCACGGGACCGCGCCGGGCCCGGCCCCGGACGGGCCGCGGGCCGGGCGTGCCTCAGGCCTCCGCGCCGGGCCCGCCCACGTCGTGGACGAGCAGGGCGATCTGCACCCGGTTGTTGAGGCCCAGCTTGGTGAGGATGCGCGAGACGTGCGTCTTGACCGTCGCCACGCTCATGTAGAGCGCGCCGGCGATCTCCGCGTTCGACTGCCCGCGCCCGACGCAGGCCGCGACCTCCCGCTCCCGGTCGTTGAGCGCGGCCAGCAGCGTCCGGGCCCGGTCGCCGCGGGTGTCACGCTCCCGCTCCGTGACCCGGGAGATGAGCTGCTGCGTGACGGCGGGGGAGAGCACCGGCTCGCCTGCGGCGACCCTGCGCACGGCCGCGACGATCTCCGCCGGCGGGGTGTCCTTGAGGACGAAGCCCGCGGCTCCGGCGCGCAGGGCCCGCAGCACCTGCTCGTCGGCGTGGAAGGTCGTCAGGACGACGACCTCCGGGGCGCCTTCGCGGCGGCGCAGCTCCTCCGTGGCGGCCAGGCCGTCGACCGACGGCATGCGGATGTCCATCAGCACCACGTCGGGCGCGTGCCGGTCGACGAGGGCGGCGACCTCCGAGCCGTCGGCGGCCTCCCCGACGATGCGGATGTCGGGCAGGCCGCCCAGCATGAACGACAACCCGGCCCGCACCAGGGGGTCGTCGTCCACGAGCAGGACCCGGATCGGCCGGGCCTGCGGGGACTGCCGGGCCTCGGCCCGGGGGGAGTGCGAGGGCTCGGGGCCGTGCGGCGGCTGCGGGGCGTTCATGGCCGCCACGGTAGCCAGCCCTCGACGCGGAAGCCGCCGTCGGGTGTGGGTCCGTGCGAGAGCCGGCCGCCGGCGAGGGCGGCGCGCTCGGCCAGCCCGATGAGACCCTGCCCGGAGCCTGGCACGGACGCCCCGCTGCCGTCCCCCGGCGGATTGGTGACCCCGACCGTCAGCCCCGCCTCCGGGGAGCCCTCGACCGTGACCCTCACCGCCGCCCCTCCCGCGTGCTTACGGGCATTGGTCAGCGCCTCCTGCACGATCCGGTACACCGTGCGGCCCGTGACCTCCGGAACCGACGGGGCGTCGGCCACCCGCTGGTCGAGCACCACCTCCGTGCCCGCCTGCCGGGACTCCTCCACCAGACCCTCCAGCGCCGCCAGGGTGGGCTGCGGGCGGTCCCCTCCGCCCTCCGCGCCGGGGGCGCGCAGCACCCCGATCACCTCGCGCAGATCCTCCAGGGCCTGATGCGCACTGTCACGGATCACCCCGGCGGCCCGGGCCACCTCCGCGGGCGGGGCGTCCGGACGGAACTCCAGCGCCCCCGCGTGCACGCACAGCAGCGACAGCCGGTGCGCGAGGACGTCGTGCATCTCCCGGGCGATGCGCTCCCGGGCCAGGCGCTGCGCCTGCTCCGCCCGCAACTGCGCCTCCGCCTCGGCCCGCCGGGCGCGCTCGCGCAGCGACAGGACCAGCTGGCGCCGGGAGCGGACGAACATGCCCCAGCCGATGACGGTGAGGACCAGCAGCAGGCCCGTGGCCGTCGCGGCGGGGAAGGGCAGGTCCGGGTCGGGGCGGATCGCCGCCTGCAGCGGCTCGCTGATCAGGGCGAGCCCTCCCACGGCGGCCACCGTCCGGAACGGCCGGTGCACGGCGACCGTGAACACCGCCACCAGCATGGCCCCCGCGGCGGGCGGCACCGGCGTGCTCACCACCACCAGGACCACGGCGAGCGGCACCGGCCACCGGCGGCGCATCCACAGCGCGACGCAGGCCAGGGCGCCCACGATCTGGTCGAAGAAGAGGAGCGCGGGCGAGGCGCTCGGATCCTTGCGCAGTGCCTCGGCCGCCAGTATCCCGATCACCGCCGCGAAGGCGATGCAGAGGATGTCGACCGCCCAGTCGCGCACACTGCGCGCCGTGCGGGGCGGCACCTCCGCCGTCTCCTCGGTCTTCACGTCCATGAACAGCCAATTTACCGACGCGGCGGGCGGACCGGAGGCGCCGGACGGAGGGCCGATACCAAAGTTGTACGAGGCGGGACCTTGGATGGTCCGGGCGTCTGCGAGCGACTACTTCAGTCGGCGCCGCGCAGCCTTCCGGGCGATGACCGGAGCGGGGCGGCGGCAGGAACATGGCGGGTATGAAGAAGCTGCTCGAAGGCATCGGCGTCATCCTCGTCCTGCAGGGGCTGGGCGGCGTCGTCCACGGACTCACCGGCTGGTTCCACTACTGGGTGGTCGTGCGCTACCTCGGTTTCCTCGACGGCTACGAGATGTACGCGAGCATCGTCCTCGCCGTCATCGGCACGGCCCTGGTCATAGCCTCGGACAGCGTCAAGGCCGAGCCCGCGCGAGAATGACGCCATGGCTGACAGTCCTTCCGGCACATCCGAACTGGTAGCGCTCCTCGGCCTCCGACCGCACGTCGAGGGAGGGTGGTTCCGCGAGACATGGAAGACCACGCGCGAGGCGGTCCCCGACGGCTACGGCGGGCCACGGGCGTTCGCCACCGGCATCTACTACCTCCTCCACCCCGGTGAGGTCTCCCGCTGGCACCGCGTGCGCTCCGACGAGCTGTGGCTGTGGCACCGCGGCGGCCCGCTGCGGATGAGGCTCGGCGGCTCCGGCGGTACGCCCGACGGAAAGGGAGCCGCCGAAGTGGTCCTCGGACCCGGCGTCGAGCGGGGCGAGCAGCCGCAGTTCCTGGTGCCCGGCGGCGTGTGGCAGTCGGCCGGGCCCGCGGGGGACGAGCCGGTGCTGGTGACGTGCGTGGTCGCACCGGGCTTCGCCTTCGAGGACTACGAGGACTCCGAGACCCCTGAGGGCTCCGAGATCTCCGAGGATTCCGCGGACTCCGCGAGGGGGTGACGGCGCCCCTCGCCGACCCCCTACTGAGGTATCACCCCAGGGTTGGCTCCCTGGGGTGACGCAGGTTCGGACACCCTCTTTCTAGCTTTCCCTCTGTCACGCAACGGGGACGAGGGAGAGACAGTCATGGGCCGCTTCAAGCGCACGCTGGTCGCCGCAGCTCTGGCCGCCACGGTCGTGGCCGGCACGGCCGGCTGGGCCGTCAGCGACGAGCAGACCGCGGTCACCGGCCCGCCCGCCGGCGCCGAGGCGTGGCGTGCGGACCGCTCCCTCCACCGCGAGCTGCCGGACCCGGCGACGGCGGCGCCGCGTACCGTCGCCGCGTTCTTCGCCGGTCTCACCGAGGCCGAGCGCAAGGACCTGGCGGCCCGTCACGCGCTGGTCGTCGGCAACCTCGACGGTGCGCCCGTGCCCCTGCGGTACGAGGCCAACGCCCGGGCGATAGCCGCCGAGCGGGCGAAGGCGCGGGCCCGGGCCGCGGACCCGGCCCTGACCCGCGGCGCGCGGGAAGAGGCCCGCGAGCGGGCCGACCGCTGCGAGCGGCTGCTCGCGCCGGGCCGCCGGATCCTGGCCTTCGACCCGCGCGGCCGCGGCCAGGTCGCCGAGGTGTACGGCGATCTGGCGGCCGCCCGGCACACCGCCGTCATCGTGCCGGGTTCGGACATCGACCTCCGCACCTTCGACCGGACGAAGGACCGCTACGGCACCCCCGCCGGGATGGCCGCCTCCCTGCGGGCCGAGATGGAGCGCAGGGCGCCCGGCACCCCGACCGCCGTCATCGCCTGGGCGGGCTACACCACGCCCGTGGGCCTCGGCGTGGACGCCGCCACCGGCCGGCTCGCGCAGGCCGGGGCCGTGCGCCTGGAGCGCCTGCTCGCCGGCCTGTCGGCGGCCGCCGCCTCTCCCGCCGCGCCGCCGCCCTCCGTCTTCTGCCACAGCTACGGCTCGGTGGTCTGCGGCCTGGCCGCCCCGTCCGTCGGCCGCACCGAGGCCGCCGACCTCGTGGCGCTCGGCAGCCCCGGCATGCGCGCCGACTCGGTGGCCGGGCTGCACACCGGAGCCCGCGTCTGGGCCGCCGCGCGCAACTCCTCGGACTGGATAGGCAACGTCCCCAACGTCGACCTCTTCGGCCTGGGACACGGCACCGACCCCACGTCCCCGGAGTTCGGCGCCCGCGTCGTCCCCACGCGCGGCGCCCACGGCCACACCGGCTACTTCGCCCCCGGCACGGACTCCCTGCGCAACTTCGCGGACATCGCCCTCGGCACCTACGCCCACGCCCGGACCTGAAACAGACTGCCAAGGTTTCTTTGCAAAGAAACCTTGGCAGTCTAGAGTGCGGGGAATGACCCATGTCGTGCTCGACGCCAAGGGCCTGCGTGCCCTGGCCCACCCCGTACGCGTGCAACTCGTCGGACTGCTGCGGCTGTACGGCCCCTCGACGGCCACCCGGCTCGCCGAGCGCCTCGGCCTGGCCTCCGGGGCGACCAGTTACCACCTGCGGCAGCTCGCCGCCGCGGGCTTCGTCGCGGAGGACGCTTCGCTGGGCAACGCCCGCGAGCGCTGGTGGCGCGCCGTCCACGAGGCCACCGTCATCGACGACGACGAGCTCGCCGAGCAGGAGCCCGAGGCCATGCTCGGCTACGTCCAGGGCGTCGTGGCCGCCCACACCCTCCGCACCCAGCTGGCCGTCGCCGCGTACCCGGCCCTGCCGAAGCCCTGGCGGGACGCCTTCAACATGAGCGACTGGAACCTGCGGCTCACCCCGCAGGAAGCCGCGGACCTGTCCGGGGAGCTCCGGGCTGTCATCGAGCGCTACCGGCAGCACGCGCCCGGCGCGGACGCCCCCGCGGACAGCGAGCACGTCGCGCTCACCCTGCACCTCCTGCCCGACCCCGCCGTCGCGGAAGGGCGTACGGAAGGCCGTACGGAAGGCGGCGCGGGAGCCTGCGCGGACGGACGGGGAGAAGCATGACCCCGCCGGCCCCGCGGCGCGGCCGGATATCCGGCCGTCTGCCGTACCCCCGACGCCCGGACGGAGCCCCGGGAGCCCGTCCCGCAGGCCGCAGCGTCCGCCCGCTCGCCGGAGTCCTCGCGGCAACGGCCGTCTCCCTGACGGGCACGCGCGTCTCGGCGGTCGCCCTGCCGTGGTTCGTGCTCGTCACCACCGGCAGCGCCGCGCAGACCGGACTCGTCGCCTTCTGCGAGATGACCCCGTACGTCCTGGTCAAGATGTTCACCGGCCCCCTGACCGACCGCGTCGGACCGCGCGTCGTGTCCTGGACGACCGACACCCTCAGCGCCGCCACTGCAGCGCTGATCCCCCTGCTCCACGCCCTGGACCTGCTGCCGTTCTGGCTGCTGCTCGGCCTCGTCGCGGTGATCGGCGCCGCGCGCGGGCCCGGCGACCTGGCCAAGGAGATCATGGTGCCGGAGGCGGCGGAGCGCAGCCGGGTCCCCCTGGAACGGGCGACCGGCCTCTCCGGCGTCACCGAGCGCCTCGCCTCCACGGTCGGCCCGGCGGCCGGCGGCGCGCTGGTGGCGCTGCTCGGCCCGATGGCCGGCCTGGTCGTCAACGCCGTCAGCTTCGCCCTGGGTTCCCTCGTGATCGCGTTCGCGCTCCCGCGCGGCATGGGCCTCGCGGTGCCGTCCGGCGACGCGCCCACGGACGGCGGGGCGGGCGAACCGGCGGGCTACTGGCGCCGTTTCGGCGAAGGGTTCGCCTTCCTGCGCGGCGAACCCCTGCTGCTCACGATCATCGTCACGGTCGGTGTCACCAACCTCCTCGAGGCGGGCTTCATGGCCGTCCTCGTCCCCGTGTGGGCCGAGAGCTCCGGCGGCGGCCCCGCGGCCATCGGCCTCACCAGCAGCGCGGCGGGCATCGCGGCCGTCTGCGGCAGCCTCGTGGCCGCCGCGCTCGCCCACCGGCTGCGCCGCCGCCCCGTGTTCTTCGCGGGCTTCCTGCTCGCAGGGGCACCGAAGTTCGTGGTGCTCGCCTGCGGAGCGCCATTGTGGGTGGTGCTCGTGGTGTTCGCCGTCAGCGGGTTCGGCGGCGGCTTCCTCAACCCCATCCTCGGCGCCGTGTCCTTCGAGCGGGTGCCGCGCGCCCTGCTGGGCCGGGTGCGGGCGCTGGGCGACTCCCTGGCCTGGGCGGGCATCCCCCTCGGCGGCCTGCTCGCCGGCCTCGCCGTCACATCCGCCGGCCTGGTGCCGGTCCTCCTGGTGGGAGGGGCGGTGTACTTCCTCACCACCAACCTGGCCGGACTGCGCCCGGAGTGGCGCGAGATGGACCGCGGGCGCGGTGCCGGCACCCCTCGCGCAGCGCCGGAGGACACCGCCGTGCGAAGTTGATCACCTCCGACCTGAGGCTGATGGCGGGAGGTGTCACGGCCGCATAACGTGATGATCATGTTGTGGAAATCGCGGAAGACATCGCGGCGGTCCTTCGTGGCCGCCGCGCTCCTCGTGGCCTTCGCCGCACCCCAGATGCCCGCCGTGGCCGCGGCGGCGGAACGTGCCCCCGAACCGGCGGCACCCGGAACCCCGGCCGAGCTGCCGGCGCCGACAGGCAGGACGCCCGTCGGGACGAAGACCCTGCACCTCGTCGACACCTCGCGCCCCGACCCCTGGAAGCCCGCCGCCGGCAAGCGGCAGCTCATGGTCTCGCTCTGGTACCCGGCGCGGCACCAGGGCGACAAGAACGCCCCCTACGTGTCGAAGGAGCTCTCCAAGGCGGTCCTCGGCAAGGAGGATCTCGCAAGCATCCGCACGAACTCGACCCTGGACGCCGAGCCGGCCCGCAAGCCCCGGCCGCTGGTCGTCCTTTCGCCGGGCTTCGGGATGAGCCGGCTGACCCTCACCGCGCTCGGCGAGGACCTCGCGTCCCGCGGGTACGCGGTGGCCGCGGTCGACCACACCTACGAAGCCCCGGTCGAGTTCCCCGGCGGGCGCATCGAGACCTGTGAGACCTGCGCGAAGCCGGACATGGCCGCCGTCGTGCGGAACCGGGCGAAGGACTTCTCCTTCCTCCTCGACCGGCTGACCGCCCCCGGCAGCCCGCTCGCCGTCGACCGCGGCCGGATCGCCGTGGTCGGCCACTCCATCGGCGGCGCGAGCGCGGTGGAGGCCCTGCGCGGCGACAAGCGCGTGGACGCCGCCGTCAACCTCGACGGCAACTTCCCCATCGACCTGCCCGCCGACGGGCTGAAGAAGCCCGTGATGCTCTTCGGCGCACAGCGGGCCGGCGGCGACGCGGAGAACGCGGAGAACTGGGACAAGAGCTGGCAGCGGCTGACCGGCTGGAAGCGCTGGCTCGACGTGCCCGAAGGCGGCCACCTGACGTTCACGGACGCCCCCTGGATCGTGGACCGGTTCGGTATGCCCGGCCAGATCCCGCCGGACCAGGTCCACGGCGCCTACGGCAGCCTGCACGGCATCCGCTCGACCGCGCTCACCCGCGCGTACGTGAACGCGTTCGTCGACCGGCACCTGCGCGGCACGCCGAGCCCGCTCCTCGACCGGCCGTCCGCGGCCTACCCGGAAGTCACCGTCCTGAAGAAGAAGTAGCGCGCGTCCTCGGGAGACCCGGGGGTGGCACCAGTGCCACCCCCGGAACGGATACCAGCGGGGTCGATCGCGGCCGCCCCGCCCGGGAGCATCGAACCGTCACCACGCACCAGGAGGTTCGATGTTCGAGCTCAGGAAACCGCGGCGGACCGTGAAGGCGGTCTCCGCACTCTCCGCCGTGTCGGCCGCGCTCGCCGCGGTGGTCGCGGCCGCAGTGCTCCCGGCCGGAGCAGCAGCTGCACAGCAGGGCGCGCCCGCGCAGCCGCGCCCGGCCACGGCCGTGACCGTGCCCGAGCGGTACACCTCCCAGAAGCTCGTGTGGCAGCCCTGCCCCGAGCTGACCACCATGGAGTGCGCGGAGATGACCGTCCCGCGCGACTGGCACGCCCCGGACGCCGGCAAGGACCTCACGATCGCCGTGTCCCGCGTGCGGGCGAGCGACCCCGCCCACCGGCGCGGGGTGCTGATGATGGCCGCGGGGGGACCCGGCGGCAAGGGGTTGCTGCGGCCGGCCGGCGTCGCCCGGAAGGCACCCGCCATCGGCGCCGTCCACGACATCGTCGGCTTCGACCAGCGCGGCGTCGGCAGGAGCTCGCCGCTGCAGTGCCAGACCCAGGAGAAGCTCGACGCCTTCTTCGCGGGCGACTTCCGCGACCGCTCGCCCGCCGCCGTGCAACGCGTCGTGGACAACTCCCGCAAGCTCGCCGACGCCTGCCGCGACAAGCACGGCGACCTCCTGCCGTACATCACCACCGAGCAGACCGTGCGCGACATGGACCTCTTCCGCGCCCTGCTCGGCGAACGGAGGATCTCCTACTACGGGGCCTCCTACGCGACCATGGTCGGCGCGTACTACGCCACGCTCTTCCCGCAGCGCGTCGAACGCGCCGTCCTGGACAGCAACATAGCCTTCGGCGGCACTTGGGAGGACTTCGAGAAGGGCCAGCCGAAGAGCTTCCAGCGCCGCTTCGAGCAGGACTTCCTGCCCTGGCTCGCGAAGAACGACGCCATCTACCACTACGGCCGCACCGCGGCCGAGGCGAAGGCCACCTGGGAGCGGCGCCGCAGCGCGCTGCGCGACCACCCGCTCAGCCCGGGCGAGGGCAAGGGCAGGTCCCTCGACCCCAACCGCTTCGACAGCGGCACCATCCAGGCGATCTACGATTCCCAGGAGGGCTTCCCGGGCCTCGCGAAGGCGCTCGCCGCGCTGGAGCACTGGGACACGGCGGCCCCCGCCGAGCGGAAGCTCGTCGACACCCTCTTCGGCTCCTATCTCGGCACCAACTTCTTCGCCGAGTTCCTCTCCGTGACCTGCGCGGACACCCCGTGGAACCGCGACACCGGATCCTGGATCCGGCGCAGCGCCGAGGACGCCGCCAAGTACCCCCTGATGGGTGCCCGAGAGCTCGCCTTCGCCTCCGCGTGCGCGGCATGGCCCACCCCTCCGGCACCGCGCGTCAAGGTCACCGGCAAGGGCCTGCCGCCCGTCCTGATGCTCAACTCCCTGCACGACCCGGCCACGTACTACGAGGCTGCACAGCGCGCCCACCGGGACCTGCGCGGCTCGCGCCTGGTCACGGTCACCGGCGGCGACCACGGCGTCTACCTGGGCGGCAGCGCCTGCGCCGACGGCATCGTGAACAAGTACCTCCTCTCCGGAGAACTGCCCGCCCGGGACGTCACCTGCGAGAGCGCGCCGCTGCCGGCGCCGGCGGCGAAGTAGCCCGCAGCGGGGCCGCCCGCCGCGACTGCAGCGGCGGCACCGGCAGAGGTGCTACAGCTGCCGTTCCAGCAAATGCGCGGAGAGCGCGACGAGTTCACCGACCGCGCCCTCCGCGAGGCCCGCGCCGTACAGGCAGTCGTGGGCGGCCGCCGCATGGCGGTGCGCCTCCTCCAGGGCGAACTCCCGGCCCCCGGCCGCTTCCACCAGACCGGCCGCGCGGTCGGCGGCCGCGGCGTCCGGGGGCGTGTCCGGGCCCAGCAGCCGGGCCAGCTCGCGGGCGGTCGCCCCGTCGTCCAGGGCGACGGCCGCCAGCACCGGCAGGGTCTTCTTCCGCCGCAGCAGGTCGCCGTGGACCGGCTTGCCCGTCGCCCGCGGGTCGCCCCAGATCCCCAGCAGGTCGTCCACGATCTGGAACGCCGTGCCGAGCCGCCGCCCGGCCTCGGCTAGGGCGCCCGTCTGCAGGGGCGGGGCGCCCGCCAGCACCGGTCCCAGGGACAGGGCGCAGCCGAGCAGGGCGCCGGTCTTGCGGGCCGCCATCGCCTCGTACTCCGGTATGCCGACCGCCCCCTGCCCCGTCCACGGGCGGTTCTCGAACAGCAGGTCGTCGGCCTGCCCGCGCACCAGCTCGCCCAGGAAGTCGGCCAGATGCGCCACCGCCCGGCCGGTGTGCTCGCCCCCGGCCTCCGCCACCGTCCGCACGGCCAGCGCGAACAGGGCGTCGCCCGTCAGGACGGCCGGCCCGGTGCCGAACGCCTTCCACGTCGCGTCCCGGTGCCGCCGCCGCTCGTCGCCGTCCATGATGTCGTCGTGCACCAGCGAGAAGGTGTGCACCAGCTCCACGGCCACCGCCGCCTGCACCGCGGCCCCGAGGGGAGCACCCACCGCCTCCGCGCCGAGCAGGGCGAACGCCTGGCGGACGCCCTTGCCGCCGGGGGAGGGGCTCGGCGTGCCGTCGGCCTCGCACCAGCCGAAGGAGAAGGCCGCCATGCGGGCCGGCAGCGGGTGCAGCGTCGCCACGGCGGCTCTGAGCGCGGGCTCGGCCAGCGCCCGCGCGCGGGCGAGCGTCTGGGGAGCGGGGGTCCGGAGTGCGGTCTGCGGGGGCACGGGGCCGGCCTGCGTGGGCATGGTCTTTCTCTCTCCTGTCGTGGGCTGCCGAGGAAGGACGTGCTGTCAGGCGGCCGGACGGGCCGCCGCGTCCGCCGCCGTCCCCAGTTCGGCGCGCGCCTCCTCGACCATCCGCCGGGCGTGGAGCAGGCCGATCCGGCCGAGCGTACGGTGCAGGTCGTCCAGCTCGGCGGCCGTCCCGGCGCGGTCGTGCCCCAGCCGGGCCCGGCTCTTGACCAGCCCGAGCCGGGCCAGGGCGGCGCCCCGCGGCTCCGCCATCTCCCGGAACTCCTCCAGCGCGCCGCGGTAGCACTTCTCGGCCTCCGCGTAACGGCCCGCCCGGAACAGGACGTTGCCGCGCATCTTGTGGTTGTAGGCCAGAGCGCTGACGAGCTTCATCCGCCGGCACGTCCCCTCGGCCTCCGACAGCAGCGCGAGCGCCCGCTCGGTCTCCCCCCGCAGGGACAGCACGTCGGCGATCCCGCGCAGCGCCCACGCGTGGCCGCGGGCGTCGTCGGCCCGGCCCGATATCTCCGCCGCCTCCTCGAACATCGCCAACGCGGTGTCGTACGAGCCCGAGTTGCGGTGCATCTGCGCGATGCCCTCCAGCGCCCACACGGTGTGCCGGGCCTCGCCGCGGCGCCGCGCCTCGGCCAGCAGCTTCTCGTGCAGTTCGCCGACGGCCTCGTAGTCGCCCTGGATGCGGCCGGTCTCGGCGAGCCCCGCGAGGGAGTAGCCGCGGGCCACGATGTCGTCGCCCCGCTCGGCGAGTTCGGCGGCGATGGCGAGCCAGCGCCGGGCCAGGGCCAGTGCTCCGCGCTGGCGGGCGAGCGTGCCGCCGCTCCACACGGCCCAGGCCATCGCCCCCAGGTCCGACGCCTGCCGCGCGGCCCGGTAACTCGCCTTCCACGCGCGCTCGGCGTCCTCCACCCGGCCGAGCCGCCGGCTCGCCTCGGCGACGGCCAGCTCGGCGTGCGCCATGCCGAGGGCGGAACCGTCCAGTTGGGCACGCTGCCGTTGCTCGACCGCCTTGGCCAGCACTTCTTCGAGCGAGGCGTTCACAGAGAGGTCTTCCAGGGAGCCCCGGTACTCGGGGGCGAATGCCTTGCCGTACATGGTTCAGCCTCACTTCAGGATCGCTCGGGGAGGGCAGCGGGCGCCCTAACCGTTGATCAAGAAGCTATGGCCTCGAACCACCCCGAGTAGTCAGACCAGGAGGCGGCGTCCCGTACATCTGAAGTCCGGTGCAGACGGCACGGGTCATACGAGAGATGTACGGCCGCAGGGTGGAGCAGGGCATGCGCGAGGGCTCACTCGGGCCCCTGACGCGCGTGCCCTGCAAGGGCGTTCATACGTCTTCGGTCCGGAAGACCCGCCGTTGACCGAACCCGTCGTGGTGTTATTCGAGGGGGCGGTTCACGGGTCGGCGGTGGTTTTACCTGGCCCGGCCCGGACGACGTTCCGCCTTTCCGTTGCTGTTTCCCCCGCCCGTGGTCGTCGACCCCTGGTCTGGCGGCTGTGCGGTGGCGCTCTGAGCTGGCCTGACGTGGTTGCCGTCGTTCACTGCGTATTGGCTCACCCGACCCCCCGAGGTGAATCCCGAGGGCAAATGTCCGCGTGAAATCCACGAGTGTGCCATGCGCCGGACCGGGGCGGATGCTGTTTCCCTGCCGCAGGATTTGTACAGTGTGCCGCGGGGAAAGCCAGCTGGTACAGGTGTTCGGCTCCACGGGGGAGCACGGGATGGACGGGGGCGGGGCCATGCGTGAGCCGAGTGCGCTCAAACTGCTGGGGACGGGAATCGGCTGGCGCCCGGAGATAGCCGGCGCCGTGGCGGCGGGCCCGGTCCGTGCGGACTGGGTGGAGGTCGTCGCGGAGAACATCTGCCCGGGCCACCTTCCCGCTCCGCTCAGGGAACTGCGCGAGCGCGGCACGGCGGTGATACCCCACGGTGTCTCCCTCGGCCTCGGCGGCGCCGACCGGCCGGATCTCGCCCGGCTCGCCGCGCTGGCCGAGCGCGCCGAAGCCCTCGGCTCGCCGCTCGTCTCCGAGCACATCGCCTTCGTCCGCTCCGGGGGACCGCTGACCGGCTCCCCGCGGATCGAGGCCGGGCACCTGCTGCCGGTGCCCCGCACCCGCGACGCCCTGGACGTCCTGTGCGAGAACGTCCGCATTGCGCAGGACATGCTGCCCGTCCCGCTCGCGCTGGAGAACATCGCGGCCCTCCTGCCCTGGCCCGGCGAGGAGCTGACCGAGGGGCAGTTCCTCGCCGAGCTGGTCGCAAGGACGGGCGTGCGGCTCCTGATCGACGTCGCCAACCTCCACACCAACCACGTCAACCTGGGCCACGAACCGGCGGCCGCCCTGGACGAACTCCCGCTGGAAGCCATCGCCTACGTGCACGTCGCAGGTGGCGTCGAGCAGGGCGGGCTGTGGCACGACAGCCACGCCCACCCGGTGACCGGCCCCGTCCTCGACGTCCTCGCCGAGCTGTCCGCCCGCGTGACGCCCCCGGGCGTCCTGCTGGAGCGCGACGACGCCTTTCCCGCACCCGAAGAGCTCGCGGCGGAACTGGACGCGATCAGGGCGACGGTGGCCGGTGCCCGGAGCTCCTCCCGGCAGGACCGGCAGGACCCGCGGCGGACGGTGGCGCACAGTGTCTGAAACCACACCTCGAACCACACCTCAGGCCACACCTGAAACCGCGCAGGAACCCACGCCCGAAACGGCGCCCGAGACCGCCCCCGACGCCGCCCGGCGGCGCCTCGCGCACGCCCAGCACGCCCTGCTCTCCGCGCTCGTCGCGGACGCGCCCCCGCCGCCCGGCTTCGACCCGCAACGGCTGCGGGCGCAGCAGCAGGCGCTGCTCGGCAAGCGCGCGGACGTCGTCGCGAAGGTCGCGCCGGAGCTGCCCGAGATCCTCGGGGCGGACTTCCGGCGGCTGTTCCTCGCCCATGCCCGCGGCCGTCCGATGAGCGACGGCTACCGCCGGGACGCGCTCGACTTCGCCGAGGCGCTCCTGAAGGCCGACGGCAAACGGACCGACGGCATCCGGCCCGTCGACATCCGGACCGACGGCATCCTCACCGATCCCGGGCGACGGGAGCGCCTGGCGGCGTGGACGGCCGCCCGGCACGCGGCGCCGGCCACCGGCCCCGCCCCGCTCCCGGCCCGCCTGGCGTCGGCCTGGCACACCTTGCGCTCGCGCGTGACCCGAAAGGCAACCGTCCTATGAACGCCGGCATCGTCGTCGCCTCCCTGGTGACCCTCCTTGCCCTCGTCGCCCCGTCGGCCTGGCTCGTCGTGGCCCGCCGCCGCGCCCTGGCCGACCCGCCGCCCGCACAGGGCGAGCCGGAGCTGCTGGAGGTCGCGTACCTGCTCGGCGGCCGCGGCCGGGTGGTGGACACCGTCATCGCCGGCATGTGCGACGACGGGCGGATATCCGTGAACGAGAGCGGCAAGCTCAAGGCCGAGCGGGCCCTTGCCTACAACGCCGTGGAGCGCGCCCTGCTGGGCCGCTGCGGCGCCGACTGGAGCACGTCCCTGCGCAAGGTCCGCACGTCGCTGCAGTTCGACCCGGCCGTCGACGCCCTCGAAGGCGCCCTCGTCCGGCGCGGGATGCTCATGTCGCCTCTGGTGAAGGAGAAGTGGCGGCGCGCCGCGGACGCACAGGCGGGAGGCCTGGCCCTCACCGGCGTCGGCGTCGTGGCCCTGATCCTCATGCCAGGGAGCTTCGTGACGCCCTCCGCCGTCCTCGGCCTCCTCGCCGCCGGCATCGTGCTCCGCGTCCGGTGCCGGCCCGCCGGGCCGAAGGCGCGGCCCACCCCGCGGGGCAAGGCCTTCATCAACCGGACGCCGGCGACCGGTCCCTGGAGCGTCCGGTTCTCCGCCACGCACCCGGAAGGCATCGCGGGCGTCGTGGCCGTGCACGGCGCCGGCGGGCCCGAGCCGGACCGGCCGTTCCTGAGCCTGCTGCGGCAGGCGGCACTGTCGAGCCCCGGCCTGGGCAGCTCGCACGCTGATGTCAAGAGCGCGAAGAAGCCGTCTTCCCGGAAGACTTCGAAGTCCTCGAAGCCGAAGTCCTCTTCCTCCTCCGCGTCCTCGTCGTCCCACACCAGCGGCGGGTACGCCTGCTCCGGCGCATCGAGCTGTTCCGGCCACTCCGGCCACTCCGGCCACTCCGGTCATTCGAGCTGCTCCAGCTCCAGCTCCAGCTGCTCCTCCTCCAGTTCGGGTTCCAGCTGTGGCGGAGGCAGCAGCTGCGGCTCCTGAACGGAACGTTCCGGGCAACTGGTACCTTCAGCCCGGTGATCATCCGCAGTGCCGGTACCGGCGCTGCGGATCGCCGTGCGCCTTTCGCCGCGCGGCGCGTTCCCGGTCACCTCCGCACCCCCGATCAAGGAAGCACATTGGCCCGCCTCCGGCTCCGCCGTTTAACCCGTCCCGCCGTCTCCGCAGCGGTCTCCGCCCTCGCCCTGGCCACGCTCCCCGCGGCCCCGGCGCTCGCCGACTCCTCCTCCGCCACCCCGCACCTCGACGCCGTCGAGCAGACCCTCCGCCAGGTCTCGCCCGGCCTCGAAGGGCGCGTGTGGGAGCGCACCGCCGGCAACGCGCTGGACGCCTCCTCCGGTGACCCCGCCGACTGGCTCCTGCAGACCCCCGGCTGCTGGGGCGACGCCACCTGCGCCGAGCGCCCCGGTACGAAGCGGCTGCTCGCCAAGATGACCGAGAACATCTCCCGGGCCACGCGCACCGTCGACATATCCACCCTGGCTCCCTTCCCCGACGGCGCGTTCCAGGACGCGATCGTCGCGGGCCTGAAGAAGTCGGTGGAGAACGGCAACAAGCCGAAGGTCCGCGTTCTGGTCGGGGCCGCGCCGGTCTACCACATGAACGTGCTGCCCACGAAGTACCGCGACGACCTGCGCGACAAGCTCGGCAAGGCCGCCGGCAGCGTCACCCTGAACGTCGCGTCGATGACCACCTCGAAGACCGCCTTCTCCTGGAACCACTCCAAGCTCCTCGTGGTGGACGGGCAGTCGGCGATCACCGGCGGCATCAACAGCTGGAAGAACGACTACGTCGACACCACCCACCCGGTGTCCGACGTCGACCTCGCCCTGACCGGACCCGCGGCCGGGTCCGCCGGCCGGTACCTGGACCAGCTGTGGACCTGGACCTGCGGGAACAAGAACAACATCGCGAGCGTCTGGTTCGCCGCGTCCGACGGCGCCGCCTGCATGCCGACGATGGAGAAGGACGCGAACCCCGCGGCGGCCCCGGCCACCGGGAACGTCCCCGTGATCGCCGTCGGCGGCCTCGGCGTCGGCATCCAGGACTCCGACCCCTCCTCGTCCTTCCGGCCGGACCTGCCGACGGCGCCCGACACCAAGTGCGTGGTCGGCCTGCACGACAACACCAACGCCGACCGCGACTACGACACGGCCAACCCCGAGGAGAGCGCCCTGCGCGCCCTCGTGGCCAGTGCGCGCAGCCACGTGGAGATCTCCCAGCAGGACCTCAACGCCACCTGCCCGCCGCTCCCGCGCTACGACGTCCGGCTCTACGACGCGCTCGCGGCGAAGCTGGCCGCCGGCGTGAAGGTGCGCATCGTGGTCAGCGACCCCGCCAACCGCGGCGCGGTCGGCAGCGGCGGCTACTCGCAGATCAAGTCGCTGAACGAGATCAGCGACGTCCTGCGCAACCGCCTCGCGCTGCTCACCGGCGGTCAGCAGGGCGCCAGGACGGCCATGTGCGGCAACCTGCAGCTGGCGACCGCCCGCAGCTCGGACAGCGCCAAGTGGGCCGACGGCAAGCCGTACGCACAGCACCACAAGCTGGTGTCCGTGGACGGCTCGGCCTTCTACATCGGCTCGAAGAACCTCTACCCGTCCTGGCTGCAGGACTTCGGGTACATGGTGGAGAGCCCGGAGGCCGCCCAGCAGCTCGACGCGAAGCTGCTGGCCCCGCAGTGGAAGTACTCGCAGGCCACGGCGACCTTCGACTACGCCCGCGGGATCTGCCAGGGCTGATCCCCGGCGCTCCCGTGCGGACCCGCGGCCCGCGGCTGGTCACAGCCGCGGGCCGCAGGCGTACGCGAGCAGGACCGTCAGCGCAGCGCCATCAGCGTGGCCGTCCTCTGCTGCCCGGCGACGCCGGTCCGCCCCGACGGGGCCTTGCCGCAGTACTCCGCCTCGATCGGCGCGCCGAGGTCGCCCGTCCAGTCGCCGTTGAAGTTGAACGCGGCGGTGTGCCGGCCGTCGGTGCTCGCGGCGGCGACCGTGATGGAGCCGTGGACGCCGCCGGTGTGCATCCAGACGTCCGCGCCGCACGACAGCCGGATCGCGGCGACCCCGAGGCCGTAGCGGGCGCCCGGCATCTGGTCGTCCGCGGACACCGTGGTGAGCAGCTCCCGCTGCTGGGCCTTCGGCAGCAGCTTCCCGCCGATGAGGGCGCCGTAGAAGCGGTTGAGGTCTCCGGTGGTGGAGATGATCTCGCCGGCGGCCCCGCCCCACGACGGGTTGAGCTCGGTGACGTCGTAGATCTTCGGGTCGGGGGAGGGCTCGGCCAGGAGCGTGCTGTAGGCCCGGCCGTGCGGCCCCGGCAGTTCGGGCGCCGTGCCGGGGAGCGTGGTGGCGGTGAGCCCCAGGGGCCGGATGATGCGCCGCTTGATCTCGGTGGCGTACGAGCGTCCCGTCACCTTCTCGACGATCATGCCGGCGAGGACGTAGTTGGTGTTGGAGTAGTGCCAGCCCTCGCCGGAGCGGAAGTACGGCGCGTGTGCCATCGCGGTCTTCACCAGCTCGTCCGGCGTGTGGTCGTCGAAGCGGTGCTCGAGGAAGCCGGGGCCGAGCAGCTTCTGGAAGTCCGGGTCCTCGGTGTAGTTGTAGATCCCGCTGGTGTGGTTGAGCAGCTGCCGGACGGTGATCTTCCGGCCGTCGTGCCCGTTGCCCCGGACGACGTCCGGCAGCCAGCGCTCGACGCGGTCGTCCAGACCGATCCGGCCCTCCGCTTCCAGCTGGAGCAGGACGACGGAGGTGAAGACCTTGCTGACGCTGGCGATGCGGAAGCGGTCCTGGGAGAGGCGGGGCCGCTTGGTGGTGCGGTCGGCGATGCCTGCGGAGCCCCGCCAGGTGCCGTGGTCGTCCCGGGTCTGCCCCAGGACGCCGGGTATGCCGGCGGCGACCTGGGCCTCCATGGCGCTGCGGGTGGCGGCGTGCCGGTCGTGGCCCGCGGCGGCCTCCCGGCCGCCCGCGGCCGTTGTGCCGGCGGCCTCGGCCGCGGCGGGGGCGGTGAGGGCCGCCGCGGCCATCGCGGCGGCGGCCAGTGCCCCCGCCAGGGCTCTGTGGACGGTGCGGGTGCGTACGTTCATGGCAGGTGGCCCCTCTGCTCCGGCGCGTGTGCTGACACCGGAGAGGACACGGTCAAGTCGCCTGAGGTTGAAGGGCCTTGTGGGCCGGGAGCGGGATCCGGCCAGCGGAATGCGGCGCTCCAGGCGTGAGACACCACACAAATCCGCTCGCCCGGGAACCGCCGGCCGCCCTGCCGCGTCAAGGGCTGCCGCCCCGCCCCCGGCTGCTCCGTCCACGATCGGCTGAATCGCCGCCCGTACCCCCGCCTCCGGGTCCGGCCGGGTGGTCACCGTCGGATATAAATCCCTCACGCAGGGTGCGCCGCCGGTGGTGGGCGGCCCGGGGCGCGTGGCTGCGGGCGGCGTCCGGGGCGGGCGTCCCCGAAGGGTGCGCGTGCGGCGCGTGTAGCTTTGCCGTACAGCCGTGCCGTTGTCACCCCTGCGGCAGGCATTCGTCACCTTCGCGTGTACTGCCGTGCCGGTACCGCCCTACCGATTACAAAGGACGCCCCACCCATGCCGTACGTGCGCCACTGGTTGCGCAACTCGGTCCTGCTGTTCGCCGTCGCGATCGCGCTGGGCCTGGTAGCCGTGCACACCGATCTCATCCAGCCGCACGACCTGAAGCTGGACCGCACGGTCCAGACCACCTTCCGCACCGAGTGGCTGAACGTGGTCATGGAGGGGGTCAGCGCCCTCGCGTCCCCGGTCGCCGGCCTGCTGATCCTGGCGGTCTGGTGCGGCTGGCTGCTGTTCGTGCGGCGCCGGCCGGTGACGGCGGTCTCCACCTTCCTCGTCGTCGCGGTCGGCTGGAACAGCACCCAGATCGCGAAGGCGATCGTCGCCCGGCCCCGGCCGCCGCGGGAGTTCATGCTGGACCCCGAGATCGGCTCCAACAGCTTCCCCAGCGGCCACACCGCCTTCACGGTCGCCGCGTTCATCGCCGCGTACTTCCTCTTCCGGGAGTCCCGCCACCGGCGGACCGTGGCCGTCGTCGGCGTCCTCGCCGTGCTGCTCATCGCCTTCTCCCGGTGGTACGTCGGCGCCCACTACCCGACCGACACCCTGGGATCGGTCATGATCGCCTCGTCCGCGATCATCTTCGTCACCGGCGTCTGGCACGCCTGGCTGCTGCCGCGGCTCTACCGCATCCCGCTGCTGGAGCGCTTCGGCCTGGACGAGGAGCTCGCCGAGCTGGAGGTCGCGGAGCAGCACGGTGGTCACCACGGTCACACCCGCCCCATGCCGCACAGCCGCCGCCGCGGCGGCGGAGGGGGTACGCCGGCCGGGGGGCGCCACCGCCGGCACGCCGGCCGCTGACGCCCGCCGACGGCCGCAGCACCGGCCGCCGGACCTGACAGGGACCCCGCAGGGCTCACGCCCCGCGAGGTCCCTGTTTTCCTTGTTCGCCTTCGCCTTTCCCTTCGCCGTTCTCCTTCGCCTTCCGAATTTCTGGAACAGGTTCTACGGTGTGCGCCGTCGGCGCGGCATACGGCGAGCACCCTGGAGGGGCCGTGGACCTCGAATACACCCCGGAACAGCGGCGCTTCCGCGCCGAGCTGCGGGACTACTTCGCCGGGCTGGTTCCCGACCGCGCCCACGCCCGCCACGACGACCCGGCCGAGCAGAAGCGCTTCTACCGCGCCACGATCCGCCGCCTCGGCGCGGACGGCCGCCTCGGGACGGGCTGGCCCGCCGAGTACGGGGGCAGCGGCCGGACCCCGATGGAACAGTTCATCTTCTTCGACGAGGCCGCGCAGGCGGGCGTGCCGCTGCCCCTGATGGCGCTCAACACCGTCGGCCCCACCCTCATGCAGTTCGGCACGGACGAGCAGAAGGCGTACTTCCTGCCCCGGATCCTCTCCGGCGAGCTCGACTTCGCCATCGGCTACAGCGAGCCCGGCGCCGGCACCGACCTCGCCTCCCTCACGACGCGGGCCGTGCGCGACGGCGACTCCTACGTCGTCAACGGCCAGAAGATCTGGACCACCAACGGCGACACCGCCGACTGGATCTGGCTGGCCGTCCGCACCACCCCCGTCACCGATGGCACACCGCCGCACAAGGGCATCACCCTCCTCCTCGTGCCGACCAGCGCCCCCGGCTACTCCTGCACCACCATCAACACCCTCGCCTCCCACACCACCACCGCCGGTTACTACGAGAACGTCCGCGTCCCCGTCCGCAACCGCGTCGGCGAGGAGAACGGGGGCTGGCGGCTGATCACCACTCAGCTCAACCACGAGCGCGTCACCCTCGCCGCCCACGGCACCACGGCCGTCGGCGCCCTGCGCGACGTACGGCGCTGGGCCGCCGCCACCAAGCTCGCCGACGGCCGCCGCGTCATCGACCTCGGCTGGGTCCGCGCCCGGCTCGCCCGCACCCACCTGCGCCTGGAGGCGATGAAGCTGCTCAACTGGCAGATGGTCGACGCCCTGCAGCGCTCGGCGCTCACCCCGCAGGACGCCTCCGCCGTCAAGGTCTACGGCTCCGAGACCCGCCGCGACGCGTACGCCTGGCTCATGGAGGTCCTCGCCGCGGCGGGCCCCCTCAAAGAAGGCTCCGCGGGGGCGGCCCTCCACGGCGAACTCGAACGCGGCTACCGCGCCGCCGTCGTCTTCACCTTCGGCGGCGGCAACAACGAGATCCAGCGGGAGATCATCTCCTGGGTCGGCCTGGGGATGCCGCGCGTGCGCCGCTAACCTGACGACGACAGGAGGTGCCCCATGCCGCACGCCGACCCCGGGCTCTTCGGGCCCGCATCGGTCACCTGGCAGCTGCACGGCGACCCCATGATGTGGATCGCCGGGGTGCGCGCCCTGTGGCTCCAGGCGCTGCACCCGCGCGCGGTCCGCGGCGTCACGCAGAACTCCGACTTCCGCAAGGACGCCTGGGGCCGCCTGCTGCGCACCGCGAACATCGTGGGCACCACCACGTACGGCACCACCGAGGCCGCCGAGCGCGCGGGAGCGGCCGTCCGCGGCATCCACCGCCGGCTGTCCGCCACCGACCCGGACACCGGCGAGCGCTATCCCGTGGACGACCCGGGCCTGCTCCTGTGGGTGCACTGCGCCGAGGTCGACTCCTACCTCCACGTCGTCCGCCGCTCCGGCATCGCGCTCAGCGACGCCCAGGCCGACGCCTATTTCGCCGAACACCGGCAGTCCGCCCGCCTCGTCGGCCTCGATCCGGCCGACGTGCCCGACACGGCCGGGCGGACGGCCGCCTACTTCGAGAAGGTGCGGCCCGAGCTCGCCCTCACCCCGGAGGCCCGCGGGGTCGACGCCTTCCTGCGGCGCCCGCCCGTCCCCCTTCCGGTGGTTCCGGTGCGGGAGCTGCTCTGGGGGCGGGTGGCCTCCCTCGCGTACGCCGCGCTGCCTCCCTACGCCCACGAGCTGTACGGGCGGCAGGCCCCGCCCCCGCACGTCGTCACCCGCCGCCTGCGCGCCGCCGGCGCCGCGCTGCGCACGATCCCCGCGGGCCTCCGCCGGCAGCTGCCGCCCAAGCACATCCTCCGCGCCGTCGCCAGACTCGGTCCCGGTAGCCGTCCCTCCTCCTACAACCTGCACAGACGGGCCGCCATACTGGACGGGCCGGGGGAAGCGCGGGGCATCGACGGGGGCGGCGGCGCGGGATGGCGGAATCCAGGCTGATCCAAGGGCGGTACCGCCTGCTCGAACGCATCGGGCGGGGCGGGATGGGCGAGGTGTGGCGGGCGCTCGACGAATCGCTCGGCCGGCAGGTCGCCGTCAAGTGCCTCAAGCCCATGGGGCCGCGGCACGAGCCGTCGTACCTGCGGGTGCTGCGCGAGCGCTTCCGCCGCGAGGCGCGCGTCGCGGCCGCGCTGCAGCACCGCGGCATCACCGTCATCCACGACTTCGGCGAGTCCGAGGGCGTGCTCTACCTGGTCATGGAGCTCCTCGACGGCCGCAACCTCAGCGAGCTCCTGGAGGACACCGGCGGCCTTCCGCTCACCCTCCCCGACATCCTGGAGATCGCGGAGCAGGTCGCCGCCTCCCTCGCCTACACCCACCGCCAGGGCGTCGTGCACCGGGACCTCAAACCGGCCAACATCATGCGGCTGGCCGACGGCACGGTGAAGATCTGCGACTTCGGCATCGCCCGGCTGGGCGATTCCCTCTCCTACTCGTCCTCCTTCTCCTCCCGCCTCACCGGCACCGGCATCGCCATGGGCACCCCGCACTACATGTCGCCCGAGCAGATCGGCGGCGGCCCGGTCGACCACCGCAGCGACCTGTACTCCCTGGGGTGCGTGCTGTACGAGATCGCCACCGGCGCCCCGCCGTTCGACATGGACGACGCCTGGGCCGTGCTCGTCGGCCACCGGGACACCGCGCCCGTGCCGCCGCGCACCCACCGCCCCGACCTGCCGGAGGCCTTCGAGCGGATCGTCCTCGACCTGCTCGCCAAGGACCCCGACGACCGCCCTCCCGACGCCGCGGACCTCCACGGCCGCCTGCTCGTCCTGGAGCCGCCGGACCGCCTCGCCCGCCTGGCGACCGTGCACCGGGCGGCGCCCGAGCGCCGCCCGCGTCCGGTGCGGTCGGCCGTGCGGCTGCCCGAGCCGCGGCTGCCCGGCTGGGCCAGGAACATGACCACGGGTTCCAAGGCGACCGGTCCCGGCCCGCGGACGTCACCGCCGCCGGACCCGGCGGCGGCGCTCACGAGCGCGTGGACGGCGGGTCCGGTGGGGCCGGTGGGGCCTGCGGTGGGGCTGCCGGCGCCCGCCCGGCGCGCCGGGCCCGGGTCCGCCGTGCCCGCCGGAAGTGCGCCCGCCGTCGCGGAGGCGTCCGCCCCGCCCGCGCCGGAGGCCCTCGCCGCGCTCGTGGCCCGCCATCAGGAGGGGCTGCGGCTGGGCCGGCTGGGCCGCTGGGAGGAGGCCGGCCGCGCGCATGCGGCCGTTGCCGCAGACCGCGAGCGCCTCCAGGGCCCCGACCACCCCGACACCCTCACCAGCCGCTACGAGGCCGCCTTCGCCCTCAGCATGCAGGGGCGGTCCGGCGAGGCGCTGCGCGAGTACGCCCGTGCCGCGGCCGGGCGCGAACGCGTCCTGGGGGGCGACCACCCGGCGACGCTCGCCGCGCGCCAGGAGACGGCGTACGTCCTCGGGCAGCTCGGCCGGCACTTCGAGGCGCACGACGTGTACGCCGCCGTGCTCGCCGCGCGCGAGCGGACCGTGGGCCCCGACCACCCCGACACCCTGCGCTGCCGCCACAACCTGGCCTTCAACCTGGGCCGCCTGGGCCGGCTGGAGGAGTCGTACCGCATGGCGTGCGAGGTCGCGGTCACGCGCTCGCGGGTCCTGGGCCCCGCCCACCCGGACACGCTCGTCAGCCGCTACGAGGTCGGCTACGCCCTCGGCCAGCTGGGCCGCTGGACCGAGGCGCTGCAGACCTACCGCGAAGTGGCCGTCGCACGGCAGCGGGTGCTCGGCGCCGGCCACCCCGACACGCTCGCCGCCCGTTACGAGACCGGCATCTGCCTCGGCCGCCTCCAGCGCAGCGCGGAGGCCCTGGGGCTGTTCCGCGAACTGGTCGACGAGCGCACCCGGGCCCAGGGGCCCGAGGACCCGGACACCCTGCGCGCCCGGCACTGCCTGGGCGTCAACCTCGGCCGCCTCGGCCGCTGGGAGGAGGCCCTGGC
Source organism: Streptomyces aureoversilis (assembly GCF_042657885.1). Classification (NCBI taxonomy): domain Bacteria; kingdom Bacillati; phylum Actinomycetota; class Actinomycetes; order Kitasatosporales; family Streptomycetaceae; genus Streptomyces; species Streptomyces aureoversilis. The sequence continues at coordinate 162,998 of NZ_JBHSKJ010000014.1, forward strand.
CGAGTCCCGCGACGTCGGCGCCGTCCGCGAGCGGGTGCTGGGCGCCGACCACCCCGAGACGCTGGTGAGCCGGCGCGAGGTCGCGGTCGGGCTCGGCTGGCTGGGCCGCTGGACCGAGGCCCTCGCCGTCTACCGCGAGGTCGCGCAGGCCCGGCAGCGGGTGCTCGGGGCCGACCACCCGGACGCCCTCACCAGCCGCAACGACGAGGCGCACTGCCTCGAACAGCTCGGCCGCTCCACCGAGGCGGTGGAGCTCTACCGCCAGGTCGCGGCGGTCCGGCGGGTGGGGCAGACACGGGGCCGGCCGCTGCACCGGTAGCCGGCCGGCCCCCGGCACTTTGTCTGACGAGGCGTCAGAAACCTCTTCCCTCGCCCGGCCTCCTGCGGCATCCTGCCGCCCATGCAGACCGAGCTGAGCCAGCGGCTGGGCATCGAGCACGCCGTCTTCGGCTTCACGCCCTTCCCCGCGGTCGCCGCGGCGATCTCCCGGGCCGGAGGACTCGGCGTCCTCGGCGCCGTCCGCTACACCGACCCCGCAGCGCTCGCCCGGGACCTCGACTGGATGGACGCGCACACCGGCGGCAGGCCGTACGGGCTCGACGTCGTCATGCCCGCCGGACGGGCCGAGGGGGTCACCGAGGCCGACGTCGAAGCGATGATCCCGGACGGCCACCGCCGCTTCGTCGGGGAGCTCCTCGCCCGGCACGGCGTCCCCGAACTCGCCGCCGGGGACCGGCGGGGCTGGCGCATCACCGGCTGGCTGGAGGACGTCGCCCGCGCCCAGCTCGACGCCGCCTTCGACCACCCGCTCGCCCTGCTCGCCAACGCCCTCGGACCGCCGCCCGCCGACGTCGTGCGGCGCGCCCACGCCCACGGCACCCTCGTCGCCGCGCTCGCCGGCAGCGCCCGGCACGCCGCCCGGCACGCCGACGCCGGCATCGACGTCGTCGTCGCCCAGGGCTACGAGGCCGGCGGCCACACCGGCGAGATCGCCACCATGGTGCTCACCCCGGAGATCGTCCGCGCCGTCGGCCCGCTGCCCGTCCTGGCCGCCGGAGGCATCGGCTCCGGCGAGCAGATCGCCGCCGGGCTCGCCCTCGGCGCGCAGGGCGTGTGGATCGGCTCCCTCTGGCTCACCACCGAGGAGGCCGACCTGGGTTCGCAGGCCCTGACCGCCAAGCTCCTCGCCGCGGGCTCCGGCGACACCGTGCGCTCCCGCGCCCTCTCCGGAAAACCCGCGCGCCAGCTGCGCACGGCCTGGACGGAGGCCTGGGACGACCCGTCCGGGCCCGGCCCCCTCCCGATGCCCCTGCAGGGGCTCCTCGTCGCCGACGCTCTGACCCGCATCCAGAAGTACGAGGCCGCGCCGCTGCTGGGCACCCCGGTCGGCCAGATCGTGGGCAGCATGAACAGCCGCCGCGGCGTCCAGGCCGTCTTCGACGACCTGACGAGGGGCTTCGACCGCGCCGTCGCGCGGCTGGGCCGCATCGCGGCGGGGACGGGTGCCCCTGCGGGGCCGGCAGGACCGGCCGCGGACGGGCCGGAGCCGCCCACCGCCCGGCACCGTGCAACGCCCCCCGCTGCCGGCGTCGCGCACGGCTCCGAACGGGCCGGGCCGTGCCCGGCCGTGCCCGGCGGTCGTCCTGCCCGCCGTGGCGACGCGGACCGGAACGGGCCCGCGCCGGAGTGACCGCCCCTCCCCGGGCACGCCCGCTTCGCCGTCCATCCGTCGTCCGAAGGAGGCCCCATGCCACCCCAACCGCCCAAGGGGTTCTGGGCGCAGGCTGCCGCCGAGCCCGACCGCGTCGTCCTGGTCGACCCGGCCGGCGGTGCGTGGACCGCCGGACGCCTGCACGGCGCCGCCAACCGCCTCGTCCACGGGCTGCGGGCCGCCGGGCTCCGCAGCGGCGACGCCTTCGCCGTCGTCCTGCCCAACGGCGCCGAGCTCCTCACCGCCCACCTCGCCGCCACCCAGGCCGGTCTCTACCTGGTGCCGGTCAACCACCACCTCGTCGGGCCGGAGATCGCCTGGATCGTCGCCGACAGCGAGGCCAAGGTCCTCATCGCCCACGAGCGGTTCGCCGCCACGGCCACCGCGGCCGCCGACGAGGCCGCGCTGCCCGCCGCCCGGCGCTACGCCGTCGGGGACATCGCCGGCTTCCGCCCGTACTCCGCCCTCCTCGACCGCCGCCCGGACACCCCGCCCGCCGACCGCACCCTCGGCTGGGTCATGAACTACACCTCCGGCACGACCGGGCGGCCGCGCGGCATCCGCCGCCCCCTCACCGGCAAGCCGCCCGAGGAGGGCCACCTCGGCGGGTTCCTGGGCATGTTCGGCATCCGGCCGTTCGACGGCAACACCCACCTGGTGTGCTCGCCGCTCTACCACACGGCCGTACTGCAGTTCGCGGCCGCGTCCCTGCACATCGGCCACCGGCTGGTGGTGATGGACAAGTGGACCCCCGAGGAGATGCTGCGGCTGATCGAGACGCACCGGTGCACGCACACGCACATGGTCCCCACCCAGTTCCAGCGGCTGCTCGCGCTGCCGGAGCACGTCCGGGCCCGCTACGACGTCTCGTCCATGCGCCATGCCGTGCACGGCGCCGCGCCCTGCCCGGAGCACGTCAAGCGGGCGATGATCGACTGGTGGGGCGGCTGCATCGAGGAGTACTACGCGGCCAGCGAGGGCGGCGGCGCCTTCGCCACCGCCGAGGACTGGCTGAAGAAGCCCGGCACCGTGGGCAAGGCGTGGCCCATCAGCGAACTCGCCGTCTTCGACGACGACGGCAACCGCCTTCCGGCCGGCCGGCTCGGCACCGTCTACATGAAGATGACCACGGGCGGCTTCACGTACCACAAGGACGCCGGCAAGACCCGCGACAGCCGCATCGGCGACTTCTTCACCGTCGGCGACCTCGGCTGCCTCGACGAGGACGGCTACCTCTTCCTGCGCGACCGCAAGATCGACCTGATCATCTCCGGAGGCGTCAACATCTACCCCGCGGAGATCGAGTCCGTGCTGCTCGCCCACCCGGCCGTCGCCGACGCCGCCGTCTTCGGCGTGCCGCACGACGACTGGGGCGAGGAGGTGCGCGCGGTCGTCGAACCGGCCGAGGGGCACGCACCGGGCGCCCCGCTGGCGGCGGACATCCTCGCGCACTGCGCCGGGGCGCTGGCGGGCTACAAGCGGCCCAGGTCCGTCGAGTTCATCGCCGCGATGCCCCGCGACCCCAACGGCAAGCTCTACAAACGCCGCCTGCGGGAGCCCCACTGGAAGGGCCGGGGCCGCTCGGTGTGAGCGGCCCCGGCCCCGGCCGGCAGGTGTGGCCCGTCAGCGTTCGCTCACGCGCACCACCCGCAGCTGCGGGGAGGACAGGATGTCCTTCTCGCAGAAGCGGGCCGTGACCATGCGGCCGGCCGAGAACAGCCGGGTCTGGTCCGCGTGGTGCGGTGAGGTCGGGTCGGAGGACTGCCCGTACGTCAGCAGGGTGCGGGCCGCCGGGCAGGGGCCGCCGTCGAAGCCGACGGCCTGGATGTAGCTGGAGCCGTGCCGCACCTCGGAGTAGCCGCCGCGGGCGGAGTCCCACGGCGCCGACTCGATCATGTTCCAGATGCCCAGCGCGTCGGCGCCGCCCGCGATGGGGATGCGCTTGCCGTTGCGCTCGACGAACTGGTGCTCGCCCAGGGGCGCGTCCAGGGCGATGCCCGCCCCGCGCAGCTCGGCGACCGCGTCGGCGAGGGCCCGGCCGACCGCCGGGGAGGCCGTGTTCAGCGTGTTCGGCGTGGTCACGGGGGAGGCGGGGGAGAAGGGAACGCGCCACAGCTCGGCCTGCGGAGCGGAGCGCACGAGCCTGCGCCAGAAGCGGTCGAAGAGGACCGCGCCCTTGCTGTCCGTACGCACCGTCCGGTCCCAGCGGGCCAGCACCCCGCAGGCCGCGGAGACGTCGACGGGCTTGCCGTCGCTGCCCGTCGCCCTGCCGCCCGGCAGCGCGGCGCAGGCCTTCGCCGCGTCCGCCGCGGCCAGGTCACCCGCGGGGGCGCGGTTCGCGAACTGCTGCCGCTCCAGGTCCGCCACGGTCAGCCCGCCGCGCTTCGCCATGGCGGCCACGTCCTCGATCGCGCCGCGCGTGCGCAGCGAGCGGGCGGTGGAGACGTCGCCGAAGATCCTCGGGTAGCCGGTGAGCGGGCGGTCCGCATTGGGCAGCCAGGGGCTGTCGTTGGAGTTCTCGGCGTACGGCGCGTCGACCAGCGCCGGCATCGCGGAGGGGCCGAAGATGCCCGGCTGGACGGCGTCGGCGTCGCGCCCCAGCGCGCAGTCGCCGCGGGAGCCGTCCAGGACGGCCAGGCCCGCGGCCGGGAACGTCTGCCGGCCGAGGGCGGTGGAGCAGCGCCCGGCGAGGTCGTCGGTGACCCGGGGCAGGACCTGCGCCTGGGTGTAGAGGCTGTGGCCGCCGGAGTCCGCGGCGATCGTGTTCACCCACGGCAGGCCCTGCGTGCGTCGCAGGGCGTCCTGGACGCCGCGCACGCTGCGGGACTTGGCCAGGGCGAGCGAGGCGTCGGTGAAGCGCAGGCTCTCGGCGTTGGGGTCGGTCAGGGCGTAGGCCTTGCCGTCGGCCCAGGGCAGGGGGAGGTCGTCGATCGAGGTGACCACCGGCCCGTAGCGCGTCCACCACTGGCTGCGGGTGACCCGGGAGGTGCTGCCGTCCTTGCCGCGGACCGGCACGGTGACCGTGCGCTCGGTCATCCGCTCGGGTTTGCCGTCCACGAGGTAGGCGTGGGCGTCGCCGGGGACGGTCTTCAGCTCGTACAGGTTGGTCGGCACGCCGGTGGCCACCGTGTGGCTCCAGGCGATGCGTTCGTTGAATCCGATCTCCACGACGGGCATGCCGAGCAGCGAGCCGCCGGAGACGTTGAGCTCCCCGGGAATGGTCTGCTGCGACTGCCAGAAGCGGCGGCCGCCCTGCCAGGGGTAGTGGGGATTGCCGAGCAGCAGGCCGCGCCCGTTCGCGGCGGTGGAGCCCGCGAAGGCGACCGCGTTCGAGCCCATGCCGGCGTTCTTCCGCTGCTCGCCGAAGGCCTTGCGGGCCGCTTCGGCGGGATCCGCCGCCTTGGCCGTACGGGGCGCCGCCCCCGGCTGTGCGGCTCCCGCGATGCCGTCGGCCGCCATGCCCTGGCCACCGAGGATGGTGATGGCGTAGCCGCGCCGGGCCACGTCCAGGGTCGTCACCGGGGCGACCCAGTCGGCGCCGCGGCAGGCCGGGTCGGTGATGCGGTTCTGCGCCAGCCAGGCGTTGTAGCCCGCGGCCCAGCCGCGCATCAGCTCCTTGGCCTGCTGTGTGGGGCCGGCGGGGGCGGGCGAGCCGAGGATCCTGTCGACGGTCTTCGCTTCGTTCAGCCCGCGGAAGAACAGGTCGCTGGAGAGGTTGGTGGTGGCGGACGACAGCGAACCGTCGGGCTTCGCGTCGGGGCCGAAGCGGGCCGAGCGCTCGCCGCGCAGGGTGACGAACCCTTCGGCGAGGACGCACGCCTGGTCCGCGGCCTGGGCCCAGCCGGTGCCGAAGCCGAGGTTCGCGTAGTCCTTCGCGACGATGTGCGGAACGCCGTACTCGGTGTAGCGGACGACGGCCGACAGGCCCCCGCCCTTGGCCCGCTCGGCGCGGGCGGGCGCGTCGGCGGCCGCGGCCTCGCCCGGCAGCACGGCGGCGCAGGTCAGCACCGCCAGGCCGAGGCCGGCCAGGGCTCTCATGCGATGACGTAAGGGCAACGTGGCTCCCATGGGTACGGAGGGACGAGAAGTCGCCTGCGGAGGATAGGACGCCCGCGCAGGGCGGGGAGTTGACCCCGGACGCGGCCCGCCCGTTCCCGCTTTCGCGCCCGCATCCGCCCGCCCGCCGTCGTGCCCCCTTGACCGTGGTGCGCGCGGGACCCAGGATCCGGGCATGACGGGAGTCCGGGACAGCACGGTGGACGGCATGCTGCGGCGCACGGCCCGCCGCGTGCCGGAGCGGACGGCGCTGCGGTACGGGGAGCGCGCCTGGACGTACCGCGAGCTGGACGAGGCCGTGACGGGCGCCGCCGCGGCCCTGTGCGACGGCGGGCTGCGCGCCGGCGACCGCGTCGCCGCCTACGGCCACAACTCCGACGCCTATCTGATCGGCTTCCTGGCCTGCGCCCGCGCCGGTCTGGTGCACGTCCCCGTCGACCACCACCTCACCGGTGGCGAACTGGGCTACATCCTGGAGCAGTCGGGCAGCGCGCTGGTGCTCACCGACCCGCACCTGGCCCACCGGCTGCCCGCTTCCGTCCCCGCCATGCCGCTGCGCGACGCCACGGGCTCCCTGCTGGAGCGCTCGGAGCGGCACCGGCGCCCGGGCGTCGCGACCCTGACCGCCGGCGGCCCGGACCAGGGCGATCTCGTGCAGCTGCTCTACACCTCCGGCACCACCGCGCAGCCCAAGGGCGCGATGATGACGCACGGCGCGCTCGTGCACGCCTACCTGAGCGCGATCACCGCCCTGGACCTCAGGGAGACGGACCGGCCGCTGCACGCCCTCCCGCTCTACCACTCGGCGCAGATGCACGTGTTCCTGCTGCCCTTCCTGGCGGTGGGTGCGGAGAACACCCTCATCGACGCGCCGGACCCGTACCGCGTCCTCGAACTGGTGGAGGCGGGGCGGGCCGACAGCTTCTTCGCCCCGCCGACCGTGTGGATCGCACTCGCCGGCCACCCCGGTTTCGCCTCCCGGGACCTGTCGGCGCTGCGCAAGGCGTACTACGGCGCCTCCGTCATGCCCGTACCGGTCCTGGAGCGCCTGCGCACGCGCCTGCCTCACCTCGCGTTCTACAACTGCTTCGGGCAGAGCGAGATCGGGCCGCTGGCCACCGTGCTGCGGCCGGAGGAGCACGAGGGGCGGATGGACTCCTGCGGCCGGCCGGTCCTGTTCGTCGAGGCACGCGTGGTGGACGAAAGAGGCGCCGACGTGCCCGACGGAACGCCCGGCGAGGTCGTCTACCGCTCCCCGCAGCTGTGCCAGGGCTACTGGGGCAAGCCCGAGGAGACCGAGGAAGCCTTCCGGGACGGCTGGTTCCACTCCGGCGACATGGCCGTCCGGGACGCCGAGGGCTATTTCACCGTCGTGGACCGGCTGAAGGACGTCATCAACTCCGGCGGGGTGCTGGTCGCCTCCCGCCAGGTCGAGGACGTGCTCTACGGTCATCCGTCCGTCTCCGAGGCCGCCGTCATCGGACTGCCCGACCCCCGCTGGATCGAGGCGGTCACCGCCGTGGTCGTCGCGCGCGGCGGCGTGACCGAGGAGGAGCTGACGGCGTACGCCCGGGAGCGGCTCGCTCCCTTCAAGGCGCCCAAGCGCGTTCTCTTCGTGGACCGGCTGCCGCGCAACGCCTCCGGCAAGGTGCTGAAGCGGGAGCTCCGGGAGCGGTTCGCCACCGTGCCGCCCGGTTGACCGGGACGGCGCCGCTGCGGACATCGCTGCGGCCGCGCCGGGCCGCCAGGACACGGCGGCCGGGGGAGCGCCGGGACGCCGCTGCCCTGATCCGCCCGGGCAGGGTCCGGCGCGCCCGGCCCCCGTCACGGCTTTTCCCGCTCGTCCACGAGGCGCTTCAGCTTGCCCACCGACCGCTCCAGCGTCCCGCCGTCGACCACCTCGACGGTCACCGTGACGCCGATGCCCTCCTTCACCTGCCGTGCCACCTCGCCGGAGGCGGCCCCGCGCTGCTCCGGCGTCGCCTCCGGGCGGGCCTCGGCGCGCACGGTCAGGTGGTCCATCCGGCCCTCGCGGGTCAGGTGCAGCTGGAAGTGCGGGGCGAGGCCCGGCGTCCGCAGCACGATCTCCTCGATCTGCGCCGGGAAGAGGTTGACGCCCCGCAGGATGATCATGTCGTCGCTGCGCCCGGCGATCCGCTCCATCCGGCGGAAGGCGGGCCGGGCGGTGCCGGGCAGGAGCCGGGTGAGGTCACGGGTGCGGTAGCGGACGACGGGCATGGCCTCCTTGGTGAGGGAGGTGAGGACCAGCTCGCCGTGGCTTCCCTCCGGCAGCACCTCGCCCGTGACCGGGTCGACGACCTCGGGGTAGAAGTGGTCCTCCCAGATGTGCAGCCCGTCCTTGGTCTCGGCGCACTCCTGGGCCACGCCGGGGCCGATGATCTCCGAGAGTCCGTATATGTCGACGGCGTCGATGGCGAAGCGCTCCTCGATCTCCCGGCGCATCTCCTCCGTCCAGGGCTCGGCGCCGAAGATGCCGGTGGTCAGGGACGTGCTGCGCGGGTCGACGCCCTGACGCTCGAATTCGTCGAGCAGGGTGAGCATGTAGGTGGGCGTCACCATGATGATCCGGGGCCGCAGGTCCTGGATGAGCCGGACCTGGCGCGCGGTCATGCCGCCGGAGGCGGGGATCACCGTGCAGCCGAGCCGCTCGGCGCCGTAGTGCGCGCCGAGGCCGCCGGTGAACAGCCCGTAGCCGTAGGCCACGTGGATCCTGTCGCCGGGCCGGCCGCCGGCCGCGCGGATGGAGCGGGCGACGACCTCGGCCCACGTGTCCAGGTCCCGGTCGGTGTAGCCGACCACGGTGGGTGTGCCCGTGGTGCCGCTGGAGGCGTGCAGGCGCCGGATCCGGGAGCCGGGCACGGCGAACATGCCGAAGGGGTAGTGCTCCCGGAGATCGGACTTGGTGGTGAACGGGAGGCGGGCGAGGTCGGCGAGGGTGCGGCAGTCCCCGGGCCGTATGCCCGCGGCGTCGAACGCGCGCCGGTAGAAGGGCACGTTCTCGTAGGCGTGGTGCAAGGTGGCCCGCAGCCGCTCCAGCTGCAGTGCCGTCAGCTCTTCGCGCGTCATCCGCTCGGCCGCGTCCCATGGAACCAACCGATCGTTCGGTCGTTGCATGGGCTCAAGTTTTCAGAGGCGGCGCCGGGCGTCAAGAGGGAGCCGGACCCTGTGGACGAAGCGGCGCCGCGTGGAGGAAGCGCCGCCGCGCGCCACCGGCCGCGCGAACCGGCCGCCTGAACGGCACCTGAACCGGCACCTGAACAGGCCCGGCGGGTCGGGCGAACCGGTCAGGCACCGGCCTCCGCGACCGCCCGCGCCCACCGGTAGTCGGCCTTCCCGCTCGGTGACCTGCGGATCCGCTCCGTGAAGACCACGCTGCGCGGCACCTTGTACCCCGCCAGCCGCGCCCTGCAGTGTGCCTGCAGCCCGTCCAGGGTCAGGGGATCCGCCCCTTCGCGCGGCTGGACGACGGCGGCCACGCGCTGCCCCCACCGCTCGTCCGGAACGCCCGCGACCAGCGCGTCGTACACGTCCGGATGGGCTTTGAGCGCCTGCTCCACCTCCTCGGGGTACACCTTCTCGCCGCCGGTGTTGATGCACTGCGAGCCCCGCCCCAGCACGGTGATCTCGCCGTCCGCACCGGCTCTCGCCATGTCGCCGAGCAGCACCCACCGCTCGCCGCCGGCCCGGAAGAACGTCGCCTCGGTCCGGGCGGGGTCGTTGTAGTAGCCGAGCGGTACGTGGCCGCGCTGGGCGACGCGCCCCTCCTCGCCGGGCTCGACGGGTTCGTGCGTGACCGGGTCGACGACGGCCGTGCGGTCGTTGACGCGCAGCCGGAGGCCGCCACCCGCGCTCGCGCCGCCCCGAGCCGCGTCCTCCGCGCCCGTGCCGCCCGTACCCGCCCCGTCCGTCGCGGTCCCGTTGAAGCCCGACTCCGAGGAGCCGAAGTTGTTCAGCAGCGCCACGTGCGGCAGCAAGGCCGTGAACTGCTCCCGCACGGTGGCCGAGAGCACCGCGCCCGAACTGCTGACGCTGAACAGCGACGAGCAGTCGGTGCCCCGCATCGGCCCGGCCAGCGCGTCCACCAGGGGCCGCAGCATCGCGTCACCGACCAGCGAGATGCAGGTGACCTTCTCCTGCTCCACGGTGCGCAGCACTTCCTCGGGGGCGAACTTCCGGTGCAGCACGACCTTCTGGCCGTAGTCGAAGGCGATGAGCGCGGTCAGCGTGGACGTGCCGTGCATCAGCGGAGCCGTGGGGAAGAAGACCAGGCCCTCGCCCCCGTCGGCGACGCGCGCGGCCAGCTCCCGGGGGTGCTTCACCGGCTCGCCCGTGGGCGCTCCGCCGCCGAGCCCGGAGAAGAACAGGTCCTCCTGCCGCCACATCACGCCCTTGGGCAGGCCCGTCGTGCCGCCCGTGTAGATGATGACCTGGTCGTCCCCCGAACGCGGCCCGAAGCCGCGCAGGGGCGGCCCCGACGCCTCGGCCTCCGCGAAGGGGACGGGCGCGAGGGCCGGTTCGGACGCCCCGTGCGGGGGCGTGCCGACCCGCACGAGGTGGCGCAGCAGCTCCGTACGGGGCAGCGCCGCGGCCACCCGGCCGGTGAAGGCCGCGTCGAAGACCAGCGCCACGAGGTCGGCGTCGCGGTAGAGGTAGGCCAGTTCGTCCTCGACGTAGCGGTAGTTGACGTTGACGGGCACCGCCCGGACCTTCAGGCAGGCCCAGAACGCCTGCAGGTACTCGACGCCGTTGTACAGGTGCAGCCCGACGTGGTCGCCGGGCCGGATCCCGCTGTCGCGCAGGTGGTGCCCCAGCCGGTTGGCCGCCGCGTCGAGCTCCGCGTACGTCATCCGGCGCCCGGCGCCGCTCCCGGGGAGGTCCGCGTGGACCAGGGCCTCCCGGCCGGGCACCGCGTCCACGACCGACTCGAAGAGATCGGCGAGGTTGTAGTCCACGTCTCCTCCTGTCCGGGGGAACGGCGGCCGCGGGGCCCATTAGAGCGCCGCGCGCCGCGGGGAGGAAGGGACGGCACCCAAGAAATCTGACGGGAAGTCAGAAAACTCTTGTACCCCGGACACGCCTCCTGCACCCTGTTCTGGTCACCGGGACGGGAGGGCCACCCATGAGCGGCACCGAACACCTCACGGTCGAACGCACCGGCGCCACGCTGGTGCTCACCCTCAACCGGCCGGAAGCGAGGAACGCCCTGTCGCTGCCGATGCTGGCCGGGCTCCACGACGGCTGGCTGGAGGCCGACCGGGACGACGCCGTCCGCTCCGTCGTCCTCACCGGCGCGGGCGGGGCCTTCTGCTCCGGCATGGACCTCAAGGCCCTGCACGGCCCGCCGGACCCGGCGGACGACCCGTACCGCGCCCGGTTCAAGGCCGACCCCGACCTGCACTGGAAGGCGATGCTCCGGCACCACCGGCCGCGCAAACCGGTCATCGCCGCCGTCGAGGGCCCCTGCGTCGCGGGCGGCACCGAGATCCTCCAGGGGACCGACATCCGCATCGCCGGGGAGAGCGCCGTCTTCGGCCTCTTCGAGGTGCGCCGCGGCCTCTTCCCCGTCGGCGGCTCCACCGTCCGCCTACCGCGCCAGATCCCGCGCACCCACGCCCTGGAGATGCTGCTCACCGGCCGCCCCTACACCGCCGCCGAGGCCGCGCGCATCGGACTGATCGGCCACGTCGTCCCCGACGGCACCGCCCTGGAGCGGGCGCTGGAGACCGCCGCGCTGATCAATGCCAACGGCCCGCTGGCCGTCGAGGCCGTCAAGGCCTGCGTCCACGACGCCGCCGGCCTCGCCGAAGCCGACGGCCTCGCCCTCGAACTCGAACGCGGCCGGCCTGTCCTCGCCAGCGCCGACGCGAAGGAAGGCACCCGGGCCTTCGCCGAGAAGCGCCCGGCCGTCTACCGGCGCGCCTGAAGGGAGCACCGCCGTGCCGGAGATCCTCACCGCACCCCTGACCGTCTCCTTCCCCTTCACCCGCTCCCTCGGCCCCGTGCAGAGCGCCTTCCTCACCGGCCTCCGCGAGCGCACCGTCCTCGGCGTGCGCACCCGCGACGGGCGCGTCCTCGTACCGCCCGTCGAATACGACCCCGTCACCGCCGAGGAGATCCGCGACCTCGTCGAGGTCGCCCCCACCGGCACCGTCACCACCTGGGCCTGGAACCCCGCCCCCCGGCCCCGCCAGCCCCTGCGCACCCCCTTCGCCTGGGTCCTGGTGCGCCTCGACGGCGCCGACACCGCCCTCCTGCACGTCCTCGACGCCCCCGGGCCCCACGCCGTACGGACCGGCATGCGCGTCCGCATCCGCTGGGCGCCGGAGCGCACCGGCGCCGTCACCGACATCGGCTGCTTCGAGCCCTGCGACCCCCACGAGGACGACGGAGCGGCAGGCCTCCGGAGGCCCACCCCGCACGACGGCGACTTCGCCGACCCCGTCACGGGCATCGTCGCCCCCGCCCGGCTCGACTACACCTACACGCCCGGCCGGGCCCAGAGCCGCCACCTCGCCGCGCTCGCCGAGCGGCGGATCACCGGCGAACGCTGCCCCTCCTGCCGCAAGGTCCACGTCCCGCCCCGCGGCGCCTGCCCCACCTGCGGCGTCGCCGCGACCGAGCAGGTCGAGGTCGGCCCGCGCGGGACCGTCACCACCTTCTGCATCGTCAACATCAAGGCCAAGGACGCCGGCATCGAGGTCCCCTACGTCTACGCCCACATCGCCCTGGACGGGGCCGACCTCGCCCTCCACGGACGCATCGGCGGTATCCCGTACGACCAGGTGCGCATGGGCCTGCGCGTCGAGCCCGTGTGGGGCGCGGACGGCCGCCACCCCGACCACTACCGGCCCACCGGGGAACCCGACGCCGCCCACGACACCTACAAGGAGCTGCTGTGAAGCCCGCCGACGCGGGCGGCGACCGCGGCCCGGCCTCCCGCGACGTCGCGATCGTCGCCTTCGCCCGCAGCGACCCCCGCGGCTCCGCCGAGGGGCTGTCCGAGACGGAGATGCTGCTGCCCGTCCTGCGCGAGGCGCTGGAGCAGGCCGGACTCGCCCCCGGCGAGGCGGACTTCACCTGCTCGGGGTCGAGCGACTACCTCGCCGGCCGCCCCTTCTCCTTCACCCTGACCCTCGACGGCGTCGGCGCCTGGCCGCCCGTCGCCGAGTCCCACGTGGAGACGGACGGCGCCTGGGCGCTCCACGAGGCCTGGGTGAAGATCCTCACCGGCCGGGCCGGCACCGCCCTCGTCTACGCCCACGGAAAGCCCTCCGCCGGCCCCCTGCGGGACGTCCTCACCCGCCAGCTCGACCCCTACTACGTCGCACCCCTGTGGCCCGACTCCGTCTCCCTGGCCGCCCTCCAGGCCCAGGCCCTCATCGACGCCGGCCACACCGGCGAGGAGGCCCTGGCGGCCCTCGCCCGGCGGGACGGCGCCGAGGCCCCCGCGGGCGAGTACGTCGTGCGGCCCCTGCGCGCGGCCGACTGCTCGGCCGTCACCGACGGAGCGGCCGCCGTCGTCCTCGCCGCCGGCGACACCGCCCGCCGCATGTGCGCCCGCCCCGCCTGGATCCGCGGCATCGACCACCGCATCGAGGCCCAGGCCCTGGGCCTGCGGGACCTGACCGACTCCCCGTCCACCCGCCTCGCCGCCGAACGCGCCGGAGCCTTCCGCGCCCCCGTCGACACGGCCGAACTCCACGCCCCCTTCACCTCGCAGGAAGTCGTCCTGCGGCGGGCGCTGCGCCTGGACGGCACCGTCGCGGTCAACCCCTCCGGCGGCGCGCTCGCCGCCGACCCCGTCATGGCCACCGGTCTGATCCGCCTGGGCGAGGCCGCCGCCCGCATCCACCGGGGCGCCTCGGACCGGGCCCTGGCCCACGCCACGTCCGGGCCCTGCCTGCAGCACAACCTCGTCGCCGTGCTGGAGGGGGACACCCGGTGAGCAAGGAACCCGTGGCCGTCGTCGGCATAGGCCAGACCAAGCACGCCGCGGCCCGCCGGGACGTCTCCCTGGCCGGACTCGTCCGCGAGGCCGCCGTGCGCGCCCTGGAGGACGCGGGGCTGTCGTGGGCGGACACCGACGCCGTCGTCCTCGGCAAGGCCCCCGACTTCTTCGAGGGCGTGATGATGCCCGAGCTCTGCCTCGCCGACGCCCTCGGCGCCGTCGGCAAGCCCGTCCTGCGCGTGCACACCGCCGGCTCGGTCGGCGGCTCCACGGCCCTCGTCGCCGCCGACCTCGTCGCGGCCCGCGTCCACCGGACCGTCCTCGCCGTGGCCTTCGAGAAGCAGTCCGAGTCCAACGCCATGTGGGGCCTGTCCCTGCCCGTCCCCTTCCAGCAGCCCCTGCTGGCCGGCGCCGGAGGATTCTTCGCCCCGCACGTACGGGCCTACGTGCGCCGCAGCGGAGCACCCGACTCCGTGGGCTCCCTCGTCGCCTACAAGGACCGCCGCAACGCCCTGAAGAACCCGTGGGCCCACCTGCACGAGCACGGCCTCACCCTGGAACGGGTGCAGTCCTCGCCCATGCTGTGGGACCCGGTCCGCTACTCCGAGACCTGCCCCTCCTCCGACGGCGCCTGCGCGATGGTCCTCACCGACCGCCGGGGCGCCGCCCGCGCCCCGCACCCGCCCGCCTGGGTGCACGGCGGCGCCATGCGCAGCGAACCCACGCTCTTCGCCGGCAAGGACTTCGTCTCGCCGCGCGCGGGGCGCGACTGCGCCGCCGAGGTCTACCGGCAGGCGGGCGTCACCGACCCGCGGCGCGAGATCGACGCCGCCGAACTGTACGTGCCCTTCAGCTGGTACGAGCCGATGTGGCTGGAGAACCTCGGCTTCGCCGCCGAGGGCGAGGGCTGGAAGCTCACCGCCTCCGGGGCCACGGAGCTGGACGGCGAACTGCCCGTCAACCCCTCGGGCGGCGTCCTGTCCACCAACCCCATCGGCGCCTCCGGCCTCATCCGCTTCGCCGAGGCCGCCCTCCAGGTGCGGGGGAGGGCGGGGGAGCACCAGGTCGACGGCGCCCGCAAGGCACTCGGCCACGCCTACGGAGGGGGCGCGCAGTTCTTCTCCATGTGGGTGGTGGGCGACGAACCCCCCACCACCTGAAGGAGCGCACGGCGGAGCGTTCGCCGTTGTGCGGCCTGTCCGGCGCACGCCGCGCTCGCTAGGGTGGGCGCGGGACGACGACCGGGAGGAGCTTCAGCAGTGGCGGAGAGCACGACTGAACGACCGGCGGGCGACATCGCGCCCGAGCTCGACCTCGGCAACGCCGCCTGGCTGTCGAGCAGCCGGGGGACCGGCGATGTCCAGATCGCCTTCGTCGAAGGCTTCATCGCCATGCGCAACGCACGCAATCCCGACGGGCCCGCGCTGGTCTTCACCCCAGGGGACTGGCGGGCGTTCGTACGCGGCGCGCGCGAGGGCGAGTTCGACCTCACCTGACGGGTGGTCAGCCCATGAGGGCGCCCTCCGTCAGCAGGGCGGCGTGGTGGCGGGCGGCCACCTGCGGGTGGGCGCGCAGCCAGCCCTTGATCTCGTTGCGGCCGTACTCCGCGAACAGCGGGTTGCGGTCGTCCTGGGTGACGCCCGGGGCCCGGTCGGCGTGCGCGAAGGGCACCGGCTCGATGCGGGCGTCCAGGCGCGGGTTGTAGAAGAACGGGACCGAGAAGCGCTCGCGGGTGCCGGACGGGCTGACCACGCGGTGGTTGGTCGCCTTCAGGTAGCCGTTCGTGGCCACCTCCAGCAGTTCGCCGAGGTTGATGACGAACGCGCCCGGCACCGGCGGCACGTCGATGAACGACCCGTCGGAGCCCTCCACTTGGAGGCCACCGACCTCGTCCTGCAGCAGCAGGGTCAGGAAGCCGTAGTCCTTGTGCGCGCCCACGCCCTGGCCGGCGCCGTCCGGCGCGCTGCCGGGGTAGCGGACCAGCTTCAGGTGCAGGTGCGGGCGGTCGGCGAAGGCCTTGTCGTAGAAGTCCTCGGGGGCGCCGATCGCGGTCAGCAGCTCGTGCAGCAGCCGCTCGGCCACCCCGCTCAGCCGGTCGATCCAGCGCAGGGCGGCGGTGCGCAGCTCGGGGAGGGCCGCGGGCCACTGGTTCGGGCCTTCGAGCCACCAGTAGCCCGGCTCGTCCGTGCCCGGCACGCGCGCCTCGCGCTCGGCGCCTATGTCGAGCTGGTCGCGCCAGTCCTGGCTCCCGCCCGTCCGCTCGTCGCCTGTGCGGGTGTAGCCGCGGAAGTGGGGGGAGTTGAGGTTGCTGACGGACAGCCGGTCGGCCTCGGGGAGCGCGAAGAACTCGCGCATGGTGCGCCACAGGTCGGCGGTCTCGGCCTCGGTGACGCCGTGGCCGGTGAGGTGGAAGAAGCCCACGTCACGGGCGGCCGAGTGCAGCTCCTCGTGGAAGCGGGCACGGGCCTCGGGACCGGCGGAGGCGGCGGAGAGGTCGAGGACGGGAAGCTTGTTGCTCATGAGGGTTGTCCACAGCGTGAGGGCCCGGAATTCCGTACGGCGGTGCGCCGGACGGCCGCTCCGCCGCCACGGGTACGCGGGTACGCGGGCAGGGCGGAGCGGGACCGGGGAACGGCAGGAAAAGTAGGAAGGAAAAGCAGGCCACGGCCCGTGGAGAGGGCTGGGCGGGAAGAAAGATCAGCCGTAGCGGCGACAGGACATGCTCGTGACGCGGAGGAGGTCCACGTGGCGGCGTTTGACGAGCATAGTCACGCGGTCATCGTATACGACCCGGCCGGGGACCGGCGCCCACCGCCCTGACCTGCAGGTTCCTGCAGGTGTCCGGACAGGGGAATCCCCCTGCCCCGGGGCCCGTGCACCCGAGACAGGGGGAGATCCGTCCGACGACGGCGTGGCTCAGTGGCCGCCGAAGCCGGGGTGGCCGCCGTGCAGGCCGTGCAGGCCGGGGTGGCCGCCGCCCTTGTTGCCGGAGCCGTTGCCCGAAATGATCGGGATCTCGTCGAGGATGTGCGACAGCGGGTCGTCCCCGTCGCTGATCGTCGAGTTGTCGGTGCACTGCTGCTGCTGCTGGGACGTGAGGATCGGGATGTCCTGGATGCCGATGTTGAGCAGCGCGATGAGCGACTGGACACCGATCTTCCCGATGCCGAGGCACGGCTTGTTGAGCGTGCCCTGGATCAGGCTCATCTGCGGGCTCTGCTTGCCGCCGGTCTTCGTGTTGCCGTAACCGGTGTGCGAAGCGTTGCCGTTGGCCACGTCCTGGTCGTTGCCGATCGCCATGGCCGGGCCGGCGATGGTGCCGACTGTGGTAACCGTCACGGCGGCCGTCGTGAGTACCTTCTTGAGCACGTCTGTGCCTTTCGATCGATTAGCTGCCTCTCACAGA
The DNA here is from genome assembly GCF_042657885.1 of Streptomyces aureoversilis. NCBI lineage: Bacteria > Bacillati > Actinomycetota > Actinomycetes > Kitasatosporales > Streptomycetaceae > Streptomyces > Streptomyces aureoversilis. Next base: position 180,140 of record NZ_JBHSKJ010000014.1, read on the forward strand.
CAGGGAAGCGACCTGAGTAACTCGGGCCCATAACGGAAGTTTCGGGAATTCACTCATTTGCTCCAGGTCGGCGATTCCGGGAAAGGGAGACCTCGTCACTGCCTGGTAGCGTGCGCCCGCAGCGGCGTCTTCGGCCGTCGGTCCGCCCGGACAGCGCCCCCACAAGCTGCGTCCGGGCGGGCTCTTGATCACGTTCCGCAGCGGGTGGACCGCCCGCCGGGAACGCTCGCGGCGGCATAAGTGGCGTCAGCGGTGTCGGTGGCATCGGTGGCGTCAGCGGCGCGGGCGCTCGGGGGCGAAGGGCACCCCGCTCGCCAGGCCCCGCGCGCCGATGACCAGCGCCTCGCCGAGGAAGCTGACGCCGATGTTCAGCTGGACCGGTCGCGCGCCCTCGGACACGCCCGCGTGCGTGGCGAGCAGGCCGAAGCCGCCCATGATCACCAGGGATCCCGCGAGGACCAGGAACGTCCGGCCCGTATAGCGCTGCCAGAGCGCCCCGGACTTCTCGAAGAGCTGGACGGTGGCCCCGCGCACCGCGCCGAGCCCGCAGCTCAGGAGGGCGCCGGGGACCACCCAGGCCAGGTCCGCCCCCGTCACCTGCCGCGCCTTCGCCAGGGACGCGACGCCGATGGTCGTCAGGACCACCGGCGGTACCAGCAGGTCGCGCGCGTTGAGCGGCTCCCCCTTCAGCCGCTTGATCACCACGACGATCACCACCACGGCGATGATCGCCCCCAGCAGCCAGCCGTTCATCGGCTACCCCTTCCGGTCTCGTTCTCTCTTTTTGGCACGGTCGCGCCAAAAAGATGGTAGCTCGACCGTGCTATAAAGCCCGCATGCCGAAGATCGTCGACCCCCGGGCGCGCCGCAGAGCGGTCGCCGAAGCCGTCCTCCGCGTCGTGGGCCGGCGCGGCCTGGAGGCCGCCTCCCTGCGCAACGTCGCCGAAGAGGCGGGCCTCGCCATCGGATCCGTACGCCACTACTTCAGCGACCACGACGAACTGGTGATCTTCGCGATGGGGGAGCTGACCGGCCGTATCGAGGCCCGCGTCCGCGCCCACGCCGACCGGCTCCTCGACCCCGCAGACGCGGCGGAGCCCCGCACCCGCGCCGAGGACCTCCTCGCCGAATTCCTCCCCCTCGACCAGGAGCGCCACGAAGAGGCCGTCCTGTGGATCGCCTTCGCCACGGCGGCCCGCACCCGGCCGGGACTGCTGCCCCACGCCCGGCAGTTGCAGGACGGGCTGCTCGGCATCGTGACCCGCGTCCTGCGCGGCGGCCAGGAGGCGGGCGGCCTGCCCGCCGACCTGGACATCGGCACGGAGAGCCTGCGGCTGTCAGCCTTGCTCGACGGCCTCACCCTCCAGGCCGTCCTCCAGCCCGGCACCCTCACCCCGGACGTCCTCCGGACGGTGCTGCGCCGTCATCTGGACAGCCTGCGCGCCCCCGCCTGACGGCCCCGCCCGCCCCGCCCGGCGGCCCCGCCCGCCCCTCCGCACGCCCGCTCCGCCGCCCCGTCGCGCAGGGCGCGCGGACGGCCGTGCCGTTGCTCTCCCCGGCGCCACGCCAGGGCCCCGGGCACGTACGATGTGGGCATGTCCTTCCTCCGCCGCCGCAGCGCCACGCCCACCGGGCCGGACTTCGACGTCCTGGCCATGGACCCGGGGGACTGGCCGGGCGATCTCGGGGCCGGGCTGCTGCCCGCGCCCGACGGCAGCTGCCAGGGTGTCTTCCTCCGCTACGACCTCTTCGGCGGGCGCGGCCCGGCGATGATCATCGGCAACATGCCCGAGGGCTCCCCGGTGCGCGAGCTCGAGGAGGGCCAGGTGCCCTTCGAGGTCACGCAGCTCCTCCAGGCCCTCGGCAACGACGAGCCGGTGGAGGTGCTGGAGACCGAGGACATCCCGGTCATGCACGAGGACAATCTGCTGATCGTCCGGCGCATCAAGTGCTCCGAAGGCCGCATCTCCTGCACCCAGTTCGACCGCAGCGACGGCATCCTCGTCACCATCGCCAGCTGGGACCGGCCCATCACCGACGAGCTCTACCAGCTCCTCAAGCCGCTGCCCGCCGAGATGTTCCAGACGGCCTGACGCCGCGCTCCTCCCGGAGCCCCCGCACCATCCACCGCACACGCGCCCGCACGCACACCGGAGCCCGGCACGGCAGACGCCGTACCGGGCTCCGTCGTCATGTGCTCCGGGCTACTGGTTCGAGGGCTGCACCGTCACGTCGGCGGCCTTCACGAAGGCCACCCGGTGCCCGAACTGGATCTCGTAGTACGCCTCCCTGCCCTTGATCACCTTGTGGCCCGCGGGATCGAAGGTCTTGGCCCACAGATACTCGCCCGGCACCCGCGGCCCCACGACGTACGACTGGCCGGCGAGCAGCTTGTACGGCAGCGGCGCCAGGGCCTGCACCGGGACGCCCGGGGGATACGCCTCCTGCTCCGGATAGGCGCGCCCGTACACCGCGACCTCGTCCAGACCCTCCTTCGGGGTGGCCACCCGGCCGAAGGCGTTGACGGCGGTCGGCTGCGACCACGGGTTGCGGAACCACGCCTGCTGGCCCAGGTACCAGATCGCCGTCCAGGAGCCCTTGCGCCCCGCCACCGCGAACTGCTGGCCCGTCGAGGCACGGGCACCCGTGTCGTTGACGTCGATCGTGGTCGCACTGCCGTCCGGACGCAGCCCGGCGTCCTTCACCAGCGGCGCCCGCTCACTCGGCGCCGTGTGCAGCCGTACCGCACCCGAGCCGTGCGGCGCGCAGGGCTTGGCCGGGCCCGTGCAGCCGGTGTACGCGGGCTGGTGCGCCTCGTAGTCCGGAAGGATGGTGACCATGCCGCCGGACGCGCCCCCCGTGGGGTGGAACGGCCTGCCCATCAGGTCGAAGTAGTGCGCCCAGTCCCAGTACGGGCCGGGGTCGGTGTGCATGCCCCTGATGGTCGACGGCGTCGTGCCGGGGACGTTGTCGTGGCCGAGGATGTGCCGGCGGTCCAGGGGGATCTTGAGCCGGGTCGCCAGATGCCGCACCAGGCGGGCCGAGGTGCGGTACATCTCCTCCGTGTACCAGGCGTCGGGCTGGGCAAGGAAGCCCTCGTGCTCGATGCCGACCGACTTGGAGTTCACGTACCAGTTGCCCGCGTGCCAGGCGACGTCCTTGGTGCGCACGTGCTGGGCGACGTGCCCGTCCGCGGAGCGCACGGTGTAGTTCCACGAGACGTAGGCCGGGTCCTTGACCAGCTTGATCGTCGTCTCCCAGGACCCCTCGGTGTCGTGGATGACGATGAACTCCGTCTTCTGGGAGGCCGGGCGGTCCGCCAGATCGTGATTGCCGTAATTGTCGCCCTGCAGCTTCTCGTACGGCGCGGGGATCGCCTCGCAGGCCACCGTCCTCGGGCACTCCGTCCCCTCGTCCGGGGCGTCCGGCAGGCCCAGCCGCCGCACCTGATCGGCGCGCCCGGCGAGGCGCGGGGTGCCCGGCAGGGCGACCCGCTGGCCCGCGTCGGTGGTGCGCCGCTCGCCCGACCGCATCACGTCGAAGACGTCACGGGCGAAGGTGGCGGCCGTCGCCGTGTCCGACGCGCCCGGATAGCCCGCCACCGCGCCGTACCAGTCGGCGGGGTCCTCGCTCAGGGGCAGGCCCAGCCGCTTCTGGGCCGCCGCGAGCAGCGCGGCACCCCCCTTGACGTTCGCGGCGGGATCCCGGCGCAGCGCCTCGCGCGACAGGCCGGACGCCTGCGCGGCCCGCTCCAGCGTGCGCAGCCGCGCGGGGACCTCACCCGCCGGCAGGACGGGCGGCCGGACGGCCCGGGGGGCCGGGCGTGCGTCGTCGCCCCGAGGGTCCTCACGGCCGTCGCTGTGGTGCGGGGCCTCGGCCAGGGCGTGGACGGCATCGGTGAGGTGCATGGGGCCGTAGCCGCCGGTGACGCTCGGCGCACCGTCGTGGGCGTCCCAGCGCGACTGCAGATAGGAGACCCCCAGCAGCACGCTCTGCGGGACCCGGTACTCACGGGAGGCCTCGGCGAAGGCCCGTTGCAGGGCGCCGGAGCGCGGCTGCCGGTCCGTGGCCGTGGTCGTGGCCGTCGCGTGAGACGCCAGGGGCAGCAACAGGGCGGCCGAAGCCATGACTCCGGCCGCCCTGAACGCGGCCCGTCTTCTTCGCCGGGGTCTGAGGGGGGCGGTCCACGGTCGGGGAGCGGATCCTCGCAATGCAGCCTCCTCGGGGCGGGCCCGTGCCACGCGCGGGAACGGTCTGGGGCGCGATCGGGCGTGCGGGACCGGACGTAACCAGAGGTAGCCCCTGGCGGACGTTCCGTCAATCATGCTGATGCGATGCATGTTGCCCACGGCTGCTGCTGCGCCTCTTGCTTCCCGGCACCTTCCCTCCGGAGGAGACGGCGACACGCCGCGCAGCGTGCGCGGCGTGTCGCGGAGGGGGCGGAGGGGGTGGGTCAGCGGGTGCCGACCGCTGCCCGGACGGCGCGCCTGGCGAGTGCGCAGTCGTCGTGCAGGCGGCGCAGCAGCAGCCGCTGCTCCTCACCCGACTCGGCCGCGCCGGGCGCCGCCGGGGCCGGCTCGTGCACGGCTCGCTGCACGGCCGTCTCGCAGGTACGGATCTCGCGGGTCAGCACGAGCATGAGATTCACCAGGAAGGCGTCACGCTGCACCGTACCGGCCTGCTGGGCGACCTGGCTGATGTGACGGCGCGCCACGGGAGCGTCGCCCAGGACCGTCCACAGCGTGGCCAGGTCGTAGCCCGGGAGATACCAGCCCGCCTGGTCCCAGTCCACCAGCACGGGGCCGGTGGGGGCCAGGAGGATGTTGGACAGCTGGGCGTCGCCGTGGCAGAACTGCCCCTGGACGTGGGCCAGCCCGTGCAGCAGCTTCTGCAGATCGCCCATGTCGCGGTCGGTCAGCAGGCCCAGCTCGTGGTAGCGGGCGATGCGCTTGCCGTAGTCCAGCGGCATGTCGAACATGCCGGCCGGCGGCCGCCAGAGGTTGACCCTGCAGATCGCGCCCAGTGCGGCTCGTACGTCCGCACGGGGCGGCGCCTCCGAGGGGTGCCGCTGCAGGGCGGCGGGACGCCCGGGCATGCGCTCGATCACCAGCGTGCAGTTGTCGGGGTCCGCGGCGATGAGCCGCGGCACCCGAACCGGCGGACGGTGGCGGACGAACGCACGGTATGTAGCTATTTCGTGCCGGAACCGCTCGGTCCAGGACGGTGACTGGTCCAGTAAACACTTGGCCACTGCCGTGGTGCGGCCCGTGGAGCCGACCAGCAGGACCGAGTGCCCGCTGCGGCGCAGGACCTGGACGGGGTTGAACTCCGGGCAGATGCGGTGCACGGCGGCGATCACCGTGCGCAATTGCGTGCCCTGAGGGCCGGACAAGTCGATTCTCCCGCTGAGCGGTTGCCCTCCCAGCCCCGGGGACCGCCGGGCCCGTCCGCCCCCGAAGGCAGCCCCCGCGGCATGGGAGGGGTCGAGGTACGGCCCGCCGCCGGCGTGGGGAGGGCGGAGCCGGGGCGGAGCGGACACGGAGGACGAGGCTGCATACATGAGCGGAACGGATCCCTTCGTGTGCCGACGAATTGCCGCGCTCCCCCGGCCCCCGGGCCGGCGTGCACCCTGGGGAATGTACGTGGTCCGCGGCCGGGCCCCGGACGGTCCCTCTCGGGCGTCCGGCTACCGGCCGGTTCGGCCGACCGGTGGCGGCCGGGGTGGCGCGTTCCTACATCACACCCGCCCGCGGGTGGCACACCATGTGGCGGACCCTGGCGAACCCTGGCGAATACTCGCCTGGCCCATGACGGCCCGCTACCTTCAAGTCAGCCGAGAACCTGGGGGCTTGACGTGACGAGGGAACCCAACACCCGCCTCGCGGATCTGTTCGGCCTGGCCGGATGGTCCAAGGGCGAACTGGCGAGGCTCGTGAACCGGCAGGCGGCCGTCATGGGCCACCCGCAGCTGGCGACCGACACCTCGCGGGTGCGGCGTTGGATCGACATGGGGGAGTCCCCGCGCGATCCCGTGCCCAAGGTGCTGGCAGCCCTCTTCACCGAGCGACTCGGCCGTGTCGTGACCATCGAGGACCTCGGGTTCGGTCGGCGAGGGCGCGCGGGTAGGGGGCAGTCCTCGGACGGCCTTCCCTGGCCGCCCGAGCGGACCGCCGCGGTCCTCACCGAATTCACGGGAATGGACCTCATGCTCAACCGACGCGGCTTGGTGGGTGCGGGCGCCGCGCTCGCCGCAGGCTCAGCACTCAGCAGCGCCATGCACGACTGGCTGCACTCCGATCCGGTCCTCGCCTCCGACTCCCCACGTTTCGACGATCCGCTGCGCAGCAACGCCGTCCATGCCGAAACCGCCGGGCTCGACCGCTACGAAGCCGCGCCGGTGGGCTCCACGGAGATCGACGCCCTGGAGCGCTCCGTCGAGGTGTTCCGCGCGTGGGACGCGGCCCGCGGCGGCGGGCTGCAGCGCAAGGCGGTGGTCGGCCAGCTCAACGAGGTGGGGGGCATGCTCTCCTACCACCACCCCGAGCACCTGCAGCGCAGGCTCTGGGGCGTCGCCGCGAACCTCGCGGTGCTCGCCGGCTGGATGTCCCACGACGTGGGCCTCGAGCCCACCGCCCAGAAGTACTTCGTCATCGCCGCCCACGCGGCCCGCGAGGGGGGCGACCGGCCCCGCGCGGGGGAGGCCCTCTCCCGCGCGGCCCGCCAGATGGTGCACCTCGGCCGGCCCGACGACGCCCTCGACCTGATGACGCTCGCCAAGTCCGGCTCCGGCGACGAGACCCTGCCGCGCACCCGCGCCATGCTCTACACCATCGAGGCCTGGGCACAGGCGTCGATGGGCCGGGGCCAGGCCATGCGGCGCACCCTCGGCGAGGCGGAGGAGCTGTTCGTCTCCGACAAGCGGGACGTGCCGCCCCCGAGCTGGATGCAGCACTTCGACGAGGCCGACCTCCACGGCATGCAGGCCCTGGCGTACCGCACGCTCGCCGAGCACGACCCCGGGGCCGCGGCCATCGCCCAGCAGCACGCCAAGGAGGCGCTGGCCCTGCGCAGAAGCGGTCACCAGCGGTCGATGATCTTCGACTACATCTCCATGGCGTCCGCCTGCTTCATCAGCAACGACCCCGAGCAGGCGGACACCTACGCCCGGCTGGCCCTGGTGTCGATCGGGGAGACCTCCTCGCACCGCACCTGGGACCGGCTCCGCGAGATGTACCGCCTGACGGGGAAGTACGCGGGGTACGCCCGGATCGAGGATCTCCGGCAGGAGATCAAGCAGGCGCTGCCCAAGGCTCCCAAGGCGCAGCCGAAGAAGGGCGGCGCGGGAGGAAAGGGGATGGCGGTGTAAGCCGCCGCCACGACGGTCTCAGTCGTTGACCGGCGTCTCAGTCGTTGACGCGCCCGATCAGCAGGCAGGCGTCGTCCTCGCGCTCCTTGCCGCCGAACTCCTCCAGCACGGCCCGTACGCACTCCTGTGCGCACTTCGCCGTGGCGAACCGGGGGGCGAAGTCCAGCAGTCTGTCGGTGACGGTCTCGGTGATCGGACCGGCGCTGTGGGGCGAGAGCCCATCGGTGTGCAGGAGAAGGACGTCACCCGGCTCCAGAAGCTCCTCCGCCTGTCCGTACGCGGCGTCGGAGACGGCCCCGAGCAGCATGCCCTCCGGCGGCTGCAGCGCACGGCCCTTCCCCCGGCGGAAGAGCAGGGGCGCGGGGTGGCCCGCCTGGGACCAGGTCAGGGTGCGGGTCGCGGGGTCGTAACGGCAGCAGACCGCGCTGCCCAGGGCGGGCTGCGCGGAGGCGTCGAGGAGGTGGTTGAGCCAGCCCATCAGCGGGCCGGGGTCGGCGCCGGTCACGGCCATGCCGCGCAGGGCGCCCAGCAGCATGGCCATGCCGGAGGTGGCAGCGGCGCCGTGCCCGGTGAGACCGCCGACGCTGAGCAGGGTCTGCCCCGCGGGCAGCCGCAGGGCATCGAACCAGTCACCGCCGATGAGGGCGCTGCTGGCGGAGGGGAGGTAGTGAGCGGCGAGATCGAGGGTGCCGGGGGAGCCGTCGGACTGCGAGGTGCCGCCTTCGGGAAAGCGCAGGGAGCCGCGCCACGGTGGCAGCACGGCTTCCTGCAGCTCGACCGCGAGCCGGCGCTCGGCCTGGGCGAGGTGCTGCCGGCGCTGCAGCGAATGGCACGTCTCGTCCACCGCCTCGCGGCTGCGGCGGAGCTCGCTGACATCCCGTAAGACGGCCCACATGGAGGCCGTGGAGCCATCGGCCCCGAGGACGGGCTCGCCCATCATGTGCACCGTGCGGACCGAGCCGTCGCCGCGCACGATGCGGAACTCGCCGTCGATGGGCTTGCCGTCGACCAGGCAGCCGGTGACCATCGCGGTCAGCTGCCCGCGATCCTCCTCGGGCAGCCAGGAGGGCAGCTCGTCCAGCGTCAGCGGGCCGTCCTCGGGGCGGCGGCCGAACAGCGCGAACAGCTCGTCGGACCAGGTGGCCTCGTCCGTGAGGAGGTTCCACTCGGCGCTGCCGACCCGGGCCGCGGCCGTGGCGGGCGGGGCCGCGGGCGCCGGGACGGCGGTCCGCACCGCGCCCGGGGCATCGGCCGGGCCGGGCGCCGGCGGGCCCTCGCGCAGCTGGCCGAGGTGCTCCCCGAGATCGTCGAGGTGGTGGGCGGCCAGATCGCACAGGGCACGGTGCCAGCGCCGCCGGGCGTCGTCCGGCTCCTCCGGGCCGGCCGCCTCGCGCCGCACGGCGTCCAGCCCGCCGCGCAGCCGACGCGTCTGCGAGATGAGGGCGTCGACCGTGCCGTGCTCGGGCGGCTGAGCTGCGGAGGAATCCGCGTGGAGGGGGGACGGCATCTCGTACTCCGATTGGGGGGCGCGGAGCGGCCGGCTCCGTAGGGTCCGCGGGATGGGCCGTAACGACTGTTGCACAGCGGGCGAGGGCCTGTAAGTGCTTTGGCAACACCCGATCCGGTGGTGTCTGAGACATATGCCTACGGCAGGACGAAGTGGTGGTGAAGGTTCACCTTGGGGGTGACCAAGTGATTACGGGGAGTGGAATCGGGTCAACGCGGGAGCGGAGTGGCCGAGGTGTGGGCAAACCGGACAGGACTCGGCGGAATCCCTCACTCCAGGTAGGCTGCGGGGCGCTCGACCGACCTCGAGTTACCCCTGTTCACCACGCATAGCACCGGTGGACACCGGCAAGAATGCCGGACGACGGAAATCCCGTTGCCAGCCGACTCCCCGCACCGGATGCTGACCCCATGTTCGATCCAGACATAGCGCCCAGCGGCACCCTGCTCGGCCTCCTTCAGCGAGGCCGCGGCGACGGGACCCTGCATGCCCTCGCGGCGCCGCGGGCGGAGGCGCTCGCGGCGCTCCACCACTGCCTCCTCAGCGACCCCAGGCGCGACTGGCAGGTGGAGAACCGCTCCCTCTATTACGCGCGCCTGTGTCTGGACCTCGACGCCGGGCTCGACGGGATCGACGCCCACCTCTTCGACGCCGACGACCTCCTCGACACCGCCGAGGAGCGCACCGGGCTCGCCCTCGCCGTCCTGGGCCACCTCGCCTCGTACGGCCGGGAGGACGCCCTCCTGCTGCTGCGGCGGTACGCCATCTCCGGAGCCAACTGGGCCTGGGCCCTCGACGAGCTCGCGCTGCGCGACGACGACGCGGGCCTGCTCGCCCTCGGCGAGAGCATCCTCGCCCGCTTCCCGCGGACCCCGGAGGGCGAGCAGGCCCTCGCCGCGGCCGTGCGCGACGCCTTCGAGCCCCGCCCCTGGCGGCTGTGGGCCGACCCGGGCCAGTCGCCCGCCACCGCGGACCGGGTGCGCGCCGCGCAGGAACAGGGCTCCTTCGACCGCTGGCAGCGCCAGCTGCGCCCCACCGGCCCGCGGCCCGGCTGGAGCGTGCGCGAGGTCCTCGACTGGGCCCAGGAGGGCCTCGGCCTGCACCCCGTCCAGCTGCGCCACGTCCCGGCGACCCGCTGCCTGAACGCCGTCGCGGGCCCCGAGGACCGGCTGGAGATCATCGAGGCCGCCGCCTTCGGCCCCGAGGGCGCCCGGGCCACCGCCCTGCGCTACCTCGCCGAGCACGACGACCCCCAGGCGCTCGACCTCATCGAATCCGCCGCGGCCGAGCCCGGCGAGCTCGTGGCCGAAGCCGCCGTCACCGCCTTCGAGCGGATGCGCGGCACGGCCGCCCTGGAGCGCGCCCGCGCCTGGATCCACCGCACCGACGCCCTCGGCGGCGCGGCGGCCGGCATGCTCGCCTCCCGGGGCGCCCCCTACGACGCGGCGCTCGTCCTCGGCGCCCTGCGCCGCACCGTCCGGGCCGAGGGGCCCGACGCGCCGGTCCTGTGGGACCTCGTGCCCGGGGCCGGGCGGCTGGGGATCACCTGCGCCGCGCCCGTCCTGCGGCACATCTACCGCGAGACGTCGTCCTCGCACCTGCGCGGGCGCACGGCGCGGGCGCTGGCCGCGACGGACCCGTCGTTCGCCAAGGGCTTCGCCGTCGAGTGCCTGTGGGACTGCGAGGAGACCACCCGCGAGCTCGCCGCGCACCACGCCGCCACCGCCGACGCCCGCGTCGTCGAGCGGCTGCGCCGGCTCGCCGCGGATCCGGCCGAGGAGGACGAGGTCCAGATCGCGGTCCGCAGCCGTTTCGGCCCGGAGTCGGCGGTCTGAGCGGCCTGCCAGCAGAATGATCACGTGAATGAGATAACAGGCGATTCGACGACCGGCGTACCGGCGACCCGCGTTCCGGCGACCGGCGTGAAGGTGAGGCGGGCGGCGGCAGCGGTGGCCGTCCTCGTGGCCGCGCAGATGGCGGCCGGGACGATCGCGGAGGCGGCCGCTCCGCCCTCCGCGCGGGCAGTGGCCGTGGCGGGCAAGGCCGCGGCCGGCACGACGGCCCCCGTGAGGATCACGGAGGGGCAGGTCGCCGAGGCCGCCCCGGGCGGCGCGATCCTCTACCCGAGCGTCACCAGCTGCCTGACGGTGACCGTCCGGCTGCGCGACGGCGGCCTCGTGGGTGCCCACGCCAGCCTCTTCCAGGTGCCCGGCGAATACCGCTCCGACCGCATCCTGTCCGAGCTGAAGCGCGCGGCCGGCGGCCGGCCGGTGCGCGCGGTCGAGGTCAGGGGCGCCGTCGGCGCCTGGGACCCGAGCTACTTCGTCAAGGCCATCGAGAGCTACGGGGACGGGGAGGCCGTGCCCTTCCCCGAGTCACCCGACCCCGGCGGTATCGCCGAGGCGGTGGCCAAGGGCCTCGGGCAGCCCCGGGCCCTGGTGAGCGTCGAGGACGTGCCCGACGGGGACCAGTCCGTCCGCTGACGGCCGGGTGCGGGGCGGCGCGGCCGCCCCGCACCCTCGTTCTCCGCTCAGGGGCGACGGCGCTTGAGGGCCTTGCGGATCAGGACGATCGCCAGAATGATCATGGCGATCACGAAGACGAAGACCAGGATCATCACGATGATCATGAAGATGCCGAGCTTCTTGAAGAAGCCCTTCTTCTTCTTTTTGTCCTTCTTCGGCTTCTTCGCCGCCGTGGTCACGTGCCCCTTGGAGGACCGGTGCCCGTGCGCGGCCTGCAGCGCGGACGCGGCGCCCGTGCGCTCGGCTCCCGCGGCGGCCCCGGTCCCGGTCCCGGCCTGACGCTCCACCGTGGCGACGGCGGCGGCCGGACGGGCCTGCTCCGTCGCCTGGGCGGAGGCGGGGGGGACCAGCAGGGAGGCGCCCAGCGCGAGCGCCGCGACGACGGCCGCCCGGCGGGCCCGCTGCCACCGCCGCCGTACGACGGGCGCCGCCGCGCCCGCCCGCTGCTCGTCGTCCATCAGCTCAGCGTTCATTGACGCCCCCATCGGTGTTTCCGGGTGTTCCTGCGCGTACGGGTGCACTGCGGCAGAGGCGGGCCGCAGGGCCCCGCCGCCGAAATGCGGCCCCTATTATCTGCACACCGACAACCCGCCCATCAGGGCGCACGGAAGCTCTGGAACCAAACCGGAACGATCGCCTCCTGAGGCGGGGTCACTATTCCGCACTATGAGCGGATTGGAGTTTCCCGTGCCTCAGATGCCCATGCGGGCGGCGATGCCGTCGAGGACGCAGTCCAGGCCGGTCTCGAACTGCCACGTCAGGTCGTCCTTCCGGGTGGCCTCGCGCATGTACGCCTCGTAGGCGGGGTAGCGGCCCGTCCGCATGAGGGAGGTCATCTGCGGGGCCAGGCCCGCCCTCGTGCCGTCGCCGTCGGACCAGCCGCGCTCCTGCATCAGCCGGAGGAGGGCGACCTCGCCGTCGACGGCGCCGTGGACGTACGAGCTGACGGTGCGGAAGAGGGCCATCATCGTGTCGGCGTCCAGATCCGGGCCGCGGAGCGTGGCCAGCACGCGCTCGGGGACGGCCAGCTGGTGCGGGGTCAGGGCGAACATCGCGGTCCCCGCCATCCAGGGGTGCTGCAGCATCATGGCCCGCAGGCGCAGGGCCAGGGTCCGCATCGTCTCCCGCCAGCCGGTCTCCTCGGGGAGGACCAGCTCGCCGTAGACGAAGTCGACCATCAGCTCGATGAGCTCGTCCTTGCCCGACACGTAGCGGTAGGCGGCCATGGGGGCGACCCCCAGCTCGGTGGCCAGGCGGCGCATGGTGACGGCGTCGAGCCCCTCGGCGTCGGCCAGCCGGACCGCGGCGGCGGCGATCCGGTGCGGCGACAGGGTCGAGCGGGGCGCGGCGGCCTGGCGTTCCAGCCGCTCCCAGAGGGTTCGGCCCTCGCTCTCCTTCTCTTCCTGCTTCCCCGGTCTCTCCTGTGCGGCCATGGCGCGTCCCCTTCCTCCGGCTGGTATGCGTACAGCGTATCAATCAGTGGACAACGTACACACGGCTGTGTACGTTGTACGCCGCAAGATACGTTGTACACAGCGAGGGATTCCAGTACCACGACCGCCCCGGGGAGAAACGGTGAACAACCCCACGCAGCGCCTGCCCTACCTGGGCATCTTCGGGCTGATGCTCGGCATCTTCCTGGCCACGCTCGACGGACAGATCGTCAGCACCGCCCTGCCCACCGTCGTGGGCGACCTCGGCGGCCTCGACCACCTCTCCTGGGTCGTGACCGCCTACCTGCTCGCCACCGCCGCGGCCACCCCGGTCTGGGGCAAGCTCGGCGACCTCTACGGCCGCAAGGGCGCCTACCTGTCCTCCGTGGCCGTCTTCCTCGCCGGCTCCGTGCTCTGCGGCCTTGCGACCGGCATGGCGCAGCTCATCGCCTTCCGCGCCCTCCAGGGCCTGGGGGCGGGCGGGCTGATGGTCGGTGCGATCTCCGTCATGGGCGTCCTCGTCCCCGAGCGCGAACGGGGCCGCACCCAGTCGATGATCGGCGTCATGCTGCCGGTGGCCTTCGTCGGCGGCCCCCTGCTCGGCGGGTTCCTCACCGACACCCTGAGCTGGCGCTGGGCGTTCTACGTCAACGTGCCCGTCGGGCTCGTCGCGATCCTGGCCGTCGCCAAGGGGGTCAGGCTGCGCACCGAGCGGAGCGGCGGCCGGATCGACTACGCGGGCGCGGCCCTGCTGACCGCCGGCATCCTGGCCCTGACCCTGCTGAGCAGCTGGGGCGGCACCACCTACGCATGGACGTCGCTTCCTGTCCTCGCGCTCGCGGCCGTGGCCGTCGTCTCCCTCGCGTGGTTCGTGCGCGTGGAGCGGCGGGCGGCGGAACCGGTCACCCCGCCCCGCCTGTTCCGCAGCCGCAACTTCACCGTGTCCCAGATCCTCAGCTTCCTGGCCGGTGCGGTCATGCTCGCCGTGATGAGCTACCTGCCGCAGTACATGCAATTCGTCCGGGGCGCCTCCTCCACGGCCGGCGGCATGCTGCTCCTTCCCCTGATGCTCGGCATGCTGACGGCGCAGCTGGTGAGCGGAAGGCTCATCGGCCGCGGCGGGCGGGACCGCCTCCATCCCGTCCTGGGCGCCGCCGCCACGCTCGCCGGCGCCCTGCTGCTCCTCCTGCTCGGGCCGGGGACCGCGACCCCCGTCGCCTCGGGGCTCACCCTCGTGATCGGGGCGGGCGTCGGCCTCCTCACCCAGAGCACCACGCTCACCACGATGAAGAGCGCCGAGCCCCGCGACATGGGCGCCGCCGCGGGAACCGTCACCCTGGCCCGGACGATCGGCGGCTCGCTCGGCGTCGCGGCGCTGGGTGCCGTCCATACGAGCCGGATGGGCGACGCACTTGCGGCGCGGCTCGGATCCCGGTCCGCGGAGCGGCTGACGGCCGGGGGAGAACTGACCCCGGATCTGCTCAGGGGCGCTTCCCCCGCCGTCCGCGGCGCGGTCCGGGAAGCGGTCACGGAAGGCCTGCACGGTGTACTGATCGGATCGGCCGCCCTGGCGGTGCTCGCCTTCGCCGTCGCCTGGCTCCTCCGCGAGCCCTCGCCGCCGAACCAGGAGCCGTCGAAGGAGGCCGCGGCGGCGGAGGACAGCGCCCTGCCCACGGCGTAGGCGGCGAGCGCCGCGACGGGGACCGCCGTGAGGGCGACCTGGGTCCACTTCTCCGCGTAGTGCGCGGCCATCGTGGGGGTCGAGGAGAAGGTGACCATCGGGCCCCAGGTGTAGTAGCCCCACACCATGATCAGCTGGGAGGCCGTGGCCCGTACGACCGCGTGGAGCGCGGTCGGCGCGGTGGCGGCCACCAGGGAGACGATCGCGGCGTACGGCACGTAGCCGGAGGCGAAGCGGCTCGCGGCCGTGACCGTCATGCCGTCCCCGTCGCCCGCGACCGCGATGCAGAGCGAGAGGGCGCCGGCGCCGAGGGCCACCAGCACCGTCACCGCGCTCCGGCGGATTTCCTGCTTCATGGGCGCTCACTCCTCACGTACGCCGATTCATCCCGAAAGGGGCCGGGAGAAGAGCGTCGCGCGCGATTGTGCGCGGCCCGTGTGCCGGGTATGACGGCAGCGTCACAGTCCCGTCCGACGCCGGTCCCGGGACGACCGTCACATCCGTGGCCTCCGGGGCAAGAACGCCGAACGCGACAGGCGTGGCAGTAATCCGGACACTTGCCATCCGGTTCCATCAAAGACGCGCATTGTTCACTCAGAAGTAGCGAAAGTTCACCCAGCGTTTCTTTAGGTTTCGGGTACTTCCTACGCACAGAGAGTGAGCGATGGACTCCCTACGACACCTCGCCGCCCACCTGGGGCTCGACCTCGTGGCCGTGTGCCTGCTGACGTTCGCGATCTACTACCCCCGGCACCGGAGGCGCGACCTCGTACCGGCCTACCTGGCCCTGAACGTCGCCCTGTTCACCGTCGTCGCCGCCCTCGCGGAGCTGGGCGGCAGCGGTGGCATGGCCCTCGGGTTCGGGATGTTCGGCGTGCTGTCGATCATCCGGCTGCGGTCGGACTCCGTGCAGCACGAGGAGGTGGCGTACTACTTCACCACCCTGGTCCTGGGGCTCATCACGGGGCTGCCGCACCTCGCGTTCGGGCTCGCGGCCGCGCTCAGCGCGGTCCTGCTCCTCGTCGTCTACGCCGCGGACCACCCCCGTCTGCTCGCCCGCTCCCGCCGCACCGTCGTCACCCTCGACACGGTGCACGCCGACCCCGCCGCCCTCCGCGCCGACCTCGCCCGGCGCCTCGGCGACCCGATGCACTGGACGGTCATGGAGGTCGACTACGTGCGCGACCTGACGGTCGTGGACGTCCGCTACCGGGAGCCCGAGCCGGGGAGCCGCCGGGGGAGCGCCACCCAGGCCGGAGCCGAACTCCGGACGGAGGCCCGTACCGAAGCCCGGGCCGAGGCCGGAGCCGAGGCCGCGCCCGCGTGGGGGTCCGTGTGACCGCCGCCGTCCGGCAGACCGCCCCCGCGGGAGTGCCTGCGGGAGCGCCCGCGGACGCCCCCTCGGTGCCGCCCGCCTCCGCCGCGGCGGTCCGGGCCATCCACGACGCGGCGCACGCCACCGCGCCCATCCCCCTCGCCGAGGTCAACGCGCGCGCCGAGCTGATGGCGCGCTTCGACCGGAGCTACCTCGTACCGGCGGAGACCTTCCTCCGCATAGCGGCCCGGCTGACCGACCCCCGCAGACCCGGCGGCCCCTTCCGCGCCCTCACCATCGACGGCCGCCGCGCCTTCCGCTACCACTCCGTCTACTACGACACCCCGGGCCTGCGCTCCTTCCACGACCACCGGCAGGGCCGCAGGCTCCGGTTCAAGGTGCGGGAGCGGGTCTACCAGGACACGGGGGAGCGCCAGTTCGAGGTCAAGCTGAAGGGGCGCCGGGGCGACACCGTCAAGCACCGGCGGCCGCTGGCCGGCACGGACACCCCGCTCGACGCGGGCTACCGCGACTTCCTCGCCGACACCCTGCGGCGCGCCTACGGCATCGACTCGCCGGCGACCCTGCAGCCCTCGCTCAGCACGGACTACCTGCGCGCGACGTTCGTCGCCGACGGGGAACGCATCACGTGCGACGCGGGCCTCGTCTGCGACGACCTGCGCGCCGGGGCCGGCTCCGGCGCCGGGTACCGGGTGCGGTGCGCCGCGGACCTCGTCCTCGTCGAGACCAAGACCACGGGGCACCTGACGGACGCCGACCGGCTCCTGCACGCGTGCGGGGTGCGGCCGGCCGTCTTCACGAAGTACTGCGGGGCGCTGGCCGCCCTCCGCCCGGCCCTCCCCGCCAACCGCTGGCGGCGGGCGGCGCGTTGTGCGTTCGGGGGAGGGGGAGGGGGAGGGGGAGACGGGCAGGGCGGCGGGCTGTGAGGAGACACCGTGTTGCGGTGCCGCGGCGCTACTGACCGCTCTTGCGGGGCGCCGTCAGCTCCTTGAGCTCCTTGTCCAGCCACCTGAGCACCACCGGGTACTCCTCGCGCCACGTCTGGAAGTTGTGGCCGCCCTCGTCCCGCACGAGCTTGTCGACCCTGAGCGGCGGCTTGGCCTTCTGCGCGAACTTCAGGCTCGGCCCGTAGTTGCCCTCGTTCTTGCTGGTGCCCACGAGCAGGGACACCGGGGGCGGGGGCATGTGCTCCAGGCGCCACGTCAGGTCGTTCTCGTTCCTGTACGCCTTGCTGCCGGCGTAGAGGTCGCCCGTCTTGCCGTCCTGGCGTGCGAAGTAGTCGGCGGACAGGCCCGCCGCGGCGCCGTAGCGCGCCGGGTTGGTCATCGCGAGCTTCAGTGCGCAGTAGCCGCCGGTGGAGTTGCCGACGGCGCCCCAGCTGCCGGGGGCGTCGGAGGCGCGGTACACGTCGGTCACGGCCAGCGGCACGTCCTCGTTGAAGAAGGTGAGCGCCTGCGGACCGCCCGGCACGTCCGTGCAGTTGGTGTCGCGGTCGGCGACCACCGAGGGCCGGACCAGCAGGTAGATCGTCGGCCTGATCTCCTTCTTCATGATGGCGGAGGAGGCGGCCTGCGGGACCTTCAGCTGGGTGATGAGGTTCTTGGAGACCCCCGGCTGGCCGGTGATCACCACCACCACGGGGAACTTCTCCTTCTCGTGCTCCTTCTGGAAGTACTCGGGCGGCAGGTAGGCGTAGCCGTCCATGCTCAGCCCGGTGACCGGGCCGCGGATCTGCACGCGGTCCACCTGCCCGGCCTTCTCGCGGGTGCCCTTGAGCCCGATGGACTCCTGCCCCTGCACGGTGAGGGCGGGCGGCCGCCTGCCGTCCTTCGTGCCCGCCTGCAGGACCTGTTTGCTCGACGCGCGGCCCAGCAGCTCGTTCCAGGTCGAGTAGAAGCCGAACTCGTTGTTCGCGGCGACGAGCAGCACGGCCAGGATGCCGGCCTGCGTCACGACGAGCAGGCCGAGGCGGCCCGCCCACCCCAGAAGTCCCTTCCGCGCGGCCCGCGGCCACAGCCAGAGCACGAGGGCGCTCACCGCGACGGCGATGAGTACGAGGACGAGCAGGAACGTCCGGGACGTCAGACCCACGGCAGTCACTCCTTTTGGAGGGCGCGTTACTCCAGGAGAGACGGGGAATCAGTGGAAGGGGTTTCGACTTTTGAGACGGAATTTCAGCTTATATGGACAGAGGCGGGCGTGCTCCCCGTCCGGCCGCCCCTCGTCCGGCCGCCCCTCATCCGGCGGCCTCCAGTCGCTCCAGCAGGGCCGCCTCCCGCTCCGGGGCGAGTCCCAGCGGCGGCCGGTCCGGGCGCTGCGGGGCCCGGCCGCCGAGCTCCTGCAGCCAGGCCCACGTGGCCGCCACGGTCTCGGCCGCGGGCCTGCAACGCAGCCCCGCCGCAAGGGCCTTGGAGGCGTCTCCCCGGTGGAGCACGTCGTACAGCTCGCCCGGCGGCACCCACACCGGGAGATCGGTCCAGGGTTCGATGCCGTCGGAAAGGATCTCCTCGGGTGCGGTCCAGCGCAGGACCGCACCGGAGCCCGTCGCGCGGACGCAGGCCTCCAGCAGCTCGCCCATGGTGGCGTGCCCGGGCGGGCTCACCAGGTTGTACGGGCCGCCGAGCCCGGCCGCGAGGGCGTCGAGGATCCAGGCGGCGAGGTCGTGCACGTCGATGTACTGCACCCCCAGGTCGCGCGGGCCGGGGGCCAGGACCGTCCCGCCGCGGGCGATCCGCCCCAGCCACCACGGCAGCCGGCCCACGTTCTCGCCGGGGCCGAGGATCAGCCCGGCCCGTACCAGCAGCGCCCGCTCGCCGAAGGAGGCGAGCGCCGCCAGCTCCCCGCCGCGCTTGGCCTCCGCGTAGCCCACTTCGCCGGCGTCCGGTGAGCCGTCCACCACGGGCCAGTCCTCGTCGCGCCCGGCCGGCGAGGGGTAGGTGTACACCGAGCCGCTGGAGACGTAGGCGTACCGCCCGGCGCGCCCGGCCAGCAGCCGCGCAGCGTCCCGCACGGCCGACGGCGCCCACGCCCAGGTGTCGACGACGGCGTCCCACTCGCCGTGCCCGAGCGCCCGCAGCCCGTCCGCGTCCCGGCGGTCGCCGTGCAGGGCCGCGGCGCCCTCCGGCGCCGCGTGGCGCCCGCGGTGGAAGACCGTCACCTGCCAGCCACGGGCCAGGGCCGCCTCGGTGACGGCGCGGCCCACGAACTCCGTGCCGCCCAGTATCAGTAGCCTCATGCCCCCCACCCTGCCTCCTGGACCCCGCCTAGCGGAAGGAGGGGAGGGCGCGAAGGGGCCGGGAAACGGGAGGGCGGGAGGCGGGAGGGGCGGAGGCGGGCACCGCCCCGAAGGAGGGCAACCTTACTTAGAGGGCGAGGAGTTGCTTCCGGTTGCGTCCCGGCCCGGAGGGCGGTCCCGCCCGGTGAGATCACCTACGGCGGCGGCCGGGGGGATGTATGAGGCGATCAGGGGATACAGAAGAAAAGTCGGACGGCCGTCATCAGGCCGATCTCGGGGCGGCCCGGCGCCCGCGGTACCCCTGGGGCGCCCGGGAGCATATATCCGGGCGCCCGTTCCGGGCGGCGGTGTCGCCACAGGTCACCGGCGGGCCCGCCGCCCGGCGCGGCGCCGTCGCCCGCGCCGCGGAGCCTGATCGCAGGGCGCTCAATTCCGGCCAGGGAAACGCGAGTTCCGTCCCGCTCGTGGCCAGTGAGCCAGCGAGACCTGCGGGCATGGCGCACTATATGCCTGGGCGGTCGAGAGGCTGTTGAGGGACTCAAGTGCCTCTCGATGCCGTGGCACGGGCACGTTTGTGCCCGCCGCCCGCGCTGTGCCGTGCGGTCCGGCTCCGGCCGTGCGGTCCGGTCACGGGCATCGGTGTCCGTGCCGTGGGGGGAACGGGCAGGCGGTCGGGTGGGGAGGCGCGACCGCCGTGGGGCCGTGCCACTGGGGACCAACTGGGGATCAATTCGATGTGCGGGCCGGGCCGTCGGCGCCGCCCGCACGTGTCTTTGGAACCGGAGGGCCGCGCCGTGCGCGCCGCCGTCCTGGGGGGAGAATCCTATGGGTCGTTCGACCCGCCTTGCTGCAGCATGGACTGCGGCCGCCCTGCTCGCCGTCGCCGTTCCGGCCGGGAGCGCCCACGCCGCCGACCCGGCGCCGAGGATCGACCTGCGGGTCCTCGTCGTGGACGACGGCGGGCCCGCCACGGAGGCGATCCGGGCGGAGCTCGACGGCGCCGGCACGCCGTACACCGCGGTGAACCTGACGGACGGCGGGCGTCCGCGCATCGACGAGGCGTTCCTCAGCGACACCGTGGACGGCAGACCGCGGGCCAGATTCCAGGGCGTGGTGCTGCCGAACGAGAACCCCTTCGGGGCGGACTCGCCGGAGATGGCCGCCCTGGCCTCCTTCGAGAAGCGCTTCGGCATCCGCCAGGTCGACGCCTACACGTACGCGAGCCCCCGGGTCGGGCTCAACAGCCCCCAGGACACCGGCTACAGCGGCCCCCTGGACGGCAGGACCGCCCAGGTGACGGCCGACGGCGCCGCAGGACCCTTCGGATACCTCAAGAAAAACGTTCCTTTCGAGGACAACGACCCCTCGGTCAACGAGAGCTACGGCTATCTCGCCGCGCCCCTCGCCCGGCAGGAGCAGGGCGCGGCCTACACCAGCTACCTCGACGCACCGATCCCCGGCAGCACCGCGCGCGGCTCCCTGATCGGCCAGTACACCCACGACGGCCGCAGCGAGCTGGTCGTCACCTTCATCGCCAACCAGTACCAGAGCCAGTTCCGCCTGGTCTCGCGCGGCATCGTGGAGTGGCTGACGCAGGGCATCCACCTGGGCGCCTCCCGCAACTACCTCGGCGTGCACGTCGACGACGTCTTCGCCTCCGACGACCGCTGGGACGTCAAGCGCAAGTGCACCCCCGGCGACGTCGACTGCCCCGGCAACCCCGCCCCCGACAGCCCGCCGATACGTATGACGGCCGCCGACGCGCAGTACGCCAAGCAGTGGTCGCAGAGCCACAACCTCCCGCTGGACCTGGCCTACAACGGCGTCGGCAGCGAGGAGTTCAAGGCGGAGCACGGCGGCACGTACGACCCGCTGCTCGACCAGCTCCGCGCCGACCAGAAGTCCTTCCGCTGGATCAACCACACCTACACCCACGCCTTCCTCGGCTGCGTGCAGAACACCACGGTCGTGCCCTGGAAGTGCGCCACCGACCTGCTCGGCAACGTGCGCTGGGTCAGCCGCACAGCCATCAACGGCGAGATCGGCAACAACCTCAACTGGGCGGCCCGCCAGGGCCTCACCCTCGACAAGGACGAACTCGTCACCGGTGAGCACTCCGGCCTGAAGACCCTGCCCCAGCAGAACAAGGACAACCCCGAGCTCGCGCCGGCCCTCACGCAGAACGGCGTCGGCTGGATCGCCAGCGACGACTCCCGCGAACGCCGGCAGCGCCAGGTCGGCCCCGCGCTCACCGTGCCGCGCTACCCGATGAACGTCTACTACAACGTCGGCAAGGCCACCGAGCAGACCGACGAGTACAACTGGCTGTACACGAAGAAGGCCGACGGCGGCAGCGGCACCTGCGAGAACTCCACCACGACCACCTGCCTGAAGGCCCCGCTGGACGTGAAGACCGGCTTCTCGTCCTACATCGTGCCGCTCGAGGCCCGCATCGCCATGGGCCACGTCCTCGCCAACGACCCGCGCCCGCACTTCATGCACCAGTCCAATCTCGCCGAGGAGCGCATCGGCTACACCGTCCTGGAGAAGGTCCTCTCCGACTACTCCGGCCTCTACGCCGACAACACCCCGCTGGTCAACCTCCGCATGCGGGACATCGGCACGGAGATGAGCAAGCGGGCCGCCTGGGCCGCAGCCGTCTCCGCCGGCAAGGTCACCGCCTACCGCATCGGCAGCACCGTCACCGTCTCCGCACCCGCCGGGACGCAGCTCTCCGCCACCCTGCCCGGCGGCACCGTCCGCAACGACACCCAGGCCGTCTTCGGCGACGCCTATGCGGGCCTGCGCTCCGGCTGGGCCGCCCCCGCAGCCGGCCAGGACCGCCTCGACCTCACCCTGCCGGCCGGCGCCACCCCGGCAGCCCGCGCGCTGACCTCCGCCACCGCCGCCGCCCAGCCCCCGGCCGCGAAGTCCCTCCCGGTTCCCGAGGGCGTCACCGCCCGCGTGCCCTACGGCCCCGGGGATGCCGCCGCCCGGCGCTGACCCGGACCCATCACTCCGTGCCGCACCACCCCATGCACAGCCGACACTGGAGAGAACCGAGTTCTATGCACGGACCGCCTGCCGAAACGGCATCCGACACTCCCACGGTGACCCTGCTCACCGAGGGAACGTACCCGCACAGCCATGGCGGAGTGAGTGTGTGGTGCGACCAGCTTGTCCAGGGCATGCCCGACGTCGACTTCCGGGTCATCGCGGTCACCGGCACCGGCCGCGAACCGCTCGCCTGGGAACTGCCCGGCCACGTCCGGGAGGTGGAGAGCCACGCCCTGTGGGGACCTCCGCCCCCCGGCCGCGCCCCGCGCGGCCGGGACCTGCGGGCCTTCCTCACCGCCTACGAACAGTTCCTGCTGTCCCTCCTGGACCCGGACCAGGAGCCGCACTTCGCCCGGACCCTCTACCGCCTCGCCGACCACGCCGCCTCCGGCACCCTGTCGGCCGCCCTGCGCGGCGAGGCCGCCGCCCGCACCCTCGTCCGCGTCTGGAACCGGCCGCACCTGCACACCGCGGCCGCCCGCCCCACCCTGCACGACGCCCTGCTGGCCACCGACCTGCTGGAGCACGCGCTGCGCCCGCTCGCGGCCACCCCGCCCGCCGGAGGCGTCACCCACGCCGTCAGCGGAGGGCTCGCGACGCTGCCCGGCCTGGTCGCCCACCACCGGCACGGCACGCCCTTCCTCCTCACCGAACACGGCATCTACCTGCGCGAGCGCTACCTGAGCTTCCGCGCCGAGCCCTACCGCTGGCCGGTCAAGGCCCTGATGCTGGGCCTGTTCCGGATGCTCGCCGTGGAGAGCTACCGCTGCGCCTCCCTGGTCACCCCCGGCAACCGCTACAACCGGCGCTGGGAGGAGCACGGCGGCACCCCGCCCGACCGCATCCGCACCGTCTACAACGGCGTCGACCCCACGGCCTTCCCGCCCGCCGGGCCCGAGCCGGACGCCCCGACCCTCAGCTGGGCCGGGCGCGTCGACCCCATCAAGGGCCTGGAGACGCTCATCCGCGCCTTCGCGCTCGTCCGCGAGGAGATCCCCGAGGCCCGCCTGCGGCTCTTCGGCGGCACCCCGCGCGGCGGCGAGGGCTACCGCACCGCCTGCGAGAAGCTCGCCGCGGAACTCGGCGCCGGCGAAGCCGTCGTCTTCGAAGGGCGCGTGGACGACATCCGCGACGCCTACGCCGCCGGCAACGTGGTGATGCTCTCCAGCATCAGCGAAGGATTCCCCTTCACCCTCATCGAAGCCATGTCGTGCGGGCGGGCCACCGTCTCCACGGACGTCGGCGGCGTCCGCGAGGCCGTCGGCGACGCCGGGCTCGTCGTACCGCCCCGCGACCCCGAGGCCATGGCCGGCGCCGCCCTCAAGCTCCTGAGCGACCCCGCGCAGCGCGCGGACATGGGGGAGCGGGCACGGCTCAGGGTCATCGAACAGTTCACCCTCCGGCAGACCATCGACGCCTTCCGCTACATCTACCACGACCTCGCCGGCACCCGCCGGCCCGAGTCCGCCCTCGACCGGCCCCGGCGCAGGCTGGAGGCCCCGGCCCGGGCCCTCGCCGACGCCGAGAGACCCGTCATGGCCCTGGCCGCGGGCGGTGCGGGATGAGCGGCTTACTCCGCCTCGTGCCCGACGAGCCCGAGCCCGCCCACGAGCCGGCGGCCGCACCCGCGGCGGTGCGGCCCCGGCCGCGGCCGGGATGGGCCGCCGACCCCGTCGGCGAACTCGCCCAGCAGCTGGCCGAGGTGTGCGCCGCGGCCGTCCACCCCGACGAGATCGCGGCCGTCCTGGAGGCCGACGGCCTCACCGGCGAACAGATCACCGAACGCTACGGACGCGCCGACGCCTTCGAACTCGCAGCGGAGCTCTACGCGCGCGTGCCCCGCAGCCACCCCGAACCCGGACCCCGTCCGGACCCCTGGAAGGTCACCCCGGGCCGCTTCGTACTGCGCGCCCTGGTGTTCACGCTCCCCGGCTTCGGCTACTCCCTCGCCGCGCCCCTGATGGCCGGCGCCAGGGACGGCTACGGCCTGCCCCTGGGCACGGCGGGCCTCGTCGCCTCCGCACTCGTGGCGTGGGCGTGGAACCAGGCCCTCGCCCACCGCGCCTACCTGCGCCTGGCGACGGGCGGGCGCGGCGCCGCGGCCCGCTGCCTGCAGTGGGGCGCCCCGCTCGGCGCCCTCCTGGCCGCCGCCGCGGCGGTGATCCCGCCCGGCCTGCCGGGAGTGGCCGCCTTCGCGGCCGGCCAGGCGCTCTACCTCGCCGCGGCGACGGTCCTGCTGGTGCTCGGCCGGGAGCGGCTGCTGCTCCTCACGCTCGCGCCCACCGCGGCCGGAGGAACGGCACTCCTGGCCGGCCGGCCGCCCGACGCCCTCCGCATCGCCCTGCTCCTGGCCACCGCCGGGGGAGTGCTCGCCGCGGCGGCCCACGAGGTCGTACGGGCCCGCCGCGAAGGGAAACCACCCGCACAGCCCGCCCTGTCGCCGCTCGCCTCCGTCCCGTACGGCCTGTTCGGCCTGGGCTGCGGCGTGCTGACGACCCTCGCCGCGCTCGGCGACGTCCTGCGCCGCACCCCGGGCGCGACCACCGCCGGGGCCGCCGTCATCGCGCTCACCCTCAGCATGGGAGCCGCGGAATGGCTGCTCTACCGCTGCCGCGGCACGGCACTCGCGGCACTCGCCCGCTCCACCACCACCGCCGGCCTCAAGTCCGGCGCGGCCCGTGTGCTGGGCCTGTGCGTCGCCGCCTACCTCGCGGCGCTCGCCCTGCTCGGCCTGGCAGCGGGCGCGCTGTGGCCGGACGGCCCGCCGGTCACCGCCGGACGGACCGCCTCCCTGCTCGCCCTGGGCGCCGTCCTGTGGACCGGGCTGCTCCTGCAGGCCTTCGGCGTCGCCTGGCTCCCGGCCCTGGTGTGCCTGGCCGCGGCCGGCGCCGAATCGGCCGCCGCCGTCCTGCGCATCTCCGCACCCGTCACGGCCCAGCTCCTCGTCTGTACGGCGGCGGCAGCCTGCCTGCTCGCCGCCGCCACCGCCCTGCTCAGCCGGATCACCACGCACCGCTGACGCACCGTTCGTTCCGTCCCCGCTCCACCGCGGCCGGATCCAGCCGCATCCGCTCACGCACAAGGGAGACCGTCATGCCCGCAACCGCATCCGCACCCGTAGCCGTCACCGGCGCGGAGGGATTCATCGGCTCGCACCTGGTGGAAGCGCTCGTCGCCGCCGGACACCGCGTCCGCGCGATGGTGCAGTACAACTCCTTCTCCTCCTACGGGTGGCTGGAGACCCTGCCCGGCGAGGTGATGAACGACGTCGAGGTCGTCCTCGGCGACGTGCGCGACCCCGGCTCGGTCCACGGCCTGGTGACCGGCACCGAGGCCGTCTACCACCTGGCCGCCCTCATCGCGATCCCCTACTCCTACCGTGCCCCGCACAGCTACGTGGAGACCAACGTCACCGGCACCCTCAACGTGCTGGAGGCCGTGCGCCACCTCGGCATCCCGCGCCTGGTCCACACCTCCACCAGCGAGACCTACGGCACCGCTCAGACCGTGCCCATCAGCGAGGACCACCCCATCAACACCCAGTCGCCGTACGCCGCCTCGAAGGCCGGCGGCGACCGCCTCGCGGACAGCTACCACGCCAGCTTCGACGTCCCCGTCGTCACGCTGCGCCCCTTCAACACCTTCGGCCCGCGCCAGTCCATGCGGGCCGTCATCCCCACCGTCATCGGCCAGGTCGCCGCCGGGGAGCGCACCATCACCCTCGGCGACCTGCGTCCCACCCGTGACTTCAGCTACGTCAAGGACACCGTCGCCGCCTTCCTCGCCGTCGGCACCGCCCCCGCCGCCGACGTCGTCGGACGCACCTTCAACTCCGGCACGGGCGAGGAGATCTCGGTCGGCGACCTCGTCTCCCTCATCGGCAAGATCATGGACACCGAGCTGGAGGTCCGCGCCGACCAGGAGCGCATCCGGCCCGCGGCCTCGGAGGTCATGCGCCTGGTGTGCGACGCCGGCCGGCTGCGCGCCGCCACCGGCTGGGCCCCCGCCCACACCCTCGAACAGGGGCTCGCCCAGACCGTCGCGTTCTTCCGCGACCCGCTGAACCTCGGCCGGTACAAGGCCGGCATCTACAACGTCTGACGCGACGGCACCGCCCCGACGTCACCCACGCAGAGAGGAACAGCACCCATGCATGTCGTCATTCTTGCCGGAGGCAAAGGCGTCCGGCTCCGCCCGTACACCACCGCCCTGCCCAAGCCCCTGGTGCCCATCGGCGAGGAGCACGCGATCCTGGAGATCGTGATGCGCCAGCTAGTCAACGCGGGCTTCACCAGCTGCACGCTGGCCATCGGCCACCTCGGGCACATCATCCGCGCCTACGTCGGCGACGGCTCCCAGTGGGGCATACGCGTCGACTACGCCACCGAGGAGAGCCCCCTCGGCACCATGGGCCCCCTCCTCACCATGCTCGACCGGCTGCCCGAGAACTTCCTCGCCATGAACGGCGACATCCTCACCGACCTCGACTTCGGTGATGTGTACCGTACCCACGTGGCCTCCGCAGCGCCGCTGACCATCGCGACCTACGCCCGCCAGGTGAGCATCGACTTCGGGGTGCTGACCACCGACTCCGGCAGAGTCGTCGGCTTCGCGGAGAAGCCCAGAATGGACTACCGGGTCTCCATGGGCGTCTACGGCGTCTCGCGCGCCGCCCTCGCCCGCTACACCCCGGGGCTGCCGCTGGGGTTCGACGAGCTGGTGCTGGACATGCTGGAGGAGGGCACCCCGCCGCGCGCCTACGAGTTCGAAGGCTACTGGCTCGACATCGGCCGGCCGGACGACTACGACCGCGCCAACCGGGAGTTCTCCCTGCACCGCGACATGCTGATCAAGGGAGCGTGAACGGCCGGCATGCGCATCATCGTCCTGGGCGGCACCGGCTTCCTGGGCCGGCACGCCGCCGAACGCCTGCGCGCCCTCCCGGGCGCGCAGGTGCTCGCCGCCGGCCGCTCGGCCGCCGCCGACGTCCCCGTCGACCTCGCCTCGGCGCAGGTGGACGCCCTCGCCGCCGCCCTGCGGCGCGCCGCGCCCGACGCCGTCGTCAACTGCGCGGGCGCGGTCGGCGGCGGCCCGGTGGGCCTGACCGGCGTCAACGCCCTGGGCCCCGCCGTCCTGTGCGAGGCCCTGCGCGCGGCGGCGCCCCGGGCCCGCCTCGTCCACCTGGGCTCCGCCGCCGAGTACGGGCCGGCCGAACGGCCCCTCGCCGAGACCGACGCCACGCGCCCGCTCGGCCTCTACGGCGCGACCAAGCTGGCCGGCACCCTCGCCGTCACCGGCTCCGGCCTGGACGCCGCCGTCCTGCGGGTGTTCAACCCCGTGGGGCCCGGCGCGCCCGCCGCCTCCCTGCCCGGCCGTCTCGCCGGGCTCCTCCGCGACGCCGGGCGGGACGGCCGCATCAAGGTC
This sequence comes from Streptomyces aureoversilis, assembly GCF_042657885.1. Classification (NCBI taxonomy): domain Bacteria; kingdom Bacillati; phylum Actinomycetota; class Actinomycetes; order Kitasatosporales; family Streptomycetaceae; genus Streptomyces; species Streptomyces aureoversilis. The sequence continues at coordinate 207,704 of NZ_JBHSKJ010000014.1, forward strand.
GGCGACCTCTCCGCCCACCGCGACTTCGTCGACGCGCGCGACGTCGCCGACGCCGTCGCGCTCGCCGTCACCGCGCCCGGCCCCCTGCCGCCCGTCCTCAACATCGGCAGCGGCACCGCCCGCCCCGTCCGGGCGGTCGCCGACGGGCTCATCGCCTCGGCGGGCTTCCGCGGCCGGCTCGACGAGGACGGCGACGGCTCGCCCCGCTCCGCCGCCGTGCCCTGGCAGCAGGCCGACACCGCCCTGGCGGCGAAGGCCCTGGGCTGGACGCCGCGGCGCCCCCTCGCCACCTCCCTCACCGACCTGTGGGCAGAGACCCGCGACCGGGCCGGTGAGCCCCCGCGGTGAGCCCACCCGGCCACCGGCCGGACGGGCAGCGGCTGCTCGTCCCGCTGTACGTCCACCCGGACGTGGACCCGGAGGCGTGGTCCGCCCTGGAGGCGGCCGCGCCCCGGCTCCACAGCGTCGTCCTCAACGTCGCGGACGGGCCGGGGGCCCGCCCCGACCCCGCCTTCGGGGCCGTGGCGGAACGCCTGCACGGCGCGGGCGTGCGGCTGCTCGGCTACGTCGACACCGGCTACGGTCACCGGCCGCCGCGCGCGGTCGTCGGCGACATCCGCCGCCACCGCCGCTGGTACGGCGTCGACGGCGTCTTCCTCGACCAGACGGCCGCGCAGGCCGCGCACCTGCCCCACTACCGCCGGCTCGTCATGCTCGCCAGGGCGCTGGGCGCGCGGACGGCCGTCCTCAATCCCGGCACCCACCCCGACCCCGGCTATGCTCGCGTCGCCGACCTCCTCGTCACTTTCGAGGGCACCTGGGACACCTACCGGAGGGCCGCCGTGCCTCCTTGGACCGCCGACCACCCGCCGGCCCGCTTCTGCCACCTCGTCCACGGCGTGCCGGCCGGGCACGCCGCCCACGTGGCGCGCACCGCCGGGGACCGCGGCGCCGGGGTGCACTGCGCGGTGCCGGGCGAGGGCGCCAACCCGTGGCGCGCGGCGCCGTGGGTGAACGGCGAGCCGCCGGCGGGGGAGGAGGGGCCGCTCCCCGCGGACGGGGCCGCGCTCCGGCGGAGGGCACAGTGAGGTGTGCACGCCACCGCTCCTCCGCGGCCCTGCTCGCGTTCGTCCTGCTCGCCGCAGCGGCGGGCTGTTCGGCCACGGACGACGGCGACGGCGACGACGGGCCCACGCCCGCGCCCACGGCGTCCGGCGGTTCCCCCCGTGCCGCCGGAAAGCACTGGCAGCCCCGCCCCGGCCTCCGCTGGCAGTGGCAGCTCGACGGCAAGGCCGACACGTCCGCCCGTGTGCCCGTCTACGACATCGACGGCTTCGAGAACACGGCCCGTACGGTCAAGGAGCTGCACGACCGCGGTGCCAAGGTGATCTGCTACATCAACGCCGGCGCCTGGGAGGACTTCCGTCCGGACCACAAGGCGTTCCCGGAGCGGCTGCTCGGCGAGCGGAACAAGGGCTGGAAGGGCGAGAAGTGGCTGGACATCCGCCGCCTCGACGTCCTGCGGCCGATCATGGCGGCCCGCTTCGACATGTGCCGGCAGAAGGGCTTCGACGCCGTCGAGCCGGACCTGATGGAGGGCTACCGCAACCGCACGGGCTTCCCGCTGTCCGCGGCCGACCAGCTCGCCTTCAACCGGATGCTCGCCTCGCTCGCCCACGAACGCGGCATGGCCGTCGGCCTGAAGAACGACCTGGACCAGATCCCCGCCCTCGTGGGCGACTTCGACTTCGCCGTGAACGAGCAGTGCGCCGAGTTCGAGGAGTGCGAGAAGCTGACGCCGTTCGTGAAGAGCGGCAAGGCCGTCTTCCACGTCGAGTACGCCCTGGAGCGGAAGGACTTCTGCCCCACGGCGCAGCGGCTCGGCCTCAGCTCGATGCGCAAGAGGCTCGAACTGGACGCGTGGCGCGAGCCGTGCGGGTGACCGGCGCCGCCGCGCCGGTCACACCTCGCCGACGTACACCCACTGGCCGTCCTCACGGGTGAAGCGGCTGTTCTCGTGCTGGAAGCCCGCGCGGCCGCGGGCGGTGTAGTGGGCGCGGAACTCCACGGTGCCCTCCTGGTGGAAGGCCGTGCCGTCCGTCGTCCCCAGGATCTCCAGCCGGGTCCACTCCATGGCGGGGTCGAAGTCCAGCCCGTCCGGCCGGGCCGAGGAGTGCCACGTGCGCAGCAGGTAGGCGGCGTCGCGGACGGCGAAGGCGCTGTAGCGCGAGCGCATCAGCCGTTCGGCCGTCGCTGCCGCCCGCTCGCCCGCGTGCAGGCTGCCGCAGCAGTCGCCGTAGGCGGCGTCGAGGCCGCAGGGGCAGGGGGAGGCGGCGGTGACGGCCGGCCGGGGCGCGTGGGGTCTGGTTCTTCTGGACACCCCACGATTGTGCCCGTTCCCCGGCCCGGCCCCGGCCCCGGCTCAGCCGGCGGCGGGGACGTACGCCAGCCCGTGCGCGCCCGCCTCGCCCTTCCGGCCGACCTCCAGCGTGGTGATCACGTCCATCCGCTCCAGGTCCACCACGGTCACCGTGCCGGACACGACGTTGGCCACGTAGCCCACCGTGCCGTCCGGCGAGGACGTGATGGTGAGCGGGAACTTGCCGACCGGCACCTGGCCCACGACCTCGAGGCCGTCCGGCGCGAAGACGGTCAGCACCCCGTCCCGCTGGGCGCCGAGCGTCCCGCCCTCTCCCCAGTCCACCCGCAGCTCGCCCGCGAGGACTGCGCCCGTGGCCGTGGTGTGCACGGGGAAGACCACGCCCCCGGTCGGCAGCACGCGCTTCACCTCGCCGGTGGCGGCGTCGATCACCCGGATGCCGGGCGGTGCGGCCGGGGCGGATGCGAAGTCGGCCTTGGGCGCGGCGACGTAGACGTACCTGCCGTCGGGGGAGACGTCCAGGCCCTCGCTGCCGGGCACGGCGACGCGCCCGGCGAACTCGTCCCGCTCCAGGTCCAGGACGGAGACGAACGACGCCTCCTTGTTGGTGGACCAGCCGCGGCGGCCGTCCGGGGAGATCTGGAACCAGTGCGGGCCGTCGGCCATGACCGGGATCCGGCCGATGCGGCGGCGGGTGTCCGCGTCGAGGATCACGACGCCGCCCGGCTCGGTCGCGGTGGCCTCGACGCTGACGTACAGCCGGGAGCGCTCCCGGTCCAGGGCGAGGCCGTGCGGCGCGTGGTCCGGGGCGAGGTCGACGGTGTCGACGACCTTCCGGGCATCGGCGTCGATGACGGTGATCTGCCGGGCGCGCCCCCGGTGGGCGTTGTAGTAGCCGTCGACGTACGTGCTCGCGCAGTACAGCAGGCGCCGGTCCGGGTCGAAGCGCAACTCGTGCGGCTGCGCGGGCACTTCGACCACGTCGAGCTGCTCGTGGGTGCCGGCGTCGAAGAAGGTGACGGTGGGTCCGGACTGGCTCACGACGGCCAGCACGTCGGGGCGGGAATCCGCGTTGGTGTTCATGGTCCGTATCCTCGGCCGCCCCTCCGGGGGCGTTCCAATGCCGGGTGGGCAAGGATGCCTTGCGGCGGGCGCATTCGCCCAGCTGACGGCGGCCGCGGGCCGCGGCCGGCGTGGCGCGCGTCACGTCCGTGTCCCCCCGGATGGGGCCCCGTGCGCGCTCCCGTACGCGCCCGCCCGCGTCCCGCCGGGCGTTCCCTTCCGGACGTCGTCCTGCTGGCGGCCGGACCCCGGCGCCGGGATCATCTGAACCCCGAACGGTGCCGAGGAAGGAGTCCCCGCATGTCCGGTTCGTCGCGCCGCGTGCTCCGCCTGCCCCGCCCATTCCGTCCGTCCCGCGTCCGCCCGCCCCTGGTCGCGGCCCTGGCCGTGCTGACCCTGCTGCCGTACGGGCCGCCCGCCTCCGCCGGGCCCGCGGCGGCCTACGACCACCAGAGATGCGGAAACACCTCCGGCCGGGTGCTGCTCACCCTCGACGACTGGCCCTACGACCACGCCGAACGGGCCGTCAAGACGGGCGCCTACCTCGAGGAGAAGGGGATCCGCGCGGCGTTCTTCCTCATCAACCAGTACGCCTCGCAGGCGCCCCAGGTCGTCCGGACCCTGCGCCGCCAGGGGCACTGGGTGGGCAACCACACCTATTCGCACCCGCACTTGACGAATCTTCCGGAGGCCGAGGCGCGCAAGGAGATCCGCGACGGCGTCAGGAGCACGCTGCTCCGTCCGCCGTTCGGGGACTACGGCCCCCGGGAGACGCGGATCGCCGCGAGCCTGGGCTACCGCGTGTGCACCTGGACCGTCGACACCCGCGACTGGGAGAACTCCGGCGGCGGCCACCCCGACGTCGCCACGCTGCGGGCGAGGGTCCGCGACGCCCCCGCGGAGGACAAGCGCGGAGGAGTGGTGCTCGGGCACCTCTTCAGCAACTTCCCCGACGCCCTGCCGGGCATCGTCGACGACCTGCGGACACAGGGGTACGCCCTGTGCCGCAACACCGGCCCCACCGGTCCGGTGATCGGGGACCCGCTGCGGTGCTGACCGACGGGGTGTCGCCTTGAAGCCGACGTTTCCTCACCTAATGTGAGGAACACTATGATCCGCACAATCGGCTGGAATGCCGCACCCGGCCCCCGGGCCGCTCCGCCGCACTCCTCCGGGCGGAAGGCGCCCCGGTGGACGCGGGCATGAGCGTGCCCGCCCGCCGGCTCCTGCGCCACGAGGGCGTGCCGCAGGCGGCCCGCCGCGCCCTGTGGGCGGTGGCGGCCGCCTGCCCCGGCTTCTATTTCTTCCGGTACGTCACCGGTGACTCCGTCATGGCCCTGTACGCCATGTTCGGCGCACTGCCCCTCGTGATGTTCTGCCGCGTCCCCGGCCCGCCGCGGCAGCGCACCCGGATCCTGCTCACCGCCCTGCCCGCCGGCTGGGTCCTCGTCACCGCCGGAACGCTCCTCGCCGTCCATCCCTGGGCGGCCGCCGGCGGCATGTTCGCCGTCGGCTTCGTCATCGCCTACTGCGGCGTCGGCGGCCCGCGCCTGACCGGCCTCGCCACGGCCTTCCAGCTCTTCTACGTGCTGCCCTGCTTCCCGCCCTACGATCCCGGCTCCCTGGACTCCCGGCTCACCGGCCTGACCACCGGCATCCTGCTCGCCGTCCTGGCCGAGCGGTTCCTGTGGCCCGAGCCCGCCCCCGTCCCCTACCGCGCCGTCCTCGCCGAGGCGGTGGCGGCCGTGGCCGACTACGCCAGCGCCACCGCCTACCACCTCGAAGCCGGCGGCGGCGCGCCGGCCGAACGGGAGGCCGCCGACCGCGCGATGGCCGCCGCCCGCCTCTCCCGCGTACCCGTCACCGAGCGCCCCGCCTCGCCCTCCGTGCACGACCGGGCCCTCAACCACACCCGCGCGGCCGTCCGCCACGTCCGCGACCAGCTCGACCGCCTCGCCGACTGCCCCGGCCACCCCGCGGCCGGCCCCGCCGCCGTGTCCCTGCTCCGGCACACCGAACTCTCCCTGAGGTCCGTCGCGGGCGAGCTGCGCACCGGCACCCCGGACACCCGGCGCGACCCGCTGCCCGCGGCCCTCGCCGCCTTCGACGCCGTCCGCGTCGCCGAACTGCAGGAGGCCTCCACCGCCCGGCTGCGCCAGGACGCCGTCGCCCGGGGAGCCGCCGAAGGCACCCGGCTGGCCGCCGGGGCCACCCGCCTCGCGCTCGGCCGGGCGCAGCCGCCCGCCGCACCGCCGCCGCACCCCGGCGCGGACGTCCTCGCGTACGCGGACACGCCCGCGCACCTGCTGTGGTGGCGGCGCCTGCGGATGCACCTGACCCCCCACTCGGTCCACCTGCAGAACGCCCTTCGCCTGGCCACGGCGCTGGCCTGCGCCCGGCTGCTCGTCGGCGCGCTCGACCTGTCCCACGGCTTCTGGGTGCTGCTCGCGACCCTCAGCCTCATGCGCACCTCGGCGGCCGACACCCGGGCGGCCCTGGCTCCGGCCTTCGCCGGCACGGTCGTGGGCGCCGCCGTCGCCGCCCTCACGCTCTACGCCGCCGGGGACCGGCCCCTCTTCTACGCCCTCGCCCTGCCCGTCGTCATGCTCGCCGGCTTCACCCTGGGGCCCCCGCTCGGGCCCGCCTGGACGCAGGCCGCCTTCACCCTCGCCTTCGTCCTCGTCTTCACCCAGATCTCCGGCGCCGACTGGCGGCTGTCCGAGGTGCGGATCCTCGACGTCGCCGTCGGCGGCGCCGTCGGGGCCCTGGCCGGCCTCCTCGCCTGGCCGCGCGGCGGCCGCGGCGAACTCGCCCGTGACACGGCCGACTTCCTCGCCGAGGGCGCCGTCGCCTGCCGCGCCGTCACCGCCCTGCTGGGCGACGACCGGCTCCAGCGCGACCGCTCCCAGGGCGACCCGCTGCAGGCCGCGCGGCGCGCCATGCACCTCGCCGAGGCCTCCTTCGCCCAGTACCTGACGGAGCGCATGGGCCGGGGCCGGCCCGAGCCGCACTGGGAGGCCGCCCTGGCCACCGGGCGCACCATCGTGCACGGCGCCGAGCTGCTGCTGATGACCCATCAGGAAGGGCTGCGCGAACCCCTCCCGCCGGGGCCCGCCGCCGCCCTGACCGGACTCGCCGGACAGGTGGCGCAGGAGGTGCTGCGCGCCGCGGACACGCTGCGCGGCTCCGGGTCGCGCGAGCCCCGCACGACCGTCTCCCGCTACCCGGCGGAGGACTCCGGCCCCCTGCGGCGGGCGGCCGACCGGCACGGCATGGGCGACGCCCACGTCCTGCTCGTCGTCGACGCCGAGGCCTGGCTCACCGGAGTGGCTCACGACGCGGTCCGCACGCGTTCGGCGCCGCCCCGGACGGAGGTGCCGGCCACGCGCCGGGCGGGGGCGTCGAGGGTGCGGGTGCGGGGCGCCGGACCCGGCGGCCTCACGCCCTGATCCGCGCCTGCGCCCCCGTGCCCGGCGCCGCCCCCTCGCCCCGCCCCGCCGGCACGGGCCCGGCCTGCGCCAGCCGGTCCGCGACCTGGCGGGCCTGGCGGGCCACATTGCGCAGGTGGTTCGCGAACGGGATGCGGACGTGCGTGCCGACTCCCACCACCCACACGTGCTCCGGCGGCGCCTCCGGCCCGCTCCGCACCCGCAGGTCCCCCTCCAGGCGGCTGACGGCCGTGCCCCCGTCGGGCTCGCCGTCCACGTGGAGGGCGGTCTTCTCCCGGTCCCAGTGCAGGAGGGGCGGGCCGAAGCCGGTCGCGTTGACGACGTAGTCGAAGCGCTCCGGCGCCGCGCCCGAGCGCTCCACCCGCCACGCGCCGCCCTCGAAGGAGACGGACCGGGGGTAGGGGCGGACCATGCGCAGCGCCCCGGAGTCGAAGTGCGCCAGCAGCCGCCGGGCGTTGACGTGGGAGAGCGCGGTCGCGTACCGCCCGGTCATCCAGGCGAACTCCGCCGCCAGTTCCCGCAGGCGGCCCGGGGGCAGGGCGGGTCCCAGCGCGATGAGCTGCTCGATCAGGGGCACCATGACGTCCGGCCATGCGCACGCGCCCTCCTCGACGAGGGCGGTCTCCTCGCGCAGCCGCTGCACCGGGTCGCAGGCGCGGGAGACCTGCCGGCGCAGGGGACGGCGGTCGTGCAGCCGGATCGCCTCCACCACGCACCGCACCAGCCGGTCCTCCAGACAGGGGTCCGCGGGGTCGAGGCGGGAGATGCGCTCCAGCGGCGGGTACGGGCGCAGCGGCGCGGCCAGGGACTCGCGGACGGCGGGCAGCCGGCCCGACGGCGAGGTCAGGGTGGTGCGGTGGCCGTCGCGGCACAGCAGCAGCGCCGCGTCCGCCGCCGACTGGTGGCTGCCGAGGACGAGCACCCGCGAGCCCGGGCGCAGGCCCTCCCGGATCCGGGACGCCGGATAGGGGCTGTCGAGGTAGCGCGGGTGGCCGAGGAAGGCGGCGAAGCCGTCGGGGACGCGGGGGCGGTGGACGCCGGTGCACACGACGACGTCGTCGGCGCGCAGCTCCTCGCCGGTGGAGAGCCGCACGCGGTGGCCGTCCGGGCCGCCGGCGCCGATGCTGCGCGCGCTCGCGCGTACGTGCTCGACGGCGACGCCGGTCCGCGCGGCCTGCTCGCGGGCCTCGGCGGAGCGGTCGGCGCAGTACTCGGCCATGCGGGCGCGGGGGACGCAGTCCTTCGCGGTGCCCGTCCACCCGTGCTCGCGCAGGTGATCGACGAAGTCGCCGGGCCGGTCCGCGAGGAGCGAGTTCAGCTCGGCCGCGGTGTTGCACAGCAGCAGCGGGTCGTCGTCCCCGAAGGCCAGGCCCCAGCCGGCCGGGTGGGGGTCGACGACGCGCACGGAGCGGACCGGCAGGGGCGGCCGGCGGCCGGCGAGCGCGCGGACCAGCTGCAGCAGCACGCTGGTCCCGGCGACCCCGCCGCCGACGATGACGACGTCCCGGCCGGTGATACGAGCGATGCGTCCCACGGGCACCGTCCTCCCCTCGGTCATCCCCCCGGGTCCGTAGAGCACCCTGCCCATCCGGCCCTCCCGCGGAACCCGCACGGCCCGTGCGGACGCAAAGCGGCAGCTCACGGCCCCGGGATGCGACCCGCCCGGACGCCGGTCACATTCCGCCTGTGGACCTGGTCTCCGCCGCACACGCGGATCCGGCGCACGGAGCACCAGGGCGCGGCGGTGCGTCCCGCCGGCCGGCGTGGAGCATCGGCCGCGGCGTGGGCCCGCTGTGTTCGCCCGGGCGGAAGACCAGGACCATCAGGCGCGAGCGGGGCGAGGCCAGGGGCTGGGCGCCGCACAGGGAGACCCAGCCCGGGCCCTGCACGGCGTGGTGCAGGGGGCGCTCGTCGCCGTCGGGGTGGATGTGGGCCCGGCCGCCCGCCTCGTAGAGCGGGCCGACGGTGGGGTCGGCGAGGACGTCGGCCTCCAGCGCGGCGAGGGTCTCGTCGTGGGGGAGGGCGGCCACGGCCGCGCGGAGCTGGGGGAGGATCACCGGCACCCAGCGGTCGCGCCAGTCGGTCAGGACCGTGCGGGCCTCGGGGTCGAGGGTCATCCAGCGCATGGTGTTCTCCGGGACCTCGCCGCGCGGGAACAACTCGGCGAAGGCCCCGTTGTGCGCGAGGACCCGCCAGGACTGGTCGTTGATGTAGGCCATGTGGGACATGCCGTCGACGACCTCCTGCCAGGCGCGGGGGACCTCCGTTCCCGAGCGCGGGTGCAGGGGGTAGGGAGGGTTGCGGTGCACCGCGTACAGCCACAGGGACGTCCACTCGTGCTCGGTGAAGGCGAGCAGCCGGGCGACGTCGCGCAGCAGGTCCTCGGGCGGGTTGGGGTAGGCGCCCGTCTCCAGCCGGTTGTAGGTGCCGTGGGTGCGGTGCAGCAGCTGGTCGACCTGGCTCTGGCTGAGCCCGGGGGCGCGCCGGCCCTGGCGGGAGGGACGGAGGAGGCCGTGGTCCTCCGGCGCGACGCGTGCCCGGCGTTCACGGAGCAGGGCCTGCAACGCTGCCTTGTCCACGCTGTTCTGTCCTCTGTCAAAGCCGGCCTCATACCAGACCGGCGACTCCTGCGGAAGATGTTTTCCCGGGCTGATTTTTCCCATGAAAAGTCGGCCGCAGAAATGATCGCACCTCCGATGCATGATCGGGCCGCGGGTCGGCTGCGACGGGGGTGCAGCCGGCCTGTCCGTATTCCTGGGCATCTGTCCGCCGTTCCGGGGTCTTTGGGCCGAACGGGCGTCACCGTCCGTCACCTCCGGGCTGTCCGCTCCCGGCTGCTTGTTCCTGCTGGTAGATCGGCAGGAAAGGGTGCGACGCGGAAGGAGCGGCCATGGGTGAGCCTGCGGCAACGGTCACGGCACCGGCCGGGGCACCGGTCACGGCGCCGCCCTCCGTCGCCGCGAGCGCCGCGCGGATCGCCGCGGCCTGCGCCGGGGCCGCCCCCGCGGTCGTGGCGCGGCTGAGCGGCGCCGGGCTCTCGCCGGGCTGGGCCGTGGCCGTCTTCGGCCTGGGGGTGCTCTGCTCGGCGCTCCTGCTGATGTGGGCCGCGGAGACGGCCCGCGTGGACATGGCCGGAGCGCTCGCCCTGGCCCTGCTGGCCTTCATCGCCGTGCTGCCCGAGTACGCCGTCGACCTCTACTTCGCCTACGCGGCCGGATCCGACCCCTCCTACGCCGCCTACGCCGCGGCCAACATGACCGGCGCGAACCGGCTGCTGGTGGGCGTCGGCTGGCCGCTCGTCGCGCTCGCCGCCGCCCTGGCGCTGCGCCGCCGCGGCGCGGCCCCGGGCGCGATCGTGCTGGAGCCGCACCGCCGCATCGACGTCGCCTTCCTCGCGGTGGCGGCCGTCTTCGCGTTCGTGATGCCGCTCAGCCGGGAGATCGGCTGGTACGTGCCGGTGGTGCTCGTCCCCTGGTACGGCTACTACCTCTACCGGATCGCGAAGTGCAGCTCGGGCGAGATGGAGGAGCTCGTCGGCGTCCCGGCGCGGCTGGCCCTGCTGCCGCGGGCCGGGCGGCGCACCGTGACGGCCGTGCTCTTCGCGGGCGCCGCGGCCGTGGTCTTCGCCTGCGCCGAGCCGTTCGCGAGCGGGCTGGTGGAGGCGGGCGCCTCGCTCGGCATCGACCGCTTCGTCCTGGTCCAGTGGCTCGCCCCGCTCGCCTCCGAGGCCCCGGAGCTGATCGTCGCCGTGGTCTTCGCCTGGCGCATGCGAGCCGGCGACGGGCTCGGCGCGCTGCTGTCGAGCAAGGTCAACCAGTGGACGCTGCTGGTGGGCTGCCTGCCCCTCGCCCACGCGCTCGGCGGGGGAGGGGCGGCCCTGCCGCTGGTGACCCGTCAGGTCGATGAGGTGGCCCTGACGGCCGCGCAGACCGTCCTGGCCGTCGTCGTCCTGCTGGACCTGCGCTTCGCCGGGTGGCAGGCCGCAGCCCTTTTCATCCTCTTCGCGGTGCAGTTCGCGCTTCCGGGCGAATACGCCCGGGAGGTGCTGACCTATGTCTATCTGGGCCTGGCGGCCCTCCTGCTGACGACGCGGGTGCGCCACCTCCCGGACACCTGCCGGGCCCTGGGCGGGCGGATCGCGGGGGACCCGCACTTCTGACCTGCCGTTACGGTTCCGAGATCAGCTCCGTCACCGCCTTCAGTCCGTCCGTGGCCAGCGCCCGGCGCTGCCGGTCCGCCCCGGTGCCGCGCCGCAGCAGGCGGCTGACCAGCGAGCTCACCTGCCGGGTGTCGCCCGACTCCTCCAGTGACCGCCCTATGTGGGCGAGGAGGCTGCGGACGACCTCGTCCGCGCCGTGGCGCCGGCCCGCGGGATCCACGAGGACCCCGTCGAGCCCGTGCCGGGCGGCGTGCCAGTTCGCCGCGGCCAGGAGCTCCGGCAGGCAGGGCGTCGGGGGCAGCCCGGCCTTCTCGTCGCGGATGGCGGTGGCGACCAGCCCGCGGACGATGCCCGCGAACATGACGGCGTCGTCGGCGCGCAGCTGGACGTCCAGGCAGCGCACCTCGATCGTGGGATAGCGGTCCGACAGCCGTGCCTGCCAGTAGAGCTGGCCCCGGTCCTCGATCGCCCCGGCCGTCAACAGCGCCTGGATGCGGGCCTCGTAGTCCGCGAGGCCGTCGAAGTAGGGGGGCGGGCCGCTGACCGGCCAGCGGCTGTAGACCACGGTCCGCCAGCTGGAGAAGCCGGTGTCGATGCCGTTCCACAGCGGGGAGTTGCCCGCCATGGCGACCAGGACGGGCAGCCAGGGCCGGACCCGGTTGAGGACCGCGACGCCCATCTCGCGGTCGGGGATGGCGACGTGGACGTGCATCCCGTGGACGAACTGCTCGTCCACGAGCTGGGCGGCACGGGCCCGCATCGCCAGATAGCGCGGATTGCCGGTGACCGGGATGGGCTCGGGGCCCGAGCACGGCGCCGTACCGCAGGCGGCGATCCGGCAGCCGGACCGCTTGGCGGCGGAGCTCACCGCATGGCGCAGCCGCAGCAGGTGCCGGCTGGCCTCGGCGAGATCGGAGCAGACCGGAGTGGCGACTTCCACCTGGGCCTGCAACAGCTCCGCCTGAATCTCCCGCTCGTTCACGACCGGTTCCAGGTCGACCGCCGCCCGGACCTCGTCGGCCAGGGGTACCGGCAGCGCGGTGGCCGGGTCGAGCAGAAGATACTCCTCCTCGATCCCTAGGGTGAGCATGCCGTAGGGCTACCCTCGCGCTCTCGAAGCGAACCGCACGGAGCCCGCCGCCACGGCTTTCTGACGCAAAGACGCCCTACTGCCGCCCTGCCGCGGCCCCCGCCACCTCGTCTTTCGCGCACCGCCGGGATGACTCGAATCAGTTCTTCAACTCCCTTTTGATAAAGGGGATTACCGGCTACTCGTGATGCCGGGTAACACCCCGGTTCCAGGGATCGCCGTGAAGTGAAGAAGTTCACAGAAGCACCTTTCCGCTCCGAATTCCGGCGGCCCGTGATGCAGGATCGTGCACCGAACAACAAGATCCCGTCACCGAGGCGGGCGACCCGGGCGGACGCCGAGTCCTGCCGCCGTACCGGGTGCGGAGCAGAAACGAATGGATCGGCAGGAGCGGGAGACCCAGGTACGGCGGACCACGATGGCGGTGGTCCTTGGGGTGAAGCCATTTCGGATGGCCGGGCAACTTCGACAGCCCGAACCCGACAGGTCATCTTTCGCAGGCGGATGACGAAGGGTTTTGGCATGTCTGCGTTCCCTGGCATATCCACGCTCATGTCCCGCGCCGGTGCCGCTTCGGTGGTCACCGCGGCCACCGTGACCGCGTCGATGCTCCTCCCCGGAATGTCGGCCGAGGCGAGCGCGGCCACTCCGGGCGCCACCGCCCTGAAGGTCGCGGCCTCCAAGCAGGGCTCCCCCTACCAGTACGGCGCCGCCGGCCCCAACCGGTTCGACTGCTCGGGCCTCACGCTCTACTCGTTCAAGAAGGCCGGCAAGACCCTGCCGCGCACCGCGGCCGCGCAGTACAACAAGACCCGGCACATCTCCGCCGGCTCCCGCCAGGCGGGCGACCTGGTCTTCTTCCACTCGGGGAGCAACGTCTACCACGTCGGGATCTACGCGGGTAGCAACAAGATCTGGCACTCGCCCAAGCCGGGCGCGAAGGTCCGCCTGGAGAAGATCTGGTCCGGCAGCGTCTGGTACGGCCGGGTCAACTGACCGGGAGGCCCGGACCGGCCCGGTTCCGGCCCGGACGGCGACGGCCGACCGGGCCGGGGCGACCCACCCCGGCCCGGATGCCTCCGGGGAGCCCGCGGAGGGGATCCCCGGAGGAGTGCGTCACCGCACGGCGTCACCGCACGGCGTCACCGCACGGCGTCACGCCGGCGCCTGCCGGCCTCAGGGCAGCTGGGCCCCGTACGCCTGCAGCGCCGCCGGTACGGGCTGGAAGAACGTCTCCCCGCCGCCGGAGCAGTCGCCGCTGCCGCCCGAGGTGAGGCCGAGGGCGGTGGCGCCGTCGAAGAGGGCACCGCCGCTGTCGCCCGGTTCGGCGCAGACCGAGGTGCCGATCATGCCCTCGACCGCCCCCTCCTCGTAGTTGACGGTCACGTCGAGGGCCGTGACCTCGCCGCCGTGGACCCGGGTGGTGCTGCCGCTGCGCTGCACCTTCTCGCCGACGACGGCTTCCCCGGCCTTGCTGATGTTCTGCGTGCCGCCGTTGTAGAGGTTCACCGCGCTCGGGTGGGCGATGGTGGACGTGTAGCGGACGAGCGCGTAGTCGTGGCCGGGGAAGGACGAGCTCTCGACCACGCCGATCTGGGCGCCGCCCTGGGTCGCGGACCAGGTCCGCGAGGCGTTGCCGCAGTGCCCGGCCGTGAGGAAGTACGGCTTGCCGCCCTTGGTGACGTTGAAGCCCAGCGAGCAGCGCACGCCGCTGCCCCAGATCGCGTCGCCGCCCGCGATGAGCGGACGGAACTTCCCTGCCGTTCTCTTGACCGCGACCTTGTCGCCGAGCCGTGCGACGGCCTTGTCCAGCCGGTCCTGCCGGGCGCCCGTGACCGTGCTGTCGGCGGTGACGACGACCTTGTTGGAGCGGGGGTCCACCGACCAGGCCGTGCCCGGAACAGCCGCCTCCGCCTTCAGCGTCCGCAGGGCCGAGGCGAGCTCGGCGGCCGAGTGGCGCACGGTCCTGGGTTCGGCGCCGGCGGCCCGTACCCTGGCCGCCGCCTCCTGGTCGACGACGCCGACGACGAGCCTGCCGGTCCCGGCGTCGTAGTACGAACCGGCCGAGTCCGCGCCGAGGTCGGCGGAGATCTGCCGGGCCAGCTCCGCGGCCTGCGGCGAGGAGAGCTGACGGGGCGCCGGCGAGGACGCGTGCGCGCCGGGGAGCGTCAGTGCAGCGGCCGTCAGGACGACCATCGCCGCGCCGGCGCCGGCCGTACAGCGCGTGGAGATGCGGGAACGTTTCACTCGTGACCTCCTGTGGGGGAGTGCCCGGCGGCACGATGGTGCCCGGGCGTGGAGGACGTGCGGGTGCGATGCGCGTGCGTGACGCACGTGCGCGACCCGTGTGCGTGACGCGTGGGTGATGCGCATCGGTGAGGACACGGCGCGCGACAGGCCGATGAGATCGTCGCGTCCATGTCAAGAACGGGATACGGGCGAGTATCCCGACGGGACAGGCGGAAGTTCAAGAGCGACATTCGGTCGTGCGAAGGGTGCCGGCCGCAGTCCCCCGGCGGCCCAGCGGCACCGGAAGCCGTCCCCCTGAACGGGAGTGACGGGCGTGGACGGCCGCCGGGCGGTGACCGGACACAGCGGGCCGCGCCTGTCCGGTATTCGCTTCCCGAGGGTCGCCCATGGAGCGGCGCCGGTGCGTTCTTTGCTCAGTCTTAACGACCGGGGCGCCGCAAAGGGAAGGCCGGGACCCGCCGTTCGCACGGCGGAACCCGGCCCTGCCTTGCGGTTACTGCGCCCCCGTCGTGTGGGTCGGACGGATCGGGCCGCTGCCGCCCTGGCTCTGCGGCGCGGCGCCCTCCGCGTGCTCGACCGGCTTGTCCAGCTCGGACGCGAGCGCCTGCTCGGACGGCGTGGCGGGCTGCTCGGCGGGGGCCCCGGCCTGCTCGGTGCTCTTGGGGTCCTCAGCGGTCATATCGAAAACTCCTGTGTCAGGCGCGCTGTGATGCGCATGGAACAACTGTGCCTGCAGTATGTAACGGCGCCATCAACGGACGATCAACGGCCCCTCACCCGTCCTCTGCTCCCTTGCCGGGCGCTGAGGTACTGTCACCATCTGTCGCCGGACAGAGCCGGCAGGGCACGGTCGGGGGAAACATGCGGGACACAACAGAGCCGTCCGCAGACCGGCTCCATTTCCAGCTGCTCGGCCCGGTGCGCGCACTGGCGGACGGTCACCACGTGGACCTGGGCGCGCGCCAGCAGCGCGCCATGCTCGCCGTCCTCCTGCTGCGCGGCGGCGCCACCGTCTCCAGCGACGAGCTCATCGACGCCCTCTGGGGCGAGGCCGCACCGCCCCAGGCCCTGGGCACCGTCCGCACGTACGCCTCCCGCCTGCGCACCCTCCTCGAACCCGGGCGCGCCGCCCGTACCCCCGCGACCGTCCTCGTCTCCGTCGCCGGCGGCTACGCCCTGCGCGTGGCACCCGAGCGCGTCGACGCGCTCGTCTTCGAACGCCTCCTCGCCGAGGCCACCGCCGCCCACGCCGCCGGTGACACCGCGACCGCCCACGCCTCGTACGCCGCCGCCCTGGACCTCTGGCACGGCGCCGCGCTCGCCGGTCTCCCCGGCCCCTACTGCGAGCGCCAGCAGGACAGGCTCTCCGAAGCGCGCCTGGCCGCGCAGGAGGGCCTCTTCGACTGCGGGCTCGCCCTCGGCCGCCACGCCGAACTGGTCCCCGAGCTCACCTCGCTCACCGCCGAGCACCCGCTGCGCGAGCGGCTGCGCGCCCAGCTGGTCCTCGCCCTCTACCGCTGCGGCCGCCAGGTCGACGCGCTCGCGGCCTACGCGGAGGCGCGGCGGCTGCTCGTCGAGGAGCTCGGCGTCGAGCCCGGCCCGGAGCTGACCAGACTGCACGCCCAGGTGCTCGCCGGCGACCCCGGGCTCGCGCTGCCCGCCGCCGGAGCCGCGGCCGCGCCCGGCAGCGGCGAGGCGCGCCGCCCGGCCGGAGCCCCCTTCCAGCTGCCCGCCGGCATACCCGACTTCACCGGCCGCGAGGACCTGGTGCGCGACGTGCACGGCGCGCTGACCGGCGCCGCCGGACCCGCCGTGATGATCGCCATGCTCACCGGCATCGGCGGCGTCGGCAAGACCACCCTCGCCGTCCACACCGCCCACCTGGCCCGCCCCGCCTTCCCCGACGGCCAGCTCTACGTGGACCTGCGGGGCGCCGGCTCCGACCCCGCCGACAGCGGCAGCGTCCTGGCCCACTTCCTGCAGGCTTTGGACGTCCCCGAGACCGACATCCCCGACGACCTGGAACAACGGGCGGCCCTCTACCGGTCCGTGCTCGCCGACCGGCGCGTGCTGCTCCTCCTCGACAACGCCCGCGACGCCGCCCAGATCCGCCCGCTGCTGCCCGGCACCGCCGGCTGCGCCGTGCTCGTGACGACCCGTTCCCGGGCCATCACCCTCGGCGGCGCCCGCCACTTCCACATCGGCGTGTCCAGCGAGCCGGAAGCCCTTTCGCTGCTGGCCGCCATCGCCGGCGAGGAGCGGGTCGCCGGGGAGCCGCGCGCCGCCAGGGACCTGGTCGCCTCGTGCGGCCACCTGCCGCTGGCCGTGCGCATCGTGGCCTCCCGCCTCGCCTCCCGGCCGGGCTGGACGCTCGCCTCGCTCGTCGCCCGCCTCGACGACGAGCGCCGCCGCCTCGACGAGCTGCAGGCCGGCGACCTGACGGTGGAGACCACCTTCCGGCTCGGCTACACCCACCTGCCGTCCGACCAGGCCCGGGCCTTCCGCCTGCTGGCCCTCGCCGACGCCCCCGACCTCCCGCTGGCCGCCGCGGCCGTCCTCCTCGACCGCGACGACTTCACCGCCGAGGACCTCGCCGAGGGCCTCGCCGACGCCGGCATGCTGGAGTCGTACGCCCCCGGCCGCTACCGCTTCCACGACCTCCTGCGGCTCTACGCGCGTCGCCGGGCCGAGCGCACGGAATCGCCGCAGGAGCGCAGCGGGGCCGTCTCGCGCCTTCTCGACCACCTGCTCGCCACCGTCGGCAACGCCTCCCGTGTCCTCGAACCCGACCACGCCCTGCACCGCCACCTGCACCCCGTCGCCGCCCCCGGCCTCGCCTTCGCCGACGCCGACGAGGCCCGCCAGTGGCTGCGCCGCGAGCACATCACGCTCGCCGCCACCCTCGCCCAGGCCGTGCGCGAACTCCCCGGCGCGCTGCGCGCCGCGGGCGATCTGCTGCTCACCTGGTCCGGCCTCATCGAGGGGCCCGCCCACCGCGACGAACTGCGCCGCCTGTCCGAGCTGACAGCCGCCGCGGCGCGCGGGGCGGCAGACCCGTGCGTCGAGGCCCGCGCCCGGTACACCCTCGGCAACCTGCACTACCTCACCGACGTGTACGAGGCCGCCGAGCGGGAGCTGTCCGAGGCGCTGCGCCTCGCGGAGGCCGCCGGCGACCCCATGTGCCGCCACCTCGCCGCCAACGCCCTCGGCATCCTCTGCTTCGCCACCGATCGCCCCGCGCGCGCCCTGCCCCTGCTGGAGCAGGCCCGCGTCCTGTGCGACGTCCTGGGCGACAGGGGCAGCGAAGCGCGGGTGCTCGCCAACACCGCCCGCGTCCGCCTCGCGCTGGACCAGCCCGGCAAGGCCGAGCGCGACGCCGCCGAGGCCGTCCGCCTCGCCGAGGCCACCGGCAACGGCCCGACCGTCGCCCTCACGCTCTACCAGCACGGCTGCGTCCTCCACAGGACGGGCCGCCCGGATCTGGCGGCCCGTCAACTGCGCGACGCCCTCGGCTACTTCATCGAGCAGCAGCAGCGTGGCTGGGAAGGGCTGGCCTGGGCCCGCCTCGCGGAGTGCCGGCTGGCCGAGTGGCGTGACAACGATGCCGTCTCCTGCGCCGAGCAGTCCCTGCAGATCGCCCGCGAACTGGGCAAGGCCTACTGCCAGGGCCTGGCCCACGCCGTCCTGGGCCGGGCCCTGCCCCGCCTGGGCGATCCGTCCCGGGGCCAGGAGCACCTGCGCGAGGCCCTGGCCCTCTTCGAACGGCTGGGCGTCCCGGAGGCCGCATGGGTGCGCACCCTCCTCGCGGAGACGCCGGCACCGACCCGGTGACCCGCGGGAACGGGCTCTCCGTCAGCGGACGGCGCGGTTCGGGGCGCCGCCGTTCACCGGCTGAGGGGCCGGGCCGGGGTCGGGGAGGTTCTTGAAGAACTCCGAGGACTCGCGGCGGCGGATGCGGAACACCGCGTCGAGCAGGGCGTTCGCCGACCGGGACGAGCCGTCGGACCCGTCGGGCCCGAGTCCCCCCGCCCTCCAGGCGAGATAGACACGGGTGAGCTCGATCTCGGTCTCCCGCAGCAGGATCCAGGAGACGTCCCAGCGGTAGAGGCTCTTGAGCGCCGTCGTGATCGCCACCAGGAACCCCGCCCCGGAGACGGCCACGGCCTTGCCCGGGAATTCGAGGGCGGTCAGCACGGGCAGGGCCGCGCCGACGAGGATCACCACGGCACCGCTCAGCCGGTAGAGCCGCCGGTGCCACCCGGCGCGGACGTCGTAGAAGTCGATGACGTCCAGGACGTACCGCTCGGTGGCGGCCGTGAAGCCCTCCTCGGAGTTGCGCCAGCGCGGCGCGGCCGCTCTCAGGCCCAGTTTCCTCAACACGCTTTCCCCCAAGTCCACAAGGCTGACAAGCAAGTTCACAAGGCTGACACGGGCAGGTACCCGGAGAAGAAGACGTTGCTCACCGACTCCCGCGCGGCGCGCTCCTCCTCCGGCGAGTGGACGGTCCATCCGATGACGGGAAGGCCCCGCCGCTGCCAGAAGCGCAGGGCCCGCGACGGCAGGGCCTCCAGTTCGAAGCTGATGAAGCCGGGGCGGGAGACGGCGTTGGTGACCATGGAGCGGCCGGCGGCGCGCAGCACCGGCGGCGCGGACCGGAGGGCGCCCGCGATCTGCCCGACGGGCACGCCGGGGAGCAAGCGCACGAGCCGGTGGACCGTGCGGGGGTCGAAGGACTGCACGGCGGCGCAGCCGTCGTAGCCGCGGAGCGCCGCCGCCACGGCCCGCTCCAGGCCGGACGCCCCGGCCACGCCCCACCGGCGGACGTCGACCATGACGGGCACGCGGCCGGCCACCAGGGCGAGCACCTCGGGCAGCGTGGCGGGCACGTGGCCCGCGAGGGCCGAGGAGGCCACCGCCCGCAGTTCCCCCAGCCGCAGGGAGGTGACGGGCAGTTCACGGCCCGACGGCAGGCGGACCGCCGCGTCGTGCACGACGGCGAGGGCGCCGTCCCTGGTCAGCTGCACGTCGAGCTCGAAGGGGACGCCGTGCTCGACGGCGCGCCGGAACGCGGCCATCGAGTTCTCCGCCACGGCGTCCGGGCCCCCGTGCAGGCCCCGGTGCGCGATCGGCCGGCTCAGGTGCCAGGGGAGATCTCGCACGGTGCCCTCCGGAGCGGTCGTCACGACGGTGTGGCGGGCCGGGGGGCGTCGCACAGCCGCTGGAACGCCGCGAGCATGCGGGTCTCGGCCCGGGAGAGGGAGTTGTGCACGCCGAGCAGGTGGTGGAGCTCCTCGAAGCGTACCCATGCGTCGCGGTAGCCGAGCCGGCGCAGCGCCTGGACCCGGTCCGGGGAGAAGGACAGCAGACCGGTCAGCGGCCCCAGCGGGCCGGGCGGGACGATGGGCACGCTGGGCCGGATGTCGATGCGGGTGACGCGGCTCGCGGCGTGCGAGCTCACGACGGCGTCCGGGTGCAGGTGGACCACCACCACGACCTCGCAGTGCTCCTGCTCCGCGAAGGCGCGCACCGGCGTGCGGTCGCCGGGGCCGCCGAGCCCGCCGTCGAGGTAGGCGCAGCCGTCGACCACGCGCGAGGGGAAGATGAACGGCAGCGCCGCGCTGGCGAGCACGGCTTCGCGGATCTGGTGCTCCGGATAGCCGTTGATCGGCAGGACGTCGCCCCGCGCGCCGCCCAGCCACCGCAGCACCTCCATGAGGTGGCGCAGCCGTACGGGCAGCGACTCCGTGCGGGCCAGCGGGTAGGCGACCACCCACAGGGGCCGGCCGGCCCGGATCGCGGACGCGTCCACCGCCTCGTTCACCAGCTCCTCCAGCAGGCCGACCCGGCGGCGCAGGCCCAGCAGCCGCGGGGCGAGCAGCCGGGCCTGCCGGGCCGTGCCCTCGGCCGCCGCCCCGGCCGCGTCGAGCGGCAGGCCCTGGTCGGCGAAGGGTGCCACGCCCGACTGCGTGGAGAAGCGCTCCCAGAACTCCGCCAGGCGCAGGGTGCCGGTCTTCAGGTCCGGGGCGCTGGCGAGCACGGCGCCGTTGAGGGCGCCGATGCTGGTGCCGGCGACGGCCGCGATGTCGAGGCCCATCTCCGCGAGGTAGTCGCAGACGCCCAGCTCGTAGGCGCCCTTGGCGCCCCCGCCGGCCAGCACCAGGCCGATGCGCAGGGAGCCGGCCGGCCGGAACGGCGGCCGGCTCCCGGGCGCCGTGGCGGGGTCGTCCGGGCCCGGCGCCGCCGTCGGCACGGGGGCGGCGTGCCCCGGCGTCACGCTGCCCGCGCGCTCCGCCCACGCGGAGAAGGTGCGCTCGACGTCCTGTGCGTCACTCACGTCCTGCCACCGCCCTGTCCACCGTCGTCGGACTCCGCGAGCTTGCGGAGCCGGATCCGCCGCTGACGCGCCTCCGCGAACTGCTCGGCCACGATGCGCCGTACGAGCTGCTCGACGCTCAGGCTGGACGGCAGGAAGAGGTCGCCGCTGCCGCTGCTGTCGCGCAGGGCCTGCCGCGCGGCCTCGTCGGCTTCGGCCCCGGCCACGGCCAGCTCCGCCGCCCGGGCCAGGGCTGAGGTGAGCGGCCCGGCCGCGTCCGACAGCTCGTCCGGCACGCCCAGGCCGAGCAGTTCGGCCACCATCAGCCGGTGGTTCTCGCCGGGCAGGTCGCGGACGGCGGTGGTGAGCATGGCCGGCAGCGACTTGACCCCCTCGAACCAGGGCACGGGCGGGTCCTGCAGCATGCGCTCGGTCAACTGCCGCTGCATGAGGGCCTCTCCGCCGCCGAAGGCGTACGTGCCGGCCGGGCCGGAGGCCACCTCGCGGGCGAGCAGGACCGCTCCCACCAGCCAGGGCAGGCCCGGGTCGGGCCGCGGGTGGCGCCAGCGGCGGGCCGCGGCGTCCATGGCCGTACGGGCCTCCAGCGCCGCCAGCCGGCGCTCGTGGTCGGACAGGAAGCGGCCCGTGTCACTGGCCAGCCGCGCCAGGACGGCCCCCAGCTCGCCGATCGCGTCCGCCGACCACTGGGTGGACGTCTCGACGCACTCGATCCGCTTCTTCGCGTCGTGCACCTCTTCCGAGACCTCGGCCACCACGAGGTCGGTCACGGTCATCCGCTCGCTGAGGTGCGTCAGCCAGCGCAGCGTGAGCTTCTGGGTGCTCAGCATCCGGTCGCGGACGGTGCGTTCGCGTATGCGGTCGCGGCCGGTGGCGCGGCCGAGCAGGCGGGCGAAGAAACCCTCGCGGGCCCCGGCGCGCGCCAGGTCGTTCGCGGTGTGCAGGTCGTTGGTCAGTTCGAGGAGCAGCCGGTCGTCGACGAGCGGCACGCCGCGGGCGACGATCTCCAGGGAGAGGGTGTCCTCGGGGGCCGTCACGGTGCCTCGTCCGGGACCAGGAAGACGAACGCCTTCAGGTGGTGCTCGGGCGCCTCGCCCTTGACGGCGTAGGAGGGCGCGACGACGAAGCCCGGGGAGCCGCTGTCCTGTCTGTTGTACGGCTGGTAGTCGCCCTCGGCGAGGGCTTCGACGCCGGTGTCGAACTGCAGGGTGGCGGGCAGTTCGACACAGGCCATGTCCCGGACGATGCCGTTGGCCGCCTCCACGGCCTTGCGCAGCCGGGGTTCGACACCCTCGGTCGCGTAGCCGCGCTCCGCCAGCGCGGACAGCACGCCCTCCGTGGCCGCGGCCGCGCCCTGCTGGGCCGGGGCGAAGAGGAGGCGCACGGTCTCGGCGACGGCGCGCGCCCGAGCGGCCGGCATGCCGCCGGCGATCCGGTCCCACTGCCGGGCGTCGGCGGGGCACAGCTCGCGGGCGAGGTTGCGCAGGTCCTGGTCGACCAGCCGCTGGTAGCGCTCCTTGATCTGGGAGTGGCGCCGGTGCATGTCGCTCGGCGCCTCCCCGGTGGCGATGGCGTCGCGGACCCCCGCGGAGCGCAGCCGGTCCAGCAGGGTCTCCACCTGCCGGATCCGGGCCTCCAGGTGTTCCACGCGGGAGGCCATGACCGTCACCCCGTCCGACATCTGGCCCACCGTCTCCCGCAGGCGCGTGATGTCGTGCTGCGCGGAGCCTGCCCTCCTGGACTTGGCGGTCTGCTGCTCGGCCCGCGCGTCCACGCCGTGCTGCCACGACTCCACCGCCACCAGCCGCTCGTGCAGGTCCCGCAGCTGGCCGAGCCACCACTCCTGCGAGTACTGCCCGCTCGTCGCCGCTCGCATGGAGGGGGCGGCGGGCTGCTCCTGAGGGGCCTCGTGCTCGTTCCACCCGTAGTGGTCGTACATGGCTCGGCTCACCTTCCTTGCGGGGCGTCGGGGCGGTCGGTGCTGCCGCGGCCGTAGAGGTCGTCGAAGGCGACGTCGGCGCTGCGGGCGGCTCCGGACCGGCGGTCGCGGACCTCTACTTGGATCTCCGTCGTCCCGAAGGAGAACGCGACGTCCAGGGAACGCTGGCTCGTGGGCAGCCCGACCGAGCCGGAGATATCGGGAATGACTTTCCCGATGGCTTCGCAGCCCTCCTCGTCCGTGTATTGCGGGTCGTGTGCGTACGTGGCGTGGATGGTCACCTGGACCGAGGTCCACTTGGGGAATACCGCCACGGTGTTCAGCGCCTGGTGATCGGTCGGAACGAGATCGCCGCGCCGGGCCATCACGACGAACCGGTCATTGCACTTCTCGTTTCCGTCGTCGTCGATGAAGAATTTCTCCTGGGGGTCGATGCCGTGCCGGAACGGCATGCTGCAGCCGAATCCGTAGGTGTATTTGGAGCGCCGTCCCCAGATGATGGACGGGTCGTAGGCGAAGTGCACGGCGCCGCCGAGAACGGCGACCGCGGGGTCCATCGGCGTGATCACCCGGACTTCGTGTCCGAAGCGCTGGGCGATGCGGTCGCGGAGGTAGGTGGAGCGGGCGAATCCGCCCACCAGCAGCATTTGTTCGCGCCCCACCGGCGGCCCGTCCCCGGACGCGGCGGCCCGCTGCCGTTCGATGGTGCCGAGGATGGGGCGCACCACGGATTCGAAGAGCTTCGTGACCTCGTGGGCGGTGATCTCGATGTAGTGCGTCTCGCCCGAGGCGAGCACCGTCAGCCGGGACCTGGTCGTCTCGTCGAGGGCGTCCCAGATCTTGCCGGGGATGCTGACGAGCACCGTGTCGCTGATCACGGGGGTGCCGTCGGCGGCGGTCTCGGAGACCAGCCGCACCTTCTCGGTCTCCCATTCCGACTCCAGCTGACCGACCTCCTTGGGGAAGGCGGCGACGAGCTGTTTGAGCTGCTGCTCCCCGAAGCGGTCGGTGAGGATGCCGGTGACGAAGGCGTGGTTGACGTAGGCGGAGCCGAGGCGGTCGCCGTCGGCGACGCGGGTCTCCTTGAGCTGCCCGGGGCCCACGCCCTCGGCGCGGATCTGGTAGCTGGTGATGTCGACGGTGCCGCCGCCGCAGTCGACGACCATGAACCGGCTGCCCGGGGTGTCGACCTCCAGCTGCCCCTCGGGGCGGTCCGGGCCGAGCACGGTGCCCGCGTTGAGCGCGCAGTAGACCGCGGCGGCCTCGGGCTCCTGCACCAGGAGCAGCCGCTCGGCGTCCCCCGGCAGCCCGGCCGAGACGGCGGCCGTCCGCATGAACTGCCGGTCGGCCTCGGTCCACATGGCGGGGATGGTCAGGCACCAGCGGATCTCGTCGGCGGTGTAGGCCGCGCCGCCGACGGCGTAGCGGCCGATCTGGTCCAGCGCGGCCCCGCGGACGTGCCTGAGCATGGCGGTGACGAGGTCCTTGACGGTGTCACGGCGTGCCCCCGCCAGGCGGCCCTGGAACTCCGGGATGTCCGACTTTCCCTCGCGGCCGTGAATGGCCATCTTGAACTTGCTTGCGTAGCCGAAATTCTGGGGGTTCCCGCGGGCGAGTTCGCGGTCCCAGGCATTGCGTGCCTTTTCGCCGAACTTCACCGGTCGGCCCGCCCGGTCGACCAGAACGGCGCTCAGGTCCTTCGGGTAGGTGTGGCCCCCGGATTGTGTGAACGGCTGGTAGACCACGACCCGGTGTCCCGCCGCGTCCTGGAGCGCGGAGACGGTGGCCCAGGCGAATCCGGTGCCGTGCGTTCCGAAATCGATCGCGACGATCACCTTGGGTTTGAAAATCGCACCACGTGTTGACGGCGTCATGGCTCCCCCGAGCTCCGCACAGTTGCCGACAGGTGCTTGAGGGTACACGTCACTCCGGGTGCCCGGGAGTCCATTCGCGGAATGGCTTCCACCTGTACGCGGCGGAGCTCCGCAGAATGGATTCCCTTGGTATCGGCACCGGTTGGGGGACGCCGGGAACGGGGGCGGGAGAGCGGCTGCGCTATTCGTAGATATATCCGTTCGATCTTTCTCCGGTGGCGTTCGGTGTGTTATCCCGGTAAACCCCCGTTGATCTCGACGACCTGACCGGTGATGTACGAGGCCCGGTCCGACACCAGGTACGCGACCAGGTCGGCCACCTCCTCCGCGGCGCCCGCCCGGCCGAGCGGGATCTGCTCCAGGTGACGCTTCGTCACCGCCTCCGGCAGGGAAGCCGTCATGTCGGTGGCGATCAGCCCCGGGGCGACGACGTTGGCACGGATGCCGTACCGGCCGGCCTCCTTGGCGAGCGAGCGGGTGAAGCCGATGATGCCCGCCTTCGAGGCGGAGTAGTTGGTCTGCGTCGCACTGCCGCTCACGCCGGCGATGGAGGAGAGGGTGACGAACGCCCCCTTGCGGCGCTTCATCAGCGGGAAGACGGCCGCGCGGCAGATGTTGTACGTGCCGTGCAGGTTGGTGTCGATGACCTCCCGCCACTCCTCGTCGGCCATCAGCGCGAGGGGCCGGTCGCGGGTGATGCCCGCGCAGGTGACGACCGCGCTCGGAGGGCCGAGCTCGCGCACGGCCGCGGTGACGAACTCCCGGGCCGCGCCGGCGTCCGCCACGTCCGCCTGCCGCGCGTACACCCGGGCGCCCGCCGCCAGGGCCGCCTTCGCGGCGGCCTCGGCGTCGTCGGAGTGGGAGCGGTAGCAGAAGGCGACGTCGTGACCGTCCTCGGCCAGCCGCGTCACCACCGCCCGCCCGATGCCGCGCGAGCCGCCGGTGACAAGGGCCACCGGCCGCGGTGCGGCACCGGGCGGAGGGCCGCTCCGCGCGGTGCCGGCCGCCGCGCTCATGCCGCGGACCGGCTCGCGACCCGGTCCCGCACCAGCTCGGCGATCCGCCGGAAGGAACCCAGGTCCGCGAGGTCGGAGTCGTCGATGCGGATGCCGTACTGCTCCTCTATGCGCACGGCGATCTCCAGGGAGATCAGCGAGTCCACGTCGAGGTCCTCCTTGAAGCGGGCGTCGTCGGTGACCTCCTCGACGGGGAGTTCGAGGGCGTCGGCGACCACGGCGCGGAGCTCTTCGACGTCGAGGGGGGAGGTCGTGGGCTGAAGGGTCATGGCGGGTCTCCGGATTCGGGAGTCGGGTCTTCGATACGTGAAGTGAAATGCGATCGGGAAAAGGCGAGTTGACCGGTCAGGGAGCGGTGAGCAGCAGCGCCGCCGCGGCATCGTCGCCGGCGCTCCCGGCCGAGGCCAGGACCGCGCCGTCCTTCGCGCCGTCTTCCGCGCGGCGGTCGAAGTGGGCGACGGCCGCGGCGCACTGCAGCACGCCCAGGGCCCCGGAGCAGCGGCCGAGCCGGCCCGTCAGGTCGACGGCCGGCGCGCCCGCAGGAGCACCGGCGGAGTCCTCGCCGGTCAGCCACATGCCGACGGAGGCGGGGGAGGCGCCCTGCAGGACGGAGGTCACCGCCGCGCCCGGGTCCGCGCCGCGCGCGTACGCGCCCTCGCCGATGACGGCCCGCGGCCGGGCACCGCGTGCCCGCGCCCGCGCCCGCGACTCCAGGACGAGGGCGACCGCGCCGTCGAGGACCGGGCCGCCCAGCAGCTTGGTGACGGCGTCGCCCGACGGCTCGACGCC
This sequence comes from Streptomyces aureoversilis, assembly GCF_042657885.1. Lineage (NCBI taxonomy): Bacteria > Bacillati > Actinomycetota > Actinomycetes > Kitasatosporales > Streptomycetaceae > Streptomyces > Streptomyces aureoversilis. Next base: position 234,043 of record NZ_JBHSKJ010000014.1, read on the forward strand.
GATGACGACGGCCGTCCCCGCGCGCCCCGAGGCGAGGGTCCCGCACGCCCAGTACACGGCGTCGAGCCCGCTGGTGGGGCCGTTGCACAGGGTGATGCTGGGACCGCGCAGCCCGTGGCGCATGGCGACGGAGCCGGCGATGACGTTGCTGGAGGTCTGCGGAAGGCCGAGGGGGCTCAGGCCGGTCACCGTGTCCCGCGCGATGACGTCCGCGAACGCGCAGACGCTGTCCAGGATGCCGAAGTTGGAGCTGACGAGCACGGCCGTGGTGTCGCCGTCCCCGGTGAAGGCCTTGCCGTCGTGCAGGCCGGCGTCCCGCAGGGCCGGTTCGGCGGCGCGCAGGGCGAGGCGCGAGGCGCGGTCCTTGTGCCGCATCTCGCGGCCGGTGAGCCCGGTGTGCGGGTCGAAGCCGCCCTCGCGCACGGCGCCGAGGAGTTCGTCGGGGAAGGTGAGGCCGGGGACGGCGAGCCCGACGCCGGTGACGACGACCTGGTGGGCCGCGGAGCCGCCCGCCGTCCGGTCGGTGTTCGCGCTGTCGCTCATCGCGCCGCCTCCACTATCGCCGCGGCGTTGATCCCGCCGAAGCCGAACGCGTCGACCTGGGCGAGACCGATGCCGGCCGCGGCCGCCGTGTCCTGGACCAGCCGCAGCCCCGCGGCCTCCTCGACCGGGTCGGCGAGCCCGAGCACCGGCGGCACCGTGCCCTGCCGGAAGGCCAGCGCCGCGACGACCAGGCTCAGCAGCCCCGAACCGCCCAGCGTGTGGCCGGTCATCGACTTGATGGCCGTCATCAGCGGCCCGCCGCCCCGGTGCCCGGTGCCGGGCCCGAAGATCTGCGAGAGCACCCCGGCCTCGGTGGAGTCGTTCTTGGGGGTGCCGCTGCCGTGCAGCATGACGAGGTCGATGTCCTCGGGGGAGACCCCGGCGCGCCGGTGGGCGTCGCGCACCACCCGGGTGATGCCCTCGGGGTCGGGCGCCGTGGGGTGGTGGGCGTCGCAGTTGATGCCGACGGCCCGCACGCGCGCGTGCACGCGCCGGCCGGGTGACTCCGCGGCGGGGACGCGCCGGACGACGACGGCCACCGCGCCTTCGCCCATCAGCATGCCCTTGTGCGAACGGTCGAACGGGCGCAGGGCGTCGGGGACGTCGTTCTGCACCCGGTCCAGCGTGCCGAAGGCGCTCTCGCCGATCGCGTCCGTGCCGGCCACCACGACGGTGTCCGCGGCCCCCGCCTCGATGAGGTCGGTGGCCATGGCCAGCGCGTACAGCGAGGCGGCGCAGGCGTTGGCGAAGGTGTACGTGCGCGTGGCGCCGAAGGCCTCCCGCAGCGCGGTGCCGAAGTGCAGGGAGGAGGGGGCCAGCGGGGCGCCGGCCCGCCACCACAGCTCGGCGCTGCGCTGTTCCTGAAGGGTCGTGCCGACCAGGACGGGGACGTCGCCGAGGTCGTGGGGGAGGCCCGCGTCGGTGAGGGCCTGGGCGACGGCCTGCCGCAGCCAGCGGGTCGCCCGGCCCGGTTCGTCGGCGCCGGGACGGGCGCGGTCGTCGACCTCGTACGCCTGCACAGCCCGGTACTTGGTGGTGTCGAAGGCGCGCAGACCGGCGAGTCCGCTGCGCCCCGCGCAGAGCGAGTCGAAGATCTCCTGCGGGGTGGCGCCGATGCTCGCGACCGCGCCCATCCCCGTGATGTCCCAGGTCATGACTGTCCCATCCGCTCACGCAGCCGGTAGGCGGCGAGCTTTCCGGTGGCCGTCGCCGGCAGGACGTCGACGAACTCGAAGCGGCTGGGCCGTTTGTACGGGGCGAGGCGGCTGCGGACGCAGGCCCGGATGGCGCGGCGGACGGTGTCCCGGTCGGTGCCCTTCGCGGTGACCGTGAAGGCCACCGAGCGCTGCAGCCCGTCGGGGTCGGGGGCGCCGACCACCACGCAGTCCGTGACCCCGTCGATCGACCGGACCACGTCCTCGATCTCGCGGGGGACGACCTTGTAGCCGCCGAGGTTGAGGATGTCGTCGGCGCGGCACAGGTAGGCGACGGTGCCGTCGGGGTTCCGGCGGACGATGTCGCCGGTGTACGCGCCGCCCGCGTCGAACGTCACCGCGTCGTCGCCGGCCCGGTCGACGTAGCCGAGGGAGACCGTGGGCCCGGCGATGTGCAGCCGGCCGTCCGTGCCGTCGGGCACCGGCTCCCCGCGGTCGTCGCGGACGGTCACGGTCACCCCGGGCACGGGCAGGCCGGCCAGCCCGTGCAGGGAGCGGTCCGGGGGTGTCGCGACGGCGACGTGCATGACCTCGGTCGCGCCCAGGCAGTTCATGACGTGCGCGCCGAAGGCCGCCTCGATGCGCCGGCTCAGCTCGGCCGGGCAGTGCTCGCCGGCGGTCAGGCACAGGCGCACCGACGACAGCGCGCCCGCGTCCAGGCGGTCGGCGGATTCGAGGAGGCCCGCGTACAGGCGCGGCACCGAGCACAGCACGCTCGGCCGGTGCCGGCGCAGGGCGGCGCTCACCGACCGCGGGTCGACGGCGCCGCGGAGGACGACGGCGCTCGCCCCGGCGGCCAGCGTGCACAGCACCGAGCTGCCGAAGCCGTAGCCGAACGACATCCGGGCGGTGGACAGCACGACGTCGTCGGGGCGCAGGCCCAGGACCGCGCCGTAGCCGTCGAGCATGGCGCCGATCCCGGTGGCGGAGTGCCGTACGCCCTTGGGCCGGCCGGTGGAGCCGGAGGTGTACTGGATCAGCCACTCGGCGCCGGCGGGGCGGGACGCCGCGGGGACGGGCGCTCCCGTGCGGTGGGCGGCCGTGGACCGGCCGGTGGCCAGGCCCTCCCGGACCTGATCCCCCGTCAGGACGGACAGGTGGGCGAACGCCTCCTGCAGCGACCGCTGCTGGACCGGGCCCGTGTCGAGGTGGACGACGCCCGCGCCGCAGTCGGCGGCGACGAACCGGATGTCCTCGTCGCCGAGCACCGGGCTCACCGGAACCGGCACGCACCCGTGCCACCACAGCCCGAGCACGGCAGCGACCGTGGCCACGGAGTCCTCGGCGACGATCAGCGCGCGGGTGCCGCCCGGCACGCCGAGCGCGTCCAGGGCCCGCGCGTAGCCCTGCGCGGCCTCGTACAGGCGGGCGTACGAGACGGTGCCGGCGTCCGGGTCGGTGTACGCGGTCCGCTCCCCGTGGCCCGCCGCGACGTGATCGCCGACCAGGCGGTCCACCAGGCCGCCCGCGCGCGGGCCCTTCGCGGCCAGCAGCTCCACCGCGTCCCGGACGCTGTCCATCCCCGCCGTCTCGTCGTCGCCGAGCGCGACCCCGAAGGTCTGCTCGATGCGCGCCGCGATCTCCACCTTCTCCAGGGAGTCGACCTTCAGGTCCTGGTGGAACGAGGCGTCGGCCCGCACGTCCGCCACGTCGAGGTCGAGGACGAACGCCACTATGTCGCGCAGCCGGTCGCCGGTATCGGATTTCCGCACAGGTGGCACTGTGTACTCCTTCTCGGGAACGTACGGCTACCGGTCACTACGGATTCCGGAGCACGCCGGAGGACTTTCCCGAACATAGCCACGGGCCTGTGACGGCCGAACCCGCGGCGGGGGAGTCCGTCAAGTGGAATCCGCCCCGGCCCGTCCCTCGCCCACTCCCCGTGGTTCAGGGTGACTTGACGGTCTATCCCGCCGCGGTTGGCGGGCCTCCGGACGGCGCGCCTAGCGTCGCCACCGGTGGGCCCGCACAGCGGACTGCCATGTTCCGGCACCCCCCGCCCCGCATGCCGATCCGTTCCGAATCCGAGGCCAGGTGAATGATGCCCCTCACATCGCACACGCTCCTCACACCGGAGGCCCGCCTGCGCCTCGTGGACCACCCCGGACTCGGCGGCGGCAACGCCTGGCGCGTGGCCGCCGAGACCAACCCCGCGGCCGACCTGCCGCTGCTCGCCGCCGACATCCCGCTGCTCAACACGGACGGCTGGCAGCAGACCGAGTTCAGCCTCAACCAGCTCGACGGCCTCGCCGAGGCGTGGGCCGCCTGGTACCACGACCGCGGCGTCCGGCCGCGCGACCGCGTCGCCGTCTACATCGAGGACTCCTTCGAGGACCACCTCCACCTCGCCGCCCTCGCCCGCATCGGGGCGATCGCCGTCCTCATCAACGGCCGGATGAAACCGGAACTCGCGCTCGGCCTGATCCGCCGCACCGCGCCCGTCGGCATCTACACCGACGCCCCCCGGCTGGCCCTCTTCGCCGGCCGCGAGCGCGAACTGCCCGTCGTCCGCTGGACCTGCACCCGCCAGGACGTCGGCATCCTCGGCAACCGCACCCTGCCCGCCGGCGCCGAGTACCGCCACGGCGCGGACGACCCCGTCGTCATCTGCCACTCCTCCGGCACCACGGGCAACCCCAAGCCCGTCGTATGGACCCACGCGCAGAGCATCGCGGGAGCCCGCTACCGGCTGGCCAACCCGCCCGGCCCCGAGACCTCCGTCGTCCTCGCCGCCTACCCCCAGTCCCACTCCAGCGCCATCGCCTTCACCTTCTACTCCCTGCTCGCCGGCGTCCCCACCGTCGGCTGGTCCGACCCCACCGGGCCCGGGCTCGCGCGCGGCTGCGCCACCTACCGGCCCGGCGTCGTCCTCGCCTTCAACGAGGCCCTCGCCCACCTCGCGACCTACGGGCCCGACCCGGCGGACTTCACCTCCGTCGAGGTGTGGGTCAACCTCGGCGACTGCGGCCACGACGCCCACATGCGGCGCCTGATGGAGCTCGGCCGCACCACCGTCGGCGACCGCACCGTCCCCGGTTCGGTCATCGACGACGGGCTCGGCTCCTCCGAGCTCGGCTGGGCCGCCCTGCGCCGCGAGATCACCCCCGACAGCCCGCCCCGCGCCCGCCACCTGGGCCGCCGCGTCCCCCTCTCCGAGGTCGCCGTCCTGCGCGAGGACGGCAGCCACGCGGACCCCGGCGAGGTCGGCCTGCTCGGCGTCCGCGGCGACTCCATCGCCCGCGGCTACTGGAACGACTCCGACACCACCTACCGCTCCACCCTCGCCGGCTACTGGCTCTCCGGCGACCTCGTCCACCGCACCGAGGACGGGGAGTACTTCCACGTCGACCGCGCCGTCGACCGCATCCGCACCGACGCCGGCGACGGCTACTCGGCCCTGATGGAGGAGGAGATCCTCCTGGGCCTGAAGGAGGTCGCCGACTGCGCGGTCGTCGCCGGGCACGACCAGGACCGGACGGTCCCCGTCGCCCTCGTCCGGCTGTTCGACGGCCGCGGGGACGCCGCGGACCTGCTGCGCCGGGCCAACGACGTCCTCGACCGGATCGGCCAGCCCCGGCTCGCCCTGCTGGAGATCGCGGCCTCCCCGGGCGACATCCCCCTCGGCCCCACGGGCAAGGTGCTCAAGCGGCAGCTGCGCGAGAAGTACGTGGCCCTGCACACCTACCGGCCCGCGGACCCCGCGGCCGTGGCCACGGCCGGCGACGGGACGGCGGTGACGCTCCGATGACGACCGTCACCCCCCGCCCCGCGAGCCTCCTCGACGCGCCGCCCGAGGACGCCGTCGCCTGGATCAACGCGGCGGGCGAAGGCACCCTGGCCGGCCGCATGGGCATCACCTTCCACGAGGCGACGCCGCAACGCCTGGTCGCCACCATGCCCGTGGCCGGCAACACCCAGCTCTACCGCATGCTCCACGGCGGGGCCTCCGCCGTGCTCGCCGAATCGCTCGGCTCGATCGGCGCCGTCCTGCACGCCGGCGACGGCCACATCGCCGTCGGCGTCGACATCAACGCCACCCACCACCTGGCGGTCCGCAACGGGACCGTCACCGGAGTCGCCACCGCGCTCCACCTCGGCCGGACGACGGCGACCTACGAGGTCGTCATCTCCGACGAGAACGGGCGGCGCCTGTGCACCGCCCGCATCACCTGCGCCATCCACGGCCGGCGCAAGAGCCGTTGACCCGCCGCCCTTGCGCCCGGCCCTGCCATCCGTAGCCAGCCAGCCAGTCCTGTCACCCGTACCGACCACAGGTCCGCGAACCGCGCCGTCCGCCGCGCGCGACCGGCGCCGAGGAGCCCCATGACCGACCAACTCGCCCCGCCCGCCGTGGCGGAGGCCTCGACCAAACCGACCGTACGCACCGGACCTACCCTCCTCGTCCTGCTGTCCGCCATGTTCTTCGCCCAGTTCGACTTCTTCGTGGTGAACGTCGCCGCGCCGTCGCTGGAGGAGAGCATCCACGCGGGACCCGCCGCCCTCGAACTCGTCGTCGGCGGCTACGCCTTCGCCTACGCGGCCGGCATGATCACCGGAGGCCGGCTGGGTGACAAGTACGGCTACCGGCGGCTGTTCGTCATCGGCACGATCGCCTTCGGCGTCACCTCGCTGCTGTGCGGCATCGCCGTCAACCCCGAGCAGCTCATCGCCGCCCGGCTGGCCCAGGGCCTCGCCGGCGCGGTGATGGTCCCGCAGGTCCTCGCCGTGATCACGGCGGACTTCCCCGACGAGCGCAAGCCCAAGGCCATGGCCTGGTACGGCGCCGCCGCCGGCCTCGGCTCCATCGCCGGCCAGGTCCTCGGCGGCGCGCTGATCGCCGCGGACTTCGCCGGGCTCGGCTGGCGGAGCATCTTCCTCATCAACGTGCCGTTCTGCGCGGTGATCGCGGCCGCCGCCATGCGCGTCCTGCCCGCCCGGACCCACCGGAGGCGCATCGGGCTCGACCCCGTCGGGGCGTCCGGCGTCACCCTCGCCCTCGCCCTGCTGCTCGTGCCGCTGACCATGGGCCACACCTCGGACTGGCCGGTGTGGACCTGGGTCAGCATGGCCCTCGCGATCCCCGTCGCCGTGCTGACCCTGCGCTGGGAGCGCACCCTCGCGCGCCGCGGCGGCGACCCGGTACTCGTCTTCCCGCTGTTCCGCAGCCCCTCCTTCCGGGGCGGCGTGATCGCGAGCGTCGCGTTCATGGTCTACTTCGGCAGCTTCATGTTCACGCTCACCCTGCTGCTGCAGTCCGGCATGGACCTCGGCCCGTTCCAGGCGGGCCTGGTGTTCTCCCCGATGGGCATCCTCTTCACCGCCACCTCGATGATCGGCGGCAGGCTCACCAACCGCTGGGGCATGAGCGCCCTCGTCGTCAGCAGCGCCGTGATCGTCCTGGGCCTGGTGGCCCTGGCCGTACGGCTGTACGCGGCCGGCGCCGACACCGGCCTGCCGTGGATCGTGCTGTGCCTGTGCCTGATCGGCGCCGGCAACGGCGTCGTCCTGCCCGCCCTCTTCGGCGCCGCGCTGATGCGGGTCCGGGCACAGGACGCGGGCATCGCCTCCGGCATCCTCACCACCACCCAGCAGTTCGCGAGCGCCGCCGGCGTCGCCGTCATCGGCGCGGTGTTCTTCGCCGTCGCCGGCAAGCACGCCACCGCCGCGAGCTGGGCCGACGCCATGGCCTGGGCCACCGCGATCAGCGTGCTGATGGTCCTCGTCGTGATGTGGATGACGTGGACCTTCCGGCGCTTCACCGACGGCGGGGAACGGCCCGCCGAGGTTCCCGCCGCGCACGTCTGACCAACCACCACGGCACCGCAGGGGTGCGGCTCTCCTCGCAGCCTTCCGCAAGGAGAGCCGCACCCCCTCTCACCCCAAGAGGCACACCGACAGGAGACAGGGAGACAGCACGCCATGTGCGGAATAGCAGGATGGGTCTCGTACGACCCGGCACACCCCGTCACCGCCGACACGGCCGACGCGATGACGCACACCATGGCGTGCCGCGGCCCGGACGCCCACGGCCTCTGGCTGGACGAGCGGGCCGCCCTCGGCCACCGCCGCCTCGCCGTCATCGACCCCGACGGCGGCAAGCAGCCCATGACCTTCGAACACGGGGGCCGGACGGTCGTCGCCCTCACCTACAGCGGCGAGGTGTTCAACTTCCGCGAGCTGCGGGCCGAGCTGGAGGGCCGCGGGCACGCCTTCCGCACCAGCAGCGACACCGAGGTCGTCCTGCACGCCTACCTCGAATGGGGCGAGGACTTCACCGAGCGCCTCAACGGCATGTACGCCTTCGCCCTGTGGGACGCCCGGATCCAGGAGCTGCTGCTGGTCCGCGACCGCATGGGCATCAAGCCGCTGTACTACCACCCCACCCCCGACGGCGTCCTCTTCGGCTCCGAGCCCAAGGCCGTCCTCGCCCACCCCGCCGTACGCCCCGCCGTCGATGCCGAAGGCCTCGCCGAGCTCATCGCCTTCACCAAGACCCCCGGCCACGCCGTCTACAAGGGCATGTACGAGCTGCCCCCCGGCCACACCCTGCGCGTCCGGCACAACGGCACCCGCCTGCGCCGCTACTGGGCCCTGGAGTCCCGCGAGCACACCGACGACCTCGGCACGACGATCGCCCGCATCCGCGAGCTGCTGGAAGACATCATCGCCCGGCAGATGGTCGCCGACGTCCCCCTCGGCACCCTGCTCTCCGGCGGCCTCGACTCCAGCGTCATCACCGCCCTCGGCGCCCGGCAGCGCACGGCCGAGGGCGGCGCCCCCGTGCAGTCCTTCGCCCTCGACTTCGCCCGCCACGCCGAGAACTTCACGGCCGACGACTGGCGGGGCACGCGCGACACCCCGTACGCCGAGGCCCTCGCCCGGCACGCCGGCTCCGACCACCGGGTCATCACCCTCCCGTCGTCCGCGCTGCTCGACACCGCGGCCCGCGAGGCCGTCATGCGCGCCCGCGACCTGCCCTTCGACCTCGGCGACGGCGACACCTCCCTCTACCTGCTGTTCAAGGCGGTGCGCGAGCAGTGCACGGTCGCGCTCTCGGGCGAGTCCGCCGACGAGGTCTTCGGCGGCTACCGCTGGTTCCACCACCCCGGCTCCGTGGCCGCCGACACCTTCCCCTGGCTCGCCCCGCCCTTCGGCACCGGCATCTCCGGCCCCGGCAGCGGCCCCGGCGAGGCCCTGCTGGACCGCGGCCTGCTCGAGAAGATCGACCTGCAGGGGTACCGGGCGGAGCGCTACCGCGAGGCCCTCGCCGAAGTGCCCCGCCTGCCCGGCGAGACCGGCCCGGAACGCCGCATGCGCGAGATCGGCTACCTGCACCTGACCCGGTTCGTGCAGTGGATGCTCGACCGCAAGGACCGGGCCAGCATGGCCGTCGGCCTGGAGGTCCGCGTCCCCTTCTGCGACCACCGCCTCGTGGAATACGTCTTCAACACCCCTTGGTCCATGAAGACCTTCGACGGCCGGGAGAAGTCCCTGTTGCGCGCCGCCACCCGCGACCTCCTCCCGCCCGAGATCGCCGACCGCGTCAAGGCCCCCTACCCCACCACGCGCGACCCGTACTACCTCGACGGCCTGCGCAGCGCGCTGAAGCGGGCCACCGAGGGCCCGGGCTCCCTCGTCCGCACGCTCCTCGACGGCCCCTCGCTGGCCGCGGCCACCGCCGACGACCCCCGGCCGGGCTACCGCACCGGCAGCGAACTGGTCCTGGCCCTGGACTTCTGGCTGCGGACGCACGACGTGTCGCTGGAATTCTGAGGACCGGGAGGCTGGAGGTGCCGCCCCCAAGTCGGCCAGTTGTCGACTGCCGGGCGGCACGCACAGCCACGACACTGCCAGGTGATTCCCGCGGCCGAGTACGGAGTACGTCGAGCACAGGGAGGCACCTGATGATCCATCTGACCGAGACCCTGGCCCTGCAGAGCGTCGAGGAGTTCCTGACGCCGGCGGAGCTCGGACAACTGGTCAAGATCATGGACAGCGAGATCGCGGCGACCGGATGGAAGCCGCGGCGCCAGGCCGAACTCCTCCGGGCCCCCGGGCTCGCCCAGGAGATCCTGCGCGCCGCCACGGCCCGCGCCCTGCACGTCCTGCAGCGCGCCCTGCCGTCGGTGGCCGCCGACGCCCGCTGGGACTACACCGAACTGACGGCGGGCCAGCACATACCGACCCACGTCGACGGGATCCCCGACCCGGCCGTCGCCCCCCGGCGCATCGGACGCATCGGCGTGGTCCTCGAAGACGCCGACGAGGGCGGCGAGTTCTACATCGAGACCACGGCCGCCCCGGCCGTCTGGACCGGAGCCGTCGTGGGCGAAGCCGAGGGCTACGCCCCCGGCACCCCCCTCACGCACCGGATGCCGCACCTGGGCGGCCACGAAGCCGTCCCCGCCTGGCTCCGCGACATCGACTCCACCCGCTGGGTCACCCCCACCCGCCCCGGCACCGCACTCGCCTACGGCGCGCAGGTCCTCCACGGCGTACAACCGGTCCGCGCCGGAAAACTGCGCAAGTTCGTCACCGACCTGCTGGACACCCCGGCACGAAGGTAGCCGCGCCGGCCGCAGCGGCCGCAGCGCGTAAATCGTTTGGCCAGGTCACCGGCGTCCGCACAGACTTGCCCCATGCAGGAGCCCTACCGCCGCATCCGGGCGGCGCACACCGACAGCACCATCACCGTCTACCAGGCCTACGCACCCCGCCTCGGCCTGCCCGCCGCCCGGGACGGCCGGTTCCCGGCCGCGTGGAAGCGGGACCGGATGACGTGGATCAAGCCGTCCTTCCTCTGGATGATGTACCGCTGCGGCTGGGCCACCAAGGCCGACCAGGAGTGCGTCCTCGCGATCGAGATCGACCGGGCCGGCTTCGACTGGGCCTTGGCCAACGCCTGTCTGTCCCACTACGACCGGGACGTCCACGCCGACCGTGCCGCCTGGCAGCGCGAGCTGAAGGCGGCGCCGGCCAGGGTGCAGTGGGATCCCGAGCGCGACCTGCACCTGAAGGCCCTGCCCCACCGGTCCCTGCAGCTGGGGCTCGCGGGCGAGGCGTCGCGTCGCTACGCCGACGAGTGGACCGTGTCCATCACGGACGTCACGCCCCTGGCCCGTGAGGTCCACCGGCTGGTCGTCGCCGGGGACCTGGACGAGGCGCGGCGCAGGCTGCCCGAGGAGCGGCCGTACGAGCCGGCCGGCGGGGCGTGCCCGTAGCGGGTTCATGGCCGGAATTCGCTTGTCGCTTCGCCATGAACCCGCCGATCGGCATGCTCGCGCCCCGGGTCAGTCCGGCGGCAGCAGCTCCGTGAGGGGCAGGGCCGCCGCGTCCTGCGGGGGCCGCGAGAGGTAGAGCGTCGTGTGGAAGTACCCCTCGGTCTCCTTGCCCCGGGGGTCCTCGCCCGCGGCCTCGACGGCCGCGACGGCGTACCGCTGCTCCTCCGCCCCGCTGAAGTGGCGCTGCGGGAACGTGCGGGAGGTGTACTTCTCCGTGCTCAGGCCGTGGGCGGCCAGGGCGTCGGCGATCGGCTCGTACGAGGCCGTCCGCAGCACGAACGAGGCCACCCAGGGCGGCCTGTCCGTGCCCGCGGTGAGGGCCTTGAGCGTCCTGGCGGACAGGAACGTGGTCCCGCCGGTGATGGTGATGAGCCGGGCCCGCCGCGTCTGCCCCAGCAGCTCGGCGCTGGGCTCGGCGGTCTCCAGGTTCTCGGCGAACCCCTCGTCCAGCAGCCCGACGGCCTGTGCGTAGGACACGGCCTGCGCGGCGACGTCGATGCCGACCACGCGGGCCGCCCCGGGCCGCCGGCGCGCCGCGAAGTACGCCCGGTCGTCCTCGATGAGCTCGGCCGTGGTGAGCGGCGCGACCTGCGGCGAGGTGTAGCGGGTGTAGAGCTCGTCCAAGGTGACGTCGTGGTTGAGGAGTGCCGCGTTGATGCCGTAGGAACAGCAGATGTCCACGACGGTCGGCGGTTCGTCGCCGGGCGGGCCCCCGAGGGTCTCGGCCATACGCCGGAAGACGCTCTGGGCATGGTGCGGTGTCTGGTACTCCAGAGGTCCCAGCACCGTGAAGTACGCCCGGGGGTCGGGCTGGTCGTAGATCTTGTCGAACGAGGTCATCCCGGAGGTCATCGCACAATTCCTCTCGCCCCTGGGGGCCGGCCGGACCGGCCCCGCTACAGGTAGAGCCTCCGGGGCCGAAAAGGGAACAGGGCAGGGATTGGATTCAGCCATTTTCGGCGAATGCGACGGCGCGGCGGGCATCGTCCTGCCCGGGGGCCCGGCACGAGGCCCGCCCGTGGGGGGCTCGCGGGAACAGGTCGCCTCCGCCCCGAAGCCGACCAAGGACTTTCTCGTCGCCCCCGACCTGGACGCCGCGACCATCCGCGACCATCCGCGGCAAGGCGGGCAAGGCGGGCAAGGCGGGCAAGGCGGGCAAGGCGGGCAAGGCGGGCAGGACGGGCGACCGGGCACCGCGTGGGGCCGTCACGCGGATTTGATCTCCGGCGGCCCGTCGGAGTCCGGTGCCGTGCGGAGGCGTTCGGCGGCGGCTCCTCGGCGGTCCCGGATCGCCCGGGCCTCCTGCCGGCAGGCCCGGGCCCGTTCGGCCTGGCCGATGAGGTCGAGCGCGCGGGCGAGCGAGGTCAGGACGTCGGCGAGCTGCCACCACGATCCGGGGCCGCGGAGCGTGGACAGGGCCAGTTCGGCAGAGCGTACGGCGTCCTCGGGGCGGCGGGCGGTCACGTGGACCTCGGCCATCCGGTAGAGCGTCATGCCTTCCCACCACCGCTGCCGGCTGTCCCGGAAGATGCCGAGCGCTTCCGTCAGCCGTTCCAGACTCTCGTCCGGGCGGCCGGCCTCCGCCAGGGCCAGCCCGAGCGCGTACAGTCCGTTGGCCAGGCGCCAGGACCCACTGACGCCCCGGTAGATGGCGAGGGCCGCCTCCGCCAGCTCCACCGCCCGGTCGGCGTCGCCCAGGCCCAGGTGGGCCCGGGAGAGGTTGGAGAGGACGCTGGCCTCGCCGATCCGGTTGCCGTCGGCGCGGAAGTAGTCGAGGGCCAGGCTGAAATGCGCCTCGGCGTCGCGGTAGCGCCGCTGGTAGATGGCGATGATGCCGAGCTGGTTCACGGCGTAGCAGCGGATGACCAGCGGGTCGTCGGTGGCGTCGCCGAGGAGCACCGACCGGCGGGCGTACTCGCCGGCCTCCTCCAGCTGCCCGGTGAACCTGTGCGCGTGGGAGAGGGCGATGCAGACCCGGCCCTCCGCCTGCGCGTCGCCGGCGGTTCGCGCCGCGGCCAGCACGGCCTCGGCGGCGTGGATGTAGGCGCTCCCGCTGATGCCCGCCTCCACGAGGTCCTTGGCGACGAGCAGCAGGTCGGCCGCCCGCGCCAAGGAGCCTCCTTCCGTCGCCTGCAGGCGCACGCAGGACAGGATGCAGGCGGCTTCGGTGGTCAGCCAGTCGACGGCTTCCCCGCCGTCCTCGAGGGCGAGCCCCGGCACCGCGGTGGGCGCCAGGTGGGCCACCAGCCGGTCCCCGGGCCGTGCGAGCGCGTAGGCCCGTGCGGCGGTGGCGAGGTAGAAGTCGAGCAGCCGCGAGAGGGCTGCCTCGCGCTCCGCGGGGGGCTGTTCGTCGCGTTCGGCGCATGCACGCGCGTAGAGGCGTACGAGGTCGTGGTAGCGGTACCGGCCGGGTGCGGCGGACTCCAGCAGGG
>NZ_JBHSKJ010000015.1:0-240178 GCF_042657885.1 Streptomyces aureoversilis
CCATCTCCGACGGCTCCTCCCTGGCCGTGCTGGCGCACCCCGAGTGCGACATCGGCCTCGTCGGCTACGAGATGGCCCTCCTCGTCGACCGCGCGGGCAACGTCCTCACCCCGGACCTCCGCGCCGAACTGCAGGGGAGCCTTCTCAACTAGCAAAGAGGCAGTGCGTTTCGCGCCACCGCGCCATAGGGTGCGGTGGCGCGACCAGCAGCAGACAGGCACGTTGAGGAGGAGACGTGGCAACGCCCCCCGGCGGTTACCCGTACGGCAATGATCAGCAGGCTCAGCCTCCGCTGAACCGCTTCAATTTCCCCTCCGCACCAAGCCAGCGTGCGCAGGGGGAGCCGGCACGGCCCCCGCAAGTACCACAGACGTCGCAGCACCGCAGGGCGTCCTCGTCCCCTTCCGGCGGCAAGCGGAACAACCCGCTGGTCCGCCCCTACGCAATGACCGGCGGCCGGACCCGGCCGCGCTACCAGCTCGCCATCGAGGCGCTGGTGCACACCACGGCCCAGCCGGCCCAGCTCCAAGGGCAGTTGCCGGAACACCAGCGCATCTGCCACCTGTGCCGCGAGATCAAGTCGGTCGCCGAGATCTCGGCACTTCTCACCATTCCCCTCGGCGTCGCCCGAATCCTCGTCGCCGACTTGGCGGAGGCCGGGCTCGTCGCCATCCATCAGCCCGGCGGCGACGAGTCCGCCGGCGGCCAGCCTGACGTGACACTGCTCGAAAGGGTGCTCAGTGGACTTCGGAACCTCTAGCGGCGAGGCAGCCCGCTCCACCACCTCCGCGAAGATCGTGGTGGCGGGCGGTTTCGGCGTGGGCAAGACCACGTTCGTCGGCGCGGTCTCGGAGATCAACCCGCTGCGGACCGAAGCCGTCATGACGTCCGCCTCGGCGGGCATCGACGACCTCACCCACGCGCCGGACAAGACCACGACGACCGTGGCGATGGACTTCGGCCGCATCACCCTGGACCAGGACCTGATCCTGTACCTGTTCGGCACCCCCGGCCAGGACCGCTTCTGGTTCATGTGGGACGACCTGGTCCGCGGCGCCATCGGCGCCGTCGTCCTCGTCGACACCCGCCGCCTCGCCGACTGCTTCCCCGCGGTCGACTACTTCGAGAACAGCGGCCTGCCCTTCGTCATCGCCCTCAACGGCTTCGACGGGCACCAGCCCTACACGCCGGACGAGGTCCGCGAGGCGCTGCAGATCGGCCCCGACGCGCCGATCATCACCACCGACGCCCGCCACCGCAACGAGGCGAAGAGCGCCCTGATCACCCTGGTCGAGCACGCCCTGATGGCGCGCCTTCGGTGAGGCGTCGGTCGCACCGACGCGAAAAGGCCCCCGCGCCACGCTCCTCACGGAGTGTGTGCGGGGGCCTTCTGCGTCGATGAGGCGGCGGGTACTAGCCCTGCCAGCTGTGCGGCGCGCGGAAGCCCGGCGTGCGCTCCAGGCGGCGCCAGACGGCCGTGGAACGGCGCGGGCGGGGCGGCGCCGCGTGGTTCGTGGTGGCGGCGGCGCGGGCGAGGAGGACGGCGGTGACGGCCGCGAGCTCCTCGGCGTCCGCCGTGCCCTTCTCCACGCGTACCAGCGTGTCGTTCATGCGTTTCTCCCTTACTGGGGCGGGTTGCCGTGCTTGCGGGAGGGCAGGTCGGCGTGCTTCGTGGCCAGCATGGCCAGCGAGCGGATCAGCACCTGCCGGGTCTCGACGGGGTCGATCACGTCGTCGATCAGTCCGCGCTCGGCGGCGTAGTACGGGTGCATCAGCTCGGCCTTGTACTCCTTGACCATGCGCGCCCGCATCGCCTCGGGGTCGTCCGCCTCGGCGATCTGCTTGCGGAAGATCACGTTGGCGGCGCCCTCCGCGCCCATCACCGCGATCTCGTTGGTCGGCCAGGCGTAGGTCAGGTCCGCGCCGATGGACTGCGAGTCCATGACGATGTACGCGCCGCCGTAGGCCTTGCGCAGGATGACCGAGATGCGCGGCACCGTGGCGTTGCAGTAGGCGTACAGCAGCTTGGCGCCGTGGCGGATGATTCCACCGTGCTCCTGGTCGACGCCGGGGAGGAAGCCGGGGACGTCCAGAAGAGTGATGATCGGAATATTGAAGGCGTCGCACATCTGGATGAAGCGCGCGGCCTTCTCGCTGGCCTCGATGTCGAGGACGCCGGCCAGCGACTGGGGCTGGTTGGCGACGATGCCGACGACCTGGCCGTCCAGCCGGGCCAGGGCGCAGATGATGTTGGTGGCCCAGCGCTCGTGGACCTCCAGGTACTCGCCCTCGTCGACGATCTCCTCGATGACCTTGCGCATGTCGTACGGGCGGTTGCCGTCGGCGGGCACCAGGTCCAGCAGGGCCTCGCCCAGCCGGTCGGCGGGGTCCTCGCTCGCCACGCGCGGCGGGTTCTCGCGGTTGTTCTGCGGCAGCAGCGAGAGGAGGTAGCGGACCTCCTCCAGGCAGGTCTCCTCGTCGTCGTACGCGAAGTGCGCGACGCCCGAGGTCTCGGCGTGCACGTCCGCGCCGCCGAGGCCGTTCTGTGTGATCTCCTCACCGGTGACGGCGCGGACGACGTCGGGGCCGGTGATGAACATCTGCGAGGTCTCGCGGACCATGAACACGAAGTCGGTCAGGGCCGGCGAGTAGGCCGCGCCGCCCGCGCAGGGGCCGAGCATCACGGAGATCTGCGGGATGACGCCGGAGGCCTTGGTGTTGCGCTGGAAGATGCCGCCGTAGCCGGCCAGGGCGGAGACGCCCTCCTGGATACGGGCACCGGCACCGTCGTTCAGCGACACCAGGGGCGCGCCGGCGGCGATGGCCATGTCCATGATCTTGTGGATCTTGGTGGCGTGGGCCTCGCCCAGCGCGCCGCCGAAGATCCGGAAGTCGTGCGCGTAGACGAACACGGTGCGGCCGTGCACCGTGCCCCAGCCGGTGATCACACCGTCGGTGTAGGGCTTCTTGCTCTCCAGTCCGAACCCCGAGGCGCGGTGCCGGCGCAGCGGCTCCACCTCCGAGAAGGACCCTTCGTCCAGCAGGAGGTCGATACGCTCCCGGGCAGTCAGCTTCCCCTTGGCCTTCTGGGCCTGGGTCGCCCGCTCGCTCGGACCACGCCGAACCTGCTCGCGAATGGCGTGCAGCTCGGCGACGCGCCCACGGACGTCACTCGCCTCTACGGGCGCACCTTCGAGATTGCTCATGCATAGACGGTACGTGGCGATGACGCCCGGGACTCATGTCGTTTCCATACAACGTCATGTGCCTTTTGGTGGGCAGGCGGCACAGAGCCGCGCAGCCGCCGGGTGTAGGGGTCCCCCCTATAGGGGGGTGAGGTTGTAGACGTTCAACAAAACTCTTGCCTCTGACCCGTAGGCTGGCGAACTTGACGCGCCCGGGGCCCCGGACGGTGTCACACCGGGTCATTCCAGGGTCACGGTGCAGCGGTGGGGGGCGCAGGCGGTGCCGGGGGTGACGCGCAGCCGGAGGCTGTCGCCTGTCGACAGGACGCGCACCGTGGCGTCGTGCGCCGTCACGCGGCGCACGGGGCGGTCCCAGGCGACTTCGAAGGGCGTTCCCGTCCGGAGCGGTTCGGCCATATGGAGGGTAGCGGTCCGGCCGCGGTCGCGGAGGAGTACGGCGGAGGGGGCCGTGACGGCGAGGGGGCCGGCGGCGCCGGGGGCCCAGAAGGCGGCGGCGGTGAGGCCGAGCGCGGGCAGGTGCGCGGCCTGGCAGGCGGCGGTGTTGGCGAGGAGGGCGAGCCAGGCGTCGTCCTCGGCGCGGGCGGCCACGGCGCGGGGCCCCGCCCCGGGCATCAGGAGGTAGGCGTAGGCGGCGCCGGCGGGGTCGATGCCGTGCGGGTGCCAGAGGGTGAGGTAGCGCCTGGTGATGGGGTCGGGGGCACCGCCGGCGTTGATGTCGCGCCAGGCACCGGTGCGGGCCTCGCGCAGGGCGTGGAGCGGGGCGCCGCCGGGGAGGACGTAGCCGCCGTGGCCTTCGAGGTGGACCCAGCGGGCGGCTTCGTAGCGGGCGCTCCAGCCGTCGGTGACGGGCTGGGGCGCGCCGTCGACGAGGAGGGCGGGGGCCCCGTGCGCGCCGAGGCCGCGGTGCTCGACCGTGGTGCCGACCGGGGTACCGTCGCGCGCGGTGATGCCCGCGCCGAGGCAGACGACGGCGTCCGCGGCGAAGATCCACGTCTTGCGGGCCTCCAGGGTGGAGGAGAGCCCCTTGAGGTGCTGGCCGGCGACGGCGAACTCGCCGTCCGTCACTCCCCCGACCCAGCGCACGTCGGGCCGGGGCTCGCCCCATGCGCCGCCCTCGTTGCCGGCGAGCCGCTTGGCGGAGGCGGTGGTGCCGGGCATCCGGTAGGGGTCGGCGGTGGGCCAGAAGGCGTCCGTGTACGGGGCCCCGTCGCCCGCGCGCCACCAGTAGAGCATTCCGGCGCCGGTGTGCCAGCCGCGCGGGTGCTCGCCGTTGCCGTTCTCGTAGTGGGCGATGCGGTCGGAGGCCATGGCGAGGTTGGCCGTCCAGCCGGGGCGGCGGTGCACGGCGCGGTCCATGGCCGGGAAGAGGCGGTGCCCCACGGGGGCGGGCGCGGGGGGCACGGGGGCGGCGCAGGCGGCGGCGAGGCGGGCGAGGTCGGCGACGCCGAGGGCGGGGTCGGTGAGCAGCGGGAGGGTGGTGTCGCGGGCGGCCCAGCCCTTGATCATCGCGTGCCAGCGGGTGCGTTCGGCGGGGCTCGCGCTGCCGGCGAGAAGGGCGATGGCGGCGATGAGGGCGTGGCCGCGCTGGTGGTCGCTCTGCTGCCGTCCGGGGTCGGCGCTCTGCAGGCCGCGGCTGACGGCGCGGCCGGAGACGCTGTCCATGACGAGCCCGTCGTGGATGAGAGGTGCGTAGGCCTTCTCGACGCTGTCGTGGACCGTCCGCCGGGCGGGGTCGGTGATCTCCCAGGGGGAGCCGCGGAGCAGGGCGAGGAGCCGGCCGAGTCCGTCGAGCAGCACCTGGCCGTAGGTGCCGGAGTAGGCGACGCGGGTGTGCTGGACGAAGGAGCCGTCGGCGTAGAGGCCGTCGCCGCGGGTCACATAGGGGAAGACGGGCGAGAGGGCGTCGCGGGCGAGGGCGGTCTTGGCGGCGGAGGCGCCGAGGATGCCGCGGAGGGCGACGACGCGGCACAGGTCGACGCGGTTGGCGCCGGTGCTGGTGCCGGTGTAGTCGCCGAGCATCGCGTCGGGGACGAAGTGGTCGACGGCGGCGAGGAAGGCGGTGCGCCGTGCGGCGCCGGCCTCGTCGTACAGGAGGGTGAGGCTGTCGAGGAGGAGCCTGGGGCTGCCGATCTGCCACTCCCACCAGTTGCCGTAGCGGGTGGTGGCGGGGTGGTAGACGCGGGCGTGGACGTGGTCGAGCCCGGCGAGGGTGTCGGCGGCCAGGGCGGGGTCGCCGGTCAGCCCCGTGCCGGGCTGGGCGTGGGCCTGGGCCATGGTGTGCAGGCGGGCGTAGCTGCGGGTGATGCCGGAGGGCGGGTCGAAGGGGGCGTCGGGCCAGAGCGAGCCGGGGCCCGGGGCGAGGCCGGCGCGGTAGGTGCGGGCGAGCTCTCCGGTGCGGCGCAGGGCGGAGGCGTAAGGCTCCGCGGCGGGGTCGAAGCCGGTGCCGAGCATGAGGCCGCGCCAGCGCGCGCGGAGGGCGGCGAAGGCGGCCTCGTCTTCGGCGGTGGCGGCGGTGGCGGTGGCGGTGGCGGTGAGGCCGAGGGTGCCGGCGACGGAGGCGGCGAGGAATCCTCTGCGGGTCCAGGCGGGCGGCAGGGGTGCGGCGGAACCGGACAGCACGGCGGGTCCTCCCCGGGGCGCGTGGTGCGGGACGGTGCGGACGGTGCCGGAGGCACACCGTGGCACGGGGCCGGGGGCCTGGCAATGCCCCCGGGGCGGCGTCGGCCGGAATTCACCCTCGCGGAGATGTTGAATATTCAACCAGAGCGCGCTACGGTTCTTTCACGGTCAAGTTGAACATTCAACGAACTCGGCCGGAGCGAAACGAACTCAGCCAAGGAGCACACCATGGGCCTCTTCAGCCGCAAGCAGAGCGCGACCCCCGCCGTCCCCGCCCCGCGCACCGTCGACCCCGCGCTGGCCGCCCTGACCGGCGACTACACCATCGACCCCGCCCACAGCAGCATCGGCTTCACCGTCCGCCACGCCATGGTCACCAACGTCAAGGGCGCCTTCACCGAGCACGAGGGCACCCTCGGCCTCGACGGCACCGACCCGTCCCGCTCCACGGCCGCCATCGACGTGCGGATCGCGAGCGTCGACACCGGCATGAAGGACCGCGACGCCCACCTGCGCGGCGACGACTTCTTCGACGCCGAGCGCTTCCCGCTGATGAGCTTCCGCTCCACCGCCGCCGAGCAGCTCGGCGGGGACCGCTACCGCATCACCGGCGACCTCACCATCAAGGACGTCACCCGCCCGCTCTCCATCGACCTGGAGTTCAACGGCTCGGCCACCGACGTCTACGGCAACGAGCGCGTCGGCTTCGAGGGCGGCGCCGAGATCCTGCGCTCCGACTGGGGCCTGACCTGGAACGCCGCCCTGGAGACCGGCGGGGTGATGGTCAGCGACAAGGTGAAGCTGACCTTCGACATCTCCGCGGTCAAGGCCGCCCCGCAGGCCTGACCCCGTGCGGTGTCACCGGCCGAGGCGCAGCAGACGGTCGACGACCTCGGCGCCTCGGTCCGCACCCGCGCTCAGCGCGATGTGGTTGTCGGGCCGTACGAGCACGAGCCCGTCGCCCTCCACCCCGTACGCCCTGCGGGCGTGCCCGCCGACGTCGTCCCCGTCCTCGACGAGGTGCGTGCGCAGCAGGCCCGCGCACTTCTCCCCCGCCTCCGCGAGGGCCGCCGCGCTCCCCCGGCCGAAGCCGAGCAGGGTGAAGTGCGGCCCGGCGAAGACGTCGAAGAGCCGGCCGTTCCGGCAGGGCGCGTCGGGCGCCCGCCCGCCGGCCTTCGCACCGCCCCATGCCAGCGAGCTCCAGCCGTAGCCGACGCCCAGTGTGGTGACGTCGTCCGTGATCACCACCTCCGTGCCGACGCCGGCCTCCTTCACGCCCTCGGTCACCGCGCGCAGCCGCTCGTTCGTGAGGTCGAGCGTCCAGGCGGCGACGGGCAGCCGCTCCTCCTCGTACGTGTCCAGCAGCCCCGGCGCGGCGCGGCCGAGCACCACGTGCGCGAGCTTCCAGCCGAGGTTGAAGGCGTCCTGGATGCCGGTGTTCATGCCCAGGCCGCCCGCGATGGAGTGGACGTGGGCCGCGTCCCCGGCGAGGAAGACCCGGCCGACGCGGAAGCGGTCGGCCATCCGGACGTTGATGCGGTAGGCGGAGAACCAGGTGGGGTCGGACAGCCGGATGCCGGCGTCCCGGGAGCAGCGGTCGACGAGCCGCTGGAACGACTCCAGCGTCGGTGCGGCCGGCCGGCCGTCGGCGCCGCGCTCGGGGCTGCCCTGCAGCTGCCAGTGGGCGCTGCCGCGGAAGGGGCAGAGGAGGACCGCCGCGTCCTCGTCGAACCACTGGTGCCAGTAGGCGGGGTCGAGTCCGTCCACGCGGACGTCGCCGACCACCATGCACTCCTCGGCGTCGGTCGCCCCCTCGAAGCCCACGCCCAGGGCCTTGCGCACCGGGCTGTGGCCGCCGTCGCAGCCGACCAGGTAGGCGGCCTCGATGCGCCGCCCGTCGGCGAGCGTCGCGACGACGCCGTCCGCGCTCTGGGTGAATCCGGCCAGCTCGCACCCGAGTTCGGGCGCCACGCCGTACTCCGCCAGCTTGTCGCGCAGGATCTCCTCGGTGCGCCACTGCGGCATGAGCAGCCCGCCGGCGTACGGGATGTCAGGCGTGGGCGTGCGGTCCCCGAAGGGGACGGTGTCGGCGACCGCGACGCCGCCGCGGTACTTGCGCAGGGTGATGTGCTCGACGCCCGAGGCGGTGGCCTCGGCGCCGGCGCCGAGGTCGTCGAAGAGCTCGCGGCTGCGCTGGTTGAGGCCCTTGCCGCGCGAGGCGCGGTGGAACTCCCGGGACTTGTCGATGATCCGTACGGCCGCTCCGGCGCGGGCGAGGGTGCAGGCGAGGGTGAGTCCGGTGGGTCCGGCGCCCACGATCAGGACGTCGGTTGCGTCGGTTACGGCGGTAGCGGTCGTCGCGTCGGCGGCGTTGGTCGTCGTCATGCCCTCATGAAAGACCGCCCGGCCAGAAAACGCAACCGAGTAACAAAAGATTCCGGGTAACGCTCGCCCTGCTAGGGTGGAACCCGTGAACGAGGAGACAGGGCTGCGGGAGCGCAAGAAGCAGCGCACGCGGCAGACGCTGTCCGAGACCGCCATCGCCCTCTTCCTGGAGCGCGGCTTCGACAAGGTGTCGGTGGCCGAGGTGGCGGCGGCCGCGGAGGTGTCGAAGCCGACGCTGTTCCGCTACTTCCCCGCCAAGGAGGACCTGGCCCTCCACCGCATCGCCGACCACCAGGGGGAGGCGGCGCGCGTCGTGCGCGAGCGGGATTCCGGGACGGCGCCGCTGGCCGCCCTGCGCGCCCACTTCCACGCGCGGCTCGACGCCCACGACCCGGTCACGGGCCTGTGCGACGTCCCCGCCGTGCTGGCCTTCCGCGACATGCTCTACTCGACGCCCAGCCTGCAGGCCCGCCTCATGCGCTACGCCGCCGAGGACGAACGGGCGCTGGCCGAAGCCCTGGCGGAGGCGGGGGCGGACGAGGTGACGGCGGGGCTGGCGGCGGCGCAGATCATCGCCGTCCACCACGTCCTGGCCCGGGACAACTGGCGGCGCCTGGCGTCCGGCCGCAGCACCGTCGCCGTGCTGGGCGCGGCCCACGCCGACGCCGAGCGGGCGTACGACCTGCTCGGCGCCGGGCTGGCGGGCCAGGGCCTGTGACGGCCGGGCGCGGGGCTCAGGACCCGTGCCCCGCGCCGTGCTCCGCCCCGCACCCCGCCCCGTGACCGGGACCGCGCCCCGGTCCGCGACCCCGCCCGCGGCTCACTCCAGCGGCTCGACGCCCGCCCGCAGCAGCCCGTACGCGTAGGCGTCGTCGAGCGCCTGCCACGAGGCGGCGATGACGTTCTCGGCGACGCCGACCGTCGACCACTCGCCGCGCTCGTCGCTCGTGGAGACCAGGACGCGGGTGATCGACCCCGTGCCGCGGCCGCCCTCCAGGATGCGCACCTTGTAGTCGGTCAGCTTGAGCGCGGCCAGCTGCGGATAGATGCGCTCCAGGGCGACGCGCAGCGCCCGGTCCAGGGCGTCGACCGGGCCGTTGCCCTCGGCCGTGGCGACGATGCGCTCGCCCTTGGCCCACAGCTTCACGGTGGCCTCGTTGGCGTGGATGCCGTCCGGCCGGTCCTCGGCGATGGCCCGCCAGGACTCCACGCGGTAGTAGCGCCGGGCGCGCCCCTCGGCCTCCTCGCGCAGCAGCAGCTCGAACGAGGCGTCGGCCGCCTCGTAGGTGTAGCCCGCCAGTTCGCGCTCCTTGACCCGCTCCACGACGCGGCCGATCAGCTCCCGGTCGCCGCCGAGGTCGACCCCGAGCTCCTTGCCCTTGAGCTCGATGGAGGCGCGGCCGGCCATGTCGGAGACCAGCATGCGCATGGTGTTGCCGACCCGCTCGGGGTCGATGTGCTGGTACAGGTCCGGGTCGACCTTGATGGCGGAGGCGTGCAGGCCGGCCTTGTGCGCGAACGCCGAGACGCCCACGTAGGGCTGGTGCGTGGACGGCGTGAGGTTGACGACCTCGGCGATGGCGTGCGAGATGCGCGTCATCTCGGCGAGCGACCCCGCGGGCAGCACCCGGCGGCCGTACTTGAGCTCCAGGGCGGCGACGACGGGGAAGAGGTTGGCGTTGCCGACGCGCTCGCCGTAGCCGTTGGCGGTGCACTGCACGTGCGTGGCGCCGGCGTCCACGGCGGCGAGGGTGTTGGCGACCGCGCAGCCGGTGTCGTCCTGCGCGTGGATGCCGAGGCGCGCCCCGGTCGCCTCGATGACCTCCCGCACCGTCGCGCCGACCTGGGCGGGGAGCATGCCGCCGTTGGTGTCGCACAGCACCACGACGTCGGCGCCCGCCTCGTGCGCGGTGCGGACGACCTGCAGGGCGTACTCCGGGTTGGCCCGGTGGCCGTCGAAGAAGTGCTCGCAGTCGACGAAGACGCGGCGGCCGTGCCCGCGCAGGTACGAGACGGTGTCCCGCACCATGGCGAGGTTCTCGTCGAGAGTGGTGCGCAGGGCGAGTTCGACGTGCCGGTCGTGGGACTTGGCCACGAGGGTGATCACCGGGGCGCCGGAGTCGAGCAGCGCGGCGACCTGCCGGTCGTCCTCGGCCCGCACGCCCGCCTTGCGCGTCGCGCCGAAGGCGACGAGCTGCGCGTGGCGGAAGCCGATCTCCTCCCGGGCGCGCTGGAAGAACTCGGTGTCCCGGGGGTTGGCGCCCGGCCAGCCGCCCTCGATGAAGCCGACGCCGAAGTCGTCCAGGTGCCGGGCGATGGTCAGCTTGTCCGCGACGGTGAGGTTGATCCCCTCGCGCTGCGCGCCGTCGCGCAGGGTGGTGTCGAAGACGTGAAAGCGATCGTCGGGGCCGTCGGTTGCGTCCGTCATGCTGCTCTGACTCCTGTGAGGATGTCGGTCTACCGGAATTACCCGTTCCACCGTCCCCATGCTCACCCTCGCCCTGCGTCCTCCGGCGTGGGGTGGTCCGGAAAACGCAAAAACCTCTCGCGGGTGCGAGAGGTCTGCGCGCGGGTCTGGGACGACGGTGTCCGCTCCGTACGGGGTGGTACGGGGCGGTCACTGCGGACCGGCGCGCCTGCTGCCAATAATCATGGCGAACGGGAGCATAGGTGCATCCTGACACACGCCGGGCCCGCGGTGCGGGCGGGTCTCAGGATGCGGGCACCTTGCCCGCGTCCTTGCCCGCGTCCGCCTCCGGAAGGGCCTGGGGAGCGCGCCCCACCCGCTTGAGGTCGATGTCGCGCGTCTCCCGCATCGTCAGGTAGACGATCAGCGACACCGCGGCGCAGCCCGCCACGTACCAGTAGAAGCCCGACTCGATGCCGCCCTTCTTGAACCACAGGGCCACGTACTCGGCCGTGCCGCCGAAGAGCGCGTTGGCGATCGCGTACGGCAGGGCGACGCCCAGCGAGCGGATGCCCGTCGGGAACAGCTCGGCCTTCACGCAGGCGTTGATCGAGGTGTAGCCGGTGATGACGACCAGGGCGAGCAGGGACAGGCCGAGGGCCGGCCAGAACGACCCGGCGTGCTTGAGCAGCGTCATGATCGGCACGGTGAGGAAGGTCGAGCCCACCGCGAAGGTGATCAGCAGGGGGCGGCGCCCGATGCGGTCGGAGAGGGCGCCCGCGAGCGGCTGCAGACAGGCGAAGACGATCAGCGCGCAGAAGCTGACCAGGCTCGCGGTCTGCTTGGGCAGGCCCGCGCTGTTGGACAGGTACTTCGTCAGGTAGGTGGTGTACGTGTAGTACGCGACGGTGCCGCCCATGGTGAGGGCGATGACGAGGAAGGCCTCGCGCTTGTGCCGCATGAGGGCGCGGATGGTGCCGCGCTCCGCCGCCTGCGCGGCGCTCTCCCCGGCGCCTTCCCCCGCGGTCTCCGCCGTGGCCTCCGTGTACGCCTCCGTCTCCAGCATGTTGCGCCGGAGGTAGAAGATGACGGCCGCCCCGAGCGCGCCCACGATGAAGGGGATGCGCCAGCCCCAGCTGTGCAGCTCGCTGCTGGAGAGCGTGTGCTGCAGCACGATCTGCAGCCCCAGGCCGAGGATCTGCCCCGCCGTCATGGAGACGTACTGGAAGCTGGAGGCGAAGCCGCGGCGGCCCGGCGCGGAGGCCTCCGTCAGGTACGTGGCGCTGGCCGCGTACTCCCCTCCCACCGACAGGCCCTGCAGCAGCCGGGCGACGAGGAGGACGGCGACGCCGCCGTAGCCCGCGACCGCGTAGGTCGGGGCGACCGCGATGAGCACGGCGGAGGCGGACATCAGGGTGACGGTCGTCGTGAGCGCCGCCTTGCGGCCCTTGCGGTCGCCGATCCGGCCGAGCAGCCAGCCGCCCACGGGGCGCATGAAGAAGCCGACGGCGAAGATGCCGGCGGTGTTCATCAGCTTCGCGGTGTCGTTGCCCGCGGGGAAGAAGGCGCCCGCGAAGTACGTCGCGAACGACGCGTAGACGAACCAGTCGAACCACTCGACCATGTTGCCGGCCGAACCGACCCAGATCTTCTTCCAGTGCTGTCCCATGGTCGATCACGGTGACGGAACGCACGGGGCCGGACAAGGGTCCGGGCGGCAACGATCATGCGTACTTGCGTGCGTTGCGTTCACGGTGCCGCCGCCGCGACGCGCGCGGCTTTTCGTCCCCGGCCCCGTACGGGCGTGCGTACGGGGCCGGGGGCGGACGGCGGGCGGGCCTCAGCCCAGGGGGTGCATCCAGCCGTGGGTGTCCTCGGCGGCGCCGGTCTGGATGTCGAGGAGCGCCTTGCGGAGCTTCATCGTCACCTCGCCCGGCCGGCCGTCGGCGACCGTCCAGCCGTCACGGGCCGACTTCACGGTGCCGACCGGGGTGATGACGGCGGCGGTGCCGCAGGCGAAGACCTCGGTGAGGGTGCCGTCGGCGCAGCCGTTCTTCCAGTCGTCCACGGAGATGCGGCCCTCGGCGACCTCGTGGCCGAGGTCGGCGGCGATCGTCATCAGCGAGGCGCGGGTGATGCCGGGGAGGAGCGAGCCGGTGAGCTCGGGGGTGACGATCTTGTCCCCGTACACGAAGTACAGGTTCATGCCGCCCATTTCCTCGATCCAGCGGCGCTCGATGGCGTCCAGCCAGACGACCTGGTCGCAGCCGTGCTCCATGGCCTGGGCCTGGGCGACGAGGGAGGCCGCGTAGTTGCCGCCGGCCTTGGCGGCACCGGTGCCGCCGGGGCACGCGCGCACGTACTCCTCGCTCAGCCACACCGAGACCGGCTTCACACCGCCGGGGAAGTAGGCGCCGGCGGGCGAGGCGATGACCACGAACATGTACTCGTTGGCCGGGCGGACGCCCAGGCCCACCTCGGTCGCGAACAGGAACGGGCGCAGGTACAGCGAGGCCTCGCCGGAGCCGGGCACCCAGGCGTTGTCCTGCTTCACCAGGGCGTCGCACGCCTCGATGAAGGTCTCGACGGGCAGTTCGGGCATGGCCAGGCGGCGGGCGGAGGCCTGCAGGCGGCGGGCGTTCTCCTCCGGCCGGAAGATGGCCACGGAGCCGTCGGGCTGGCGGTACGCCTTGGCGCCCTCGAAGATCGTCTGCGCGTAGTGCAGCGTCATGTTCGCCGGGTCGATCGACAGCGGCGCGTACGGAACGAGCTGGCCGTCGTGCCAGCCCCGGCCTTCCGTCCACTTGATCGTGACCATGTGGTCGGTGAAGTGGCGGCCGAAGCCGGGGTTGGCCAGGATCTGCTCCCGCTCCGCGTCCGACAGCGGGTGCGAAGAGGGCTTGAGCTCGATCGTGGGCGTCGTCATGAGTGCGTGTCCTTCACCTTTGTGTGTGGCGGACCGCGAGCTCGCCCCGTCCCTGACGGTGTCAGGGCATCCGAGCTTCCCCTCATGCCGCGGCCCCACGTTCGATTATCGCTCGTGGGGCCGTGGACGGAAAACGTGCGCGCGGCCCGGGTCGATGGTCGCACCCCAGCGCGCGCCGAGTCAGCGGCTGGGGGCTAGCCGGCTACGCGCCGGGCGAGGGCGTCCCCGGTCTCGTCCGTCGAGCGCGGCGCGGCGCCGTCGCGCTCGGCCAGGTCCTCGGCGACCGCCGTCTCGATGCGGGCGGCCTCGGCCTCGTGGCCGAGGTGGCGCAGCAGCAGCGCGACGGAGAGCACCGTGGCCGTCGGGTCGGCCTTGCCGGTGCCCGCGATGTCGGGCGCGGAGCCGTGGACGGGCTCGAACATGGACGGGAACGCGCCGTCGGGGTTGATGTTGCCCGAGGCGGCGAGGCCGATGCCGCCGGTCACGGCCGCGGCGAGGTCGGTGAGGATGTCGCCGAAGAGGTTGTCGGTGACGATCACGTCGAACCGCTCGGGCTGCGTGACCATGAAGATGGTCGCCGCGTCCACGTGCAGGTAGTCGGTGGTGACCTCGGGGTACTCCCGGCCCACCCGGTCGAAGGTGCTCTTCCACAGCTGTCCGGCGTAGACGAGGACGTTGTTCTTGTGGACGAGGGTCAGCTTCTTGCGGGAGCGGGCCTGGGCCCGCTCGTAGGCGTCGCGCACCACGCGCTCCACGCCCAGGGCGGTGTTGACGCTGACCTCGGTGGCGACCTCTGCGGGGGTGCCGGTGCGCAGGGAGCCGCCGTTGCCGGTGTACGGGCCCTCGGTGCCCTCGCGGACGACGACGAAGTCGATGTCGGGGCGGCCGGCCAGCGGGGTGGCCGTGTGCGGGAAGAGCTTCGAGGGCCGCAGGTTGACGTAGTGGTCGAAGGCGAACCGCAGCTTGAGCAGCAGGCCGCGCTCCAGGACGCCGGCGGGCACGGAGGGGTCGCCGATCGCCCCGAGCAGGATCGCGTCGTGGCCCTTGAGGGACTCGAGCGTGGCGTCGGGCAGGACCTCGCCGGTCGCGTGGTAGCGCCGGGCACCGAGGTCGTACTCCTCGGTCTCCAGCTTCACGTCGGAGGGGAGGACCGCCGAGAGCACCTTGAGGCCCTGGGCCACGACTTCCCGGCCGATTCCGTCACCGGGGATCACTGCGAGGCGAATGCTGCGAGACATACCGGGACCGTACTCTCCCGTCCCGCTGTATGACACACACCGTCCACCATGCGGACGGATTGCGCTCCGGTCAGGTCACGTTCACCCAAAGTCCGCAACGAAGTTGCCGCTTCCTGGCACGTTGCCGTCATGGACACACCACGCGTAGGGATCCCCCGCCACCTCGCGGACCGCATGACGATGGCCGAGCAGCACGCCTACCTGCGGGCCCGGCTCTCCCGGCCCCTCACCCGGCGCGGCGTGCTGCGCGCCGGCGCGGC
Organism: Streptomyces aureoversilis; assembly: GCF_042657885.1. Lineage (NCBI taxonomy): Bacteria > Bacillati > Actinomycetota > Actinomycetes > Kitasatosporales > Streptomycetaceae > Streptomyces > Streptomyces aureoversilis. The sequence goes on from NZ_JBHSKJ010000015.1 coordinate 15,042, forward strand.
GACGGCCGGGGCCGCGGCGGGCACGGGCGTCCTGGGCGGCGCCGTGCGGGCGTACGCCGGCCCGGCCCCCTCCCCGGCCCTGCTGGACGCCCCCGCCACGTCGCGGGTCGACGGCCGGCACGTCGCGCCCTTCGGCCGGCACCTGGCGTTCGGCGCCGACCCGCGGACGCAGATGCGCGTCTCCTGGCAGGTGCCGTTCGCGGTGAAGCGGCCCTACGTGCGGGTGGGCCTCGCGCCGTGGGACCTCGGCGTCAAGCTGGACGCCGAGGTGCGCACCCTGCACACCCCGCCGCTGTCGAAGAAGCTCCCCGCCGTCGACCAGGTGTACCTGCACGCGGCGCTGGACAACCTCAGGCCCGGCCGGACGTACTACTACGGCGTCGGGCACGACGGCCACGACCCCGCCGACCCGCGCCACTTCGCCCGCATCGGCACCTTCCGCACCGCGCCGGAGCGGCCGGAGAAGGGCGGCAAGGCGGAGCGGTTCACCTTCACCGCCTTCGGCGACCAGGGCGTCGGCTACCAGGCCCTGGCCAACGACCAGCTGATCCTCGGCCAGAACCCCGCCTTCCACCTGCACGCGGGCGACATCTGCTACGCCGACGACAGCGGGGCGGGCAAGCCCACCGACGTCTACGACGCGCGCGTGTGGGACCAGTTCCTCGCCCAGACGGAGTCGGTGGCCGCCTCCGTGCCCTGGATGGTGACCACCGGCAACCACGACATGGAGGCCTGGTACTCGCCCGACGGCTACGGCGGCCAGCTCGCCCGCTGGTCCCTCCCGCGGAACGGCTTCGACCCCGTGGGCGCCCCGGGCGTCTACTCCTTCGTCTACGGAAACGTGGGAATCGTCGCCCTGGACGCCAACGACATCTCCTACGAGATCACCGCCAACACCGGCTACAGCGACGGCCGGCAGACCGCCTGGCTCGACCGCCGGCTGGGCGAACTGCGCCGCACGCGCGGCCTCGACTTCCTCGTCGTCTTCTTCCACCACTGCGCCTTCTCCACGACGAAGGCGCACGCCTCGGACGGGGCGGTGCGGGAGGAGTGGCTGCCGCTCTTCGAGAAGCACGGGGTCGATCTCGTCATCAACGGCCACAACCACATCTACGAGCGCACCGACGCGCTCCGCGGCACGCGCGTGGGGCGGGAGGTGCCCATCGGCGGCACCGCCGACTCCACGCGCGACGGCATCGTCTACGTGACCGCCGGCGGGGCCGGGAAGTCGCTCTACGACTTCCCGGTGCCGGACAGCTACGAGGGTCACGTCAGGGACCTGGAGGGCGTGGAGAGCTACTTCTGGGAGGAGGGGCGGGTGAAGCACCCGGAGACGGTGGAGTGGTCGCGCGTGCGCTACACCGGCTTCTCGTTCCTCGCGGTCGAGGCCGGGCCGGCCGTACGGGGCGGGCGCCCGCGGCTGCGGGTGACCGCACTGGCGGAGAACGGCGCGCGCATCGACCACTTCGACGTCGTCCGCCCCGCGCGGTGGGGCTGACGGCGCACCTGCCCGGTCCTCAGTGGCCGGTCACGCCGCCGTTGTCCCGGCGGTCCAGCGCCCGCTGGAGTGCGGCGGCGGCGTTCATCCGGTCGATGGTGCGGTCGGTGCGGTCGGCCGTACGGGCGATGCGGCGGGTCCTGCGGACGGCGGTTTCGGCCATGGGAGTCACGTCTCCTCTGCTGCGTCTGCGGGAAGGGGCACCGGCTGCAAGGGCCCCTGGAACGGTGGGAAGAGCGCCGGGGAAAGGGCGGGGGCCGGGGTGCCGCAGGGATCGCCTGCGCTCGCGCACGGGGCCGCAACCGCTTGTCGCTCGATGGAGCGCACGTTCGGCTTCCTCCACGCTAGGACAGCTGTACCGCGCTGTCTGCACAATTACTCGGGCTTCCTACTATCTGAGACGGCGGGGTGCCCGGGGCGCCCCGCAGGACCGCCCGGCTCGTACCGGGTCAGGATCACCCGGCTCGTACTGAGTAGCGGCTGAGTAGGGGTTTGAGTACCCCCGCCGATCCACGGCCCCGCCCCCTGCGGCGAAAGTGGGCCCATGAACGGCCTGTACGCACTCAAGCCCTGGTACGCGGCCCGCCTCGGCGGGCTGCGCGCCGCGCTCGCCCGGCGCGGCGTGTCACCGGACACCCTCACCGCCGCCGGCGTGCTCTGCGCGGCCGGTGCGGGGGCGGCGCTCGCGCTGATGCCCGCACCGGCGGCCGCCGCGCCCGTCGCCCTGCTGCTGGCGGCCCGGCTCGCCTTCGCCAACCTCGACGGCGCGCTCGCCCGCGACACGGGGCGCACCACGCGCAGGGGCTCCGTCCTCAACGAACTCGGCGACCGCGCCGCCGATCTGCTCGTCCTCGCCGGCTTCCTGACGCTCGCCCCGCTGTGGCTCGTGGCGACGGCCGCGCTCGCCGCGACGCTGCCCTCGTGGGTGTCCCTCGCGGGCGCGGCGGCGGGGGCCGAGCGGCTCAACGGCGGGCCGGTCGGCAAGACGGAGCGGTGCCTGCTGGCCGTCGTTGCCGCCGCCACGGGCTGGGCCGTGCCCGTGCTGGCCGTCGTGGCGGCGGGCTCGGTGCTGACGGCGGCCTTCCGGCTGGGCCGGCTGTGGCGGGTGCTGGGCAAGGCGGGTGCGGCCCGGTGAGCACGCTGTTCACGAACGACGTCCTGCCCCGTGTCATACCCGTGGTCGCCGGGGTGCTCGGCGCGGGCGGCCTGGCGGTGGCCTGCCTCCCCGCGCGCGTGGCGATGCGCCGCGAGCTGCGGCGCCGCTGGCTGACCTGGGCCGTGGCGGCCCCTCTCTTCCTCGGGGCGATGTTCCTGCACGAGCTGGGGGCGACGGCGCTGGTCTGGCTGCTGGGGCTGATCGCGGTCGGCGAGTACGCCCGGCTGACCCGCCTGGGGCGGGGCGAGCGGGCGGTGCTGCGCGCCGCGGTGATCCTCCTGCCGCTGCCGGCCCTGCTGGAGCGCTGGCACCTCGCGGACGCCCTGGATCTGGAGACCTTCGCCCTGCTCACCGTCGTCGGCGTGCTGCCCGCGGTGCTGTCGGGCGACACCGCACGGGGCGGCGAGCGCGCGGCCCGTACGGTCTTCGGCCTGCTGTGGATTCCCGTCGCGCTGACGGGACTTGTGGTACTGGACGGCACGGCGATCGCCGTCGCCGTGGCGGTCGCGTTCGGCGACGTGGGCGCGTGGTGCGGCGGCATGCTCCTGCGCCCCCTCGGCGGCGCGCTCGCCCGCCCGCTGTCCCCCCACTCCCCCGCCAAGACCTGGGCGGGCGTCCTCGGCGCGGGCATGGCCGTGGCCGCGGGGCTGGAGGTCGCGGGCGCCTTCACCGTCACGCTGTGGGCCGCGGTCCTGGCCGGCAGCGTCCTCGGCGACCTGCTCGAATCCATGCTCAAGCGGGAGGCGGGCGTCAAGGACGCCGGCACCTGGCTGCCGGGCTTCGGCGGCCTCCTCGACCGCATCGACTCCCTGCTCCTCGCCCTGCTCCTGACCATGGTGGTGACGCTGTGACGACGACCTCTCCCTCCGGATCCCTGCGCACGGAGCGGCTGCGCCGCGGCCCGGCCACGCGGGCCGCACGGCGCGCACGAGGCGGGGCGTACGAGCGCCCCGGCACGGGGCGGGGGCACCGGCGCGGCCTCGCCCGCCCGTGGCCGCCCCGCGCGGAAACCGGCAGGGCAACCGGGCCGTCGCTGTCGAACACCGCCGCGGGCCCGCGCGACGGCGGCGCGCGGCACCGGGCAGCCCACGGCGCGCTGCACCGCCGCCCGGTGGGCGACCCGGCCGGGGCGCACGGCAGGCGGCGCTTCCGGGTTCGCGCGTGGGGCGGGCCGAGCGTCCGTTCCGTCTCTGCATCCGGCCCCGCCGGGACGCCCGCGGGGCGGGATCCCCGGGCGCCCCTGGCGCCCCGGACTCCCCGGCGGGCCGTTCTCGCCGCCTGGCTGCGCCGTGCGCTGTGGCTGGTGGCGCTCACGCTCACCGGTGGGGTCTCCCGGCGCGGCCGGCTCCCGCGGGGCGGCTGTGTCGTCGTCGCCAACCACTCCTCGCACGCCGACACCGCGGCGCTGCTCGCCGCGCTCGACGCGCGCCACGCGCCGCTGATCGGGGCCGCGGCCGACTACTGGTTCGCCCGCCCGGGGCGGCGCCGGGTGTGCCGGTGGCTGGCCGCGGGGTTCCCCGTGCGGCGCACCGGCGGCGGGCTCGGGGACCTGCTGGGGACGGCCGGCGAGCTGCGCGCGGGGCGCGCCGTGGTGCTGTTCCCGGAGGGCACGCGGGGGAAGGACGGCGGGCTCGGCGGGTTCCACCGGGGCGCGCTGCTGCTCGCCGAGGAGGCGGGGGTGCCCGTGGTGCCGGTGGGGCTGGCGGGCACGGACCGGCTGCTGCCCAAGCACGGGCGGCTCCGCCCGGCCCTGGTGCGGGTCCGCATCGGCGGGCCGCTGCACGGCCCCGTCTCTCCCGAGCGCGCCCGCGCCGCCGTCGCGGAGCTCGCCGGCGAGGCGTCCGCGCACCCGGAACGGGACTCCGCGCTGCGGCGCCGCACCGCCGCCGTCGTGGCGTCCCGCCGGGGGCTGCCGCTCGCGTTCGCCTGGGCGTTCGCGGAGGCCCTGAGCTGGCCGCTGATGCCGGAGCTGTTCCTGGCTGTCGCCTGTGCGGCGGCGCCCCGTGCGGCGCTGCGGCTGTCGTTCGCCGCGCTCGCGGGGACGCTCGTGGGCGGGCTGCTCGCCCTGCAGGTGGCCGCGTCCGGCGTACGGCTGCCGGCGCCGCTGACGACGCCGCGGATGCACGCGGAGGCCGTCCGGGAGCTCTCCGGGGAGGGGGCCGCGGCCGTGGCGCACCAGCCGTGGAACGGCGTGCCGTTCAAGGTGTACGCGGCTGCCGCGGGGCGGGCGCACGTGGCGCCCGGCGACTTCGCCGTGGAGGCGGGGGCGGCGCGCTCCGTGCGGACGGTGGGCGTGGGGCTCGCCTTCGCGGCGCTGGGTGCCCTGGGGCGGCGCCTGCGGCAGCTGTACGGGCTGTATCTGGTGCTGCTGGGAGGCGGGTTCGCGGCCGGGCTGTCGCTGATCGTGGCGGGGTGGGGCTAAAGCGTCCTCCGCTGGACGGAGCGCCCTCGGGAGAGCTGGACGGAGCGCCCGCCGAACAGCATTCCGCCCCCGTCCGGCCTGCAGGCCGGACGGGGGCGGAATTCAGCTACGGGGCGGGTCAGCCCATGTGCGGGTAGCGGTAGTCGGTCGGCGCGACCAGCGTCTCCTTGATGGAGCGGGTCGAGACCCACCGCGTCAGGTTGGACGCGGCGCCGGCCTTGTCGTTCGTGCCGGAGGCGCGGCCGCCGCCGAAGGGCTGCTGGCCGACCACGGCACCGGTCGACTTGTCGTTGATGTAGAAGTTGCCGGCGGCGAAGCGCAGCTTGGCCATGGCGTCGGCGGCCGCGGCGCGGTCGTTCGCGATGACGGCACCGGTCAGCGCGTACGCCGAGACGGACTCCATCTGGGCGAGCATCGCGTCGAAGTCGGCGTCCTCGTAGACGTGGACGGCCAGGACCGGGCCGAAGTACTCGGTCGTGAAGACCTCGTTCTCCGGGTCGGTGCACTCGATGACGGTCGGGCGGACGAAGTAGCCCACCGAGTCGTCGTAGGTGCCGCCGGCGACGATCGTGCAGGCCGGGTCGGCCTTGGCGCGGTCGATCGCGGCCTTGTTCTTGGCGAACGCGCGGTCGTCGATGACGGCGCCGATGAAGTTCGACAGGTCGGTGACGTCACCCATGGTGATGCCGTCGACCTCGGCCGCGAACTCCTCCTTGAAGCCGTCCTCCCAGATGGAGCGGGGGACGTAGGCGCGGGAGGAGGCCGAGCACTTCTGGCCCTGGAACTCGAAGGAGCCGCGGGTCAGGGCGGTCTTGAGGACCGCGCGGTCGGCGCTCGGGTGGGCGACGACGAAGTCCTTGCCGCCGGTCTCGCCGACCAGGCGCGGGTAGGACTTGTACTTCTCGATGTTGTTGCCGACCGTCTTCCACAGGTGCTGGAAGGTCTTGGTCGAGCCGGTGAAGTGGATGCCGGCCAGCTCGGGGTGGTTGAGGGCCACCTCGGAGACGGCGATGCCGTCGCCGGTCACCAGGTTGATGACGCCCTTGGGCAGGCCCGCCTCCTCCAGGAGCTGCATCAGCAGCACGGCGGAGTGGGTCTGGGTGGGGGACGGCTTCCAGACGACCACGTTGCCCATGAGGGCCGGGGCGGTCGGCAGGTTGCCGGCGATGGCGGTGAAGTTGAAGGGCGTGATCGCGTAGACGAAGCCCTCCAGCGGCCGGTGGTCGCTGCGGTTCCACACGCCGGTGGAGTTGGCGACCGGCTGCTCGGCGAGGATCTGGCGCGCGAAGTGCACGTTGAAGCGCCAGAAGTCGACGAGCTCGCAGGGGGTGTCGATCTCGGCCTGCTGGGCGGTCTTGGACTGGCCCAGCATGGTGGAGGCGGCCAGCGTCTCGCGCCAGGGGCCGGACAGCAGCTCGGCGGCGCGCAGGATGATCGCGGCGCGGTCGTCGAAGGACATCGCGCGCCAGGCCGGGGCGGCGGCGAGGGCGGCGTCGATCGCGTCCTGGGCGTCGGCCTGCGTGGCGTGGTTGAAGGTGCCGAGGACGGCGGCGTGGTTGTGCGGCTGGACGACCTTGAACGGCTCGCCGCCGCCCATGCGCTTCTCGCCGCCGATGGTCATCGGCAGGTCGATCGGGTTGGCCGCCAGTTCCTTGAGCTTGGCCTCGAGGCGGGCGCGCTCGGGGCTGCCGGGGGCGTAGCCGTGGACCGGCTCGTTGACCGGGGCGGGGACCTGGGTCACAGCGTCCATGGGTTCCGTTTCTCCTTCGGGGCTCTGCGGGGGGATGTCGGGGGTCAGCCCTTGGTGAGGATGGACCGGGCGAAGAACAGCAGGTTCGCGGGCTTCTCGGCGAGCCGGCGCATGAAGTAGCCGTACCAGTCGGTGCCGTACGCCGTGTAGACGCGCATCCGGTGGCCCTCGGCGGCCAGGCGGACGTGCTCCTCGCTGCGGATTCCGTACAGCATCTGGAACTCGTACTCGTCCAGCTTGCGGCCCGCCTGCCGGGCCAGCTCCTGTGTGATGGCGATCAGACGCGGGTCGTGCGAGCCGATCATCGGATAGCCCTCGCCCGCCATGAGGATCTTGATGGTCCGGACGAACGCCTTGTCGATCTCTGCCTTGTCCTGGTACGCGACGGAGGCGGGCTCCTTGTACGCCCCCTTCACGATACGCACACGGCTGCCGGCGGCGGCCAGGCGGCGGGCGTCGTCCTCGGTGCGGAAGAGGTACGCCTGGATGACGCAGCCGGTCTGCGGGAAGTCCTTCCGCAGCTCCTCGTGGATGGCGAACATCGAGTCGAGGGTCGTGTGGTCCTCCGCGTCCAGCGTAACCGTGGTGCCGATGGCGGCGGCGGCCTCGACGACGGGGCGGACGTTGGCGAGGGCGAGCTCGTGGCCGCCCTCCAGGGCCTGGCCGAACATGGACAGCTTGACCGACATCTCGGCCCGGGTGCCCAGGCCGAGCTCCTCGAGCCGGCCGATCAGCTGCAGGTAGGCGTCGCGGGCGGCGTGGGACTGCTCGACGGTGGTGATGTCCTCGCCCACCACGTCCAGGGTGACCTCGAGGCCCTTGGCCGCGGCGTCCTTGACGATCGGGATGACCTGGTCGACGGTCTCGCCCGCGATGAAGCGGTCGACGACCTGCTTGGTGCCCGGCGCAGCCGACACGAAACGGCGCATCTTGTCGCTGCGCGACGCAGCGAGGATCACGGGACCCAGCACGGGCACCTCCACGATGACGGCCGTCCCCACCTGGGGGGACGGCATAAGGAACTCATCGTGAAAACTAGAGATCACCCCGATCCTGGACCATCGACAGCTGTCACGCATCCGTGGCCCGGATCTCAGACAGATGTATGACAATGGTGACCTGTACATAGAACCTTGGGTTGATTCCGGGCCGAAATGACCTGCCGACGGCGGCCGGGCAGCCCGCACGAATCGGGGGAAGGAGCGTGGCGGGGCCATGCGCGGCGACTATCAGCACCTCGTCGACGAGATATCGGCGGCGCTCGGCGCCCCCGCGACGCTCGAGGACCGCGACTTCGTACTGATCGCGTTCGGCGCCCACGGCGGCGAGGACGACCTCGACGTGATGATGGACCCGGTGCGGACCCGCTCGATCCTGCAGCGGCGGTCCACCGCGGCCGTACGGGCGTGGTTCGAGGCGTTCGGCATCGCGCGGGCCCAGGCGCCGCTGAGGATCCCGCCGGACCCGGCGGCGGGGGTCTTCAAGGGCCGCATCTGCCTGCCGGTGCGCCACCGCGGCGTGGTGCACGGCTACGTGTGGCTGCTGGACGACGAGCACCTGGCCGGCCTGGACCTGAGCGTCCCGCACGCCGATCCGCGGCTCGCGCAGGCCATGGAGACGGCCGCCCGGATCGGCGAGCTGCTGGCCGCCGAGGCGCGGGCGGGCGCGGAGCTGGGCGAGCTGCTGCGCGAGGTGCTGGCGGGGCGGCCCGCGGGGCGCGACGCGGCGGCCGCTGCGCTGCGGGAGGCGATGGGCCAGGCGGCTGACGGGCCGCTCGGGCTGGTGGCCGTGGCGCCCTGGGCGCTGGGCGAGGGCGAGCACGGCGAGGGCGACCCGTCCGCGCCCGACGGCGTGGGGTCGGCGCTGGCGGGGCAGTCGGGCGTGGCCGCCCTGTGCACCGCGCCGGATCCCCTGCCCGACGGTTCGGCGGCGCTGGCCGCCCTGGTGCGGCTGCGCACCACGACCACGATCGCCCCGGCCCGCACGGCCGCCGAGCGGCTGCTGCGCTCCCCGCGTGCGGGGGCGGGCCCCGCGCGGCGCGGCACGGCCGGTCTCGGCGCCCCGCGCCGCGGCCTCGCGGAGCTGCCGGAGGCCTGGCGCGAGGCGCTGGCGGCGGCCCGGGCCGCGGCCGCGGAGCCGCGCCTGGGGCCGGTGGCGGAGTGGGGGGACATCGGCCCGTACCGCGTGCTGGCCGCCCTGCCGGCCGGGGCCGCCGAGGACACCTCGGTCCGCCCCCTACTGGCCCCCGCCCACGCCGAACTGGCCCGCACCGCCGAGGTGTTCCTCGACTGCGCGGGCCAGGCGGGCCGCACGGCCGCGGCCCTGGGCATCCACCGCCAGACGCTGTACTACCGCCTGGCGCGCGTGGAGCAGCTCACCGGCCTGGACCTGGACGAGGGCGAGGGGCGGCTGCTGCTCCACATGGCCCTGAAGGCCTCCCGCCTGTAGCCGCCCCCGGGCGCCCCGGGCCCGCTAGTCCTCCTCCACGGTGACGGCCTGGACGGGACAGGCACGCGCCGCCTCCTTGATCAGCGGATCGCCACCGCCGTCCTCGCTGCCCGGGCGGACGAGGCCGAAGCCGTCCTCGTCCTGGTCGAAGACGCCCGGTGCGGTCAGGACGCACTGGCCCGCGCCGATGCACACGTCGGAGTCGATGGAGACGCGAAGAGAACTCATGGCGGATTCCGTTTCGACGGGCTCACCAGGCGACCGGGAGAGCGAAGAGTCCTTGCAGGGTGTCGCCGGGCTTGACGGGCACCTCGTCCGGAGCAACGGCGAGGCGCAGGCCCGGGATACGGGTGAAGAGCGCGGACAGGGCGATCTCCATCTCGGCGCGGGCCAGGTTCTGCCCCAGGCACTGGTGGACGCCGTAGCCGAACGCGACGTGGTGACGGGCCGAGCGGCGGACGTCCAGGGCGTCGGGGTCGGCGTAGGCGGCGGTGTCGCGGTTGACGACGGACGTGCCGATCATGATGCCGTCGCCGGTGCGCACGGTGCGCCCGCCGATCTCGATGTCCTCCGTGGCGACCCGTATCAGGCCGTCGGCGATGGAGAGGAAGCGCAGCAGCTCCTCCACGGCGGTGGGCATCAGGCCGGGTTCGGCGCGCAGGGCGGCGAGCTCGTCAGGGTGTTCGAGAAGGGTGTACACGCCGAGCGCGATCATGTTGGACGTGGTCTCGTGGCCGGCGACGAGCAACAGCAGGACCATCATGACCAGTTCGTCGCGGTCGAGCTGACCGTCGGCTAGGCGGTCGGCGATGAGCTCGTCGAGCAGGCCGTCGCCGGGCTCGGCCTTCTTGCGGTCCACGAGCCGGTGGAGGTAGTCGCGCAGGTCGTCGCGGGCGGCGGTGGCCTCCGCGGCGGTCGGCGCCGCGAGCATCCGCCGGGAGCAGGCTTCGAAGAAGTCGTGGTCGTCGTAGGGGACGCCGAGCAGGGTGCAGATGACCATGGACGGCACGGGCAGGGCGTAGGCGGAGACGAGTTCCGCACTGTTGCCCTTGGCGAGCATGGTGTCGATGAGGCCGTCGACGATGTTCTGGATGCGGGGCCGCATGGCGGCGGCCCGCTTGAGACTGAAGCGGGGGATCAGCATGCGGCGCTGGCGGGCGTGTTCGGGGTCGTCCACGCCGAGGAGCGGGATCACCACCGACGCCTGGTTCTCGGCGCGCGGGGCGAGCACGGGAAAGGCCGGATTCTGACGGTCGGACGAGACGCGGGGGTCCGTGAGCAGGGCGCGGGCCTCGGCGTGGCCCGTCACCAGCCACACCCCGCGTCCGTCGTACAGGGTGACGCGCGTCAGCGGGCCACGGGCGGCCAGGTCCTGGTGGCCCGTGGGCGGCTGATAGGGGCAGGTGCGGTCGCTGGGGAAGGAGGGAGCCGATGAGGTGGTGGGCTGGATCCCGGTGTCGGTCATGTGCTTCCTTCCAGGCGTTCGGACTGTTGTCCTCTACATCCGGTTCATCCAGTCCAAGCCTCTTTCGAGGTTCGGGCTACGAGCAATCCGGCCATATCGCGCACAACGCCCGACAAGCTCCCGCATTCGGCCTGTGACCACGCCTTTGCCGCCTTCGGCCCGTTCGGCGCACCCCCCGTTCGGCCCAGCCCGCCCAGCCCGCCCGGCTCCCCCCGAAGACGCTCAGCCCGCCTTGAAGACCTCCATCAGACGGGTGAAGCTGTCGTCCCCGTAGCCACGCTCCACGCCGCGCCGGAAGACCTCCCGGACCGCGGCCGGCAGGGCGGCGTCGACCCCCGAGCCCTCGGCGGTGTGGACGACGTGGTCGATGCTCGCCACCCCCATGGAGAGCTTGTCGACGTCGCCCTCGTGCCGCCCGGCGTCGATGCGCGGTGCGTAGAACGCGAGGAAGCCCGGGATCGAGGCCATCGTGGACTGCGCGTACGGCAGGAACTCCTGCGCCGTGATGCCGTTCGCGGCGGTGATCGTGGTGGCGTGCAGGTAGCTGAGCATCGCGGTCCAGAACATGTCCATCTGGATCTGGTAGAACAGCGCGGCCAGGCCGGGATCGGTGCCGCGGTAGTCGGTTCCGGTGAGCACCTTCAGGGCGGCCTCGTGCGCCTCGAAGACCTCCTTGGGGCCGCTGTAGAAGGTCGACGACTCCGGCTTGCCGATGCCGGAGGGCGGCACCTGCACCCCGCCCGTGAGGTGCTCGGCCCCGTGCCGGGCGGCCCACGCGGCGGCCTCGCGGGCCCGCTCGGGGGTGTCCGAGCTGAGGTTCACCAGGACCCGGCCGGCCAGGGAGCCCGCGGCGGGCTCCAGGAGCGCGTACATCGCGTCGTAGTCGGTCAGGCTCAGCACCACGAGCTCGCTCGCGGCCAGCGCCTCCCCGACGCCGGCCGCGCGGCGCGCGCCCCGTGCGGCCAGGGCGTCGGCCTTGACGGCGGTGCGGTTCCAGACCGTCACCTCGTAGCCGGCGTCCAGGTACGCCCCCGCCATCGCCTGCCCCATGGGGCCGAGGCCGATGACGGTCACTGCTCGCTTGTCCGCGGAAACCATGAATCCACACCCCTCTAGAACGAACGCTCTATTTAGCGATGACATCAACGTAGCACGCCTCTAGAGCGAACGCTCTACCTATATTCTCGGGAGGGTGAAGACGACGCCGGAGCACGACCACGACGCACCCGCCGCGGGACCCGACGCCGGCCTCGGCACGCGCGAGCGGATCGTCCGCGCGACGTCCCGGCTGATGCAGCGCCAGGGCTACGAGGGCACCGGCATCAAGCAGATCTCCCGGGAGGCGAACGCCACGCTCGGGTCGGTCTACCACTTCTTCCCCGGCGGCAAGCAGGAGCTCGCCACCGAGGCGATCCGGCACGGCGACCGGGAGTTCGCCGGCATGCTGCGCACGGCACTGGAGAGCCGGCCGGACCCGGCCGAGGCGGTGACCGCCGTCGCCGGGCTCGTCGCCGGAGAGCTGCGCGCCTCCGACTGGCTGGACGGCTGCCCCGTCACCGCCACGTCCCTGGGGGCCGCCGCGAACGCCCCCGGCATCCGGGCGGCGGCTGCCGAGGCGTTCGAGCGCTGGCGGGGCCTGGTGCACGACAGGCTGCTCGCCGCCGGCTTCGCCGCGCAGGACGCCCGCGAGCTCGCGCACACGGTGATCAACACGCTGGAGGGCGCCGAGCTGACGGCCCAGATCGCCCGCAGCGAGGAGCCCTTGCTGATCGCGGGGCGCCATCTGGCGCGCCTGATCGACTCCTACCGCTGAGCCCGGGCCCGGCCGCGGGCCCGGCGCGGGGCGGCGGGCCCGGCGCGGGGCGGCGGGCCCGGCGCGGGGCGGCGGGCCCGGCAGCGCCCGTCAGCCTTCCGCCCCCTCCGGGGCGTCCGGCTCCCCCGGCTCGTCCAGCACCGTGCCCGCGAGCACCCGCCGGGCGCCCTCGACGATCTCCCTGCCGGTCGGCGCCGCGGCGGGGTCGATCAGCCACTGCATCCACAGGCCGACGAACACGGCGTAGTAGAAGGCACCCGCCGTGCGGGTCGCCTCCGGGCCGACCTCACTGTCGTCGACGCCCTCGAAGAGCGCCACCATGCCCTCGCGCCCCCCGGGCTGCACCGCGGCGAACTTCGACCTGAGCTCGGGGTTCTTCACCAGCTGACCGACCACCTCCAGTTGCGCCGACCAGAACTCGCGGTCCTTCGCGAAGCTCGCGATCACCCCGTCCAGCGTGGCGGCGAGGCGCTCCTCGCGCGGCGCCTGCGGGTCCGCCGCGGAGGCGATGGCGGGCGCCGCCTCGTCGGCCCACTCGGCGGTCAGCTGCAGGAAAGCCTCCATCATCAGCGCTTCCTTCGAGCCGTAGTGGTAGCCGATGGAGGCGAGGTTGGCCCCTGAGGCGGCCACGATGTCGCGCGCCGTGGTGCGCGTCCAGCCCTTCTCGAGCAGACAGCGCTTGGCGCCGTCGAGCAGATCTTCGCGATGTCCCATACCGGCAGCCTAGCCGCGGCCATACGCCTGTCCTAGACGACCGTACGAGACAAGCGTCTTATACAAGCGTCATAGACAAGCGTTTAAGACGTGCGTATATTCGCTGCCCATGACGACCCCACTGGCGACCCCGCCCGTCCGAACCCTCGCGGGCCGCAAGGAGTGGACGGCCTTCGTCGTCCTCCTACTGCCTCTCCTCCTGGTCTCGATGGACGTCTCCGTCCTCTTCTTCGCCATGCCGGCCATCGGCCGGGAGCTGGAGCCGACCGGCACCCAGCAGCTGTGGATCTTCGACAGCTACGCCTTCGCCCTCGCCGGGCTGCTGATCACCATGGGGGCGCTCGGGGACCGCATCGGCCGCCGCAGGCTGCTGCTGGCCGGGGCGTGCGCCTTCGGCGTCGCGTCGGTCTTCGCCGCGTACGCGGAGAGCGCGGAGACGCTGATAGCCGCGCGCGCCGTGCTGGGGCTGGGCGGGGCCACCCTCATGCCCTCGACCATGGCGCTGGTGCGCAACCTGTTCCACGACGACCGGCAGCGCACCAAGGCGATCGGCATCTGGTCGGGCGCCATGGCGGGCGGCATCGCGCTCGGTTCGGTGTTCGGCGGGGTGCTGCTGGAGCACTTCTGGTGGGGCTCGGCGTTCCTCGTCAACGTGCCCGCGATGGTGCTGCTGCTCGTGCTCGCGCCGCTTCTCGTACCGGAGTCCAAGGACCCGCGCCCGGGCCGGTTCGACCTGCTGAGCGTGCCGCTGTCGATCGGCGCCGTGATCCCGGTGATCTACGGGGTCAAGGAGATCGCCGCGGAGGGTTTCGCGGTGGCGCCCGCGGCGTGCGTGGCCGCCGGCCTGCTGATCGGCGCCGCGTTCGTGCGGCGGCAGCGCGGCCGGGGCGACGCGATGATCAGCCGCGAGCTGTTCCGCCACCGCGCCTTCGGGGCGGGCGTCGGGATCAACACGCTGGCCACGTTCGGCATGATGGGCTCGGCCTACTTCACCACGCAGTACCTGCAGTCCGTGCTCGGCAAGGGCCCGCTGGAGGCGGCGCTGTGGGGCGTCATCCCCTCCGTGGCGGTCGGTTGCGTCGCCCCGCTCGCCGCCGCGGCCGGGCAGCGGGCTCCCAAGGCCTACGTCATGGCGGCCGGTTTCGTCGTCGCGGCCGCCGGCTACGGGCTGCTGGCGGGGGTCGGAACGGACTCCCTGGCCCTGACGCTGGCCGGGTCCGCGGTCGTCGCCTCCGGCATCGTCGTGGTCATGGCCCTCGTCAACGACATGGCGCTCGGCAGCGCCCCGCCGGAGAAGGCGGGCAGCGCGGCCTCCCTGCTGGAGACCGGCCAGGAGCTGGGCGGGGCCCTGGGCATGGCGCTCTTCGGCAGCGTGGGCGTGGCCGTCTACCGCCGCGACATGACGGACGGCCTGCCCGCGGACCTGCCGCACGGGGCGCTGGACGCGGCCCGCGAGACCCTCGGCGGGGCGGCGGCCGTCGCCGCGCACCTCCCGGGGCGGGCCGGCGAGGCCGTCCTGGCCGTCTCGCGCGAGGCCTTCACCCACGGCATGAACGTGGCCGCCGTCGGCGGAACGGCCGTCCTGCTCCTGTCCGCCGCGATCACGGTGGCTGCCCTGCGCGGGGCACGGGGCGCCTGACCAGGGGCCGCCCGGGGCGACGCCCGGCCGGGGCGCCTGCCGCAAGGCTCGGCGCCGCCGGGCGGCACGGTTGTGCAGTGGCGCACCGCTGCGGCGGGCAGCGCCCGGCCGGTGCGCCCGCCGACAGCCGCCCGGAGGCTGTGGCCGACACACACCCCGCACGGGGCGCCCGACCGGCACCCCACGCAGCAGCCCCTACGAACAGCCGCGCCGCTGCTCGACGTACACGCTCAGCCCGTCCAGCAGCCGGGCCAGGCCGAACTCGAACATCGCGTCCAGGTCGGCTTCGGTGCCGCCCCGGGGCCGCCGGGCGGCGGCGCCGTCCTGCAGGTTCACGGCCACGCCGCGCACGTACCCGGCGACCGTGGCCCCGATGCGGACCACCGCGCCCGCCTCCAGGCCCGGCCCGGGCCCCGGCGCCGGGGTCATCGCCCGTTCCATGAGGCCGGTGGCGCACGCGGGGAGCTGCGGGCGCGGGACGGACACCATGGCCCTGGCCAGCCACGGATGACGGCGGTAGACGGCCCACTGGTACCGGGCGGCCGCGTGCAGACGGCCGCGCCAGTCGCCGGGTGCACCACCGGGCGGGCCGCACTCGCCGAAGGCGGCATCCGCCATCCGGGCGACGAGGTCGTCCTTGCCCGGCACGTGCCGGTACAACGCCATGGTGGGGACGCCGAGTTCGGCCGCGAGGGCGCGCATGGACAGGGCCGCGGCGCCGTGGGCGTCGGCCAGCGCGATCGCCGTCCGCACGATGCGCTCAGGGGTGAGCTTCCTCAGCGCTCCGCCCGCCGCTCGGGGCGGCCGGCCGTTGCGCTCCGCACAGGCCCCCTCCCCCGGCCCGGCCGCGCCGCACGGGGCGGCCACGACGGTGCCGACCCCGGGCACCGCCCGCACCACGCCCTCCTCGCGCAGCACCGACAGGACCTTGGCGGCGGTCGCCGTCGCGACGCCCCACTCCTGGGCGATGCGCCGCACGGAGGGGACCTTCTCCCCCGGGCCGATCTCCCCGGAGGCGATGCGGGCGCGGAGTTCGGCGGCGATCCGGCGGTACGGGGCGGAGGCCGGAGCCGAGGGCTGTTCCAGTACACCCATGACGGGAAGGCTAGGAGAGCCGCGGGGGGCTGCGGAAGGCGCGTCCCGCCGGCGACGGGCGCGCCGCGGCCGCAGGCCGGACTCCCCTGTCCTGTACGGATCCTGTACGGACGGCGGCACGGCGTCCGTACGGACGGCCGGCCCGGCCGCCCCGAGGGGATGCCGGGCCCGCCGAGGGCGCTTCCGCACCCCGGCCCACCGATCCGCCGGAACCGTCAGTCCGCCAGACCGTCAGTCCAACAGCCCGCCAGTCCGTCAGTCCGTCAGATTCACCGCACGGGCCGACGCCGCGCCGATCTCCTCGGCGATCTCCGACAGCACCGCCGGCGTCACCGACTCGTCGACCGTGAGGGCGACGAGCGCCTCGCCGCCCTCCGTGGCGCGGGAGACCTGCATGCCGGCGATGTTGATGCCGGCCTCGCCGAGGATGCGGCCCAGGGTGCCGACGACGCCGGGGCGGTCGGCGTAGCGGAAGAAGGCCATGTGGTCGGCGAGGGCGAGGTCCACGTCGTGCTCGCCCACGGCGACGATCTTCTGCTGGTTCTTCGGGCCGGCGAGGGTGCCGGAGATGGAGACCTCGTCGCCCCCGGCCAGCGTGCCGCGCACGGTCACCACGTTGCGGTGCTCGGTCGACTCGGAGCTGGTGGTCAGCCGCACCTCGACGCCGCGCTCCTGCGCGAACAGCGGGGCGTTGACGTAGGAGACCGTCTCGTCGACGACGTCCTCGAAGACGCCCTTGAGGGCGGACAGCTCCAGGACCTTGACGTCGTACTGGGTGAGCTCGCCGTAGACCTCGACGTCGAGCCGGACGGCGACCTCGCCGGCCAGGGCCGTGAAGATCCGGCCGAGCTTCTCGGCCAGCGGCAGGGCGGGCTTGACGTCCTCGGCGATGACACCGCCCTGGACGTTGACCGCGTCCGGCACCAGCTCTCCGGCGAGGGCGAGCCGCACCGACCGGGCGACGGCGATGCCGGCCTTCTCCTGGGCCTCGCCGGTGGAGGCGCCGAGGTGCGGGGTGGCCACCACGTTGTCGAACTCGAAGAGGGGGGAGTCGGTGCACGGCTCGGAGGCGTAGACGTCGAGGCCCGCGCCGGCGACGCGGCCCTCCTTGAGTGCCGCGGCGAGCGCCGTCTCGTCCACGATGCCGCCGCGCGCGGCGTTGACGATCCGGACGCTGGGCTTGACCTTGCGCAGGGCCTCGTCGCCGATGAGCCCGAGCGTCTCCGGCGTCTTGGGCAGGTGCACGGTGATGAAGTCCGCGACCTCGAGGAGCTCGTCGAGCGTCAGCAGCTTGACGCCCATCTGGGCGGCGCGGGCGGGCTGCACGTACGGGTCGTAGGCGACGACCTTCATCCCGAAGGCGGACATCCGCTGGGCGACGAGGACGCCGATCCGGCCGAGGCCGACGACGCCGAGGGTCTTCTCGGACAGCTCGACGCCGGTGTACTTGGAGCGCTTCCACTCGCCGTTCTTCAGCGCGGAGTTGGCCTGCGGGATGTTGCGCGCGGTGGCGATGAGCAGGCCGCAGGCGAGCTCGGCGGCGGTGACGATGTTGGAGGTCGGGGCGTTCACGACCATCACGCCGGCCTTGGTGGCGGCGGAGACGTCGACGTTGTCCAGGCCGACGCCGGCGCGGGCGACGACCCGCAGCTTCTTCGCGGCGGCGATGGCCTCCGCGTCGATCTTCGTGGCGCTGCGCACGAGCACGGCGTCGACGTCGGCGACGGCGGGCAGCAGCTCCGCGCGGTCGGCGCCGTTGCAGTGCCGGATCTCGAAGTCGGGGCCGAGCGCGTCGACGGTGGCCGGGGAGAGCTCCTCGGCGATCAGCACGACGGGTTTGCGGGGCGAAACAGTGCTCACGGAGTCCTCAGTCCTCACTGGTCCATGGCGGACGGCCGTCCCGACGGCCGCAGGCGGTGAAGGGGGCAGGCAGCCGCGTGGAAGACGCACGACGCTGTGAGCCTGGTACGCGCTTGTTGGTGTGCAGTGTATCGGCGGTTGCCGCGCCGTCGCGCGAGCTTCGCCCACGGGCGCCGGGCGGGCCGGTTTCCCGGCCCGCCCGGCGCCCGGCGGCGCGGAGTGCGCCTACTCCTTGTCGTCCACCCAGCTCATCAGCTTGCGCAGCTTCTTGCCGGTGGTCTCCAGCAGGTGGTCCTCGTCGGCCTTCTTGTACTCGTTGTACTTGGGCAGGCCGGCCTGGTACTCCTTCATCCAGTTGTTGGCGAAGGTGCCGTCCTGGATCTCGCCGAGGACCTTCTTCATCTCGGCCTTGGTGCCCTCGTTGACGATGCGCGGGCCGGTGACGTAGTCGCCCCACTCGGCGGTCTCGGAGACGGACCAGCGCATCTTCTCCAGGCCGCCCTCGTACATGAGGTCCACGATCAGCTTGAGCTCGTGGAGGCACTCGAAGTACGCGATCTCCGGCTGGTAGCCGGCCTCGACCAGGGTCTCGAAGCCCGCCTTGACGAGCGCCGACGCGCCGCCGCAGAGCACGGCCTGCTCGCCGAAGAGGTCGGTCTCGGTCTCCTCGGTGAAGGTGGTCTTGATGACGCCGGCGCGGGTGCCGCCGATGGCCTTGGCGTAGGAGAGCGCCAGCGCGAAGGCGTTGCCGGAGGCGTCCTGCTCGACGGCCGCGATGCACGGCACGCCGCGGCCCTCCTCGTACTGGCGGCGGACCAGGTGGCCCGGGCCCTTGGGGGCGACCATGCAGACGTCGACGCCGGCCGGGGGCTTGATGAAGCCGAAGCGGATGTTGAAGCCGTGGCCGAAGAAGAGCGCGTCGCCGTCCTTGAGGTGGTCCTTGACGGACTCCTCGTAGACCTTGGCCTGGATCGGGTCCGGGACGAGGATCATGATGACGTCGGCCTCGGCCGCGGCCTCGGCCGGGGTGACGACGCGCAGGCCCTGCTCCTCGGCCTTCTGCTTGGACTTGGAGCCCTCGTGCAGGCCCACGCGGACGTCGACGCCCGAGTCGCGCAGGGACAGCGCGTGGGCGTGGCCCTGGCTGCCGTAGCCGAGGACCGCGACCTTGCGGCCCTGGATGATGGACAGGTCGGCGTCGTTGTCGTAGAAGAGCTCGGCAGCCACGTTGGGGATTCTCCTTGTTTCCGGTTTTCCGGTTGTGCGTCCCACCGTATGACGGGCGGGCGGACGGAAGATTTCGGGTCTCGGTATGCGGATCCGCGCGGGGATCCGGGGGTCCGCAGGGGGGAGCGGGGGTCCGCAGGGGTGCGGGGCGCGGCCTCAGGCCGAGCGGTCGAGCGCGCGCAGGCTGCGGTCCGTGATGGACCGGGCGCCGCGCCCTATGGCGATCGTCCCGGACTGCACCAGCTCCTTGATGCCGAAGGGCTCCAGCATCTTGAGCATGGCGCCGAGCTTGTCGCTGCCGCCGGTCGCCTCGATGGTGACGGCCTCCGGGGAGACGTCGACGGTCTTGGCGCGGAAGAGCTGGACGATCTCGACGATCTGGGAGCGGGTCTCGTTGTCGGCGCGGACCTTCACCAGGACGAGTTCGCGGTGGATGGCCGCGCTGTCCTCCAGCTCGACGATCTTCAGCACGTTGACGAGCTTGTTGAGCTGCTTGGTCACCTGCTCCAGGGGCAGCGACTCGACGTTGACGACGATCGTGATGCGGGAGATGTCCGGGTGTTCGGTGACCCCGACGGCGAGGGAGTCGATGTTGAAGCCGCGGCGGGCGAACAGGGCGGCGATCCGGGTCAGGATGCCGGGGGTGTTCTCCACCAGGACGGAGAGCGTGTGCTTGGTCATCAGGTTCTCTTCCTCGTCAGGCCTCTGTCGCCTCTGTCATCTGTCGTCGGCGGTCCGTCAGTCGTCCTCGGTGTCGCCGAAGTCCGGGCGGACTCCGCGCGCGGCGAGGATCTCGTCGTTGGAGGTCCCGGCGGCGACCATCGGCCAGACCATGGCGTCCTGGTGGACGATGAAGTCGATCACGACGGGCCGGTCGTTGATGGCGTTGGCCTTCTCGATGACGGCGTCGAGCTGGTCCGGGCGCTCGCAGCGGATGCCGACGCAGCCCATGGCCTCGGCGAGCTTGACGAAGTCCGGGACGCGGGTGCCCGCGCAGGGCTCGGTGCCGGCGCCCGTGGCGGTTCCGCCGTTGGAGACGGACGGGCCCGCGTGGAGCACCGTGTTGGAGTAGCGCTGGTTGTAGAACAGGGTCTGCCACTGGCGGACCATGCCGAGGGCGCCGTTGTTGATGATGGCGACCTTGACCGGGATGTCGTTGAGCGCGCAGGTGACCAGTTCCTGATTGGTCATCTGGAAGCAGCCGTCGCCGTCGATGGCCCACACGGTGCGGTCGGGCATGCCGGCCTTGGCGCCCATCGCGGCGGGGACGGCGTAGCCCATCGTCCCGGCGCCGCCGGAGTTGAGCCAGGTGGCGGGCTGCTCGTAGTCGATGAAGTGGGCGGCCCACATCTGGTGCTGGCCGACGCCCGCGGCGTAGATGGTGTCCTTCGGCGCGAGCTGCCCGATGCGCTGGATGACCTGCTGCGGGGAGAGGCTGCCGTCGTCGGGCTGGTCGTAGCCGAGGGGGTAGGTGTCGCGCCAGCGGTTGAGGTCCTGCCACCAGGCCGCGTAGCCCGTCCCGGCGGCCTCGCCCGTGCGGCCCTCGGCGTGCTCGGCCTGGATGGCGACGATCAGGTCGGCGATGACCTCGCGGGCGTCGCCGACGATCGGCACGTCGGCGGCGCGGTTCTTGCCGATCTCGGCGGGGTCGATGTCGGCGTGGACGATCTTGGCGTGCGGAGCGAAGGAGTCCAGCTTGCCCGTGACGCGGTCGTCGAAGCGGGCGCCGAGGGCGATGATCAGGTCGGCCTTCTGCAGGGCGGTGACGGCGGCGACCGAGCCGTGCATGCCGGGCATGCCCAGGTGCTGGGGGTGGCTGTCGGGGAAGGCGCCGAGCGCCATCAGGGTGGTGGTGACGGGGGCGCCGGTCAGCTCGGCGAGCACCTTCAGCTCGGCGGTCGCGCGGGCCTTGAGGACGCCGCCGCCGACGTAGAGCACGGGGCGGGCGGCCTGGCTGATCAGCTTGGCGGCCTCGCGGATCTGCTTGCTGTGCGGCTTGGTGACCGGGCGGTAGCCGGGCAGGTCGGTGTGCGGGGGCCAGCTGAAGGTGGTCTGCGCCTGCAGGGCGTCCTTGGCGATGTCGACGAGCACGGGGCCGGGGCGGCCGGTGGACGCGACGTGGAAGGCCTCGGCGATGGTGCGGGGGATCTCCGCGGGGTCGGTCACCAGCCAGTTGTGCTTGGTGATCGGCATGGTGATGCCGCAGATGTCCGCCTCCTGGAAGGCGTCCGTGCCGATCGCCTTGGAGGCGACCTGGCCGGTGATGGCGACCAGCGGGACGGAGTCCATGTGGGCGTCGGCGATCGGCGTGACGAGGTTGGTGGCACCGGGGCCGGAGGTGGCCATGCAGACGCCGACCTTGCCCGTGGCCTGGGCGTATCCGGTCGCGGCGTGGCCGGCACCCTGCTCGTGGCGGACCAGGACGTGGCGGACCTTCGAGGAGTCCATCATCGGGTCGTACGCGGGGAGGATCGCCCCGCCCGGGATCCCGAACACGATCTCGGCACCGACCTCCTCCAGCGAGCGGATGAGGGACTGCGCGCCCGTGACGTGCTCGACGGTGGCGGGCTGGTGCGCCGCGCCGTTACGGGCCCGCGGCTGCGGATGGTGGGCCCCGGTGGCCTGCTCGGTCATCGACATTCTCTTCTCGAAGGATTCGACGGGTTCGATCAAGGGGTTCGATCGACGGGTTCGACTGGTTGAGCGGAGGTCGGTTTGGGTGGGTCTGTCACGTTCTAGTGCAACAAAAAACCCCTCGTGCCGTGAGGCAAGCGAGGGGAGCGCGCCGGTGTGGTCAGCAGGGCGTGTGAAGGGCCTGCTTCAGCCGACGCGCTTTCCAAGTACGAGAATTCGGGTGCGCATGGAACCGACCCTCCACCCGCCACCTGGGAAGTGTCAAGTGGGTGGGACGGGCGTCTCATTATTTGAGCGCAATGGAGCATGGGCGAGTGATCCGGCGCCCCCCGCGGACCCGGATCGCGTAGCGGACGGTACTGCTCCTGCGGGCAGGGCGCCGCCTCCGACCCACGCTTTTGCGCCATCCACCGGCGCTCCGGGGACGGGGTAGGCCCCGAGGTTCAGCGCGTGGCGCAGGCGGTGCTCGTCGAGCGGCCCGGCGAAGGCGGCGCCCAGGGCGTGGGTGCAGCCCATCGCGCGCAGGGCGAGCGCCTGCTCGGGCACGTCGACGCCGTCGGCGACGGACTGCATGCCCAGGTCGGTGGCGATCCTCAGCAGCCCGGCGGTGATCTTGTGCAGCCGGGCGGACTCCACCACGCCGTCGACCAGCCCCCGGTCGAGCTTGAGGGTGTCGATGGGCAGCCGGCGCAGGGCGCTGATGGCGGCGTAGCCGCTGCCGAAGCCGTCGAGGGCGATCCGCACCCCCATCCGGCGCAGGGCGGCCAGGCGCCGCTCCAGCTCGTCCAGCGGCACCCGGGGGTCGCTTCCGGACAGCTCCAGGACGAGCGCGCCCGAGGGCAGCCCGTGGCGGATCAGCAGCCCCTCCAGGTTCTTGGCGGGCAGCGACTTGTCCATCAGCCGGGCGGCGGACAGCCGGACGTACACGGGCACGGGGTGGCCCGCGCGGCAGCGCTGGGCGGCCTGCTCGACGGCCTTCTCCACCGTCCAGCGGCCCAGCTCGGCGATGCGGGCGGCCTCGTCGCCCCGGTCGTTCTCGGCCACGCGGAGATACTCCGCAGGGGTGAACAGTATTCCCTGGGCGGAGCGCCAGCGGGGCTGGGCGGCGACCGCGGTGACCGCGCCCGTGCCCAGGTCGACGACGGGCTGGTGCAGCAGGGCGAACTCGCCCTCGTGCAGGGCGGTGCGCAGCCGCGTGGCGAGCTCGGCGCGGCGGACCACGTCGGCCTGCATCTGCGGTGCGTAGAGCTCGACGCGGCCCTTGCCGGCCTGCTTGGCGCGGTACATCGCGAGGTCGGCGTTGCGCATCAGCTCGCCCGGGGTGATGCCGGGCTCGGCGAAGGCCACGCCGATGCTGGCGGCGACGCGGACCTCGGTGCCTCCTTCCACGCGGTAGGGCTGGGAGAGGGTGATCCGCAGCCGGTCGGCGATCTCGTGGATGCGGTACTCGCGGGCGGCGGGGTCGCGGGTACCGTCGCCGATGATCAGCGCCGCGAACTCGTCGCCTCCGAAGCGGGCCGTGGAGTCGCCCGCGCGGACGGAGTCCTGGAGGCGACGGGCCGCCTGGACGAGCAGCTCGTCGCCGGCTTGGTGGCCGACGCTGTCGTTCACCGCCTTGAAGCCGTCGAGGTCGATGAAGAGCACGGCGGTGCCCGCGTCGGTCGCTCTGCGGCCGGTGAGGGCCTGCTGGACGCGCTTGGTGAACAGGGCGCGGTTGGGCAGGTCGGTGAGCGGGTCGTGCTCGGCCGTGTGCTGGAGCTGGGCCTGGAGGCGGACGCGCTCGGTGACGTCGCGGCTGTTGAAGATCAGGCCGCCGTGGTGGCGGTTGACGGTGGACTCGACGTTGAGCCACTCGCCGCCGCCGGAGCGGAAGCGGCACTCGATGCGGGTCGTGGGCTCCTCGGCGGGCGGCGCCGCGAGGAAGCGGCGCACCTCGTGGACGACTCTGCCCAGGTCCTCCGGGTGGATCAGCGAGGCCAGCTCGGAGCCGACGAGGTCTTCGGCCTCGCGCCCGTAGACCCCGGCGGCGGCCGGGCTGACGTAGCGCAGTATGCCCGTGGGCGCGGCGATCATGATCACGTCGCTGGAGCCCTGGACGAGGGAGCGGAAGTGGTTCTCCTTCTGGGCCAGTTCCTGGGTGAGGGAGATGTTGTCCAGCAGCATGATGCCCTGGCGGATCACCAGGGCCAGGACGACCGTGCAGCCGGTGAACAGGACGACTTTGTCGACCTGGTGGCCGTCCAGGACGTTGTAGAGGATGCCCAGGGTGCACACGGCGGCGGCCAGGTACGGCGTGAGGGCCGCGAGGGAGCCGGCGATGGGGCGGCTGGGGTGGTGCGGGTGCTGGGCGGAGCGGGCCGGGGCGGCGTCGTCGCCGTCCTCGCGCGCGACCCAGGGGGCGTACGCCATGAGCATGTAGCCCGCGAACCAGCCGGCGTCGAGGATCTGGCCCGAGCGGTAGTGCGAGCGCAGCAGCGGCGAGGTGAACAGGGCGTCGCACAGGACCGTCAGGGCGAGGGCCGCGATGGCGGTGTTGATGGCGGAGCGGTTGGCGGTCGAGCGCCGGAAGTGCAGGGCCAGCACCATGGACACCAGGGCGATGTCCAGCAGCGGATAGGCCAGGGAGAGCGCGGCGTGGGCGACGCTCTCGCCCTCGAAGTGCGCGGTGTGCGCGAGCGCGAGGCTCCAGGAGAGCGTGAGGAGCGAGCCGCCGGTGAGCCAGGCGTCGAGGGCCAGGCACACCCAGCCGGCCCGGGTGACCGGGCGGCGGGCGAGGACCAGCAGGCCGATGATGGCCGGCGGCGCGAAGAGCAGGAAGCAGAAGTCGGCCACGGAGGGCGTCGGGACGCGGGCGTCCAGGACGACCTCGTACCAGCCCCAGACAACGTTGCCGAGACCGGCCATGGCCGAGGACGCGGCGAAGAGGAACCAGGCGAGCCGGAAGCGCGTGCGGTGCGTGCGCCCGTACCAGAAGCAGGAGACGGCGGCGAGGACGGCCGCGCCGCCGAGGCCGAAGTCGCCCATGGCCGAGGCGAGCTCGCTCGATCCCCAGCCGAAGGCCGCGCCCGTGGCGTAGCCGCCGCAGACGAGGGCCAGCAGCAGCTGGGAGACCGGGCCCGAGCCGCAGGACGGGCGGGACAGGGCCGCCCCCGGGGCGCTCACCGCGCCGCCGTCCGCAGCAGCGGGATCCATGGGAGCCACAGGAGCAGCGTCGCCACGCAGTGCGGTCGCGGTGCACAGTGCGGTCGTGGTCGGTGCGTGAGCCGCGTCGGGTTGATCGTCCATTGGCCGTGCATCGCCCGTCGCCCCCCTCGAGTTCCGGTCCTCGCTGCGGCCGTTCCTGTGCACGCCGCAGCCCCCGTCCGGACGATACACCAGACTCGTCACTCAGGGACATAGCTCATATACATAGCGTAATCAGCCACGGGGTTATGGACACTGAGTGCAGTCGAACGGTACCTCTACGTGGTAACTAGCGGGCGATGACTACGACATTTTGCAGTGGCGCGTCCAGAGCGAATCTGGCCAGCTGATCACGCAGCAGCCGCTCGGCGCGCGGCAGAAAGGCCGAAGAGGGGCCACCCACATGGGGGGTGATCAGCACCCCTGGGGCACTCCACAGCGGGTGCCCGGGCGGCAGCGGCTCGGGGTCCGTGACGTCCAGTGCGGCACGCAGCCGACCTGCGTCCAGTTCGGCCAGGAGGGCCTTGGTGTCGACCACGGCACCGCGCGCCACGTTCACCAGCAGCGCCCCGTCCTTCATCCGC
The DNA here is from genome assembly GCF_042657885.1 of Streptomyces aureoversilis. NCBI lineage: Bacteria > Bacillati > Actinomycetota > Actinomycetes > Kitasatosporales > Streptomycetaceae > Streptomyces > Streptomyces aureoversilis. Next base: position 40,530 of record NZ_JBHSKJ010000015.1, read on the forward strand.
GCCAGGAAACCGGCGTTGACGAGCCCCCGGGTCTCCTCGGTGAGCGGCGTCGCGAGAATCACGACGTCGGCGTCCGGCAGCAAGCCGGGCAGGGCGGCGATCGGGTGCACGGGACCGCGCGCACTGTCCCGCGCGGAGCGTGCGACGCGTGTGACCCGCGCGCACTCGAAGGGCACGAGCCGGTCCTCGATGGCGCTGCCGATCGAACCGTAACCCACAATGAGCACCGACTTGTCGGCCAGCGCCGGCCGGAAGCCCTGCCGCCACTCCCCCGCGTCCTGCGCGCGCACGAAGCCGGGGATGTCGCGCAGCGAGGCGAGGGTGAGGGCCAGGGCGAGTTCGGCGGTACTCGCGTCGTGCAGCCCGCGGGCGTTGCACAGCACGGCGCCCTTCGGCAGCCCCTCCACGGCGGGCAGCAGGTGCTCCACGCCCGCGGTGAGCGCCTGCACGACCCGGACGCGCGTCATGCCCGGCAGCGGGCGCAGGCACGGCTCGGGGTCGGTGACGTACGGGACCGCGTAGAAGTCGCAGCGGGCGGGGTCGGTCGGGTACTCCGGCCCGCCGTCCCAGAAGGCGTAGTCGAGGCTCTCCGGGAGCCCTTCGATCCGCTCGGGCGGGAAGGGCAGCCAGACCAGGGGGCGGCCGGAACCGCTGTCATCTGCACTCATGCCTGGAGGCTATGCGATCGGGCCGGTGCGGCAGAGGTTAGTTTGGGGGCGAGGAACGGGAGGGGTACGGCCGGTGGAGCGCAGGAATATCGGTGCGACGGCGCTCGAAGCGGGCGCGATCGGCCTGGGGTGCATGCCCATGCACTGGGGATACACCGCCTCCCAGCGCAGCGGGGAGGGTGCGCTGCGCACGGTGCACGCGGCGCTCGACGCGGGCACGACCCTGCTGGACACGGCGGACATGTACGGGCCGTTCACCAACGAGCTGCTCGTGGGGCGGGCGCTGCGGGAGAGGCGCTCCGAGGCGTTCGTGTCGACCAAGTGCGGGCTGCTGGTGGGCGACAGCCACATCGTCGCCAACGGCCGTCCGGGCTACGTGAAGCGGGCCTGCGACGCCTCGCTGCGCCGGCTGCAGACCGACGTGATCGACGTCTACCAGCTGCACCGGCCCGACCCCGAGGTGCCGGTCGAGGAGACCTGGGGGGCGATGGCGGAGCTGGTCTCCGCGGGCAAGGTGCGGGCGCTGGGCTGGTGCGCGATCGGCGCGCGCCCGCACCGCCGGTCGCGCGCCGGGCGGTACGACGCGACGATCCGGCAGCTGGAACGGGTGCAACAGGTGTTCCCGGTGAGCTGTGTGCAGGTGGAGTTGTCGGTGTGGTCCCAGGAGGCGCTCGATGCGCTGGTGCCCTGGTGCGCCTCCCGGGGCGTCGGCATGCTGGCCGCCATGCCCCTGGGGAATGGTTTCCTCAGTGGCACGCTCACGCCGGGGCAGGGCTTCGAGCCGGAGGACCTCCGGGCGCGCCACCCGCGCTTCACCGCCGAGATGATGGCCGCCAACCAGCCGATCGTCGCGGGGCTGCGCCGGGTCGCGCTGCGCCACGACGCGACGGCCGCCCAGGTCGCCCTGGCCTGGGTGCTGGCCCAGGGCCGGCACGTCATACCCGTACCGGGCACGAAGAAGCCGGTGTGGGCGGTGCAGAACGCCGCGGCGGCACAACTGCGGCTCACTCCCGAGGACTTCGCGGAGATAGCCGCCCTCCCCCGCGCCATGGGGTCCTGGGACTGACGCGGCGCACGTGGCGCACCCGTGCGCTCCTCCCCCGGACGGCGGCTCCCGGTGTGGCACAGTGCCGCGTACACGCAGTGCGCCCCGGCGAGAGGAACGAACCGTGCGACGACGTCCCCGTGTCCGTACCGGCGCCGCCGCGCCGATCGCCTCCCTGCGGACGGCCACATCTCTGCGGCCGTCCGCCTCCCTGCTCCTGGCCGCATCCCTGCTGCTCGGCGTCGCGGCCTGTTCGAGCGAGGACGGCTTCCCGGGCGAGGGTCCGCGGCAGGGCTCGCCGGCCAAGTCGCCCGGCACGGAGGCCTCTTCGGGCACCGCACCGGCCCCGCCGGCGCCCGCCAAGGGCTCGGTCAAGGTCGTCCGGACGCTCACCGCGAAGCTCGGCTCGCCGTGGGGCGTCGCGGTGCTCCCCGGCGGCGACCTGCTGGTCGCCTCCCGCGACACGGGAAAGATCGCCCGGGTGGCGGTCAAGGACGGCGCGCAGAGCGAGGTGGGCGAGGTGCCCGGCGTCGTCAAGGGCGGTGAGGGCGGCCTGCTGGGCCTGGCGGTCTCGCCGGACTTCGCCACCGACCGCCTGGTGTACGCGTACTTCACCACCGATTCGGACAACCGCATCGCGCGCCTGCGCTACGACGAGCGCAAGCCGGCGGGGCAGCGGCTGGGGGCGCCCGACACGATCCTCCGGGGCATCCCCAAGGGGCCGGTCCACGACGGCGGCCGCATCGCCTTCGGCCCCGACCGGATGCTCTACGCCGGGACGGGCGACGGCGGGCAGCGCGATCTCGCCCAGGACAAGGCTTCCCTCGGCGGGAAGATCCTCCGCATGACCCCGGACGGCCGCCCCGCGTACGGCAACCCCGAGGAGAACTCGGTGGTCTACTCCTACGGCCACCGCAACGTGCAGGGTCTGGCCTGGGACGCGGGCAAGCGCCTGTGGGCGTCGGAGTTCGGCCAGAACACGTGGGACGAGGTCAACCTGATCCGGCCGGGCGGCAACTACGGCTGGCCCGTCGCCGAGGGCAAGGCGGGCCGGTCCGGCCACACCGACCCCGTCGAGCAGTGGAAGACCTCCGACGCCTCCCCCAGCGGACTCGCCTTCGCCAAGGGCTCCCTGTGGATGGCGGCTCTGCGCGGCGAGCGCCTGTGGCGGATCCCGCTGGACGGCACGCAGCCGGTGGCCGGTCCCCAGGCGTTCCTGCAGGGCGAGTACGGGCGGCTGCGCACGGCCGTGGCCACGGACGACGGCGGGCTGTGGCTGACGACGAGCAACACCGACGGGCGCGGGAAGCCGGGCGGCGAGGACGACCGGATCCTGCGGCTCGAAGTGAGCTGACGGTCACGGCGCACAACTTTTCCGGGACCGTACACGCGTCCGCCTAGACTGGACGGACAGTGCGGCGACGGGAGTTGAAGATGTTCAACGTGTTCGAGGAAGTGTTCGCACCGGGCCGGAAGCACAGCCACGAGGAGCTAAAGCGCCTCGAACTGACCCGCGACGACGTCGGTGACGGCGACCCCGCGCGCGGCCCGGTCGACCTCGACTCGGGCCGCGTACTCATACGCCCGCCCCGGCAAGGCTCTTCCCGGGACTGACCGGGAGGGGCTCCCGGACCCCGTCCGCCGGCTCCGGCGCGTCCACCGGCTCCGGCGGCTCGATGCTGATCCGGGGCAGGCGGCGCTCCAGCCACGCCGGCAGCCACCAGTTGGCGCCGCCCAGCATGTGCATGAGGGCCGGGACGAGCAGCGTGCGCAGCACGAAGGCGTCGAGGGCGACGGCCGCCGCGAGGCCGATGCCGAACATCGCGATGACGCGGTCCCCGCTGAGGACGAAGGCGAGGAAGACCGAGATCATGATCACCGCCGCGGAGTTGATGACGCGGCTGGTCTCGGCGAGGCCGACGCGCACGGCCCGGGTGTTGTCGCGCGTGGCGAGCCACTCCTCGTACATCCGGCTGACCAGGAAGACCTGGTAGTCCATGGACAGGCCGAAGAGCACGGAGACCATGACGACGGGCAGGAACGGCTCTATCGGCCCGGCGCCGCCGAGGCCGAGGAACCCGGCGCCCCAGCCCCACTGGAAGATCGCGACGACGATGCCGAAGGACGAGGCGACGGCGGCGATGTTCATCAGCGCGGCCTTCAGGGGGATGCCGATGCTGCGGAAGGCCAGCAGGAGCAGCAGGCAGCCCAGGCCGACGACGGTGCCGACGAAGAGCGGCAGCTTGCCGAGGATGATGCCGGCGAAGTCGTCGTAGCTCGCGGTCATGCCGCCGACCTGGACGTCCACGCCGGTGCCGGCGGTCGCCTTGGGCAGTACGGTGCCGCGCAGCCGGTCCACGAGGTCGCTGGTGTCGCGCGACTGCGGGGAGGTGGTGGGGACGACGCTGATGACGCCGGTGTCGCCGCTGGGGTTCACCTGGGCGGGCGAGGCGGAGGCGACGCCCTCGGTGTGCCGCAGGGCGTCCGGGAGCTCGGTGAAGGCGAGCCGGTCGGCGGCGCTGTCGAGGTCGGCCACCAGGGTCAGGGGGCCGTTGACGCCGGGCCCGAAGCCGCTGCCGAGCATGTCGTACGCCTGCCGCGTGGTGGACGAGGCCGGGTTGTTGCCCTGGTCGGAGGTGCCCAGGTGCAGGGAGAAGGTGGGCAGCGCGAGCACGAGCATGACGACGGCGGCCACGGCGCCCAGCAGCTTGGGGTGCCGCTCCACGAACGCCGACCAGCGGGCGGCCAGGCCGGTGGGCAGCTCCGGGCGGGGGCCGCTGTCCGCGAGGCGGCGGCGCTCGCGGCGGCTGAGGGCGCGGTCGCCGATGACCCCGAGGAGCGCGGGCAGCAGCGTGACCGAGGCGGCGACGGTGAGGACGACGGTGAGCGAGGCGGCGAGGGCGACGCCGTTGAGGAAGCTCAGCCGCAGGATGAGCATGCCCAGCAGCGCGACGCACACGGTGCCGCCCGCGAAGACGACGGCGCGCCCGGTGGTGGCGACGGCCCGCTCGGCCGCGACGGCCACGGGCAGCCCCGCCCGCAGCCCCTTGCGGTGCCGGGTGACGATGAACAGGGCGTAGTCGATGCCCACGCCGAGCCCGATGAGGGTGCCGAGCATGGGGGCGAAGTCGGCGACGGTCATGACGTGACCGAGCAGCTGGGTGCCCATGAACGCGGTGCCCACGCTCACGAGGGCCGTGGCGATCGGCAGCAGGCTCGCGGCCAGCGAGCCGAAGACGACGAAGAGCACGACGGCGGCGACGGCGATGCCGATGATCTCGCTGAGGTGGCCGCTCGCGGCCTCACCGGTGGCGATGCCGGTGCCGCCGAGGGCGACCTCCAGATTGCCGTCCGCCGCGGACCGGGCCGTCTCGACGACCTGGTGCACCAGCTCCTTGTCCGGGGCGCCGGGCGAGGCGAAGGTGACGGAGGCGTACGCGGTGTGCCCGTCGGGGCTGATCCTGGCGGCGCCGTCGGGGCCGCTGTACGGGCCGCTGACGGACTCGACGCCGGGCAGGGCCGCGACGTCGCGCAGGGTCTCGGTCATGCGCTGCTCGACGGCGGAGGCGCGCACGGTGCCCTGGCCGGTGTGCCAGACGATGGTGTCGTCGCCGCCCTGGCCGGGGAAGCCCGCCTCCAGGAGCGCGCCCGCGCGGGCGGCCTCGGTGCCGGGGACGGCGTAGTCGTTGGAGTACGCCGGGCCGGCCAGGGTCGCGGCCGCGGCGGTGCCCGCGAGGGCCACGAGCCACAGCACGATCACGGCGAAACGACGGCGCAGGCACCATCGGGCGAGTGAGGTCATTCGGGCTGCTTCCCGTTCGGCGCGTCGATCCCGCCGGGAGAACTGCCCCGTGCATTTCCGAGCGCATGAGCTGCTGGGCCTGGGGCCCCGCAGCGCGAGAGGCGCGGTGGGGGCCCCTTGCCGAACCACTGTGACAGCGGAAAAAGATCATTTGTCCGCTTTGTGGTTCACCCCACACCGGGGCCCCGGGGGGGGCCGCCCGGCGCGGGGAGCGCGGGCTCGGAGCAGCGTCTACCAGGTGTGGGCGACGTCCACGACGATGCGGTTGCGCTCCTGGAAGACCCGGAAGGGCAGCCGTGCGCGGACGCCGAGGCCGATCAGGGTGTCGCCCTCGAAGCTGCTGGCGAAGCGGGTGTCCTGGAAGGTGCGGAAGCCGGTGAGGTCGACTCCGGGCAGCGGCTGTCCGGCGTGGCCGGGGTAGCGGGGCTCGCCGGTGCTCGTGTCGTAGCTCGGAGCGGCCACGCGGACCGCCAGGATCGCGTGGCCGCCGACCGGGATCTCGTCGCCCGAGCCGTCCTGCCGCAGCCGGTCCACGTACTCCACGCGGTAGCCGATCGGGCGGTCGCCGATGCCCTGGACGTCGAAGACCAGGCGGTCGTAGCACTCGTGCCGCCCGGCCCGGACGTCCAGCAGCGAGCGGTAGGCGGTGTCCGTGCTGACCTTGGGCAGGCTCCCCCAGCCCGCCTCGCACTTCACCGTGGCCGCCGCCGTCGTGGCCGCGCCGGCCGGGACCGTCGTCACCAGCAGGCCGGCGCCCGCCAGCGTGAGTGCAGCCAGCGTCGTGCTCAACCGTCTCATGTGCCAACCCCCAGATTCCGGATGCGGGCACACGGTGGGCCCGCAGTCGGGATCATGCCGGACGGGGGACACGAAGGCCATAGAGCAAAGGAAACCAGCCATTCCCGGACCATTCCCGGACAGACAATGGCCGCCCCTTCGAAAAGGGGCGGCCATGAGGTGTCGCAGAACGCTGCCGATGAGCAGCTGATCGGCCCGGGGCCGACCACTCATCGGCCGGTCAGCCCTCGACGCCGAGGCGCTCCAGGATGAGCTCGCGGACACGGGCCGCGTCGGCCTGGCCGCGCGTGGCCTTCATGACCGCGCCGACCAGCGCACCCGCCGCCGCGACCTTGCCGCCGCGGATCTTGTCCGCGATGGCGGCGTTGGCCGCGATGGCCTCGTCCACGGCGGCACCCAGGGCGCTGTCGTCGGAGACGACCTTCAGGCCGCGCTTCTCGACGACCGCGTCCGGGTCGCCCTCGCCCGCGAGCACGCCCTCGATGACCTGGCGGGCCAGCTTGTCGTTGAGCGAGCCCTCGGCGACGAGCGCCGCCACCCGGGCGACCTGCGCCGGGGTGATCGGCAGCGCCGCGAGGTCCGTACCGGACTCGTTGGCGCTGCGGGCCAGCTCGCCCATCCACCACTTGCGGGCGGCGGCGGAGTCGGCACCGGCCTCGACGGTGGCGACGATCAGGTCGACCGCGCCCGCGTTGAGGATCGACTGCATGTCGTGCTCGGTGACGCCCCAGTCCTCACGGAGGCGGTTGCGGCGCACGCGCGGCAGCTCGGGCAGGGTCGCCCGCAGCTCCTCGACCCACTCGCGGGAGGGGGCCACCGGCACCAGGTCCGGCTCGGGGAAGTAGCGGTAGTCCTCGGCCTCTTCCTTGATGCGGCCGGACGTGGTCGACCCGTCCTCCTCGTGGAAGTGGCGGGTCTCCTGCACGATCGTGCCGCCGGCCGAGAGGACGGAGGCGTGCCGCTGGACCTCGAAGCGCACCGCGCGCTCGACGGAGCGCAGCGAGTTGACGTTCTTGGTCTCGGAGCGGGTGCCGAACTTCTCCCGGCCGTGCGGGCGCAGCGACAGGTTGACGTCGCAGCGCATCTGGCCCATCTCCATCCGGGCCTCGGAGACGCCCAGCGCCTTGATGAGCTCGCGCAGCTCGGCCACGTAGGCCTTGGCGACCTCCGGGGCCCGCTCGCCCGCGCCCTCGATCGGCTTGGTGACGATCTCGATCAGCGGGATGCCGGCGCGGTTGTAGTCCAGCAGGGAGTGCTGGGCGCCGTGGATGCGGCCGGTGGCACCGCCCACGTGGGTGGACTTGCCGGTGTCCTCCTCCATGTGGGCGCGCTCGATCTCCACGCGGAAGACCTCGCCGTCCTCCAGCTGCACGTCGAGGTAGCCGTTGAAGGCGATCGGCTCGTCGTACTGGGAGGTCTGGAAGTTCTTCGGCATGTCCGGATAGAAGTAGTTCTTCCGGGCGAAGCGGCACCACTCGGCGATCTCGCAGTGCAGCGCGAGGCCGATCTTGATGGCGGACTCGACGCCGGTGGCGTTGACCACCGGCAGGGCGCCGGGCATGCCGAGGCAGACCGGGCAGGTCTGGGTGTTGGGGTCCGCGCCCAGCTCCGTGGAGCAGCCGCAGAACATCTTCGTCTTGGTGCCGAGCTCGACATGGACCTCCAGGCCCATGACGGGGTCGTAGGAAGCCAGCGCGTCCTCGTACGACACCAGTTCAGTGACGGTCACGGAAAACTAACCTCTCAGGTCCTGGCTCAGTCCGCGAGGACGTCGTCGCTGTTCATCCGGCGCAGCTCGCGCACCAGCAGCGCGACACCGGTGGCGATGGCTGCTGCGGAGACGATCGCGTCGACCAGCTGGAGCGTGTCCTGCTCGCCGCGCGCCTTCTTCGCCTGCTTGATCACGCTGACCGCGCCGAACAGCGTGGTGCCGATCGACAGGTACGTGCCGGGCTTGGACTTCTTGAAGCCCTTGGCCTTCTTCAGAGCGCTCGCCTTGCTCACTTCGGTGCTCACGCTGCCTCCTCGTTCGCTTCTCCGCCCACGCGGCGCAGAGGTGCGGCTTTCACGGTCGTCTGCGGCACGGTGGCCGCGTGCGCGACGCTCACAGCGACGGTGCCTCCTCGAGCAGGTGGTGACCCCAGCGGGCGGTGAACGCGGCCTCGACCGCGGCACCGACCTTGTAGAGCCGGTCGTCCTTCAGGGCGGGAGCGATGATCTGCAGACCGACCGGCAGGTTGTCCTCGGGCGCCAGGCCGCAGGGCAGCGACATGGCCGCGTTGCCGGCCAGGTTGGTCGGGATGGTGCACAGGTCCGCGAGGTACATCGCCATCGGGTCGTCGGCGCGCTCGCCGATCGCGAAGGCGGTGGTCGGGGTGGTCGGCGAGACGATCACGTCGACCTGCTCGAAGGCCTTCTCGAAGTCGCGCGTGATGAGCGTGCGGACCTTCTGCGCCGAGCCGTAGTAGGCGTCGTAGTAGCCCGAGCTCAGGGCGTACGTGCCGAGCATGACGCGGCGCTTGACCTCGGGGCCGAAGCCGGCCTCGCGGGTGAGGGCGGTGACGTCCTCGGCGGAGCGGGTGCCGTCGTCGCCGGCGCGCAGGCCGTAGCGCAGGCCGTCGAAGCGGGCCAGGTTCGAGGAGCACTCGGACGGCGCGATCAGGTAGTACGCGGCCAGGGCCAGGTCGAAGGACGGGCAGTCCAGCTCGACGATCTCGGCGCCCAGCTCCTTGAGCAGCTCGACGGACTCGTCGAAGCGCTGCACGACGCCGGCCTGGTAGCCCTCGCCGCGGAACTGCTTGACGACGCCGACGCGCATGCCCTGCACGCTGCCGTTGCGCGCGGCCTCGACGACCGGCGGGACCGGGGCGTCGATGGACGTGGAGTCCATCGGGTCGTGGCCGGCGATCACCTCGTGCAGCAGGGCCGCGTCCAGGACCGTACGGGCGCAGGGGCCGCCCTGGTCGAGGGAGGAGGAGAAGGCCACCATGCCGTAGCGCGAGACCGAGCCGTAGGTCGGCTTGACGCCGACGGTGCCGGTCACGGCGGCGGGCTGGCGGATCGAGCCGCCGGTGTCCGTGCCGATGGCCAGGGGGGCCTGGTACGCGGCGAGCGCCGCGCTGGAGCCGCCGCCGGAGCCGCCGGGGATCCTGGTCAGGTCCCAGGGGTTGCCGGTCGGGCCGTAGGCGCTGTTCTCCGTGGAGGAGCCCATCGCGAACTCGTCCATGTTGGTCTTGCCGAGGATGACGACGTCCGCGTCCTTCAGGCGCTTGGTGAGCGTCGCGTCGTACGGCGGGATCCAGCCCTCGAGGATCTTCGAGCCGACCGTGGTCGGGATCCCCTTGGTGGTGAAGATGTCCTTCAGCGCCAGCGGGACGCCGGCCAGCGGGCCGAGCTTCTCGCCGCGCTCGCGCTTGGCGTCGACCTCGCGGGCCTGGGCGAGGGCGCCCTCGCGGTCCACGTGGAGGAAGGCGTGCACCTTCTCGTCCACGGCGTCGATCCGGGCCAGGTGGGCCTCGGTGACCTGGACGGCGGTGAGCTCGCCGGAGGCGATCTTCTCCGCGATCTCGGCGGCGGTGAGCTTGATGATGTCCGTCATAGCGGTTTAGTCCTCCCCCAGGATCTGCGGCACCTTGAAACGCTGCTGCTCCTGGGCGGGGGCGCCGGAGAGCGCCTCCTGCGGGGTCAGCGACGGACGGACCTCGTCCGGGCGCATGACGTTGGTCAGCGGCAGCGGGTGGGACGTCGGGGGGACGTCCTGCTCGGCGACCTCGGAGACGCGGGCGACCGCGCCGATGATGTCGTCGAGCTGGCCGGCGAAGTGCTCGAGCTCTTCGTCCTTGAGCTCCAGACGTGCCAGCCGTGCGAGGTGGGCTACCTCCTCGCGCGTGATGCCAGGCATGCGGCGATCCTCAGGGGTTGTGACGGATTCTGGGCGGGTTGTGCGCCCAATCCTATGGCTCCGGGAGCCGTGCCTGCTAAACGCTTTCAGCGTGGCTGCGACCCGGGGCGCTCCGGCACCGCCGGGCCCCCGGACGGGGGCTCGTCGCCGTGGCGGCGGAGCGGGCACCCGGGGCGTCCGGGCGGCCCACGGGCGGAGTGGTCCGGCACCACCGGGATCGCCGTCGCGGCAGGACGTGCCCGGCGCTGTCGGCTGCCCTACGGGCGGGGCCGTTCGGCACCGCCGGATTCCCCGGTGGGGGTTGATCGCCGTCGCGGCGGGAAGAAGTGCCCGCCGCCGCGTCGCGCAAGCCCCGCCGGGGTGACCGGCGGTGCCGAGCCGGGCGCAACCCAACCCCTACGTGACCGCGTCTTCCTCCGCGGCGGACGACGCAGTCGCTGCGACGCGGTCGACCTCCCGGTGCCAGCCGGACTCGTTGCGCAGGCGCAGCCAGGCCGTGGTCTCGTCCGGCGGCATGGCCGCGGCGACGAGCCAGCCCTGGACCGCGTCGCAGCCCAGGTCGCGCAGGCGCTCCCAGGTCTCGTCGTCCTCGACGCCCTCGGCGACGACGAGCAGGCCGAGGGAGTGGGCGAGGTCGAGCGTGCAGCGGACGATCTCGGCGTCCTCGTTGTCGATGGCGAGGCGGGCGACGAACGACCGGTCGATCTTCAGCTCGCTCACCGGGAGCCGGCGGAGGTGGACCAGCGACGAATAGCCCGTGCCGAAGTCGTCCAGCGACATCTTCACCCCGTGCCCCGTCAGCCCCGCCAGGGTGTCCGCGGCCCGCTGCGGGTCCTCCAGCAGGACGTGTTCGGTTATCTCCAGCTGCAGCGCCCCCGCGGGGACCCCGTGCCGGGCCAGCCGCGCCGCGACCGATCCCGCGAACCCGGGGGTGTGAACGTCGCGCGGGGAGACGTTGACGGCGACCGGCACCTCCAGGCCCATGGCCCGCCACTTCGCCACCTGCCCGAGGGCCGTCTCCAGGACGTACTCGGTGAGCCTCGGCATGAGGCCGGAGGATTCGGCGATCGCGATGAACTCGTCCGGGGAGACCCGGCCCCGCTCCGGGTGGACCCAGCGCACCAGCGCCTCCAGGCCCTCGACGTGCCCGTCGAAGCCGACCTTGGGCTGGTAGTGCAGCTCGACGTCGCCCGCGTCGAGCGCGCGCCGCAGGTCGCCGAGGAGGCCGAGCCGGTCGGGGGTGTTGCCGTCGCGGCGGGCCTCGTAGACCTCGACGCCGCTGCGGTCGCGCTTGGCCTGGTACATGGCGACGTCGGCCCGGCGCAGCAGCCCCTCGGCGTCGAGGGCGTGATCGGGGTAGACGGCGACGCCGGCGCTGGCCTCCAGCACGAGGGTGAGCCCGTCGAGGTCGAGCGGCGAGCCCAGCGCGGCCACCAGGGAGCGGGCCACGCGCTGGGCGCTGGTGAGGGAGTCGGCGGTGGGCAGGAGCACGGCGAACTCGTCGCCGCCGAGCCGCGCCGCTTCCGCGTCGCGCGGCAGGGCGAGGCGCAGCCGCTCCGCTATCTGCAGCAGCAGCCGGTCCCCGGCGAGGTGGCCGAGGGTGTCGTTGACGGAGCGGAAGCGGTCGAGGTCGATGAGGACGAGGGCGGAGCGGGTGCCGGCGCGCTCGGCCTCGTCGAGCGCGCTCCAGGTGCGCTCCAGCAGCCACTGGCGGTTGGGCAGTCCGGTGAGGGGGTCGCGCAGCTGTTCCTCGGCGCGGGCGCGGGCGATCCACAGCGTGGAGTCGAGGGCGATGAGGGGGACGGCGAACAGCGGCAGCAGCAGCGGCGCGTGGTCGGCGACGACGGCGATGAGCGGGGCGATGCCGAGGAGGGCGCCGCCGACGAGGGCCTGCCGGACGAGGGCGGTGCGGGCGATGGTGCTGAGGCCGGCCCGGGGGGCCATGGAGTACCAGAGCAGGGCGCGGGTGACGGCCAGGTACATGAAGGCGGCGAGGGCCACCTTGGGGATGGCGGTCAGCGGCCACTCGTCGGGCAGCCAGGGGCGCTCGACGGAGGAGACGACGCCGCACACGGCGAGGGCGAGCCCTGCGGCGCCGATGCCGAGGATGTCGACGGCACCGTGGAGTAAGGCCTGGCGCCAGCGGTGGCGGCGCGCCGTGGCGACGAGCACGACGACGGCGATGCTGATCAGGACGGCGGGCAGCCAGCCGTAGAGGAGGAGGACGGCGAGAGTGAGGGCGGCTCCGGAGCCCGTGCCGCCCCACCAGCGGTCGCGCCCGAGGGCGACGAGGTGGGCGACGATGAGGCCGGTGAGGACGGCCAGCGACCAGCCGACGGTGTGTCCGGGGAAGACGGAGTGGCCCGCGGTGAGCACCCGGCAGATCCCCGCGGCCAGTGCGAGCACCGCCACGGCGACGCAGACCGTCGGCAGCGCGGGCGGAGGAACCCGGCGCAGCCGGGATGCCGGTTCGGCGCTGTCGGTGGGTTTCATGCCCGTCCCTCTCACAGCCGGCGGTGCCCGCGCCACGGCAGGCGCACATCTCAACAGTAGGCCGCAGAAGGCTACGGCGGGCAGCGATCGGCAGCGGTTGCCCGATTGGGATCCGGCCTCTTGTAGCCATCTGGTATGCGCTGTAGGGGTAATGCCCACTGACTATGCGGGCATTACTCCGCTGGGGTGGCGACCGGTGTGCGAACCTGCCTTCCGCCGGCGGCGCCGCTCCGCGTGGGGCGGGTGACGGCGCGGGTGGTGGGGGGTGCGGAGGGGCTACCCGCACCCCCTGCCCGCTACGCCTTGTCGTGGGTGCTCTCGTCCTCGCCCGCGCCCCCGCCCGCTCCCGCGCCCTCTTGCGGGACGGCCGCTTCCCGCGCCGCGTCGGGGCCTTCGGCGAGGAGCACGGCGAAGCCGTCCTCCTCCAGGACGGGGACCTTCAGCTGCATGGCCTTGTCGTACTTGGACCCGGGGTTGTCGCCGACGACGACGAAGTCCGTCTTCTTCGACACCGAGCCGGTGACCTTGGCGCCCCGGCTCTGCAGCGCCTCCTTGGCGCCGTCGCGGGTGTACGAGGCGAGCGTGCCGGTGACGACGACCGTCAGGCCGGCGAGGGGGCGCGGGCCTTCGTCCTCCGCGGCCTCCTCCTCCATCCGGACGCCGGCGGCGCGCCACTTCTCGATGATCTCGCGGTGCCAGTCCTCGGCGAACCATTCCTTGACGGCGGCGGCGACGATCGGGCCGACGCCTTCGACGGCGGCCAGCTCCTCCTCGCTCGCCTCGGCGATGCGGTCGACGGAGCGGAACTCGCGGGCGAGGACGGCGGCCGAGACCGGGCCGACGTGACGGATGGACAGGCCGTTGATGATGCGGGCGAGGGGGCGCTGCCTGGCCACCTGGATGTTCTCCAGCATGGCCAGGGCGTTCTTCTTCGGCTCGCCCTTCTGGTTGGCGAAGAAGGTGACGACCTTCTCCTCCCCCGTCTTCGGGTCGCGCTTGGGCAGGCCGGAGTCCGGGTCCACGACGTAGGACTTGATGGGCAGCAGCTGTTCGATGGTCATGCCGAACAGGTCGCCCTCGTCCCGCAGGGGCGGCTCGGCGGGCTCCAGCGGCTGGGTGAGCGCCGTGGAGGCCACGTATCCGAGGTTCTCGATGTCGAGGCACTGGCGGCCGGCGAGGTAGAAGAGGCGCTCGCGGATCTGGGCGGGGCAGGCGCGGGCGTTGGGGCAGCGGAGGTCGATGTCGCCCTCCTTCATGGGCCGCAGGCCCTCGCCGCACTCGGGGCACTCCGCGGGCATCACGAACTCCCGCTCCGTGCCGTCCCGCAGGTCGGCCACCGGGCCGAGGATCTCGGGGATCACGTCGCCCGCCTTGCGCAGCACGACGGTGTCGCCGATGAGGACGCCCTTGGCCTTGACGACGTCCTGGTTGTGCAGGGTGGCGAACTCGACCTCGGAGCCCGCGACCGTGACCGGCTCGACCACGGCGTACGGCGTGACGCGGCCCGTGCGGCCGACGCCCACGCGGATGTCCACCAGCTTGGTGTTGACCTCCTCCGGGGCGTACTTCCACGCGATGGCCCAGCGGGGGGCGCGGGAGGTGGAGCCGAGGCGCCCCTGCAGGGGGATCTCGTCCAGCTTGACCACGACGCCGTCGATCTCGTGCTCCATCGAGTGGCGCACGTCGGGGTCGCCGTAGTGGGCGATGAACTTCCGTACGTCCGCCATGTCACCCACGACCTGGGCGTGCGCCGCCGTGGGCAGCCCCCACTCGCGCAGCAGCCCGTAGGCCTGCGACTGGCGGTCGATGTCGAAGCCCTCGCGGGCGCCGATGCCGTGGACGACCATGTGCAGCGGGCGGGTGGCGGTGACGCGCGGGTCCTTCTGGCGCAGCGAGCCGGCCGCGGCGTTCCTCGGGTTGGCGAAGGGGGGCTTGCCGGCCTCCACCAGGGCGGCGTTGAGCTCCTCGAACTTCTCCATCGGGAAGTAGACCTCGCCGCGGACCTCGACGAGGGCCGGGATGCGGTCGCCCTTGAGGCGGTCGGGGATCTCGGAGATGGTGCGGACGTTGGGCGTGATGTCCTCGCCGGTGCGGCCGTCGCCGCGGGTGGCGGCGCGGGTGAGGCGGCCGTGCTCGTAGGTGAGGTTGACGGCGAGGCCGTCGACCTTGAGCTCGCACAGGAAGTGGTACGGCGTGCCGCCGCCGATCTCCTTGGCGATGCGCTCGGACCAGGCGGCCAGCTCCTCGTCGTCGAAGGCGTTGTCGAGGGAGAGCATGCGCTCGCGGTGCGCGACGGCCGTGAACTCCGTTTCGTACGCCCCGGCGACCTTCTGGGTGGGCGAGTCCGGGGTGCGCAGCTCCGGGTGCTCCTCCTCCAGGGCCTCCAGCGAGCGCAGCAGCTTGTCGAACTCGGCGTCGCTGACGACGGGGGCGTCCTTGACGTAGTACCGGAAGCGGTGCTCCTCGACCTGCTCGGCCAGCAGTGCGTGCTTCTCCCGCGCCTCCGCGGGCACGGCGGAGCTCGCCGCGAGCTCTTCGCCTTGCTGTTCGACAGCCACCGTCTCGTCCTCCCGTTGATCCATGAGCGCCGTCACTCAGGGTTGTCTGCGAGTGATTTCGCCGCCCGGGCGCAGTGGGCGAGGGCCGCGCGGGCATATGCGGGCGAAGCGCCCGCGAGCCCGCACGAGGGCGTGACGACCACGGACTCCGCGAGAGTCCCCGGTGCCAGCCCCAGCCTGCGCCACAGCGTCCTGACACCCATGACGCTACCGGCAGGGTCTGACAATGAGCCGTCCGTGCCCGGCACCACGCCCACGAACAGCGCGGTACCCGCCTCCACCGCCTCTCCCACCGCTTCTTCCTCACGCTCGGTGAAGAGCGAGAAATCGAACGAGATGCCTTGGAAGCCGGCCCGGCGCAGCAGCGCGAAGGGCACGCCGGGGGCGCACGAATGGACGACGGGCGCCTCGCCGGTGGCCTCGCGGGCGACCGCCACCAGATCGCGCAGGGCGCCTTCGACCACGGCCCGGTCGACGGCCCGGTAGGTGCGGTAGCCGCTGGCGGTGCGCACGTGCCCGGTGAGGACGGCGGTCAGCGACGGCTCGTCCAGCTGCAGCACGACGCGGGCGCCCGGCACCCGCCGCCGCACGTCGGCGAGGTGGCCCCGCAGGCCCTCGGCCAGCGAGGCCGTCAGGTCGCGGCAGGCACCGGCGTCGCCGAGGGCGGCCTCGCCGCCGCGCAGTTCGAGGGCGGCGGCGAGGGTCCACGGGCCGACGGCGGAGACCTTGAGCGCGCCCTCGTAGCCCTGCGTGTACTCCTCCAGCGCGTCCAGGTCCTCGCCCAGCCAGGAGCGGGCGCGCTTGGTGTCGCGGCCCGGCCGGTCGCTGACGCGCCATCCGCTGGGCTCCACGTGCGCGTAGACGTCCACCAGCAGTCCGGTGGTGCGCCCGATCATGTCGGCGCCGGGGCCGCGGGAGGGCAGCTCCGGCAGGTACGGCAGGGCCTCCAGGGACCCCGTGACGGTCTTCGCGGCCTCGCGGGCGTCGCCGCCGGGCATCGACCCGACGCCGGTGGCCGCACCGGCGCCCCAGATCTTCCCCGCTCCCGGCGGACGGCCACCGGACCCCTGGTCGTTGTTGCTCTTGTCGCTCACGCAGGAAGACTACGGGGCGCGCGGCGGCCGGTGCGCAGGCCGAGCCAGGCGACGAGCCCGGCCGCCGCGTAGGCGCCCGCGGTCAGACCGAAGGACGCCGCCGCGCCCGCGTACCAGCCGTCCGCCGCGGTGAGCACGGCGCTGACGGCGGCGACGCCGACAAGGGAGCCGATCTGGCGGTTGGCGTTGAGCGCGGCGCCCGCGATGCCGGAGTGCTCGGTGCCGGAGGACTCCATGGTGGCGCCGGTCATCGCCGGGGAGGCCATGCCGATGCCGACGTTGAGCGCGGCGAGGACGGTCGCGAGCACCCAGTACGGCATGCCGGGCGAGACGGTGAGGGCCAGGACGAGGGTGCCGGCGGCGGAGACGGCGAGGGTGACCGCGAGGATCACGCGGTTGCCGATGCGGGGGCCGGTCTTCGCGTAGAGGACGTTGCCGAGGAGCCAGACGGCCTGGACGGGCAGCATCTCCAGGCCGGCCTGCACGGGGCTCGCGCCGCGCGCGTTCTGCAGGAAGAGGCCGAGCATGAACAGCCCGCCGAAGAGGCCGAAGTTGAAGAGGAAGCCGATGGCGTTGGCGGCCGGGAAGCGGACGTCGGAGAAGAGCGCGCGGGGCAGGACGCGGACCGCCGCGCGGCGCTCGCGGGCGACGAAGGCGGCGCCGGCGAGGACGGCGACGGCGAGCGGGACCAGCACGCGCGGCGCGGCCCAGCCCAGGTCCGGTCCCTCGATGAGCCCGTAGCTGAGGGCGGCCAGGGCGAGCAGGCCGAGCGCGTGGCCGGCCGCGGCGAGCGGGGCGGGCCGGCCCGGCAGGGGGGCGATGACGCGGCGGGCGAGCACGAGGCCGAGCAGGCCCAGCGGCAGGTTGATCAGGAAGACGGAGCGCCAGCCGAACGCGCCGACGAGGAGGCCGCCGACGGCCGGGCCGAGCCCGGCGGCCACGGAGACGATCGCGGACCACAGGCCGAGGACGCGCGCCCGCTCCCGGGCGCCGGGGAAGGCGGCCAGGAGCAGCGTCAGCGAGCTGGGCATGAACAGCGCCGCGCCGGCGCCCTGCAGGACCCGTCCCGCGATGAGCACGCCCGCCCCGGGCGCGACCGCGGCCAGCAGCGAGGCCGCGGTGAAGAGCGCGAGCCCGGCGAGGTAGGTGCGGCGCGCGCCGTAGCGCCCGGCGAGGGAGCCGGCCAGGAGCAGGAGGGCGGCGAAGGCGAGGACGTAGCCGCTGACGACCCAGGTCAGGCCGGACAGCGAGAGCCCCAGGCCCGCGCGGAGGGAGGGGCCGGCGACGTTGATGATCGTGACGTCGAGCGAGGCCAGCACGAAGCCGAGGGCGAGGGTGAAGATGCCGGGCCCCGGCCGGACGGGGGCGGCCGGCGGGGCCGGTGCGGCGGAGGAGGCCGCGGAGGAGCGGGTCTGAGCGATCATGAGAATAGTTAAAGCTGTATCGATTACTCGGACAATCATTACAGCTATAACTTTACGAGAGCTATACGAAAGCCCCCGGGCATCCGTCCCGGGGGCTTCCTCGTGCCCGCACCTCGCGGCCTACGCGCCTTCCAGCGCCCTCGCCAGCTGGTCCCGCAGCACCGCCCGCTCCTCGTGCGACATGTGGTCCAGCGGCGAGTCGCACCCGATGCGCCGCAGCAGCGCCAGGCGCAACTCCCGCCCCGCATCGGTCAGGACGAGCCGCTTGGCCCGCCTGTCCTGCGGGTGCGGCTCGCGCACGACCAGGCCGCGCTTCTCCAGCTTGTCCACCACATAGGTGACGTTCGGCGGCTCACAGCTCAGGATCGCCGCCAGCTCGCGCGCCGTCCTCGGCCGCCCGAGCTCCTCCAGGGCCTTCGCCTGGGTCGGCGTGAGGTCGAACTCGGCGCTGCGGCCGCGCTGGTGCGCGTCCATGCGCTTGTTGAGCTCGACAACCAGGGACCGTATCTCCTTGACCGAGCACCCGACGGCCGCCGTGTCCTGCACTGCGCTGCTGCTCATGCCGCCAGCGTACGCCGCCGCGTCAGCGACCGGGCCGGACGGACAGGTCGTTGATCTCCGCGTCGCGCGGGAGGTCGATCGCGAGCAGGATCGTCGACGCGACCGACTCGGGGTCGATCCACTGCGACGGGTCGTACTCCTTGCCCTCCTGCTGGTGCACCTTCGCCTGCATGGGGGTCGCGGTGCGGCCCGGGTAGACGCTGGTGACGCGCACGCCGGCCGCGTGCTCCTCGGCCCGCAGCGAGTCCGCGAGCGCCTTCAGGCCGTGCTTGCTCGCGGCGTACGCGCTCCAGCCGGCGTGGGCGTGCAGCCCGGCGCCCGAGTTGACGAAGACGACGTGCCCCTTCGTCACGCGCAGCTGCGGCAGGAAGAGCCGCGTCAGCTCGGCCGGGGAGACCAGGTTGGCGGCGAGCGTGGCGTTCCACGTCCTCGGCGTCAGCTCGCCGACGTCGCCGAGGTCGACGACGCCCGCCACGTGCAGCAGCGTGTCGACCCGGTCGGGCAGCGACTGCTTGTCGAGGGCCCAGGAGAGCCGGTCCGGGCTGGACAGGTCGGCCACGAGCGTGTGGGCGCCGGGGAACGCGGCGGCCAGCTCCCTGGCCCGGCCGGCGTCCCGCGCGAAGAGGTGGACCTCGTCGCCCCGGTCGAGGAGACGGCGCGCGACCGCCTGCCCGATGCCGGAGCCGGCCCCGGTGATCAGATGTGTTGCCATGGGAGCCAGCTTGCCCTACCGCGGGGGCTACTGCAGACCCGCCGACTCCTCCAGGTACGCCATCGCCCCGAGCCCGTCCTCCGCGAAGAACACCAGCTCGGACAGGGGGAGCGGCAGGAAGCCCTCGTCCTCCATCCGCTGGAACTGCGCCTTGAGGCCGTCGTAGAAGCCGGCGGCGTTGAGCAGGACGACGGGCTTGTCGTGGATCCCGTGCTTCTTCAGCTCCAGGATCTCCGTCGCCTCGTCGAGCGTGCCGGTGCCGCCCACCATGATGACGACGGCGTCGGCCCGCGCGAGCAACTGCGCCTTGCGCGCGGCGAGATCGCGGGTGACGACCATCTCGTCGGCATTGCTCCGGGCGCACGCGGCGAGGAACTCCACCGTCACGCCCACCAGCCGGCCGCCGCTCTCCTGCACCCCGTCGGCCATGACCTTCATCAGGCCGGATTCGGAGCCTCCCCACACCAGCGTGTGGCCGCCCCTGCCGATGAGCCCGGCGAACTCGCGGGCGGGGGCGGTGTAGCGGGCGTCGAGGTCGGCGGCGGAACAGAAGACGGCGATGTTCATGGACGCCACCGTACGCGGCCGCGGGGGTCCGGCCGCTCTGGGCGGTTTTCGGACCGTTCCTGTCCTTGTGCTGTCCCTGTTACGGCCCCGTTCGGTTGCGGGTTCGTCACAGGGAGCGGCTTGGTTTGGCGGCTTGTAAGAGCGCTGTTAGCGTGACGTGCACTCGTCAGCCGGGCGTCAACAGGCGCTGTTTCCAGCCAATTATCGGGGGAAGTTACCAGTGAAGCTTCGTCATGTCCGCGCGGCCGCGGTCTTCGCAATTGCCGTCGTCGCCCTGACCGGAGCCCGTGGCAGCCACGGCGGCAGCTGCGGAGGCGGCGGCTCCAGCCACCACAGCAGCAGCTCGACTTCGGGCGGCACGACCACGACGGGCGGTACGACCGGCGACTCCAGCACCGGCGGCACGACCGGCGGCGGTACGAGCACCGACGGCGGCCTCACCACGGGCGGCACCTCCGGCCTCACCACCGGCGGTTCCACCAGCAGCGGGACGTCGACGAGCGGGATCACCACGGGCGGCAGCAGCACCGGCGGCAGCGCCTCGCGCGACCTCAAGATCGTCAGCTGTGACTACAGCGACGCCCGCGGCATCACCGCGAAGATCTCCGTCACCAACCCCAGCCTGACGGACAACTACACCTACACGTTCTCGGTGAAGTTCACCGACTCCAACGGCACCCTCATCGGCACCCGCAACCGCACCATCCCCTACGTCGGCCCCGGCAAGACCGAGACGCAGGACGTCTCCCAGGTGTACGTGCCGAAGGCGGGCACCAGCGTCAGCGGCAAGTGCGCGGTCAACAACGTGATGCGCACCAAGTCGTAACGCACGTCCCCCGCGCGCCTCGCCGGGCGCGCGGGCCGGGCCGCGGGTCAGGCGCTGTGCGCCGCCCGCGCCGCCGCGCGCTCGGTGGTCGCGATCGTGGCCGAGCCGACCACGCGCGTGCCGTCGTAGAGCACGATCGCCTGGCCCGGGGCCACGCCGCGGACCGGCTCGGCGAAGGCCACCCGCAGCTCGCCGCCGATCAGCTCGGCCGTCACCTCGGTCTCCCCGCCGTGGGCGCGCAGCTGCGCGGTGTACGTGCCCGAGCCCTCGGGGGCCACGCCGCACCAGCGGGGGCGGATGGCCGTCAGCGCGGTGACGTCGAGCGCCTCCACCGGGCCCACCGTCACCGTGTTGTTCACCGGCGAGATGTCCAGGACGTAGCGCGGCTTGCCGTCCGGGGCCGGGTGGCCGATGCGCAGGCCCTTGCGCTGGCCGATCGTGAAGCCGTACGCGCCCTCGTGAGTGCCCACCTTCGCGCCCGTCTCGTCGACGATGTCGCCCTCGGCCCTGCCGAGGCGCTTCGCCAGGAAGCCGCGGGTGTCGCCGTCGGCGATGAAGCAGATGTCGTGGCTGTCGGGCTTCTTCGCCACGGCCAGGCCGCGGCGCTCCGCCTCCGCGCGGATCTCGTCCTTCGTGGTGACGGTGTCGCCCAGCGGGAACATGGCGTGGGCCAGCTGCCGGTCGTCCAGCACGCCGAGGACGTAGGACTGGTCCTTCGCCATGTCGCTCGCGCGGTGCAGCTCGCGGGTGCCGTCCTCGTTGAGGACGACCGTCGCGTAGTGGCCGGTGCACACCGCGTCGAAGCCGAGCGCGAGCGCCTTGTCCAGCAGCGCCGCGAACTTGATCTTCTCGTTGCAGCGCAGGCAGGGGTTGGGCGTGCGCCCGGCCTCGTACTCGGCGACGAAGTCCTCGACGACGTCCTCGCGGAAGCGCTCCGCCAGGTCCCAGCAGTAGAAGGGGATGCCGATGACGTCCGCGGCGCGGCGGGCGTCGCGGGAGTCCTCGATGGTGCAGCAGCCGCGCGCGCCCGTACGGAAGGACTGCGGGTTCGCGGACAGCGCGAGGTGCACGCCGGTCACGTCGTGCCCGGCCTCGGCGGCGCGGGCCGCGGCGACGGCGGAGTCGACACCGCCGGACATGGCGGCGAGCACGCGGAGCCCCTTGCGGGGGGCGCGGAGGTCGGGGGCACCGGGAAAGTCAGTCATAGCCCTACCAGGGTACGGGGGCGGCTGGTGCCGTGGCTCCCGGGTTTGTACGGGGCCCGTACGGCGCGGCGGACGGCGCCGTGCGGCACCGCCGGTCCGCGCCGTCCCGGTTGCCCGCCGTCGCGGCCGGAGATCCTGCCGGACCCGGCGCTTTTCTTCCGCCGCGGCGGCGAACCGCCACGACGGCGCAGTCCGGCGGTGCCCGCCCGGCACGAGGCCGCTCGGCACCGCCGGACCACGCCGCCCCCAATTGCTCGCCGTCGCGGCGGGAGATCTTGCCGACGCTCCGAGGCGACGGCTCCCACGGCGGCGCCCACCCGTGGTGCCCGGCCGGCACGAGGCCGCTCGGCACCGCCGGACCGCGCCGTCCCGGTTGCCCGCCGTCGCGGCGGAAGGGACATGCCGGGGCGCCGAGCCCTCCTTTCGCTGCAGTGCGGTCCGGCGGTGTCCCGGCGGCCCCGGGGCGGTCCGGTCGTGGAACGGTGGCGGTGTCGTGTGCGTTTCGGGCACGTAGGGGACGCGCACGTCAGGGGGTACGGGGTGGAAGCGGAGCACATGGGGCGGCGGCGGGTGCTGATCGGGGGCGCTGCCGCCCTCGTGGGGGCCGGCGCCGCCGGGTATGCCGGGTGGGACGGGATCGAGCGCTGGTGGTGGCGGGTCTCCGGCAGGGAGAGGCCGCGTACCGACGGGGCCCTCGATCATCCCGGCGCCGAGTGGGTCGCCGCGTCGTCGGCGAACTGGCGCCGCGCCGAGCGGCCGGACGACTACGCCGTGGACCGCATCGTCGTCCACGTCGTCCAGGGCAGCTACGGCGACGCCCTCCGCGTCTTCCGCGACCCCCTGCACGAGGCCGCCGCGCACTACGTCGTGCGCAAGGACGGGCACGTCGCCCAGACCGTCCGCGAGCTGGACGTGGCCTTCCACGCCGGGAACCGCCGGTTCAACGAGCGCAGCATCGGCATCGAGCACGAGGGCTACGTGGACCGGCCCCGCGGCTTCACGGACGCCATGTACGCCTCGTCCGCCCGCCTCGCGGCCGGGATCTGCGCCCGCTACCGGATCCCCGTGGACCGCGCGCACATCGTCGCCCACTCCGAGGTCCCGGGGACCGACCACACCGATCCCGGGCCCCACTGGGACTGGGACCGGTACCTGCGGCTCGTGCGGGAAGCGGCGCCCGCTAGCTGAGGCCCGCCGAGCGCGCCCGCTCGACCACGGGGCCGATGGCGTCCGCCACGGCCGCGACGTCCGCCTCCGTGGAGGTGTGGCCCAGCGAGAAGCGCAGGGTGCCGCGGGCCAGGTCCGCGTCCGTGCCCGTGGCGAGGACGACGTGGCTCGGCTGGGCCACGCCCGCCGTGCACGCGGAGCCCGTGGAGCACTCGATGCCCTGCGCGTCCAGGAGCAGCAGCAGGGAGTCGCCCTCGCAGCCGGGGAAGGAGAAGTGGGCGTTGGCGGGGAGCCGGCCGGCGGGGTCGGGGTCGCCGCCGAGCACGGCGTCCGGGACGGCCTTGCGCACGGCCGCGATCAGGCTGTCGCGCAGCGCGCCGACCTCGCGCGCGAAGTCCGCGCGCCGTGCGGCGGCGAGCTCGCCCGCGACGGCGAAGGCGGCGACGGCGGGCACGTCGAGCGTCCCGGAGCGCACCTGGCGCTCCTGGCCGCCGCCGTGGAGCAGCGGCACGGGCGCGTACCGGCGGCCCAGGAGGAGCGCGCCGATGCCGTACGGGCCGCCGATCTTGTGCCCGCTGACGGTCATCGCGGCCAGCCCGGACGCGGCGAAGTCGACGTCGAGCTGGCCGACGGCCTGCACGGCGTCCGCGTGCAGAGGGACGTCGAACTCGGCCGCGGCGGCGGCGAGTTCGTGCACCGGCATGACGGTGCCGATCTCGTTGTTGGCCCACATGACGGTGGCCAGGGCCACGTCGCCGGGGTTGCGGGCGATGGCCTCGCGCAGGGCGTCGGCGTGCACCCGGCCGTAGGAGTCGACGGGCAGGTACTCGACGGTGGCGCCCTCGTGCTCGCCGAGCCAGTGCACGGCGTCGAGGACGGCGTGGTGCTCGACGGGGCTGGCGAGGATGCGCGTGCGGGCGGGGTCGGCGGCCCGGCGGGCCCAGTACAGGCCCTTGACGGCGAGGTTGTCGGCTTCCGTGCCGCCCGCGGTGAACACCATTTCGCTGGGGCGCGCGCCGAGCGCCGCGGCGAGGGACTCGCGGGCCTCCTCGACGGTGCGGCGCGCCCGCCGCCCGGCGGCGTGCAGCGAGGAGGCGTTTCCGGTGAGGGCGAGCTGGGCGGTCATCGCCTGCACCGCCTCCGGGAGCATCGGGGTGGTGGCGGCGTGGTCGAGGTAGGCCATGGTGGGGACGATTCTACGAGGCGCGGCCGGGCGCCGTACCGGGCGTTCCGGCCCCCGGGCCGCCGCCTGCCCGTGGGGCGCCGTCAGGGCGCCGCGGCCCGGCCCCCGTACAGCTCGGCCGTCGCCGCCGCGACCCGCGCGAGGTCCGCCCGGACCTCCTCCGGGGAGAGGACTTCGACGTCGGCGCCGAAGGAGAGCAGCGAGCGGGCGGCGCGGAGTTCGGGCAGGCGGAGTTCGACGACGGCGGGGTCGTCCCCGGAGGGCGGGGCGGCCAGGAGGGGGCCGAGGATGCGCAGGAACAGGTCGAGCCGCGAGCGCCGCACCGTGGCGGTCACCCGGAGGTCCGCCGGGCGCTCCTCGACCTCGCGCCGCAGCACCTCCCACGCGTCGGCGAGCTCCACGCCCGCGCGGCGGCGCACCGCGTCCGCGGTGACGGTCACGGCGGCCATGCGGTCGGCGCGGAAGAGCCGGGGGCGGGCCCGCCGGTCGGCGACGAGGTACCAGACGCCGGCCTTGGCGACGAGGCCGTAGGGGTCGACGGTGTACGTGCGGAGCTGTTCCTGTCCTCCGTGGCGGTAGCGCAGGCGCAGCCGCCGGTCGGTGAAGACGGCGGCCTGCAGCTCGCCGACGTCGGCACCCTCGTGGCCTCCCCCGGGGCCGCTCAGCCAGCGGACGGGGTCGACGAGGATGCGGCGGCTGGTGGCCTCGGCGGCGGGGCGGTGCGGGGCGGGCAGGGCGGCCATGACCTTGTGCAGGGCGGAGCCGAGGGCGCCGTCGAGGCCGAGGTCGGCGTGCGTGCTCCCGGTCGCGAGGACGAACAGGGCGCGGGCCTCGTCGGCGGTGAGGCCCGTGACGTCCGTCCGGTAGCCGGGGAGCAGCGCGATGCCGCCGTGGCGGCCGCGCTCGGCGTAGACGGGCACCCCTGCGGCCGACAGGGACTCGACATCGCGGTAGACGGTGCGGACGGACACCTCCAGGCGGTCGGCCAGTTCGCGGGCGGGCACGCGGCCGCGGGTCTGGAGGAACAGCAGGATCGACAGCAGGCGGTCGGATTTCACGGGACCAAGGATGCCCCGGGGCCCGCGAGAAAACCTGACGACGGTTGTCAGGTTATGGCGGGATGCTCTGCGTGTTCCCGAACCGACGGATCTCCTGGAGTCGCACATGACCGGCACGGCCGCCCTCACCGACCCCCGCCCCCTGATGGACCGCGCCGTCGCACAGGTGGCGGCCCTCGTCGCCGCCGTGCCCGCGGAACGGCTCGGCGACCCGACCCCGTGCGCGGAGTTCGACGTACGGGCCCTGCTGGGCCACCTCGTGGCCGGCGTGCACGACGGCGCGCAGCTGGGCGAGAAGGGCACGGTGGAGTGGAGCAAGCCGCCCACGGGCATCGCGGACGACGCCTGGGGCCGGGCCTACGACGAGGGGCGGGCGCGGCTGGCGGCGGCCTGGGCGGACGACGCCAAGCTGGCGCGGCAGGTGAGCGTGGAGTGGGGGACGTTCCCCGGGGCCGTGTACCTGACGTCCGGCATGGTGCTGGAGAGCGTCACGCACGCCTGGGACCTGTCGCAGGCGCTGGGGCACCCGCTCCCGCTGGACCAGGAGCTGGCCGAACTGGCGCTGGGCTGGGCGCAGCAATTCCTGCCGGCGGACCGGCGGGGCGAGGAGGTCCCGTTCGGTCCGGTGCGGCCCGCGCCCGGGGGCGCGGACGCGTACGCGCGCCTGGCGGCGTGGCTGGGGCGGGAGGTGGCGTAGCTCCGTGCCCGCGGCACGGGGCGGCTCCGGCCGTCAGTGCCGCGGGGCCACCGCCAGCTGCCGGGACTGGGCGACGAGGCGGTCCTCGCTGTCCCAGACCTCCGCGTCCTCCTCCAGGTAGCCGCCCGCGAGGTTGCGCGTGGTGACGGCGATGCGGACGGGGCCGGGGGCGGGCCGGCAGCGGATGTGGGCGGTCAGCTCGACGGTGGGCACCCAGCCGGTCATGCCCAGCTCGAAGGTGGTCGGCGGCAGGGCGTCGACCGCGAGCAGCAGGGCCGGCGGGTCGAGGGGGCGGCCGTCCGCCAGGCCGAACCAGGCGCGCATCTCGCCGCGCCCGCCTGGCCGCCCGACCGCCCAGCCCGCGGTCTCGGGGTCGAGGCGGATGTCGAGGCGGGCGGCGATCTCGGCGAGGGGGTGGGAGGCGTCGTTGTGCTCGCTGCCGAGGCAGTGCTCGTACGGGGGCATGGCGGGCGGCTTGGCCGTGGTGCGGACGTCGTCGCTGAGGGCGCCGAGGTCGCCGTAGGTGGCGAGGACGCGGATGCGCTCGGTCTCGCTGCCGTCGGCGGCGGTCTGCACGAGGGAGGCCTGGCCGGTGGAGAGCGCGCGGCCGGTGCGCACGGTCTCGGTGCGGATGACCGCGGGGCCGGGCCGGGTGACGGACAGGTAGTGCGCGGTGACGGTGAACGGGTCGGGGTGAGGCAGGTGCGCGCCGAGGCTCCGGCCGAGGAGGGCGAGGAGGTAGCCGCCGTTGACGGCGCCGCCGATGCTCCACCCGGTGGGGAGTTCCACGTCGTGGACGCCGGGGGCGCGGAGGGTCAGTGCGCTGTCGCGGTCGAATTCGCTGTCACCGATGGTTGCCTGTGCCATGCCGGCCACGCTACACCCGGAAGTTACTCGTCGGTAAGTCCTAGGTGAAGGATCAACGACCCGGGTGACGCCGCGCCGTCACACCTCTTCCGAGGCCGCGCTCCGGCGGTGCCACGCGCGCGGCGCCCGCCAGTGGAAGTGCATCGCGAACAGCCGCAGCACGAACGCCGTCACCACGGGCAGCGCGTACGTCGCGCCGTCGAGCGCCTCGAAGCGGAGCAGCAGCGCGGCCAGCGCGGCCCCGACCATCGCCGGCACCGCGTACAGGTCGCGGTCCCAGCGCAGCAGCGACGGCACCTCGTGCGCGAGTATGTCGCGCAGCACGCCGCCGCCGACCGCCGTGGCCAGCCCGAGCGTGGCGGCGAAGACCAGGCCCAGCCCGTGCCCGTACGCCTTGACCGTGCCCGTGACGCAGAACAGCCCGAGCCCCGCGGCGTCGAAGACCCCCACCGCCTTGGTGATCCGCTCGACCTCGGGGTGCAGGAAGAACACGATCACCGTGGCGATCAGCGGCGTGAGGAAGTAGCCGAGGTCGGTGAAGGCCGCGGGCGGCACGGCACCGATGATCACGTCCCGGATCAGCCCGCCGCCCAGCGCCGTGACCTCCGCCAGGACCGCCATGCCGAAGACGTCGAAGTTCTTCCGGACGGCGAGCAGGGCGCCGGAGATCGCGAAGACGAAGATCCCGGCGATGTCCAGCGAATGCTGGACGGAGGGGCTGAACAGGTCGGTGAGCACCAGACATTCTTACTCAGCCGGAAGCCCCTTCCGGACGCTCAGCCCGCCGGGGCCTCCTCCGGCGCGTTCTCCGGGTGGTGGCAGGCCACCTGGTGCCCCGGCTCCAGCGCCACCAGCGGCGGCTCCTGCGCCGCGCAGACCTCCGTCGCCTTCCAGCACCGGGTGTGGAAGCGGCACCCGGACGGCGGCGAGATCGGCGAGGGCACGTCGCCCTTGAGCAGGATGCGCTCGCGCTTGGTGCGCCGCTTGGGGTCGGGCACGGGCACGGCGGACAGCAGCGCCTTGGTGTACGGGTGCATCGGCTTGGCGTAGAGCGACGTGCGGTCGGTGAGCTCCACGAGCTTGCCGAGGTACATCACGGCGATGCGGTCCGAGACGTGGCGGATGACCGACAGGTCGTGCGCGATGATCACGTACGTCAGGCCGAGCTCGTCCTGGAGGTCGTCGAGCAGGTTGACCACCTGGGCCTGGATCGACACGTCCAGCGCGGAGACCGGCTCGTCCGCGACGACGAGCTTGGGCTTGAGCGCGAGGGCGCGCGCGATGCCGATGCGCTGCCGCTGGCCGCCGGAGAACTCGTGCGGGTAGCGGTTGTAGTGCTCCGGGTTGAGCCCCACCAGCTCCAGCAGCCGCTGCACCTCCTTCTTCACCCCGCCCTCGGGGGCGATGCCCTGCAGCTTGAAGGGCGCTCCGACGATGGTGCCGACGGTGTGCCGGGGGTTCAGCGAGGAGTACGGGTCCTGGAAGATCATCTGGATGTCGCGGCGCAGCGGGCGCATCCCCGCCACGCCCAGGTGGCTGATGTCCTTGCCCTGGAAGGCGACCCGGCCGCCCGTCGGCTCCAGCAGCCGGGTGATCAGCCGCCCCATGGTGGACTTGCCGCAGCCGGACTCCCCCACCACGCCCAGGGTCTCCCCCGTGCGGACGTCGAAGGTGAGGCCGTCCACGGCCTGCACCGCGCCGACCTGGCGGCGCAGCAGCCCCTTGGTGATCGGGAAGTGCTTGACCAGGTCCTCGACCGTGAGGAGGGCCGCGGGCCCGTCGTCCGCCTGCTGCGCGGGAATGGTCATCTCGTGGTCCTTCACAGCTTCGGCGCGATCTCTTCGGTCCAGATGCGGGTCCGTTCCTCCGCGGGCAGGTGACAGGCGGACCAGTGCCCGCCGCTCCCCGGGGCGCCGCCGCCGGAGACCGGGCGCAGCTCGGGCCGCTCCGTGCGGGTGACCCCGCCGGCGGGCAGGTCGGCGTACGGGCAGCGCGGGTGGAAGGCGCAGCCGGACGGCACGTTGATCAGGCTGGGCGGGGAGCCCTTGACCGGGATCAGCCGCTCGGTCTGCTCGCGGTCGATGCGGGGCATGGAGCCGAGCAGGCCCCAGGTGTAGGGGTGCTGGGGCTCGTGGAAGACCTTCTCGGCGGGCCCGCGCTCCACGCAGCGGCCGCCGTACATCACGAGGATGTCGTCGGCCAGCTCGGCGACGACGCCGAGGTCGTGGGTGATGACGACGACCGCCGAGCCGAACTCCTTCTGCAGGTCGCGGATGAGGTCGAGGATCTGCGCCTGCACGGTCACGTCCAGGGCGGTGGTCGGCTCGTCCGCGATGAGCAGCTCGGGGTTGTTGACGAGCGCCATGGCGATCATGGCGCGCTGGCGCATGCCGCCGGAGAACTGGTGGGGGTAGTCGTCCACCCTGCGGTCCGGCTGCGGGATGCCGACCCGGTCCAGGAGCTCGACGGCGCGCTTGCGGGCGGCCTTCTTGTCCGCGCCGCTGTTGTGCACCAGGTACGCCTCGGTGATCTGGTGGCCGATCGTGAAGTACGGGTGCATGGCCGACAGCGGGTCCTGGAAGATCATCGCCATCTCGCGGCCGCGCAGCCGCCGCACCTCGTCGGGGTCGGCGGTCATCAGCTCCTTGCCGTCGAGCCAGATCTCGCCGGAGATGCGGGCCTTGCGGCGGCCGTACTGGCCGACGGTGTGCAGGCCCATGATGCCGAGCGAGGTGACCGACTTGCCCGACCCGGACTCCCCGACGATGCCGAGCGTCCTGCCCTTCTCCAGCTGGAAGGAGAGCCCGTCGACGGACTTGACCAGCCCGTCGTCGGTGGGGAAGTGGATGCGCAGGTCGCGCACGTCGAGGAAGGCGGTGGGCGGCTGCCCCGGGTGCGGGGCGGGTTCGGTGGTCACGAGAGCCTCACTCGGGGGTCGATCACGGCGTACAGGAGGTCCACGACCAGGTTGGCGAAGACGACGGCGGAGGCGGTGATCAGCGTGACGCCGAGGATCATCGGCAGGTCGCGCTCGTTGATCGCCGCGACCGCGGCCTGGCCCAGGCCGGGCAGGCTGAAGGCCGTCTCGGTGAGGATGGCGCCGCCGACCAGCGCCCCGAGGTCCATGCCGAGCACGGTGAGGATCGGGGTCATGGTGGAGCGCATCGCGTGCTTGCCGATGACGACGGGTTCGGCGAGGCCCTTGGCGCGGGCCGTGCGGATGTAGTCCTCGCCGAGGACCTCCAGCATGGTGGCCCGGGTCAGCCGGGCGTACATGGCCGCGTAGAGGAAGGCGAGGGTCACCCAGGGCAGGATCAGACCGCCGAACCAGCCGCCGGGGTCGTCCGCGAACGAGGTGTACTCGCCCCCGACCCAGCCGAGCTTGTACTTGAAGACCGCGAGCGAGAGCAGGGCCGTGAAGTAGATCGGCAGGGAGACGCCGCTCAGGGCCACGGTCATGGCGGTGCGGTCCCAGACGGTGCCGCGCTTGAGGGCGGAGACGACGCCGGTCAGGACGCCGCCGGTGACCCACAGCAGGCAGGCGCCGCCGGCGAGCGAGAGGGTGACGGGCAGCCGGCTGGTCAGCTCGGGCCAGATGGGGCTCTCGTGGC
Source organism: Streptomyces aureoversilis (assembly GCF_042657885.1). Classification (NCBI taxonomy): domain Bacteria; kingdom Bacillati; phylum Actinomycetota; class Actinomycetes; order Kitasatosporales; family Streptomycetaceae; genus Streptomyces; species Streptomyces aureoversilis. The sequence continues at coordinate 70,767 of NZ_JBHSKJ010000015.1, forward strand.
GGAACGAGTAGCCGAAGCAGGGTGCCGGGCAGTGGATGGAGTCGCCCGTGCTGACGTAGTCCCGGCCGGCGAAGAGCCCGGTGACGAAGTTCCAGAACTGTTCGAGGATCGGCTTCCCGAGCCCCAGCTTCTGCCGGATCCCCTCGATGGCCGCCGGGTCCGCCTGTTTGCCGACGTACATCAGCGCGGGGTCGGATCCGGTGAACTTCGGGATCGCGAAGAAGATGCCGAAGGTCACCAGGATGACCACGAGCAGCATCACGATGACGGCGAAGAGCCGCCTGACGATATAAGCGAACACTGCGGTCGGCCCGGCGGCGGCCCGGAGGCGCCCCCCTGGGGAAGAGGGGGGCGTCCCCGGTCGTCGCGCTCGGCCCTCACCTGCCCTTCGTGCCTAGCGGCGGGTGCGCCGGCGGAGCGGACGGACTGTCACTTGACGACGCCCAGCGAGGCGTAGTCGTAGCGGCCGTTGTAGGCGTCGGCCGTGTAGACGTTGGTCAGCCGGGAGCTGCGCCAGATGATGTTCTTCTCGTAGGTGAAGGGCAGGTACCAGGCGCCTTCCATGACCTTCTTGTTGGCCTCCTGGTAGACCTTCCCGGCCTTCTCGGGGTCGGTCTCGGCGATGCCGTCGTCCAGCAGCTTGTTGACCGCCGGGTCGTCGAGCTCGGGGTAGTTCTGGTTGCCGCTCTGCTGGATGAAGCGGCCGTCCACGATCGGCTGCAGGAAGCCCTGGCCGCTGGGGAAGTCGGAGCCCCAGCCCATGATGATGATGCCGTAGCCCTTGGCCTTGACGTTCTTGGGCGAACCGATGATGCCGGTGCTCTGCGCGCCGTCGTACTTGTCGATCTGCGCGTCGATGCCGATGGCCTTCAGGGAGGCCTGCAGCGACTCCGCGGAGGCGACCTCCTGCATCTTGTTGTTGCGCACCGCGATGGTCGTCTTGAAGCCGTCCGGCTTGCCGCAGGCCTTCAGCTCCTCCTTGGCCTTGGCCACGTCGGGCTTGCCCTGCTTCATGTTGTACGGGTCGTAGCCGGGGTCGTGGCCCTTGACGGCCGGCGGCAGCATGCTGATGCCGATGTCGCCGCCCGCCTGCGGGCCGCCGCGCGCGGTCTGCAGCGAGGTGTGGTCGGCGCCGTAGATGACGGCCTTGCGGCAGTGCTCGTTGTCGAACGGGGCGACGGTCTTGGGGAACGCCGCGTAGCGGATGAAGCCGGTCTGCGGGTTGTCGACGTTGCCCTTGCGCTCCTTGAGGGCCTTCTGCCGGCCCGCCGAGCCCATGCCGGTGGCGTTGATGTCGAGGTCGTAGTCGCCCTTGATCAGCCGGTTGTCCATGTCGTCGGCGTTGGTGATCAGCGTGACGGAGATCTTGTCCGGCAGGGCCTTGCGGACCGGGTCGGAGTCCTTGCTCCACTTGTCGTTGCGGACCAGCTCCAGCCCCTTGTTCGGGCTGTACGAGACGAACTTGTACGGCCCGCTGGAGAACGGCTTCTGGCCGTAGCGCTCGGCGGTGTCCTTGTCGGGGCGGACCGGGGCCGCGGCGGGCAGCGCGAGCATCTGCAGGAAGTCGCCGTTGGGCTTGGGCAGCTTGAAGACGATCGTCTTCTCGTCCGGCGTCTCGATCGCCTTCAGGCCCAGCTTGTCCTTGCTCTCGTCCTTGTACGGGCCCTTGTAGGTCTTGTCCGGGTCCAGGACCTGCATCAGCCAGGTGGGGCCACCGGAGATCTTGTCGGTGGCCCAGGTGCGCTCGATGCCGTACTTGATGTGCTGGGCGGTGACCGGCTGGCCGTCCTCCCAGGTCACGCCCGGCCTGAGGGTGAAGCTGTAGGTCTTCTTGTCGGCCGAGAGCTTGCCGGTGTCGGTGGCCATGTCCGGCACGACCTCGGAGCTCTGGGCACCGGGCGCGGGCTTCGAGGTGACCAGGGTCCGCGTGTAGTAGCGGGCGAAGTCCCACATGAATCCGTAGTAACCGCGCTGCGGGTCCCAGGAGTCGGCGTCCTGCGTGCCGATGAACTTGAGCTCGCCGCCCTTCTTGTCCGAGGCCGTGGCGAGCTTGCCGACGCCGGCGTTGAAGCCCGCGCCCTTGCCGTCCCCGCTGCTGCTCTTGCTCCCGCCGCCGCCGCAGGCGGCGGTGGTGACCAGGGCCGCGACCACGAGGGCCGCCCCGGCGGCCGGCCTCCGCCTCGAAGTTCTCTGTGTTCTCAAGGTGTCGCGACCTCCGTGTTCGTCGCCGTCCGGGCAAGCGGGCGGCGGGTTTGCGGACGGAGCCTCCTGACGGACCGACAGGGGCGGTGGGACACGTGCGAGCCGGCGGAGCGGAGCCGCCGCGGGGCGGGGCGCTAGCGCGAACCCTTGGGATCCAGCGCGTCCCGTACACCGTCACCGAAGAGGTTGAAGGCGAGGACGGTGACGAAGATGGCGAGCCCCGGGATGATCATGAAGATCGGGTCCGCCTCGTAGTGGTCGACAGCTCTGGCGAGCATTTCGCCCCACGATGCCGTGGGGGGCTTGACTCCGGTACCGAGGAAGCTGAGGGCGGCCTCGGTGAGGACATTGGTGGGGATCATCAGCGTGGTGTACACGGTGATCGGCGCCACCAGGTTGGGCAGGAGCTCGCGGAAGAGGATGTAGCCGCGGCCCGCGCCGAGGCTGCGCGCCGCCTCGACGTACTCCCGTTCCCTCAGCGAGAGGGTCTGGCCGCGCACGATCCGCCCGATGTAGGGCCAGCCGAAGAAGCCGATCACCGCGATCAGCACGCCCATGCGCACGCCGGAACCGGTCAGCCCCCAGAGGGAGTCGGGGACCACCGACACCAGCGCGATGATGAAGAGCAGCTGCGGGAAGGCCAGCAGCAGGTCCATCACCCGGCTGATCACCGCGTCGACCCAGCCGCCGAAGAAGCCGGCGACGATGCCGAACACCGTGCCGATGACGACGGCGACGACGGCCGAGAGGAAGGCCACGAGCAGCGAGACCCGGGCCCCGTAGACGATGCGGCTGAAGACGTCGCGCCCGTTCGTCGGTTCGACGCCCAGCAGGAAGTCCGAACTGATGCCGCCCCAGTCGCCCTTGGGGGTGCTGAACAGCGGGTCGATCTGGTCCTCGTGGAATTCGTTGGGCGGATGGCCCAGCAGGCTCACGATCACCGGCGCGAGGATCGCCACCAGGACGAGCAGCAGGACGACGACACCGCCGGCCAGCGCGAACCTGTCCCGCTTGAGCCTGATCCAGGCGATCCGCCAGGGGGAACGGCCCTCGATGGCCTTGGCCGGGACGCCGGCGGCGACGTCGACGGCTGCGGTCTCCGCCGCGCCCGTGTCGTGCAGTGGTGCCGTCATCGTCTGAGGGACCCCTCTCGGCCGGTGCCGACCGGCCCAACGCCCGCCGCGCGTGCGGCTGGTTCACATCACTGGTGCGAAAGGTGCGATCGTGCGGGAAGTTCACGCAGAGCAGGCCGTGCACAGGACGTACGCGGGACCGTACGCAGGACCGGGAGTCCTTGTGGCGGGAGTCTTCAACGCCCCCGCGATCACCCGCCAGACCCGGTCGGCAAAGGATGCGCAACCGTGATGTGTGGAGAGGAGTTCCGTTATACGGACAACTGCGGCCCGTCGGCGGTCAGTAGACGCCGGCCTGAGGGGGCTGCGGAGGGTATCCGTAGCCCGTCGGCGCGGCCTGCGAGCCGCCCGCCGCCGCGCCCCCGTAGGCGTCGCGGTCGTAGAACGGGCGGGCGTTGGCCCGCATCCACATGGCGACCGGATCGTGCTCGTCCGACATCGCCACCGTGGAGACCGGCAGCCCCTCCGGGACCGCGCCGACCGACTGCTGCATCATCAGCCGCACGGACTCCACGGACCCCTGCGAGCTGTCGTAGAGGTCCAGGCCGATGGCCAGGTACGCGGTGCCGAGCGCGGGCTGCACCCAGGCGCGGCGCAGCGAGCGCACCGCGGGGGTGCGGTGGGCGTTCTGCCCGAGGAGGGCGTAGAACTGCGGGATGTCCACGCCGGGCTCGCTCACCCGCAGCGGGCCGGCCGGCAGCCGGTCCAGGCCGCCGGCGATGCGGCGCAGGTCGAGCCAGGGGATGCCGACGCCGCCGCCGGGCGCGTGCGGATTGAGCCACAGGCCCCAGCGGCCGGGGTAGAGGGCTTCCGCCACGTCCCGGCCGGAGATCACCTCGTGGGCCCGGTTCCAGCCGCTGGCCGCGAGCTCCTGCGCGGAGGTCACGCACGGGGCGTAGCCGAGCCCTTCGACCTCCATGTTGCCGTACTGGGCGTCGGGCGAGCCCGCCTGGCCGTGCCAGAGCAGCATCCAGACCCTGCCCTCGGCCAGCGAACGCAGCAGCTCCTCGTACGCGTCGTACCGGCCGGGCGCCACCTGGCGCAGCATCTGCTCCACGCCGCTCTCCGCGCCCGCGCTCACCTGGGTCCGCCTCTTCTCTCGGCCTTGACTGCTGCGACCCGGGAGCGCCGTCGCGCGCCCGTGGTCGTCCGACCAGCTTACGAGCCCGCCGGGGCGGACAGGGGAGGAGTCACAGGTCGCGGTCGTAGAACGGACGGATCCGGTCCCGCATCCAGTCGCCGACCGGGTCCCGCGCCACGTCCAGGAAGACCAGCTGGACGGGCCAGGGAACGGGCGCGGAGCCGAGGGCGCGGCCGACGGCGGACAGCGCCGCGGACCGGCTGCCGGGGTCCGGCAGGTCGAGCTCGATGCCGATGAACAGCGCCGGATCGGCTCCCTCGACGCTCGCGAGGGCGCGCCGCGCCGTGCGGACGACCCCGGCGGCGGCGAACTCCGGCCCGGCGGCCGCCAGGAAGGCCGTGGGCTCGTCCTGCCAGTCGGGCTCGAAGAGCCGCACGCGGCCGCCGGTGGCATCCCCGTCCAGGGCGGTGCGGCCGGCCCGGCACAGCCCGGCGACGGCGGGCGGCGGCAGCGGGGCGCCCACGGAGCCCTCGGGGTTGACGACGATGCCCACCTGCGGGGGCAGGCCCCGGGCGAACTCGACGGCCGGGGCGACGGCGTACGGCATCCGCTCGCCGGCGACCCTCAGGAACTCCCCCTCGGAGCTGAAGACGGGCACGAAGGCCTGGCCGCCGAGCTCCAGCGTGGGCAGGTCGAGGTCGGCGCTGTCCGGACCGCCGCCGGACGGGAGCGGGACCCACACGTGGCTGCGGCCGAGCGCCTCCACGATGCGGGGGCCCGCGCCGGGCACGCCCACGGAGGCGGCGAGCACCTCTTCGAGTTCATTGGCGGGCCAGCCGGGCGGGGCGGCCGCGGGCGCGCCGCCGCCGGGGGCCGGACTCCAGCCGTACTGCCCGGGGATGCTCATCTCGTCCAACTCGTCCAATGCCGCCCAACCACTCTCGACGAAGCCGCACATGCACCCTAACGGCTGTACCCCCGCCGGCTCCTGCCGGCTCCCGAAATCGCCGGTGATGTCCCAGGTCAGGGCGGGCCGTACGGAAGTCCGTCCGCTCCGGTCACGGCACTTACCGCAGTCACCGGGTTGCACAGGGACACCGCAGGTCACACGGTGATCGGGCAGCTGCCCTGCAGCGCCTCCGGCCGCCGCCGGCCCCGCCGGCCCGCCGGGTCCTCGCACCGAAGGGAACCCCCAGCATGCGTGTCAACAAGTTCGCCGCCTCGGCGATAGCCGTCGCCGCCTGCGGCTCCGTGGCCGTCGGCGTCGCGGGCCCCTCCCTGGCCGCCGTGAACGCACCGGACCCCGACATGTCCGTCGTGCTCCCGGCCACCGAACCGAAGTCCGCGGCCGCCGTCCACCAGCAGCTCGACGCGGTGGGACAGCTGGGGGAGGCGCTCACGCTGGTCTCCCGGATCGGCAAGGAGGCGCAGTCCAGGACGCCGGACACCGGCGCGCTCAAGGAGATGCAGCAGCGGCTGCGGTCGTCGGCGGACCGGCTCACGGACTCCCTGCGGCAGCAGTCCCCGCCCTCCTCGGGGCGCCCGGCGGTGGCCCCGCCGGACGACGTCCGCGACCTGCTGAAGAAGCTGCACAAGGCGATCGGGAAGCTGATCGACGCGGCGGCGAAGAGGGACTCGGCGGGCGTCCGGTCGGCGATCACGGAGGCCCTCGCCGTCGTGAAGGACCTCCTGGCCAAACTCCCCCTGGCGGAAGACGGCTCGACGCTGCCGGCACCGCTGCCGCTGTAGGCGGCGCCGGGGCCACCTCTGCGGCTCATGACCGCGCAGCGGCCCGGGCGGTGCCGGGCGCACCTACTCGAAGGTGATCCTCCGCAGTGCGTCCACCGCCCCGCGGTCCAGGAGGACCACCGAAGCGACCCCCGCCGGCAGGCGCCCGGGGCGCCCCGGGCGGTCCGGGATCAGCGGGTCCGGGATCAGCGGGTCCGACACCGTCGCGAGCAGCCGGGCCATCGCCCGCCGGTGCCGGCGGAAGGCGTACGGCGAGACGCCGCGGCCCCGCGCCGCCTGCCCGGCCAGCGCGGTCCCCGGCGGCACGTCGAGGAGGAGCAGGTGGGCCGCGCCGCCCCGGCGCCGTGCGTCACGGGCGACCCAGCGGCGGACCCAGCCGCGCTGCCCGCAATCGTGCACGACGGCACTCGCGGTGGAGCGCAGGGCGCGCCGCAGCGCCGCGTAGTGCGCGAGCCGGGCGAAGGGCCGGTAGGCCGCGTACGGCAGCCAGCGGGGTGCGTGCCGCTCCAGCCGCTCCCGGGTGTCCTGGGAGTCGACGCACCAGACGACGCCGTCCTGCGCGTCCAGCACGGACACGGCCCGCCGGATGAGCGTGGACTTCCCGCTCCCGGGCAGCCCGGAGACGATCAGCACGTCCCCCGCGGGGAAGCGGAGCTCCCCGCGGCCCGCTCCGGAGCGCAGGTCGAGCACCCCCGCCCGGGGCCGCGCCGCGCCGCTCTCCGCCGCGGCCGCGCCATGCGCCCGCGCGGGCCCGGCCGTCCCTGCCGTCGGTGCTGTTCCCATCCGTTCCGCCCCTCCCCCGGCCCCGGTCACTGCCCGTCACTGCCCCCTACCCACAGAACGTAAAGGAAAGGTAATCGAATTCGGGGGCCGCCAGGCAGTCCGTAACGCGCCCGTACGTGCAATGATGTGCGCGCCAACTGCGTATCCAACTGCATACCGGCCGCTCGAATCCGCGCGGGAGAGTCCCAGGCTGCACGCCACGCCGTGTGCGCTGGGCGCCGAAGGAGCAAGTTCCTCCCTTGAATCTCTCAGGCCCCGTACCGCGCGGACGAGGCAGATCTGAAAAGCGGGCCGCACCGTGCGCGGCTCCACCCAAGGTGCAAGCCGGGCCCCGCGTGTCGCGACGGCTCCCGGTGAACCTCTCAGGTTCCGATGACAGATGGGGAGGACGTCCTCACTGCCATGTCCGGGAGCCCACACCATGACCGACACCCCTCGCCGCACAGCCCTCGACGCCCTGCACCGCGAGCTCGGCGCGACCATGACCGACTTCGCGGGCTGGGACATGCCGCTGCGCTACGGCAGCGAGCGCGACGAGCACGTCGCGGTCCGCACCCGCGCCGGTCTGTTCGACCTCTCGCACATGGGTGAGATCACCGTGACCGGCCCGCAGGCCGCCGCCCTGCTGGACTTCGCCCTCGTGGGCAACATAGGGAGCGTCGCCGTCGGCCGCGCCCGCTACACGATGATCTGCCGCGAGGACGGCGGCATCCTCGACGACCTGATCGTCTACCGCCTCGCCGACGCGGAGTACATGGTCGTCGCCAACGCCTCCAACGCGCAGACCGTGCTGGACGCCCTGACCGAGCGCGCCGCCGGCTTCGACGCGGCCGTCCGCGACGACCGCGACGCCTACGCCCTCCTCGCCGTCCAGGGCCCGGCCTCGCCCGCCATCCTGAAGTCCCTGACGGACGCCGACCTGGACGGCCTGAAGTACTACGCGGGCCTGCCGGGCACCGTCGCGGGCGTCCCGGCCCTGATCGCCCGCACCGGCTACACCGGCGAGGACGGCTTCGAGCTGTTCGTCGCGCCGGGCGACGCCGTGAAGCTGTGGCAGGCCCTCACCGAGGCGGGCGCGGAGGCCGGCCTCGTGCCGTGCGGGCTCTCCTGCCGCGACACGCTGCGCCTGGAGGCGGGCATGCCGCTGTACGGGCACGAGCTGACGACCGCGACCACCCCGTTCGACGCGGGCCTGGGCCGGGTCGTGAAGTTCGAGAAGGAGGGCGACTTCGTGGGCCGCGCCGCGCTGCAGGCGGCCGCGGAGCGCGCCGGGGCGCAGCCGCCGCGCAAGCTGGTCGGCCTGATCGCCGAGGGCCGCCGCGTGCCGCGCGCCGGCTTCGCGGTGGTGGCCGGCGGCGAGGTCGTCGGCGAGGTCACCTCCGGCGCCCCCTCCCCCACGCTCGGCAAGCCGATCGCCATCGCCTACGTGGACGCGGCGCACGCCGCCCCCGGCACGCAGGGCGTGGGCGTGGACATCCGCGGCAGCCACGAGCCGTACGAGGTCGTGGCCCTGCCCTTCTACAAGCGGCAGCGTTGATCTTCCCCGTGGCTCGCCCGGGGGCTTCCCTGCCCTCTCTCGTCTCCCTCCGTCAAGACCCGTTGCACAAGCACTCACGCGCATCCAGGAGAATCTAGCCATGAGCAACCCCCAGCAGCTGCGCTACAGCAAGGAGCACGAGTGGCTGTCGGCCGTCGAGGACGGCGTGGCCACGGTCGGCATCACCGAGTTCGCCGCCAACTCCCTCGGTGACGTCGTCTACGCCCAGCTCCCGGCCGTCGGCGACACCGTCACCGCCGGCGAGAGCTGCGGCGAGCTGGAGTCGACCAAGTCGGTCAGCGACCTGTACTCCCCGGTGACCGGTGAGGTCACCGAGGCCAACCAGGACGTCGTGGACGACCCCGCGCTGGTGAACTCCGCCCCCTTCGAGGGCGGCTGGCTGTTCAAGGTGAAGATCACGGACGAGCCGGCGGACCTCCTCTCCGCCGCCGAGTACGACGCCTTCACCGCAGGCTGACCCCACCCCTCGCCCTCCCTCGCCCAGGAAGTCCAGGAAGAACTCATGTCTCTGCTGAACAGCTCCCTCCATGAGCTCGACCCCGACGTCGCCGCCGCTGTCGACGCCGAACTCCACCGCCAGCAGTCCACCCTCGAGATGATCGCCTCGGAGAACTTCGCTCCGGTCGCGGTCATGGAGGCCCAGGGCTCGGTCCTCACCAACAAGTACGCCGAGGGCTACCCCGGCCGCCGCTACTACGGTGGCTGCGAGCACGTCGATGTCGTCGAGCAGATCGCCATCGACCGGATCAAGGCGCTCTTCGGTGCCGAGCACGCGAACGTCCAGCCGCACTCCGGTGCGCAGGCGAACGCCGCCGCGATGTTCGCGCTGCTCAAGCCGGGCGACACCATCCTGGGTCTGAACCTCGCCCACGGCGGGCACCTGACCCACGGCATGAAGATCAACTTCTCCGGCAAGCTCTACAACGTGGTCGCCTACCACGTCGACGAGCAGACCAACCTGGTCGACATGGAGGAGGTCGAGCGCCTCGCCAAGGAGCACCGCCCGAAGCTGATCGTCGCCGGCTGGTCCGCGTACCCGCGTCAGCTGGACTTCGCCGCCTTCCGCCGGATCGCCGACGAGGTCGGCGCGTACCTGATGGTCGACATGGCCCACTTCGCGGGCCTCGTCGCCGCCGGGCTGCACCCCTCCCCGGTGCCGCACGCGCACGTCGTGACGACCACCACGCACAAGACCCTCGGCGGTCCCCGCGGCGGTGTGATCCTCTCCACTGCCGAGCTGGCCAAGAAGATCAACTCTGCCGTCTTCCCCGGTCAGCAGGGTGGCCCGCTGGAGCACGTGATCGCTGCGAAGGCCGTCTCCTTCAAGGTCGCGGCCAGCGAGGAGTTCAAGGAGCGCCAGCAGCGTACGCTGGAGGGCGCGAAGATCCTGGCCGAGCGCCTGGTGCAGCCGGACGTCGCCGAGGCGGGCGTGTCCGTCCTCTCCGGCGGTACGGACGTGCACCTGGTGCTGGTGGACCTTCGTAACTCCGAGCTGGACGGCCAGCAGGCCGAGGACCGCCTCCACGAGGTCGGGATCACGGTCAACCGGAACGCCATCCCGAACGACCCGCGGCCGCCGATGGTCACCTCGGGTCTGCGGATCGGCACCCCGGCGCTGGCCACCCGCGGCTTCCAGGCGGAGGACTTCCGTGAGGTCGCCGACATCATCGCCGAGGCGCTGAAGCCGGTCTACGACGCGGAGGCCCTGCGCGGCCGCGTCACGGCCCTGGCGGACAAGCACCCGCTGTACCCCGGCCTGAAGTAACACATCGGCATCCGATTTACGCATCGGTACGGGGCACCGGGCACACTGAAGAGTGAGCGCCCGGTGCCCCGCACCACGCGCCGCCCCCGTACCACCGTGGGCGCCCCCCGGCACGACCCGTACCACCCCCAAGCAGACAGGGAGCAGCCACCGTGGCCATCTCCGTTTTCGATCTCTTCTCGATCGGCATAGGCCCGTCCAGCTCCCACACGGTGGGTCCCATGCGGGCCGCGCTGATGTTCACGCGACGGCTGAAGAACGAGGGCCTCCTGGCCCACACCACCTCCGTCCGGGCCGAGCTCTTCGGCTCGCTCGGCGCCACCGGCCACGGCCACGGCACCCCCAAGGCCGTCCTGCTCGGCCTGGAGGGCTACTCCCCGCGCACCGTCGACGTCGAGCTCGCCGACGCCGAGGTCGAGCGCATCCGCGAGTCGAAGCGGCTGCGGCTGCTCGGCGCGGAGATCGGCAACACCCACGAGATCGACTTCGACGAGTCGGTCCAGCTGATCCTGCACCGCCGCCGCTCCCTGCCGTACCACGCCAACGGCATGACCCTCTTCGCCTACGACGAGGCCGGCGCCCCCCTGCTGGAGAAGACCTACTACTCCGTCGGCGGCGGTTTCGTCGTGGACGAGGACGCGGTCGGCGAGGACCGCATCAAGCTGGACGACACCGTCCTGAAGTACCCCTTCCGCACCGGTGACGAGCTGCTGCGGATGTCCCGCGAGTCGGGCCTGTCGATCTCCGCGATGATGATGGAGAACGAGAAGGCCTGGCGCACCGAGCAGGAGATCCGCGAGGGCCTGCTGGAGATCTGGGGCGTGATGCAGGCGTGCGTCGCGCGCGGCATGTCCCGCGAGGGCATCCTGCCGGGCGGCCTGAAGGTCCGCCGCCGCGCCGCGAACACCGCCCGCCAGCTGCGCGCCGAGGGCGACCCGCAGGCCCGCGCCATGGAGTGGATCACGATCTACGCCATGGCCGTCAACGAGGAGAACGCCGCGGGCGGCCGCGTCGTGACCGCGCCGACCAACGGCGCCGCCGGCATCATCCCGGCCGTCCTGCACTACTACATGAACTTCGTGCCCGGCGCGGACGAGGACGGCATCGTCCGCTTCCTGCTCGCCGCGGGCGCCATCGGCATGCTCTTCAAGGAGAACGCCTCGATCTCCGGCGCCGAGGTCGGCTGCCAGGGCGAGGTCGGCTCCGCCTGCTCCATGGCCTCCGGCGGTCTCGCCGAGGTCCTGGGCGGCTCCGCCGAGCAGGTCGAGAACGCCGCCGAGATCGGCATGGAGCACAACCTCGGCCTGACCTGCGACCCGGTCGGCGGCCTGGTCCAGATCCCGTGCATCGAGCGCAACGGCATGGCCGCCGCCAAGGCGGTCACCGCGGCCCGCATGGCCCTGCGCGGCGACGGCCGCCACCACGTCTCCCTCGACAAGGTCATCAAGACCATGAAGGAGACGGGCGCGGACATGAGCGTGAAGTACAAGGAGACGGCGCGCGGCGGTCTGGCCGTGAACATCATCGAGTGCTGACGCGCCGCTGAGCCACACGAGAGGCGCCCCCGTCTCCGGCTGATGCCGGGCGGGGGCGCCTCTCGTGTGCGGGAAGCTACTTCTGCTTCTTCATCTCGGCCTCGAAGACCTCCTTCTCGGTCGCCGTCTCGGCGGCCGGAGGGGGCTTGATTCCCAGGTCCGCGCCCCAGTCGCGGTACTCGTCGGTCCGGCGGAACTCGCCCTTGGAGCCCTTGCCCGACTCCTCGGTCCTCGCGACCACGCCGTCCGCGTCCACCCAGACGACGAGCTCGACCTGCTGGACGCCGTCGCCCTTGTAGCCGTTCACGACGAAGTCGCGGTCCTTGTCCGTGATCGCGTCGCCCTTGTAGGCGGCGAGCTCGGACACGACGACCGTGCCCTGGAAGCGGGCCGCGCGGCGGCCGCCGACGGTCTCGACGCCCGTGTTCTTCACGTCCTTGGACGTGGCGAGCGCCGACGTCATCCGGACGAAGAGCTCCGACGACGGGTCCTTGCTCTTGTCGGCGCCCTCGACGCTGAACGTCCACCACTTCTTGCCGGCGATCTTCTCGCCGTTGAAGTACATCTTGTCGTTCACGGTGATGACGTGGTTGACGCCGTCCGGGTACTCGGCCGACTTCGGGCCCACGTCCTTCATCACGGACGCGTGGGGCTTCGCCTGGAAGGCGCCCTCGGTGACGAACTCCCCGTCCTTGTCCTTGCGCGTCCCCTTGGTGCGGTAGGTGTTCTCCCGCGCCCCCTTGGCCGCGGCCGCCTTGAGCGTGCCGGCCGGCTCCGCCGCCTTGAGTGCCTTGTCGGCGCCGCTGTCACCCTTCCCGCCGCCGGAGCCCGCGGGCTCGTCCTTGCCGCCGCCGGAGCCGCCGCACGCCGCCAGGCTCAGAGCGAGAGCGACCCCCGTGGCGGCCACGACGCTCTTACGTATCGCCTTCAAGTGCCTTACTGTCCTTTGTCCGTACTTCATAAAGTTTCGGTGAGGATATCCCGGCTGATCACGGCGTGCGAGTGGAAATGACCATGACCGGAAACAGCGTGTCAGCGCATCACTGCCGTCAGTAATGTCAACGCCCTCGTTCCCTTACCACCCCTTGATCGAGGAGCTCTCGCCATGCGCCATTCCCTCCGCGCCACCGCAGCGATCCTCGGCGCCGTCGCCGCCCTCGGCGTCACGGCCCCCCTGGCCGGCGCCGACGCCGGGACCACGCCCGCGGCGCCCGCCGGCGCCGTGCGCATCCACAACGGCGTGCACGGCGGCTGCCTGACCGCCGAAGGTTCGGGCTACCGCGACCCGCGCGGCACGCTGCGCCCCTGGCTCGTGGCGCTGCAGCCGTGCCGGGAGTCCGGGCGGGCCGCCCAGACCTGGGTCTACAGCCCGGCCACGCACCAGTTCTCGTCGCAGGCGCAGCCCTACCGCTGCATCGGCAGACAGGGCGCGCTGCTCGTCACCGCGCCGTGCGACGCGGACGCGGCCGGGCAGCGCTTCCGCACCGAACCGATCGGCCCGGGCGGGCGGCAGAAGGTCGCCGCGGAGGCGGACGGCCGCATCTGGGAGCAGGCCACGCACCGCACCGGCTCGTCGCGCGATGCGACGGGCGAGGGGGTGCGGACGGTCCGCGACACGGGCTCGGCGGGCGCGGAGCGGAGCTGGACCCTCAGCCGCGGCTGAGGCGCGTCTCCGTCCGGAGCCAGGCGAGGTACGCGTCGCTGCCCGCGGTGACGGGGGTGGCGACGATCTCCGGGGTCTCGTAGGTGTGCGCGCCCTTGATGTGGGCCTCCAGCTCGCCGTAGCGGTCCGCCGCGGTCTTGTAGAGGACGCGCCACTCGGTGTCGCTGTGCACCTCGTCCTGCCACCGGTAGACGCTGGTGACGGGGCCGTCGATCTGGGCGCAGGCGGCGAGCCGCGCCTCGACGGCGGTGGTGGCGAGGTGCCTGGCGCGCTCCTCGCTGTCGGTCGTCGTCATCACGGCGATGTACTGGGCCTCCGGCATGGCGCGACCGTACCGCAGGGGCCGTGCGCGACGGGCGGTGGGACGGGGTTGTCAGTGGCGGCCGTTACGCTCACGGACATGAGTTACGCAGACCTGCGCGAACTCCAGAGCGCGCTCACCACCGCCTCGGACATCGCCTTCTCCCTCGACGCCGCCGCACCCGCGCCCCATGAGGCCGAGCAGCTGGTGGACGCCCTGCGCAGGGCGCTGACCGCGGCGAGCGCCCTGGGCGGCGGCCTCACGGCCACGGGCTGCTCGGAGCACCCGAAGGGCCCCGTGGACCCGCTGTACGGGGACAAGACCGATCCCCTGCCTCCGGGCTGGGGCCGGTGCCTGCTGTGCAACGACCGGCGGCGCCGGGCCGGGGCGCAGCGGCGCGGCTGGCGCTGACCCGGGCCGCGACGGCGCGGCCCGGGCCGGCCTTCCCCGGGGGTCGGCCGTTCCGTGCGGGTCAGCCCTTGTTGACGGAGTTCCAGAACTCCTCGAAGGACAGCAGGCGGTCGCCGTTGCCGTCCTTGGAGTCGATGATCGACTGGGCGACGGTCTCGGTGACGAAGTGGTCGCCGAGCTGCGCCATGGCCTTCTTGTACTCGGCGGCCGTGATGAAACCGTCCCCGTCGATGTCGAACTTGGCGAACGTCTCGCGTGCGCTCTCCATGTCAGCCATGTGAGCCTCCCCTTTGGTGTGCTGGTATGACCGGCACAGATTAGCCGCCCTTTCGATCAGGTTGATCACGGCCAGAGCTCACTCTGTGTAATTTCGCATAAAAATAAGCGCTTCCGCTGATCCATTCGAAGAATTCAAGGCACGTGGTCGACCTCACCTTTGATTACAGAGAGAAATAGGTGACCTTGCCCGAATTGAACAAATAGCCGTTTTGGCTGGAACGCACCCCGTCTGCCATAGTCGGAAGCCACGACCCTCATTGACCCGAGCCAGGTCGTCATCCGCCGCGGAACACACCCCAATCTCCGCGGCGCCCGAAGAGGCCCCCGGCCCGTCGCATGCCGACGGATGGGGGCCTCTTCGTTGTGTCCCGGCGGTGCCGTATCCCGGCGGTTGTATCCCGGCGGTGTCGCGTCTCAGCGGTCGGCGACCCGCATCTCGAACCAGGTGGTCTTGCCGCGTGCCAGCAGGTCCACCCCCCAGCGGTCCGAGAGCTTGTCGACGAGGAAGAGCCCCCGGCCCGTGACGTCGAGCTCGTGCACGGGCATCAGGCAGGGCAGCCCCCGGGAGGGGTCGCGGACCTCTATGCGGAGCCAGCCCCGCCGGCGCAGCATCCGCAGGCCGAAGTAGCGCGCGCCGGTGTGGCGGACGGCGTTGCCGACGAGCTCGGAGACCAGCAGGACGGCGTGCTCGGTGAGTTGGCCCGAGAGGCCCCACTGGCGCAGGACCACGGACTGGGTCAGCCGGCGGGCCGCGACGGCCGACTCGGGGCGCGAGGGCAGGCGCACCTCGCCCTGTGTGGGATTGCCGAACAGATCGAGCGCCTTGAGCGCCAGCTCATCCTCCACGGTCGGCGACCAGCGCACAGCGGCCGTGCCGACCCGCTGCCGTGGCTGCTCCGTTCCCTCCAGGCCCGCCATGCCCCCATCATGGCCGCCGCAAGCACGCCCGGGGCTGGAACGAAGGGATTCACCTGACCGGAGCGACCCCCTCCAAGCCCGTGCGACGACATATGCCAAGGGCAGGGAAGCGACCCGGAAACCCATACTGACCTGCGGCGACCACAGAGGCCGGAGAGAGCGCCCGAATCGGCCGGAACGGCGGTTCCCCGCGGTCGCGTACTGCGCGTAATTCCCCCACAAGAGGCACCCCGGGGTGGACACCGGCACGACCGTGCGTCAACGCCGGGGGCGGCTGCGGCGGCCCGCTCCGGGGCCGCCGCCAACCGGCCGCGCGTCAGACGAACTTGGCCTTGCCCGGCCCGTCCTCGACGAAGCTGCGCATGCCGATCTCCCGGTCCTCGGTCGCGAACAGGCCCGCAAACCAGTTCCGTTCGATGGCGAGGCCCGTGTCGATGTCGGTCTCCAGACCGGCGTCCACGGACTCCTTCGCGGCGCGCAGCGCGAGCGCGGGGCCGGCGGCGAGCCGGGCGGCCCACGCGTGCGCCTGCTCGTACACCTCGGCGGCGGGCACGACGCGGTCGACCAGGCCGAGCGCGAGCGCCTCGTCGGCCTTGACCATACGGCCGGTGAAGATGAGGTCCTTGGCCTTGGACGGGCCGATCAGCCGCGCCAGGCGCTGGGTGCCGCCCGCGCCGGGGATCAGGCCGAGCAGGATCTCGGGCTGGCCGAGCTTGGCGTTGTCGGCGGCGATCCGGAAGTCGGCGCAGAGCGCCAGCTCGCAGCCGCCGCCGAGGGCGTAGCCGGTGACGGCGGCGACGACGGGCTTGGGGATGCGGGCGACGGCGGTGAAGGAGTCCTGCAGGCCGCGGGAGCGCGCCACCATCGCGGCGTGGTCCATCTTCTGCATCTCCTTGATGTCCGCCCCGGCGGCGAACACCTTCTCCCCGCCCCACAGCACGACGGCCCGCACGTCATCGCGGCGGGTCGCCTCCTCGGCGAGCTCGCGGATCCGGTCCTGGGCGGCGATGTCGAGCGCGTTCATCGGCGGACGGTCCAGGCGGATGGTTCCGACGCCCTCGGCAACCTCAAGATGCACAGTCATGGCACCAGATTAGTGACACGGGGGTTCGACGGCTCCCCCCGATCGGGCCCGGAACGCCGGACGGCCCGGAACACTCGGTCACGAGTGCTCCGGGCCGCGGGCCGCGTGCGAAGGGCCGTCAGCCGGCCTGAGGGGTGCTCTTGCCCCACTCCGACCACGGCATGTTCCAGCCGTTGAGGCCGTTGTCCGGCTTGATCGTCTTGTCGTCGGAGTTCTTGACGACCACGACGTCGCCGATGAGGGAGTTCTTGTAGAACCAGGCCGCCGGCGTGTTCGGGTCGCCGCCGCCGCGCTGGTCCTCCAGGCCCACGCAGCCGTGGCTCGCGTTCTCCGAGCCGAAGGTCGAGGAGCCGGACCAGTAGTTGCCGTGCAGGAAGGTGCCGGAGGTGGACAGGCGCATCGCGTGCGGCACGTCGGGGATGTCGTACTCGCCCTTGCCGTCGCCCTTGGTGAAGCCGACGGTGGCGCCGTTCATGCGCGTCACCTCGTGCTTCTCGCTGATGACCATCTGGCCGTTGTACGTGGGGTTGGCGGGGGCGCCGGCGGATATCGGGATGGTCCTGACGACCTTGCCGTCCCGCTCGACCGTCATCTGGTGGGACTTGGCGTCGACCGTGCTGACCTGGCTGCGGCCGACCGTGAACTTCACGGTCTTCGACTGCGAGCCGTACACGCCCTTGCGGCCCTGGACGCCGTCGAGGTTCAGGTCGACCGTCACCTTGGTGCCGGCCTTCCAGTACTGCTCGGGCCGGAAGTCGATGCGGTCGTTGCCGAACCAGTGGCCCCTGACCTCGACGGCCGGCTCGGTCTTCACCTTGATGGCGCGCTCGACGGCCTTGGGGTCGGTGATGCCGCGGCTGAAAGTGACCGATACGGGCATGCCCACGCCGACCGTGCTGCCGTCCTCCGGCGTGAAGTAGCCGACGAAGGTGTTCTGCGGGGTGAGCGTCGTGAACGACGCGTGCTTGGCCGACGGGCGGCCGTCGTCGTCCTTGGCCAGGGCATCGACCGTGTACTTGCTGGAGGCGCCGAGGTGAGCGGTGGGCTCCCAGGCCGAGCCGTCGTCGGTGATCCTGCCCTCGACCGTACGGCCCTTGGCGTCGGCGACCTTGACGGAGGTCAGCTTGCCCTTCTGGGCGGTGACCTTGAGCGCACCGGACGTCGCGACGTCCTTCGTGCCGTCCTCCGGCGCGATGGAGACGACGGCCTCCGACGGGCCGTCCGGAACCTTCTTGGCGCCGCTCTTCTTCCCGGCGTCGTCACCGCCGCCACAGGCCGTGACCAGCAGCATCAGCGCGCCGAGAAGCAGCGCGAACAGACCTCTGCGCCGGGCTGCGCGCCCTCTCGGTATCAGCTGCACGTTCAAAATCGGTTGTCTCCCCTCGCACGGCCCGCGGCCACGCGGCGCCCCCGAAAGCGCGGCTCACGCGCTGGCGATAGATAACCACAGGGCTCCTGCGCCGCCGTCCCATGGAATGTCACCGTTCGGTCCCAAATGGGAACGGTGGTACGAGACATGCGGCGAGGGTGATCCCCGTGGCTGAAGGTGAGCATCATAATCCGGCCACCTGTGTGCTCCGGGCCGGGGGCGGCCCGCTGCCCGCAGGCGGGCAGACGGCCCGCGCCGCCCGGCACGGCGCCCGATCACCCGTGTGAGCGCACGCGTGGTTCTGGGCAGAACTGGGGGCAAGGACGGAACCGCCGCCGCCCGGCACGGGACGCCGGGCGCCCGGCGCGCTGCCCGCGAGCCGCCGGAGGCGAAGACGTGTCGAGCGCACCCGAGCAAGAGGCGGAGCGGGGGGACGAGTTCGGCGGCCGCCGGACCCGGCACCCCGGGGACGACCGCACGGCCGGACGGCCCGCGAGGGCCCCGGGCGCCGCCGTCAACGGACGCCCCCGCCCGGACCCGGCCCTGCGGCCGCTGCCCGGCGCCACGGTGTGGCCCGGCAGCCCCGAGCCGCTCGGCGCCCGCTTCAGGACCGCCGCCGACGGCACGGCGGGGACGAACTTCGCCCTGTGGGCCGGCGGGGCGGAGGCCGTCGAGCTGTGCCTGTTCGACGGCGGAGGGGACGGCGGCCCGGACGGCCCCCCGCAGGGCGAGACGCGGCTGCCCCTCACCGAGCTGACGCACGAGATATGGCACGGCTTCGTGCCCGGGGTGCTGCCCGGCCGCCGCTACGGCTACCGCGTCCACGGCCGCTGGGACCCCTGGACGGGCGCCCGCTGGAACCCCGCCAAGCTCCTGCTGGATCCCTACGCCCGCGCCGTGGACGGCGACTTCTCCCTGCCCCCCGAGGTGTACGGGCACGTGCGGGACTGGCCCCAGCAGCACGTGGCCGACACCGTCCGCGACGAGCGCGACTCGGCCCCGTACGTCCCCAAGGGCGTGGTCGTCGCGGACGGCGACGACTGGGCGGACGACCACCGGCCCAAGACGCCCTGGCCCGACTCCGTCATCTACGAGCTGCACGTGCGCGGCTTCACCAAGCGCCACCCGGGCGTCCCCGAGGAGCTGCGCGGCACGTACGCCGGGCTCGCGCACCCCGCGGCCGTCGAGCACCTGGTGCGGCTCGGGGTGACGGCCGTGGAGCTGCTGCCGGTGCACCAGTTCGCGCACGAGGACCACCTGCTGCGGCGGGGGCTGCGCAACTACTGGGGCTACAACTCCATCGGCTACTTCGCCCCGCACGCCGCCTACGCGGCGTCCGGGACCGACGGCCGGCAGGTGGGCGAGTTCAAGCGCATGGTGCGCGCCCTGCACGCGGCGGGCCTGGAGGTCATCCTCGACGTGGTCTACAACCACACCGCCGAGGGCGGCGAGCTGGGCCCCACGCTGTCCCTGAAGGGCATCGACAACCGCCGCTACTACCGGCTCCAGGACGACCGGCGCCGCTACGCCGACTACACCGGCTGCGGCAACACCCTGCACGTCGTCCAGCCGAACGTCCTGCGGCTGATCACCGACTCCCTGCGCTACTGGGTGACGGAGATGGGCGTCGACGGCTTCCGCTTCGACCTGGCGGCGGCGCTGGCCCGCTCCATGCACGACGTCGACATGCTCTCGCCGTTCCTCGCCGTCATCGCCCAGGACCCCGTGCTGCGCCGCGTCAAGCTCATAGCCGAGCCGTGGGACGTGGGCTCGGGCGGCTACCAGGTCGGCTCCTTCCCGCCGCTGTGGACGGAGTGGAACGACCGCTACCGCGACGCCGTCCGGGACTTCTGGCGCGGCGCCCTGCCCGACGTGCGCGACCTCGGCTACCGGCTCTCGGGCTCCAGCGACCTCTACGCCTGGGGCGGCCGCCGCCCCTACGCCTCCGTCAACTTCGTCACGGCCCACGACGGCTTCACCCTGCGCGACCTGGTCAGCTACGAGCACAAGCACAACGAGGCCAACGGCGAGGGCAACCGCGACGGCACCGACGGAAACCGGTCGTGGAACTGCGGCGCGGAGGGCCCCACGGACGACCCCGCGGTGCGGGCCCTGCGGCGGCGCCAGCTGCGCAACCTGCTGACCACCCTGCTGCTGTCGACGGGCGTGCCGATGCTCGTCGCGGGCGACGAGATGGGCCGCACCCAAGGCGGCAACAACAACGCCTACTGCCAGGACAACGAGACCAGCTGGACCGACTGGTCGCTGCTGGAGGAGCCGGGCTGGCGCGCCCTCGCGGACCTGTGCTGCCGGCTCCTCGCGCTGCGCCGCGCCCACCCCGTCCTGCGCAGCCGCTCCTTCTTCTCGGGCCGCCCGCAGAGCGCGGACGGGCTGCGGGATCTGGCCTGGTTCACGGCCGGGGGCACGGAGATGACGCAGGCCGACTGGTACGCGCCGACGGCCACGCTCGGCATGTACCTCTCGGGCCGGGACATCCCCCAGCGCGGGCAGCAGGGCGAGCCGGTCACGGACGACAGCTTCCTGGCCGTGCTGCACGCGGGCCCGGCCGAGGCGGGGTTCACCCTGCCGGGCCCGCCGTGGGCGGACGGCTACGAACTGCTCGTGGACACCGCGCGGGAGGAGCAGGGGGCGCCGCCGGGCGAGCGCCGGGCGGCGGGTGCGCGCATCACCGTGGGAGCGCGCTCGGTGCTCCTGTGGCGGGTGACGAGGGAGCAGGCGGAAGCAGGACCGGAGGCTCCAATTCCGCTGCCCCGTAAGGTCCTGGGCGAAAAAACCGAGTGAGCGGTGTCAGTGGTGAACCGTAGTCTCGGTCGTGATGACCGATACCTCTGAAGCCCCGAGCCCGCCCGGGAGACGGTCCGCCGTCCGGTCGCTGCTGCGCCTGTGGCCCTACGTGCGGCCCGTGCGCAACACGATGATCGCCGGCGCCGCCGTGACCGTCGTCGCGTCCTGCGCCAGCCTCGTCATTCCGCTCGCGCTCAAGTGGATCGTGGACGGCCCGGTCGCCGGCAAGGACCCCTCGGGGGTGTGGCTGGGCGGCGCGCTGGTGCTCGTGCTCGGCGTGGTGGAGGCCTCGCTCTTCGCGCTGCGCCGCTTCCTCGTGGCGCGCCCGCTGGCGAAGGTCGAGGCCGACATGCGGGCGGACCTCTACGGGCACCTGCAGCGGCTGCCGGTCTCCTTCCACGACCGCTGGCCCTCGGGGCAGCTGCTCTCGCGGGGCACGACGGACCTGATGCTGCTGCGCATCTTCCTGGCCTTCCCGCTGACGTTCCTTCTGGTCAACGGCGTGACGATCCTGGTGGGCTTCATCGTCCTGCTGGTGCAGCAGTGGACGCTGGGGCTGGTGCTGCTCGCCCCGGTGGCGCCGCTGGTGATCCTCTGCGCGTATTTCGAGGAGCGCTACTCCCGGGCCGCGCGCACCGCGCAGGATCAGTCCGGCGACCTCGCGACGGTCGTCGAGGAGAGCGTCCTCGGCATCCGCATCATCAAGGGCTTCGGCCGGCACCGCGGCCAGGAGAAGGCCTTCGACGCCCTCTCCGGCCGGCTGCGCGCCACCGAGCTGGGCAAGGCGCACCTGCTGGGGATGCTCTGGGCGGTCATCATGAGCCTGCCGGAGCTGGCGATCGGGGCGGCGCTCGTCCTCGGCGTGCTGCAGGTCGCCGACGGCGACCTCTCGGCCGGCACGCTGGTGGCGTTCCTTTCGACGGCGCTGGCGCTGCGCTGGCCGGTGGAGTCCTTCGGCTTCCTGATCGCGATCGCCAACGAGTCGGCCACGGCCGCCGACCGCTACTTCGAGGTCATGGACGTGCCTGCCCCCGCCGACCGGACCACCTCCTCCGCCGCCGTCGCGTCCGTCGCCGCCGCCGCAGGCAAGAGCGGCGCCGTCCCCTCCCCGCGCGCGGAAGGCGAGCGCGGAGGGCTGCGCCTGGAGGGCGTCGGATTCCGCTACCCCGATGCCCCCGCGGACGCCCCGCCCGTCCTGCACGGCGTCGACCTGCACATCCGTCCCGGCGAGACGATGGCCCTCGTCGGCACCACGGGCAGCGGCAAGACCACGCTGACCGCCCTCATACCGCGTCTCCACGAGGCGACGTCCGGCCGGATCACCCTGGACGGCGAGGACATCGCCGCCATGCCGCGCGAGCGCCTGCGCGAGCTGGTCTCCGTGGCCTTCGAGGACCCGACGCTGTTCTCCGCGAGCGTCGGGGAGAACGTCCTGATGGGCGCCGGCGCCGGCCGGGAGGCCGATCTGGCCCGCGCCCTGGAGGTCGCCCAGGCCGGCTTCGTGCACTCCCTCCCCGAGGGCACCCGCACCCAGGTCGGCGAGCAGGGCCTGAGCCTGTCCGGCGGGCAGCGCCAGCGGCTCGCGCTGGCCCGCGCCGTCGTCGGCGACCCGCGCTTCCTCATCCTGGACGACCCGCTCTCCGCGCTCGACGTGCACACCGAGGCCCTGGTCGAGGCGGCCCTGCGCGAGGTGCTGGCCACCACGACCGCCCTCGTCGTCGCCCACCGCCCCTCCACGGTCCTGCTGGCCGACCGCGTGGCCCTGCTCTCCGAGGGACGCATCACCGCCGTCGGCACCCACCACGAACTGCTGCGCACCAGCCGGGAGTACGCCTCGCTCATGGCGGGCGGCGAGGACCGCAGTGCCGCGGCGGACCGGACGCACGCACGGCACGAGGGAGGCCGGCGATGACCACCACCGCACCCGACCGCACCGCGGCCGACGACGAGCGGGCCGGCCCCGCGGCGGGCGCCGCGGAGGACGGCGACGCCTTCGACAAGGACGTCCTGCCCGCGCCCAAGGGCGCCTCGCGCGCCCTGCTGCGCTCGCTGCTCGCCCCGGCGCGCGGCCGCGTCCGGCTCACCGCCCTCGTCATGCTGCTCCAGCAGGCGGCCGTCCAGGCGGGGCCGCTCCTCGTGGCCTTCGCCATCGACCGGGCCGTGCCGGCCGCCCGCCGCGACGACTACGGCCCGCTGATCGCCGTCGGCACCGCGTACGTGGTGTGCGCCCTGGCCGCGGGCCTGCTGCAGTACGTCTTCGTCCGGCTGTCGGCACGCATCGGCCAGAACGTGCTCCTCGACCTGCGCGGCCGGATCTTCCGCCACGCCCAGTCGCTCAGCGTCGACTTCCACGAGCGCTACACCTCCGGGCGCCTGATCTCCCGCGCGACCACCGACGTCGAGTCGATCCGCGAGCTGATCAACGAAGGGCTGCAGGAGCTCATAGGGGTCTGCCTGGCGGTCGTGTACATCTCGGCCACCCTGCTCTACCTGGACTGGGGCATCGGCGCCGTCGCCGTCCTCTCCTTCGTCCCGCTGCAGCTGCTGATGCGCTCCTACCGGCGGCGCGCGCACACGGTCTACCACGAGCGCTCCACGGCCATCGCCTCGGTGATCGTGAAGTTCACCGAGACCATGAACGGCATCCGCCCGGTCCAGGCCTTCCGCCGGGAGCGCGCCAACGCCGCGCACTTCGCCGAGCTCAACGACCGGCACCGGCACTTCAACACCCGGGCGCTGCTGGAGATGGCCCGCTACGTCTTCCTCTCCCGCCTCGTGGCCAACGTGGTGCTGGCCGCCGTCGTCCTCTGGGGCGCCTACCGGGTGGCGGGCGACGGGCTGGAGCTGGGCGTGCTCGCGGCGTCGGTGCTCTACCTGCGGCGGCTGTACGACCCGATCGACCAGCTGGCGATGTTCCTCAACTCCTACCAGTCGGCCGCCGCCTCGCTGGAGAAGATCGCGGGCCTGCTCGCCCAGCGGCCCGGCGTGCCCGAGCCCGCCGAGCCGCGCACGCTGCCGGAGCGGCGGGCGGGGCTGCCCGGCCGCGAGGTCGTCTTCGAGGGGGTGCGCTTCGCCTACCGCACGGGCGGCGAGGTGCTGCCCCGCTTCGACCTGACGCTGCAGGCCGGGCAGACGGTCGCGGTGGTCGGCTCGACGGGGGCCGGCAAGTCCACCCTCGCCAAGCTCCTGGCCCGCTTCTACGACCCCACCGAGGGCCGGGTGCTCCTCGACGGGGTGCCGCTGGACGCGCTCGCCGTGCCGGAGCTGCGGCGCGGGGTGGTGATGGTGACGCAGGAGGCCTTCCTGTTCTCCGGCACCGTCGCGGAGAACATCGCCATCGGCCGCCCCGGGGCCGGCCGCGAGGAGATCGAGCAGGCGGCGAAGGCGATCGGCGCCCACGACTTCATCACGGCCCTGCCGGAGGGCTACGACACCGACGTGCGCAAGCGCGGCGGCCGGATCTCGGCGGGGCAGCGCCAGCTGGTGGCCTTCGCGCGGGCCCTGCTCGCCGACCCGGCGGTGCTCATCCTGGACGAGGCCACGTCGTCGCTGGACATTCCGGGTGAGCAGGCGGTGCAGCGGGCGATGGCCACGGTGCTGCGCGGCCGTACGGCGGTGGTCATCGCGCACCGGCTGTCGACGGTCGAGATCGCGGACCGCGTCCTGGTGATGGCCGACGGCCGCGTCGTGGAGGACGGCTCACCGGCCGAACTGATCGGAGGCACGGGCCGCTTCGCGGACCTGCACCGGGCCTGGCGGGACAGCCTGGCCTGACGGCCCGGGTGCGCGGCGGCCGCGGCAGGCGCCGCCGCGCACCGGTATGCGGACCTCGTTCTTTCGTCAACGGACGGATTCCGGCCAACTTGCCTCCGGGCTCCTGACACGTACATGCCTGCGGTGGCACTCTTCCCTCCACTGACGCGCGGCTCCCCCACGGCACGGCCGCCGGGCGTCGGGCTCGCTCCACCGGCACGTTGCATCGCCTGCTGTCCCCCTGAGGCCCCACGCCTCCCACCCCCCCGTCCCGCGGCACCGACCGGCAGCACCCGGCGGCCACCGCACACGGGGAAGCGCAGCGCTCCACGACGTTTCACCGCACTCGCCGGATTCATCGGACCGGACCCATCGGACGGGATCCATCGGCCCCAGCTCCACCTGTTCTGTTCTGCCTGATCTGCCCCTCGCAGAAGGAGTCAGCGTGAGACCCACCCCCCAGAAGAGAGCCGTCGCCGCCGGCGCGCTGGTCGCCGTCTCGGCGATGCTCGCCGTCGGCACCCAGACCGGGACCGCGGCCGCCCGCACCGACGACGGAGCGGGCAGCGCTCCGCGCAAGGTCGTCGCCAAGGCCGACCCGGGCGCCATGCCCCTGAAGCTCACTCCCTCGCAGCGCGCCGAGCTGATCCGCCAGGCCGACGCGACCAAGGCGGAGACCGCGCGGACCCTGGGCCTCGGCGCCAAGGAGAAGCTGGTCGTCAAGGACGTCGTCAAGGACGTCAACGGCACGACCCACACCCGCTACGAGCGGACGTACGAAGGCCTGCCGGTGCTCGGCGGCGACCTCGTCGTGGACGCGACCAAGGGCGGTGGCGTCAAGAGCGTCGCCAAGGCGACCAAGGCCCGGATGACGATCACGACGACCACCCCCTCCTTCTCGGCGGCGGCCGCCGAGAAGGAGGCCGTGAAGGCCGCGGCCGCGCAGGGCTCGAAGGCCGGCAAGGCGGACCGGGCGCCCCGCAAGGTGATCTGGGCCGCGAGCGGCAAGCCGGTCCTCGCCTACGAGACCGTCGTCGGCGGCCTCCAGGAGGACGGCACGCCCAACGAGCTGCACGTCATCACCGACGCGCGCACGGGCAAGAAGCTCTTCGAGTTCCAGGGCGTCAAGCAGGGCACCGGCAACAGCAAGTACAGCGGCCAGGTGACCATCGGCACCTCGCAGTCGGGCGGCTCCTACCAGCTCAACGACGCCTCGCGCGGCGGCCACAAGACCTACAACCTCAACCGCGGCTCCTCCGGCACCGGCACCCTCTTCACCGACGCGGACGACGTCTGGGGCAACGGCACCACGAGCGACGCGGCCACCGCCGGCGTGGACGCGCACTACGGCGCCCAGCTGACGTGGGACTACTACAAGAACGTGCACGGGCGCAGCGGCATCCGCGGTGACGGCGTGGGCGCGTACAGCCGGGTGCACTACGGCAACAACTACGTCAACGCCTTCTGGTCGGACGACTGCTTCTGCATGACCTACGGCGACGGCTCCGGCAACGCCAAGCCGCTGACCTCGATCGACGTCGCCGCGCACGAGATGACGCACGGCGTCACCTCGGCCACCGCCAACCTGAACTACGTGGGCGAGTCCGGCGGCCTCAACGAGGCCACGTCCGACATCTTCGCCGCCGCCGTGGAGTTCTGGGCGGGCAACCCCAACGACGTGGGCGACTACCTCGTCGGCGAGAAGATCGACATCAACGGCAACGGCTCCCCGCTGCGCTACATGGACAAGCCCAGCAAGGACAGCCGCTCCAAGGACGCCTGGTACTCGGGCATCGGCAGCATCGACGTGCACTATTCGTCGGGCCCCGCCAACCACTGGTTCTACCTCGCCTCCGAGGGCAGCGGCGCGAAGGTGATCAACGGCGTCTCCTACGACTCGCCGACCTCCGACAACCTGCCCGTGACCGGCATCGGCCGGGACAACGCCGCGAAGATCTGGTTCAAGGCGCTGACCGGGCGCATGCAGTCCACCACCAACTACGCCGGTGCGCGCGACGCGACGCTGTGGGCCGCCGGCGAGCTCTTCGGCGTGGGCAGCGAGACGTACAACAACGTGGCCAACGCCTGGGCGGCGGTCAACGTCGGCAGCCGGGCGACCCCCGGGACCGGGGTCAGCATCACCGCACCCGGTGACCAGACGAGCATCGTGAACACCGCCGTCTCCCTGCAGATCAAGGCCACCAGCAGCAACTCCGGTGCCCTGAGCTACTCGGCCACCGGCCTGCCCGCGGGCCTGTCGATCAACGCCTCCACCGGTCTGATCTCCGGCACGCCGACCACCACGGGCACCAGCAACGTCACCGTCACGGTCAAGGACTCGGCCGGCAAGTCCTCGAGCGCGTCCTTCAAGTGGACCGTGAACACCACGGGCGGCGGCAGCGTCTTCGAGAACAACACCCCCGTCGCGATCCCGGACGCGGGCGACGCCGTGACCTCGCCGGTCGTCGTGACCCGCAGCGGCAACGGCTCCTCCGCCCTCAAGGTGGACGTGAACATCACCCACACCTACCGCGGCGACCTGCGGATCGACCTGGTCGCGCCGGACGGCAAGACGTGGCGGCTGAAGGACTCGGACGCCTGGGACTCCGCGGCGGACGTGAAGGCCAGCTACACGGTCGACGCGTCGGGCGTCTCCGCCACCGGCACGTGGAAGTTGCAGGTGCAGGACGTGTACTCGGCGGACAGCGGCACGGTCAACAGCTGGAAGCTCAGCTTCTGATCGTTCTCCGCGGACCGTACGTGGCCGGTCGCGCAGTTCCCCGCGCCCCTGAGGGGCGCACCTGAACCGGGCGCCGTCCGGGGTGAGCACGACTCCCCCGGACGGCGCCCTACGCACGCACACACGGGGCGACCGCGCGTCAGCGCAACAGCACCCCCGCCGCCTCGCCCGTCGCCTCCGACGGCAGCGTCACCAGGCCCATCTCCGCGCCGCTGGACAGCAGCCGGTGCGAGGGCAGGATGCGGACGGTGTAGCCGAAGGGGCCCGTCCGGTCGAGGGTGAGCGGCCCCTCGTACAGCCGGCGGCCGTCCAGGGCGGGGCCGCCGGCCGGCTTGAGGGGGAACGTGGCGGTCTGGCTCAGCCGGTCGGTGGGGTCGACCCGCCCGGCCACGGCCTGCACCTCCACGTCCGCCGGGTCCAGCGGGCCGAGCGTGACGCTCACCCGCAGGCAGACCGTGGAGCCCAGGGTCGCGGTGCCGTTGAGGGCGGTGTCGGCGACGGCCTCCACGTGGTCGACGGCCACGCCCGGCCACCCCGCCCGCACCCGGGCCTTCCAGGCGGCCAGCTCGCTCGCCGCGGCGGGGGTGAGGGCCCGCTGGGCCTCGGCGGCGGGGGCGTAGAGCCGCTCCACGTACTCGCGCACCATGCGCCCGGCGAGGACCTTCGGGCCGAGCGTGGTCAGCGTGCGGCGCACCATCTCGATCCAGCGGCCGGGGAGCCCGCCCTGCGTCCGGTCGTAGAAGCGCGGGGCCACCCGCCGCTCCAGCAGGTCGTAGAGGGCGGCCGCCTCCAGGTCGTCGCGGCGGTTGTCGTCCATGGCCGCGCCGTCGGCGGTGGGGATCGCCCAGCCGAAGTCGGGCTCGTACCACTCGTCCCACCAGCCGTCGAGCACCGAGAGGTTGAGACAGCCGTTGAGGGCGGCCTTCATCCCCGAGGTGCCGCAGGCCTCCAGCGGGCGCAGCGGGTTGTTGAGCCAGACGTCGCAGCCGGGGTAGAGCCGCTGGGCCATGGCCATGCCGTAGTCGGGCAGGAAGACCAGGCGCCGGCGCACGCGCGGGTCGTCGGCGAAGCGCACGAGCTCCTGCACGAGGCGCTTGCCGCTGTCGTCGGCGGGGTGGGCCTTGCCGGCAACGACGATCTGCACGGGCCGCTCGGGATGCAGGAGGAGGTCCATGAGGCGGTCGCGGTCGCGGAGCATGAGGGTGAGGCGCTTGTACGAGGGCACGCGGCGGGCGAAGCCGATGGTGAGGACGCCGGGGTCGAGCACGCCGTCGATCCAGCCGAGCTCGGCGGTGCCGGCGCCGCGCTCGCGCCAGGCGGCGCGCAGCCGCTCGCGCACCTCCTCGACCAGCTGCTCGCGCAGGGTGCGGCGCAGCTCCCAGATGTCGGCGTCGGGGATGTCGGCGACGGCGTCCCAGCGCTGGGAGCCGCCGACGGCCAGGGCGTCCTCGGTGCGGCCGGCGCCGACCCGGCGGGCGCCCAGGCGCATCACCTCGGGGGCGACCCAGGTGGGTGCGTGGACGCCGTTGGTGACGGAGTCGATGGGCACTTCCTCGGCGTCGAAGCCCGGCCACAGGCCGGCGAACATCTGCCGGCTGACCTGCCCGTGGAGGGTGGAGACGCCGTTGGCGCGCTGGGCGAGCCGCAGGCCCATGACGGCCATGTTGAAGAGGTTGGGCTCGCCGCCGGGGTAGGTCTCCAGGCCCAGTTCGAGGACGCGTTCGACGTCGATGCCGGGCAGTTCGCCGGCGGGGCCGAAGTGGCGGGCGACCAGCTCGCGGTCGAAGCGGTCGATGCCGGCGGGCACGGGGGTGTGGGTGGTGAAGACGGCTCCGGCGCGGGCGCACTCCAGGGCGGCGTCGAAGTCCAGTCCGCCGTCCACCAGTTCGCGGATGCGCTCCAGGCCCAGGAAGCCGGCGTGGCCCTCGTTGGTGTGGAAGACCTCGGGTGCGGGGTGGCCGGTCAGGCGGCAGTAGGTGCGCACGGCGCGGACGCCGCCGATGCCCAGGAGCATCTCCTGCAGCAGTCGGTGCTCGCCGCCTCCGCCGTAGAGCCGGTCGGTGACCTCGCGCTCGCCGGGGCCGTTCTCCTCGACGTCGGAGTCGAGGAGCAGCAGCGGCACCCGGCCGACCCGGGCCTGCCAGATGTAGGCGCGCAGGGAGCGGCCGCCGGGGAGGGCGAGGGAGATGCGGCTGGGGTTGCCGTCGGGCTCGCGCAGCATGGTGAGCGGGAGCTCGTTGGGGTCGAGCAGGGGGTAGTGCTCCTGCTGCCAGCCCTCGCGGGAGAGGGACTGGCGGAAGTAGCCGTGCCGGTAGAGCAGTCCGACGCCGATGAGGGGGACGCCGAGGTCGCTGGCGGACTTCAGGTGGTCGCCGGCGAGGATGCCGAGCCCGCCGCTGTACTGCGGGAGGGCGGCGGTGATGCCGAATTCGGGCGAGAAGTAGGCGATGGCGGCGGGCAGTCCCTCGGGCTGTTCCTGGTACCAGCGCCGGCCGGTGAGGTAGTCCTGCAGGTCGTCGGCCGCGGCGGCGAGCCGGCGGCGGAAGCGGCGGTCGTCGGCGAGGGCCGCGAGCCGCGCCGCGGGGACCGAGCCCAGCAGCCGCAGCGGGTCGCCGGCGGCGGCCCGCCAGCCCTCGGGGTCGACGGCCTGGAAGAGCTCACGGGTCTCGGGGTGCCAGGACCAGCGCAGATTGCGCGCCAGCTCACTGAGCGGTCGTAGGGGCTCCGGCAGAACGGGGCGCACACTGAATCGACGAATGGCCTTCACCCCCACGACGGTAGCGGGGACGCCCGGGGGCTTCGTGGCGCTTCGCGGCAACTGCCTGCTCCTGGCAGGTGCAGGCGGGAAGTGCGCCCCCTGGGGCGGCTTCCGGAGCCCCGGCCGCCGCCCGGTGCGCCCGCTACGACCGGCGGACGGGAGCATGGCCGGGAACGGCGTCCGTATGGTGGACGGTACGGAGAAGCGGACCGCATGCGTCGGCACCGCGGCTGATGCACCCGTACGAGGCGTAAATACGCCGCGCGTACAGCGGGAACGGCGGCGGCCGGTTACCGCTACGGCCTTCGACGGCCGGAACGGAGGGCCATTCCCCCGTCTGGCCGCCGGTTACCCGGTTTTCGCGCATTGCACACGATCGGCCCAACGGGGAGACTTCGTACGGGTGACGGCGTGCCGACCATCCTCCCCACCGGGTGCCACGGGAACTACGCACCGGTAGGTCCCACGGTGCGGGCATGCCCGGCCGGGACCGGTGGGAAAGCTCAAGCGGTATGCAGGGAGTCGCAGTCCGCCGCCGCCTCGTGTACGCGTCCCATGCCCCTCCGCACGTCTTCCGCACCCACCCGAGTGAACGCGGTCAGGAGCAGTCATGCCCGCACCCGGCCGGCCGCCGGCGGAGCAGATAGAAAGAGCAGAACTCGCCAGACCCACCGCTTCGTCCCACCCGCACCGCCCCTCCGATCCCGTCGAATCCCCAGGTGATCCCATGATCGGTCGTATTCCCGTCCTGGACCTCGGGCCGCTCGTGGACTGCGGCCGCCGGCCGGTCAAGGCGGTCGTCGGCGAGACCTTCCAGGTCACCGCCACCGTCTTCCGCGAGGGCCACGACGCGCTCGGCGCCAACGTGGTGCTGCGCGACCCGGCGGGCCGCAGCGGCCCCTGGACCCCCATGCGCGAACTCGCGCCCGGCACCGACCGCTGGGGCGCGGACGTCACGCCCGGCTCGGAGGGCCGCTGGACGTACGCGGTGGAGGCCTGGGGCGATCCGGTGGCGACCTGGCGGCACCGGGCCTCGGTGAAGATCCCGGCCGGGATGGACGTCCAACTCGTCCTGGAGGAAGGGGCGCTGCTCTACGAGCGCGCCGCCGCCGGGGTGCCGAAGAAGGAGGGCCGCGAGGCCGTGCTGGCCGCGGTCGACGCGCTGCGCGACCCGGGCCGCCCGCCCACCGCGCGGCTCGCCGCCGCCCTCGCGCCCCCGGTCACGGCGGCGCTGGCCGAGCACCCGCTGCGCGAGCTGGTCTCCGCGAGCCGGCCGGTGCCGGTGCTGGTGGAGCGCGAACGGGCCCTGTTCGGCTCCTGGTACGAGATGTTCCCGCGCTCGGAGGGGGCGACGCCCGCAGATGGGCGCCGGCCGGCCCGCAGCGGTACGCTGCGCACCGCCGCCCGGCGGCTGCCGGCCGTAGCCGCGATGGGCTTCGACGTCGTCTACCTGCCGCCGGTGCACCCCATCGGCACCGCCTACCGCAAGGGCCCCAACAACGCGCTCACCGCGGGCCCGTACGACGTCGGCAGCCCCTGGGCGATCGGCTCGGCCGACGGCGGGCACGACGCCCTCCACCCCGACCTCGGCACCTTCGAGGACTTCGACCACTTCGTCGCGCGCGCCCGCGAGCTGCGCATGGAGGTCGCCCTCGACTTCGCCCTGCAGTGCTCCCCGGACCACCCCTGGGTCGCCAAGCACCCCGAGTGGTTCCACCACCGCGCCGACGGCACCATCGCCTACGCCGAGAACCCGCCCAAGAAGTACCAGGACATCTACCCCCTGGCCTTCGACGAGGACTTCGACGGGCTGGTCCGCGAGAGCCTGCGGGTGCTGCGGTTCTGGATGGAGCACGGCGTGCGGATCTTCCGCGTCGACAATCCGCACACCAAGCCGGTGGTGTTCTGGGAGAAGGTGATCGCCGAGATCGGCCGCACCGACCCGGACGTGGTCTTCCTCGCCGAGGCCTTCACCAGGCCCGCGATGATGCGCACGCTCGGCGCGATCGGCTTCCAGCAGTCCTACACCTATTTCACCTGGCGCAACACCAAGCAGGAGCTCACGGACTACCTCACCGAGCTCTCCGGGGAGGCGGCCGCGTGCATGCGGCCCAACCTCTTCGTGAACACCCCCGACATCCTGCACGCCTATCTGCAGAACGGCGGCCGGGCCGCCTTCGAGGCGCGCGCCGTGCTCGCCGCGACGCTCTCGCCGGCCTGGGGCATGTACGCCGGATACGAGCTGTGCGAGAACGCTCCGGTGCACCCCGGGAGCGAGGAATACCTGGACTCGGAGAAATACCAGCTGCGCCCGCGCGACTGGGACGCGGCCGAACGCGAGGGCCGCAGCCTGGCCCCGCTGATCACGCTGCTGAACCGGCTGCGCCGGCGCCATCCCGCCCTGCAGCGACTGCGCAACTTGCGTTTCCATTACGCCGACAACGACGCCGTCATCGCCTATTCCAAGCGGGCGGGCAGCTCGTGCGTACTCACGGTCGTCAACCTCGACCCCCACCACACCCAGGAGGCCACGGTCTCGTTGGACATGCCGGAACTCGGCCTCGCGTGGCACGAGTCCGTCCCGGTGCGCGACGAGCTCACCGGAGAGACCTATCACTGGGGCAGGGACAACTATGTGCGCCTCGAGCCGGGCCGTTCCATCGCGCCCGCGCACGTGTTCTCGCTGCGACCGTCCTCACCGATCGGAGGGTCACCCACACCATGATCGTCAATGAGCCCGTCCCCGACACGTTCGAGGACACTCCCGCCAAGGACCTGGACCCCGACTGGTTCAAGCGCGCCGTCTTCTACGAGGTGCTCGTCCGGTCCTTCCAGGACAGCGACGGCGACGGCATCGGCGACCTCAAGGGTCTGACCGCCAAGCTGGACTACCTGCAGTGGCTGGGCGTCGACTGCTTGTGGCTGCCGCCGTTCTTCCAGTCGCCGCTGCGCGACGGCGGCTACGACGTCTCCGACTACACCTCGGTGCTCCCGGAGTTCGGCGACCTGGCCGACTTCGTGGAGTTCGTGGACGCGGCGCACCAGCGCGGCATGCGCGTCATCATCGATTTTGTCATGAACCATACGAGCGATCAGCACGAATGGTTCCAGCAGTCGCGCAGCGACCCCGAAGGTCCCTACGGCGATTACTACGTCTGGGCCGACGACGACAAGCGGTATCCGGACGCGCGCATCATCTTCGTCGACACGGAGACGTCGAACTGGACCTTCGACCCGGTCCGCAAGCAGTACTACTGGCACCGCTTCTTCTCCCACCAGCCGGACCTCAACTACGAGAACCCGGCCGTGCAGGAGGAGATCCTGGCCGCGCTGCGGTTCTGGCTGGACCTCGGCATCGACGGCTTCCGGCTGGACGCGGTGCCGTACCTCTTCGCGGAGGAGGGCACCAACTGCGAGAACCTGCCGCAGTCGCACGCCTTCCTCAAGCGCGTCCGGGCCGAGATCGACGCCCATTACCCGGACACCGTGCTGCTGGCCGAGGCCAATCAGTGGCCCGAGGACGTCGTCGACTACTTCGGGGACTACGAGACCGGCGGCAACGAATGCCACATGGCCTTCCACTTCCCCGTGATGCCGCGCATCTTCATGGCCGTGCGGCGGGAATCCCGCTACCCGGTCTCGGAAATCCTGGCCAAGACCCCGGCCATCCCGTCGCGCTGCCAGTGGGGCATCTTCCTGCGCAACCACGACGAGCTGACGCTGGAGATGGTCACCGACGAAGAGCGCGACTACATGTACGCGGAGTACGCCAAGGACCCGCGGATGCGCGCCAACATCGGCATCCGCCGCCGACTGGCCCCGCTGCTCGACAACGACCGCAATCAGATCGAGCTGTTCACCGCGCTGCTGTTCTCCCTGCCCGGCTCGCCGATCCTCTACTACGGCGACGAGATCGGCATGGGCGACAACATCTGGCTCGGCGACCGCGACGGCGTGCGCACCCCGATGCAGTGGACGCCCGACCGCAACGCCGGCTTCTCCTCGTGCGATCCGGGCCGGCTGTACCTGCCGACCATCATGGACCCGGTCTACGGCTACCAGGTCACCAACGTCGAGGCCGCCATGAGCAGCCCCTCGTCGCTGCTGCACTGGACCCGCCGGATGATCGAGATCCGCAAGCAGAACCCGGCCTTCGGGCTCGGCTCGTACACCGAGCTCACCTCCAGCAACCCCGCCGTGCTCGCGTTCCTGCGCGAAGTGCGGCTGCCGGGGCAGCGGGAGGACGACCTCGTGCTCTGCGTGAACAACTTCTCCCGCTTCGCACAGCCGACCGAGCTCGACCTGCGGGCGTTCAGCGGCCGGCATCCCGTCGAGCTGATCGGTGGGGTGCGCTTCCCCGCCATCGGCGAACTGCCCTATCTGCTGACCCTGGCCGGTCACGGCTTCTACTGGTTCCGGCTCCGCCGTGGCGCGCCGCCGCCGGCCGGCCACTGAGGGCGCTCCCGTGCGCGCCGGCGCCCGCCGGCCCGTCGCGCACGGGCGGTTTTCCCCCGCGAAGCCTGGGCACCCTCACTACTACGCACGGGCCGGGCCGAACGGATCGCTTCCGCTTCGGGACCGCCGCGGGGCCGCTGCCCGGCCGCCGCACGCCCGCACCAGGGGCCGCAGGCGCCGACCGAACGGACGATCCTCGCCCGACACCCCCCGCCTCCGGCGGGGGACCCCAGCACCGCGCACCGGTCAATGCCGCAATCCGGGACCGCGATCCGGGACACTTTGCCCCATATGCCGTGCCCCGGGGAAAGGACGCGACGCCATGTCGGACGCTGCACCGTCCCGCCGGGGCACCGGACGCCGGGACACCGGACGGAAGGGGGGCGCCCCCGGTCCGCTGCTGTCCTCGGTCCGCGCCGCTCCCGCGGCCCACGCACCCGGCCAGGAGGCCGCCGACGCGGGGCTGCTGGGCTCGCTGGTGCCGCTGCTCTCCGAGTGGCTGCCGCGTCAGCGGTGGTTCGCGGGCAAGGGCCGTCCCATCACGGGCTTCACGCTCGTCGCCGCCACCGAGCTGCTGCCCCACCACACCGGCGCCACCGTCCCCGGCCTGCTCCACCTGCTCGTCCGCGCCCAGCAGCCCGGCGCCCCCGCCGGCGGCCGGCCCGCGGACGCCCCGGCGTCCGCCGCCCCCGTCGTCCACGCCGGCACCGACGACTGCTACCAGCTCCTGCTCGGCGTCCACGACGTCCTGCCGCCGCACCTGGCGCCCGCGCTCATCGGCCGCCCCGTCGGGGGCCCGCTGCACGGCCGCGCCGTCTACGAGGGCCTGGCCGACCCCCGGCTCGCCAGCCTGCTGCTGGAGCGGCTGCGGCTGCCCGGCCGGCTCGGGCCGCTGCGCTTCAGCCGCGAGGAGGGCGTCGTGATCGGCGCCGGGCTCGCCCCCCGCCTCATCGGCGCCGAACAGTCCAACTCCTCGGTCGTCTACGGCGAAACGTATATCCTCAAGCTCTTCCGCCGCGTCTGCCCCGGCACCAACCCCGACCTCGAACTCCCCCGCGCCCTCGCCGGCACCGGCTGCGCCCGGGTGCCCGCCCCGGCCGCCTGGTTCGAGGCCGTCGTGCCCGGCGCGGGCACCGAACCCATGACGCTCGGCGTGCTCCAGCCCTACCTGCCCGGCTCCGCCGACGGCTGGCAGCTGGCCCTCAGCGCCCTCGCCGTCCGCGCCGACTTCACCGCCTCCGCCCGCGCCCTCGGCCACGCCACCGCCGAAGTGCACGGCGC
The DNA here is from genome assembly GCF_042657885.1 of Streptomyces aureoversilis. NCBI lineage: Bacteria > Bacillati > Actinomycetota > Actinomycetes > Kitasatosporales > Streptomycetaceae > Streptomyces > Streptomyces aureoversilis. The sequence goes on from NZ_JBHSKJ010000015.1 coordinate 106,390, forward strand.
GCTCGCCGAGGCGCTGCCCACGGTGGTGCTGCGCCGCCCCCAGCTCGAACACCTCGCCGCCGCGATGACCCGGCGCCTGGACGCCGCCGCCGACGCCGTCCCGGCGCTGCGCCCGTTCCGGGCCGCGCTGCGGGCCGCCTACGACGACCTGGCCGCGCTCGGCCGCGCCGGGCGCACGTGGCGCGCCCAGCGCATCCACGGCGACCTCCACCTCGGACAGGCGCTGCGCACCGCCGAGGACGGCCGCTGGGCCCTGATCGACTTCGAGGGCGAGCCGGCCCGGCCCCTGGCCGAACGCTCCCGGCCGCAGCCGACCGCCCGCGACGTCGCCGGCATGCTGCGCTCCTTCGACTACGCGGCGGCGGTCGGCCGGGCGAGCGGCACCAGCTGGTCGGAGCGCGCCCGCGCCGCGTTCTGCGAGGGCTACGGCTCGGTGCACGGCGATCCGCGCGAGGACCCGCAGCTGCTGCGCGCCCACGAGACGGACAAGGCCGTCTACGAAGTCCTCTACGAGGCCCGGCACCGCCCGGACTGGCTCCCGGTCCCGATGGCCGCCATCCGCCGGCTGGCGGAGCCGGCGGGGGGCGCGGACGGCCCGCAGGCCGACCGCCCGGCCCGCCCGCAGAGGGAGCAGACCCCGTGACACCGGAGACCCGAGGGACACCAGCCCGAGGGGCACCAGCCCGACACGAGGCGGTCCGGCACCGGGCCGCCCGGCGTCGGGCTGTCCGGCATCAGGCCGCTTGGCCTCAGGCCGCCCGGCATCGGGCAGTCCGGCACCGCCGGGACGCGGCGTCGTGGCCGGTCGCCGTTGCGGCGGGGAGCTCCCGCCAGCGGCAAGAAAACCAGCCCGGGCACCCGCCCACCCCCATCCGCCGCAACGGCCCGCAACCACCGCACCGGAGCCCGGCGACGCCCGCCCGGCACCGGGCCGTCCGGCATCAGGCCGCCCGGCCCCACCGGGACGCAACCATCACCGATTCCGCTCCCGGCGCCGCCGGCCGGGAGGCTCCGAGGAGGACCGCACCGTGACCGCTCGACCGCCGTCCCGTCGTTCGCCCCACGAGCCCGAACCCGGAGGAGTTCCGGGTGGTGCGCGGGGGGTCCCGGCCACGTTCCTGCCGGGGCGGGGTGCCAAGGCGGAGCGGGAGCCCGGACCGCAGCCCGAATCGGTGCCCGCACCACAGGACGCACCGGAGGTCGCGCCGCGCGAGCCCTCGGCGGCACGGGGCGCGAAGCGTACGCCCGCCGCGCGGCGCGGGGTGCGGCCCGCCGAGCCGCTGGGCGCGGAGGACCGCGAGCGGCTGCTGAACGGCGCGCACCACGACCCGCACGGCCTGCTGGGAGCGCACCCGGTGCCCGGCGGAGTGGCGTTCCGCACCCTGCGCCCCTTCGCACGCTCCGTGGCGGTCAGCGCGAAGGGCCTGCGGGTGGAGCTGTACGACGAGGGGGACGGCCTCTTCGCGGCGGTGCTGCCCCTCAGCGAGCTCCCCGACTACCGCCTGCTGGTGAGCTACGAGGGCACGGAGCTGGAGGTCCGCGACCCGTACCGCTTCCTGCCCGCCCTCGGCGACCTCGACCTGCACCTGATCCACGAGGGCCGTCACGAGCAGCTGTGGCAGGCGCTGGGCGCGATGCCGATGGTGCACGAGGAGGTGGCGGGCACCCGGTTCACGGTGTGGGCGCCGAACGCCCTGGGCGTACGGGTCGTCGGCGACTTCAACTACTGGGACGGCGCCGGCCACCCCATGCGGTCGCTGGGCGCGTCCGGGGTGTGGGAGCTGTTCCTGCCGGACATCGGCGAGGGGGCACTGTACAAGTTCGAGATCACGCGCCCGGACGGCTCGCACACGATGCGCGCGGACCCCATGGCGCACCGTACGGAGGCCCCGCCGGCGAACGCGTCGGTCGTGCACGCCTCGCACCACACCTGGCAGGACGCGGAGTGGATGGCGGCCCGCACGCAGAAGCCCGTCCACGAGCATCCCTTCTCCGTCTACGAGGTGCACCTGCCCTCCTGGCGCCCCGGCCTGACCTATCGGCAGCTGGCCGCGCAACTGCCCGCCTACGTCAAGGACCTCGGGTTCACGCACGTGGAGCTGATGCCGATCGCCGAGCACCCCTTCGGCGGCTCCTGGGGCTACCAGATCACCGGCTTCTACGCCCCGACCGCCCGCCTGGGCACCCCGGACGACTTCAAGTACCTGGTGGACGCGCTGCACGCGGCCGGCATCGGGGTGCTCATGGACTGGGTGCCCGCGCACTTCCCGCGCGACGACTGGGCGCTGGCCGAGTTCGACGGGCGGCCGCTGTACGAGCCCGCGGACCCGCTGCGCGCCGCGCACCCCGACTGGGGCACGCTGGAGTTCGACTACGGCCGCACGGAGGTGCGCAACTTCCTCGTGGCCAACGCCGTCTACTGGTGCGAGGAGTTCCACATCGACGGCCTCCGGGTGGACGCCGTCGCCTCCATGCTCTACCTCGACTACTCCCGCGAAGCCGGCCAGTGGACGCCGAACGTCCACGGCGGCCGGGAGAACCTGGACGCGGTCGCGTTCCTGCAGGAGATGAACGCGACCGTCTACCGCCGCTGCCCCGGCGTCGTCACGGTCGCCGAGGAGTCCACGGCCTGGGACGGCGTCACCCGCGCCACGCACCACATCGGGGCGGGCGGCTTCGGCGGCCTCGGCTTCGGCCTGAAGTGGAACATGGGCTGGATGCACGACTCCCTCGTCTACGTCTCGAAGGAGCCGGTGCACCGCAAGTACCACCACGGCGAGATGACGTTCTCGATGATCTACGCGTACAGCGAGAACTACGTGCTGCCGATCTCGCACGACGAGGTCGTCCACGGCAAGCGCGCCCTGGTGTCGAAGATGCCGGGCGACTGGTGGCAGCAGCGCGCCAACCACCGCGCCTACCTCGGCTTCATGTGGGCGCACCCGGGCAAGCAGCTGCTCTTCATGGGACAGGAGTTCGCGCAGGGCGCCGAGTGGTCCGAGGCCCACGGCCCCGACTGGTGGCTGCTCGACCCGTCCTACTCCGCCGAGGCGGACCACCGGGGCGTACGGGACCTGGTCCGCGACCTGAACTCCGCCTACCTGGCCACGCCCGCCCTGTGGCAGCGGGACACCGTCCCCGAGGGCTTCGAGTGGGTGGTGGGCGACGCGGCGGAGGACAACGTCTTCGCCTTCCTGCGGTTCGACGCCCAGGGCGCGCCCCTGCTGGCGGTCAGCAACTTCTCCCCCGTGGTGCGGCACGGCTACGCCCTGGGCGTGCCCGGCCGGTTCACGGCGTGGCAGGAGATCCTCAACACGGACGCCGCCCGCTACGGCGGCAGCGGCGTCACCACCCCCGACCCGGTCAAGACGGAGGCCACCCGCCACCACGGCCGCCCGGCGAGCATCACGGTGACGCTGCCGCCGCTGGCGACGGTGTGGTGGCGGGCGGTGTGAGGCCGGCTCCGGCGGCATGACGAAGCCCCGGACACCCACCAAGGGGGTCCGGGGCCTGGGCTTCGTACGGAGGCCGGGGCACCGCCCGGCGGTGCCTGCCGGCCTCAGACCGTGGCCGTCTCCTTCTCGGCCTCGGCCGCCGCGGCGGCCTCCGGCTCGCTCTTCCCACGGCCCGGCAGCAGGAAGGCGACCAGCACCGTACCCACGCCGAGAATGATCGCGCCGACGACGCTGGTGTGGGCGACCGCGTCCGCGAACGACTTGTGCACGGCTTCGGCCACGGTCTGCGCCTGCTGCGCCCCGAGGGCGGCGGCCTTCTCCGGGCCGACCTTCGGCGCCGCGCCGGCCGCGACCTGCCTGCCGACCTCCTTGGCCACGGCCAGGCCCGCGCCCACCGAGTCCTGCGCGACGGTGAGCGCCTTCTCCGGCAGCTTCGGGCCGCCGGCCTCGGCCGCCTTCGCGGCGGCGTCACCGAGGTTGGAGGAGTAGGTCTTGGCGAGCACGGTGCCGAGGATGGCGATGCCCAGGGAGCCGCCCATCTCGATCGAGGTGCTGTTGACGGCGCCGCCGACGCCCAGCTGGTCCTCCGGGAAGGAGCCCATGATGGCGTTGGTGCACGGCGACAGGGACAGGCCGATGGCCAGACCCAGGATGATCAGCGGCAGGACGAAGTCGTCGTACGTGGAGGACTCGTCGACGCGGGCGAGCAGCGCGATGGCGACCGTGCCGACGGTCATGCCGCACGCCACGGTGACCTTCATGCCCACCTTGGGGGTGAGGACCGCGGTCAGCGCACCGCCCACGAACACCGCGCCGGCCAGCGGCAGCATCCGCACGCCGGTGTCCAGCGGCGAGTAGCCGAGGACGAACTGCAGGTGCTGGGTGAGGTAGTAGAACGCGCCGAAGACGGCGAGGAAGAACAGCGCGACCGCCATGGTCGAGCCGGCGAACGCGCGCTTGGTGAAGCGGCGGACGTCCAGGACCGGGTGCGGGTGGCGCAGCTCCCAGAGGACGAAGAGGACCAGGCCGACGCCCGCGATGACCGCGGCGGCGATCGCCTTGGCGCCCCAACCGAAGTGCGGGCCCTCGATGATCATGTAGATGAGCGAGCCGACCCAGACGACGGACAGCAGGCCGCCGATGTAGTCGATCTTGGCTGCTTCCTTGCCGGGACCCGTCGCCTTGGACGGCGGGACGAGTGCCAGCGCGCCGATGATGCCGAGGAAGGCGATCGGCACGTTGATGAGGAAGGTGGAGGCCCACCCGTGGTCCTCCAGCAGCGCACCGGCCACGAGCGGGCCGACGGCGATGGCGAGACCGGCGGTGGCCGTCCAGATGGTGATGGCCTTGGCCCGCTCCTCGCGCGGGAAGGTCGCGGCGAGCAGCGACAGCGTGGCCGGCATGATCATGGCTGCGCCGACGCCCATGACGGCGCGCGACGCGATGACCCCGGCCGAGCTGTCGACCATCGAGCCGGCGACGGAGGCCGCGCCGAAGACGAGAAGGCCGAGAACGAGCGCTCCGCGGCGGCTGTACTTGTCGCCGACGGCGCCGAGGATCAGCATCAGCGCGGCGTACGGGACGGTGTAGCCGTCGATGACCCACTGCAGGTCGGAGCTGCCCAGGCCGAGGTCCTGGACCATGTCGGGGGCGGCGACCGTCAGGGACGTGTTGGCCATGACGATGATCAGCAGGCTGATGCAGAGCACGCCCAGCGCTGCCCATCGCCTCTTGTACGGACCGTCCATCTCGTCGACCGGTGTCGACATCGCGAGGCCCATCGGTCACCCCTTCCTATCCTGCACAGATCTTGCACACGGTTGTGCAATTACACATCACTGTGCAAATTACGGGACGGCATCGCCCGGTGCAAAATGAGGTGCAGGATGTCGGCCACGGAGGCTGCGCCCGAAGCCCCTCCTCGGCAGAGATTCGACGCAGAGACTCGATGCAGAGACTCCACGGACAGAGAAGAGACCAATGGCCGGCAGAGCGGACGCCAATCGCCGCCGCATCATGGACATCGCGCTCGCGGAGCTGCTGCGCGACCCGGACGCGAGCATGGACCAGATCGCACGGGCGGCAGGAGTCGTCCGGCGCACGGTCTACGGCCACTTCCCCAGCCGCGAGGCGCTGATGAGCGCCCTCGTCGACGACGCCGCGAACGCGGTGGAACTCGCCCAGGCCGAGGCCCTGCGCGAGGTCGACGACCCCGCCAAGGCCCTGGCCCGCTCCATGCTCGCCGCCTGGGAGATCGCCGACGGCTACCGCCTGCTGATCTCCCTGGCCCAGCGCAGCGTCACCGTCGAAGGCATCCACCGCCGCCTGGAGCCGGTGCGCCGCGAGTGCGCCGCGATGCTCCAACGCGGCCTGGACGAGGGCCGCTTCGCCTCACCGCTGCCCGCGATCGCCCTCGCATACGTACGGGAGCAGGTTCTCTTCGGCCTCATGCAGGCCGTCAACGACGGCGTCCTCGCCCCGGCGGACGCCGGCCGCTCGGCCGCCGTGACCGCGCTCACCGCGGCGGGAGTCCCCGCGGTGGAGGCTGAGGAGCTGGTGGCCGGCCTGACAGCAGCGCCATAGAGCCGGGCCATGCCGTGTGCGGCTCCGGCGGCTTCCCGCCACCGCGGTCGACGCCGCCGCGCTCGCCGTCGCCGTCGCGGCCGGAACCAGGGCTGCTGCTCCGGCCGGGGTGGCGGATGATGGGGCCCTTGCTACGGCTCGGGCTGGTGCTGATGCTGGGACTCCTGCTGACGCTGGGACTCCTGCTGACGCTCGGGCTCCTGCTGACGCTCGGGCTCTTGCTGACGCTCGGGCTCTTGCTGACGCTCGGGCTCTTGCTGCCACCGGGGATGATCACGACGCTGCGGCTGGGGCTGGAACCGGGCTGAGAGCTCGTCACCCTGCTGGGGCTGGAGGTGGCAATGGGGTCGTTGCTGCTGCGGCCGGGACCGGGGCTGAAACTCACCCGAGGGCCACTCGTCCCGACCGAAGGGCCGTCGGGTGACGGGCTACCGCCCGGCACGGGCCCCGAGGAACCCGGCTGCGGCCCCGGCTGCGGCCCTGGGGACGGATCGTCGCCGCCGGCGCCGGCGACTGCCGCCCACACCACGACGACGCCCACCACCCCGGCGAGGACGAGCAGCCCGCGCCGGAGCAGGTTCGGCCGGGCCGGGTCTGGGCCCTCTCCCCGGCCCGGGCCGGAGGCCTCCACGTAGGCGAGGTTCGCCCTGGTCAGCTCCGCCCCGGCGGTGTCGCCCAGGGCCACGCGTATCCGCAGCGCGTGCCGCAGCCGGGCGGCGGCCTCCTCGGGCCGGTCCTCGGCGTAGGCCACGGTGCCCAGTTGGTGGGAGAACAGCGCCTCCGAGGCCCGGTCGCCGATCCGCCGGGCCGCGTCCTCGCCCTGCTCCAGCACCTCCTTCCACTGCTGCCAGCGGCGTCCGGCGAACAAGGCGGCTTCGGCGATCTTCGTCAGCCGGATCACGGCCCGCCATTCCGCCCGCTCGGCGGCGAACCCGAGCAGCCCGACGATGCCCTCCACGCCTTCGAGCGCGTCCGTGAGCCCGTGCACTCCCCCGTCGAGGGCGTTGTCCAGCCAGTCGGCGAGCCCGTTGACGGCCGCGCTCAACGAGACCGCGTCGAGCAGCAGGTCCCGGACGCTGTCCTCCAGGCAGACCGGCAGCCCGAAGCGGTCCTCCTCCGGGCGCTCGACGAGCCCCCTCTCGTGCAGGGACAGCAGGGTCTGCGCCGCGTAGGCGATGTCGCCGACGGCCGACACCCACTTCCCCGGCACCAAGGCGCCGGCCACGATCGCCAGGACCGCGAGGGCCTTGCGCTCCCGCCCCGACAGCCGTCCCGCACTCATCCGGTCCAGCTCGCGCACGCCCCGTGCGGCGCGCTCCGCCACCGCCTCGACCGGGTATCCGGCCCGCACCAGCGCCGCGGCCTGCCGGACCGACAGCGGCCGGCCCCGTACGGCCTCCAGCAGCCGCCGCACGACGGGCAGTTCGGCGTCCCGCACGGTGCGGCCCAGCGACCCGGCGAAGAGGTCGAACGCCGCGTCCTGCGGCAGCCCCGGCAGCAGCCGCGACGCCGCCGCGCCGCCGCCCAGCACCGGCTGCTCCCCGCCCACGAGCAGGACGCAGCCGGGCAGGGCGTCCGCCAGCTGCCGCGGGACGGGCGAACCCGGCGGCACCTCATCGAGCACGATCAGCGGCCGTGCGTGCCGTATGAGCTGCCGGCAGACCGCCCCGGAGTACTTCACCGGCTCGGGCCCCGCGGACACGTACAACTCGTCCACGAGCAGTTGAAGGACGTCCTCCAGCGGAGTCCGGCCCACGCGCACGAACGCGCTGCGCCTCCCGCCCGAGGCGATGTTCCGGAGCAGACTGCTCTTCCCGAACCCGCAGGGCCCGTGGAACTCCACCGTCCGCCCGTCCAGGATCTCCTGCCAGGCGGTGGCCAGCACCTCCTCCCGGCCCAGCAGCACGGGCGCCGGAGCGGTCCACCGGTGCCGCAGCCCGGGATCGCGGAGAAGCAGCTCCGAACGCTGGAGCCGGGTACCGCTGCGGGAAGTGAGAGTGATACGGGAACTGCCGTAGAGAACGCTGTACACATATCCCCCTGGCAAGGCGAAGGGCGCGCCGTCGAACGGCAGCGTCTGCCTCGCACACCCCCGCGTCCAGCACCGGCACGCCTCATGCACCCGCGCGCCCCCTTGGATGCACTGTGCGCCCTCACGGAGCGCGGACTCGTGCACCCGGCGTACCGCGCGATGGCCGAATCCGGGCGCTGAGGGGGAACGCTGTCCGGCGGGGGCGTCAGCAGTGCGGCGTAGGCAGTACGGCGCTCAGTACCGCAGGCCCGGCAGCGCCCAAGGCGGCCGTATCGCTCACGCCACGCAGAATTCGTTGCCCTCCGGGTCCTGGAGGACGACGCCGTAGTAGTCCATCTGCGGCTCGTCCATCACGCGGATCACCGTCGCACCCGCCGCCGTCAGCCGGTTCACCGTGGCAGTGATGCGTTCCGTGCGGGTCGCCAGCGGGACCGTGCGTCCCCCGCCCACCTTCAGATCCAGGTGCACCCGGTTCTTCACGGTCTTCGGTTCCGGGACCCGCTGGAACCACACGCGTGGCCCGCGGCCCGCCGGGTCGGCGATGGACTCCGGGGTTTCCCCGGCACCACCGGTCAGTTCCTCCTCCGGGACGCCCATGTCCGTCCAGTAGTCCCGCCACGTGGCGTGGCCTTCCGGCGGGGGCTCGGGGACGTACCCCAGCGCCTCCGTCCAGAAGGCCACCATCCGTTGCGGGTCGGCACAGTCGATCGTCAGTTGCAGGTGGGGCAGTTGCGGCGGCTGCGGCGACCGCGGCAGCCGCGGAGTCGTTTCCATGCCCCGCAGCCTGGCAGAAGGATCTGACAGCCGGCGTCAGGCCGGCACCCCCGCCGGCTCCTTCGGCTCCGGCAGCGCTCCCCCGCCCTCATGGCCGTCCTCGCCGCCGTCCCCGCCCCCGTGGCCGTCGCCGCTCAGCGTCGTCTCGTCGAACGGCATGCGTCCGGCGAGCACTTCGCCCATCCGCTCCTTGTCGATCTCCTTGGTCCACGTGCCGACGAGGACCGTCGCCACCGCGTTGCCCGCGAAGTTCGTCAGAGCCCGCGCTTCGCTCATGAAGCGGTCGATGCCGACGATCAGGCCGACGCCGTCGACGAGTTCGGGGCGGTGGGACTGGAGGCCGCCCGCGAGCGTGGCGAGGCCCGCGCCGGTGACGCCGGCCGCACCCTTGGACGCGATGATCATGAACAGGAGCAGCGAGATCTGCTGGCCGAGCGCCAGCGGTTCGCCCATGGCCTCCGCGATGAACAGCGACGACATCGTCAGGTAGATGGCCGTGCCGTCGAGGTTGAAGGAGTAGCCGGTGGGCACGGTGATGCCGACGACAGGCTTGCTGACGCCCAGGTGCTCCATCTTGGCGATCAGGCGCGGCAGGGCGGATTCCGACGACGACGTCGACAGGATCAGCAGGAACTCGCGGCCCAGGTACTTCAGCAGCGTGAAGATGTTCACCCCGGCCACCAGCCGCAGCAGCGCGCCCAGCACCACGATCACGAAGAGCACGCAGGTGACGTAGAAGCCGATCATGATGACGGCGAGGGACTTCAGCGCGTCGATGCCCGTCGCGCCGACGACCGCCGCGATGGCGCCGAAGGCGCCCACCGGGGCCGCCCACATGATCATGGCGAGGATGCGGAAGACCAGCTTCTGGATGTGTCCGATGCCGCGCAGGACGGGCTCGCCCGCCGTGCCCATCGCCTGCAGGGCGAAGCCCGCGAGGAGCGCGACGAGCAGGGTCTGCAGCACCTGGCCGCCGGTGAAGGCGGAGACCATGGTGGTCGGGATGATGCCGAGCAGGAACTGCGTCGTGGACTCGCTCCCGCCCTTGGCCTGCGCCTCGCCCGCGTGGCGCAGCGCGTCCGTCAGGTGCAGCCCGCTGCCGGGCTCCAGGAGGTTGCCCACCACGAGGCCGATGGCCAGCGCGACGGTGGACATGACCATGAAGTAGCCGAGGGCGAGGCCGCCGACCGCGCCGACCTTCGCGGCCTTCCGCACGGAGCCGATGCCCAGCACGATCGTGCAGAAGATCACCGGCGAGATCATCATCTTGATCAGGTTCACGAAGCCGGTGCCGAGCGGCTTGAGCTCGACCGCGACGCCCGGCGCCGCGAAGCCGACGGCGATGCCGGCGAGCACGGCCGCGATCACGGCCAGGTAGAGGTAGTGGGTCCGGTCCGGCCGCCGGGGCGGCTTCGCGGCCTGTGGTGCTGCCTGTGCCGTCACGGGGTCTCCTCGTAGTCGCGGCTCTGGGCGCACTGCATCGGTCCCGGCGGGCAAGCGGACGCGAGCGAGTGCGAGCGAGCGGATGCGGGCGGGTGCAGGGCAACAGTCTGGGGGCGCCCCGCTCTCCCGACGAGTGGGGCTCCGGTGACTATGCACGGCTCTGTGACCGTGGTCACCCTTATGTGCATTACGTTCACGGGCACGGGCCGGTGCACACTGTCCGCCATGCGCAGACCCCGCATCCGCCGCCCCCGCAGCCTGGCCGGCCAGCTCTTCGCGATGCAGATCGTGCTGGTCGCCTTCGTGGTGGCCGGCTGCGCGGCCTTCGCGTACGTCGCGGACCGCGGCCAGGCCGAGGAGGCGGCGCGCCGCGAGGTGACGGCGGCGGCGGTCGCCGTGGCCGCCTCCGCGTCGGTGCGGGACGCGGTGCGCTCCGCCGACCCGCCCTTCATCCTCCAGGCGTACGCCGATCGCGTGCGCACCGACACCGGCGTCGACTTCGTGACGATCATGAGCCCGGACGGCATCCGCTGGACGCACCCGGACCCGGAGCGCATCGGCGAGCGCTTCCTGGGCCACACCGGGCCCGCCCTGCGGGGCCGGACCTTCTCGGAGACGTACACGGGCACGCTCGGGCCGTCGGTCCGCGTGGTGGTGCCCGTCATGGACGGCGACCGGGTCACCGGGCTCGTGAGCGCGGGCATCACCGTCGACGCGATCAGCGCAGAGATACGCCGCCAGCTGCTGGCCCTGCTCGGCGTGGCCCTGGGCGCGCTCGCCCTGGGCGGGGCGGGGACGTACCTGCTCAACGCCCGGCTGCGCCGCCACACCCACGGCATGAACGCCACCGAGCTGAGCCGGATGCACGACTACCACGAGGCCACGCTCCACGCGGTGCGCGAGGGGCTGCTGATGCTCGACGGGCAGCACCGCATCGCCCTCATCAACGACGGCGGGCGTGAACTCCTCGGCCTCACCGGGGAGGTGATCGGCCGCCGGGTCGACGCCCTCGGCCTGCCGCCCGCCCTCACGGACGCCCTGCTGGCCGCCGGGCCGCGCGTCGACGAGGTCCACGCGACCGCCGACCGCATCGTCGTCCTCAACACCTCGCCGGTCTCCGGGGGCGAGCACCACGGCACCGTCGTGACCCTGCGCGACCACACCGAACTCCAGGCGCTCTCCGGCGAGCTGGACTCCGTGCGCGGCTTCGCGGAGGCCCTGCGCTCCCAGGCGCACGAGGCGGCCAACCGGCTGCACGCAGTGGTCTCGCTGATCGAACTGGGGCGCGCGGACGAGGCCGTCGAGTTCGTCACCGCCGAGCTGGAGCTCGCCCAGGCCCTCACCGACGAGGTGGTCGGCGCCGTCGCGGAGCCCGTCCTCGCGGCGCTGCTGCTCGGCAAGGCCGCGCAGGCCAACGAGCGCGGCGTGGAGCTCGTCCTCGCCCCCGACACGCACGTCGACGACGGCCTGCTGCCGGACCACCTGCCGGCCCGCGACCTCGTCACCGTCCTGGGCAACCTGGTCGACAACGCGGTGGACGCCGCCGCCGAGGAGGCCAACCGCAGCGTGGCGGAGGTCCGGCACGCCCAAGTGACCGTCACCCTGCGGGCCGACGCCGGGGACCTGCTGCTGCGCGTCGCGGACACCGGGGCGGGAGTGGCGCCCGAGGCGATGGAGGAGGTGTTCCGGCGCGGCTGGTCGACCAAGTCGCCCGGCAGCGCGCCGCACGGCCGCGGCCTCGGCCTAGCGCTCGTCCGGCAGGCCGTGCGCCGCAACGGGGGTACGGTCTCCGTCGCCGGTGCGCCGGGCGGCGGTGCGGAGTTCACCGTCCGGCTCCCCCTGCACGGGGCCGCGGCCGCGGCCCGGCCCGCGGAGCCGCCTGCGGCGCCCGCCACGCCCCCGCCGTCATCTCCGCCGTCATCCCCGACGCCCCCGTCGCCCGTAGCACCCGCAGCTCCCGCACCACCCGCAGTGCCCGCAACGCCCGCCCCACGGACCGGAGTGCCCTCATGAGCAGACCCGCCGCCCCCCGGCCCATCCGTGTCCTCGTCGTCGAGGACGACCCCGTGGCCGCCGACGCCCACGCCCTCTACGTCGGCCGCGTGCCCGGCTTCACGGTGGCCGGGATCGCGCACTCCCTGGGCGACGCCTCGCACTTCCTCAAGCGGACGCCCGTCGACCTCCTGCTGCTCGACCTCTTCCTCCCCGACGGGCACGGCCTGCAGCTGCTGCGTTCGCTGCGCACCGCCGGGCATACCGCCGACGTCATCGCCGTCACGTCGGCGCGCGATCTGACGGTCGTCCGCGAAGGGGTCTCCCTCGGCGTCGTGCAGTACGTCCTGAAGCCGTTCACCTTCGCCACCCTCCGGGACCGGCTCGCGCGCTACGCCGAGTTCCGCTCGGTCGCGGGCGAGGCCAGCGGGCAGGAGGAGGTGGACCGCGCGTTCGCCGCGCTGCGTGCCCCCCAGCCCGCCGCGCTGCCCAAGGGGCTGAGCCCCGCCACCCTCCGGGCGATCACGGATGCCCTGCGGTCCGCGGGGGACGCCGGCCTGTCCTCGGGCACGGCGGCGGAGGCCGTGGGCATCTCCCGGATCACCGCACGCCGTTACCTCGAACACCTCGTGGCGGCGGGCCGGGCGGCCCGTACGCCCCGCTACGGCCAGATCGGCCGCCCCGAACTGCGCTACCACTGGCAGAGCCGACCCTGATCCGGACCTGAGCCGGTCCTGAGCCGTCCTGATCCCGACCTGATCCGGCCGACGGCGAGACAGCCCCCGGGCCGACGCGAAGAGGCCGCACGCCGACGCGTGCAGGCCGCACGGAGCGGGAACGTACGACCTCAGGAAGGCGCAGCCCGCCGAGGCCCCGTCCCGGGCGCCGAGGCCTGCCCCCAGGAGGTCGCCCGTGCGCCCCACCGCTCCCGTGCTGCTCTGCGTCGCGGCCCTCGCCGCGGCCTCCCTCACCGCGTGCGGCGGGGGATCCGGCGGCGATCCGGACACCGTGAAGATCGCCTACCAGCGCACCACCGACAACAAGACCCGGATCATGGACGACTACCTGGCCGGGATCAAGAGACAGTTCGAGCGCGCGCACGACGGCAAGAAGCTCCAGCTGGTGCCCGTACAGGCCTCCCAGGCCGACTACTACGCCAAGCTGCAGCAGATGATGCGGTCGCCGAAGACCGCGCCGGACATCGTCCGCGAGGACACCTTCCTCATCAACTCCGACATCAAGGCGGGCTACTTGCGCCCGCTGGACGACAAGCTGGCCGGCTGGAAGGACTGGAGCCGGTTCGCCCCGGCCGCGAAGGCGGCGGCGAAGGGCGAGGACGGCAAGACGTACGGGGTGCCGGACGGCACGGAGACCCGCGGCCTGTGGTTCAACAAGGAGGTCTTCGCGCGGGCCGGGCTGCCCGCCGACTGGCACCCGCGCACCTGGAAGGACGTGCTGGACGCGGCCCGCACCGTCAAGGAGAAGGTCCCCGGGGTCACTCCGCTCAACGTGTACACGGGCAAGGCGCCCGGCGAGGCCGCCACCATGCAGGGCTTCGAGATGCTCCTGTACGGGACCGGCAAGGACCCCTTGTACGACCCGGCGGTGCGCAAGTGGGTCTCCGGGAGCCGCGGGTTCCGTGACGCGCTGGAGTTCGTGCGGACCGTCTTCGCCGACAAGCTCGGCCCGGACCCCGCCGACGCGCTCGACCCCAGCGTCGACAACCGCGTCGCCACCGACTGGCTGCCCTCGGGCAAGCTCGCGATCGCCCTCGACGGCTCCTGGCTCGGCAAGTACTGGCAGCCCGGCGGCTCCAGGCCCTGGCCGGAGTGGACCTCGGTGATGGGCCGGGCGCCCTTCCCCACGCAGAACGGGGCGGCGCCCGGGGCGGTCAGCATGTCCGGCGGCTGGACGTGGTCGGTCAGCGCCAAGTCCGGCAAGGCGGACCTGGCCTGGCAGGTGATCGAGACCCTGCAGAACACGGACAACGCCACCGAGTGGACGGTGCGCGACGCGCAGATCGCCGTACGGGACGACGTGGCGGCCTCCCGCAAGTACTTGACGTCGATGCCCGGCGTCGACTTCTTCACGGCGCTGGTGAAGTTCACCCACTACAGGCCGGCGCTGCCGGTCTACCCGCAGGTCTCCAGCGCCATCCGGGACGCGATGGAGGCGGTGACGACGGGCGACGCCTCCGTGCAGCGGGCCGCCGGGCGCTACGACGAGCAGCTGAAGTCGGTCGCCGGCGAGGCGGGAGTGACGGCGCGGGAACGGGCGCGGTGAGCGGGACGGCCGGGGCGCCCGCCGAGCGGGGCCGGGGCGGGCCACGGGGCAGCGGCGTGTCGCGAGGCGAGCAGGCGCTGCGCTGGCTTCCGGTCGCCCCCGCCGGCGTCCTCCTGCTGCTCTTCCTCGCCGGGCCCGTCGCGTACTGCGTGGCCGTCGCCTTCACCGACACGCAGCTGACCGGTCAGGCCTCCGCCTCGTTCGTCGGCTTCGCCAACTTCCGCCGGGCCTTCGCCGACGAGGGCTTCCGCCACGCGGTGGTGCTGACGCTCGTCTTCACCGTGCTGTCCTCGATCGTCGGCCAGAACAGCCTGGGCCTCGCCCTCGCGGGCCTCATGCGGCGCGCCTCCCGGCCCGTACGGACGCTCACGGGCGCGGTCGTGATCGCCGCGTGGGTGCTGCCGGAGATCGTGGCCGGCTTCCTGCTCTACACGTTCTTCAACCGGCGGGGCACGCTCAACGCCGTCCTGGAGCAGCTTCACCTGCCGCCGCAGAACTGGCTGTTCACCCTGCCGATCCTGGCCGTCTCCTTCGCCAACGTGTGGCGCGGCACGGCCTTCTCCATGCTGGTCTACTCCGCCGCGCTCGCGGAGATCCCGCAGGAGATCACCGAGGCGGCGGAGGTGGACGGCGCGAGCGGCGCGCGGCGCCTGTGGCACGTCACGCTGCCGATGATCCGCCGCTCCATCGCCACCAACCTCATGCTCAACACCCTGCAGACGCTGTCCGTCTTCGGCCTGATCTGGGCCATGACGCGCGGCGGCCCGGGCAACAGGAGCCAGACGCTCCCCGTCTTCATGTACGACCAGGCGTTCCTGAAGTCGCTGATCGGCTACGGGACGGCGGTGGCGCTGCTCCTGCTGCTGGTGGGGGCGCTGTTCTCGGTGGTGTACCTAAGGCTGATGCGGGAGGAGATCTGAAGCCCCGGAGGGCTCCGTGTGCCCTCCGGGGTCCGCCCCCTCCCGCATCCGTCTCACCGGGACCCGGCTCAGCCGAGCTTCTTCACCTGGCCCTCGACGACGGCCTTCGGCTGCTCGGCCTGGCCGGCGAGGCTCAGGGCGTAGAAGGTGGCGACCGTGCTGCCCTTGCGGACCGCGATCAGGTGGGTCGTGCCGGTCGTGCCCTCGGCGTCCAGGTTGAGCGTGAAGGAGACGGCCTCGTCACCGCCCGCGGCGAAGTCGGCGGGCGCGACCTTCGTGAACTTCGTCTTGTCGGAGCCCGCGACGAGGTTGAAGCCGCCGGCGCAGTCCGCACCGGACTTCTTCAGCGCCGCGATGACGTCGCCGGCCGCCTTGGCGTCGCCGTACGAGCCCAGCGTGTCGGACGTGATCGTGCCGCCCAGGGCGCTGAGGCCGGCCTTCATCTTGTCCTCGGGGGCGGCGTCCGGGGCGGGGGACTTCGGCATCGCGATGACCTTGCGGATGACGAGCGCGGCGGGCGCACCGCCGGAACGCAGGCTCATCGCGTCGACCAGCGGCTTGCACTCGGCCTTGTCGCTGGTGACGCCCTTGGCCGTGGCGAGGTCGGCCGCGGTGGCCTCGGTGACCTTGTGGCCCGGGACGTCACCCTCGGCCAGGATGAGCTTGCCCAGCTCCTCCGCCGAGGCGGCCTTGCCGGCGGCGGGGGCGCTGGCGGACGCCTTGCCCTTGGGCTCGTCCTTCTTCCCCTCGGACTTCTCCGAACCGCAGGCGCTCACGAGCAGGGCCAGCGACATCGCGGAGGCGGCGAGAGCGGTACGGCGGACGGTGGAGCGGCGCATGAATGGTTTTCCTCTGAACTGGAATCGGCAGCGACCCCACATATAGTCATGCGCAGGTAAAAAGTTCAATATCTTTCCCGCCGCCGGACGCCCGGCGGGCATTACGATCAGATATCGAACACTTGATCGACTACGGCTGGGGTCATGGAAGGCACGTTCCGCGTACGCAACGCCGGCAGCGGTCTGCTGCTGGAGGTCGAGGGCGGCCGCAAGGGCAGCGGCGCCAACGTCCGGCAGGGCAAGGAGGACGGCAGCGCCGCACAGCTGTGGCACGTGAGCCCCGTCCACGAGGGCAGCGGCCTGCACCACTTCGTGAACGCCGCCAGCGGCAAGCGGCTCGACGTCGCGAACGCGAGCGTGGAGAACGGCGCCAACGTCCAGCAGTGGAAGGCCAACAACTACGGCGCCCAGGAGTGGCTCATCGAACAGCACCTCGACGCCCCCGGCACCGTCACCCTCGTCGCCCACATCAGCGGCCTGCTGCTGGAGGTCGCCGACGCGTCGGCGGAGCACGGCGCCAACGTCCAGCAGGGCGAGGACACGGACAGCCCGGGCCAGTGGTGGCGGCTGGAGCCGGCGCCGGATGCCTAGGCGGCGCGGCCGCAGGGAATCCAGGACCTGAGAGGCCCGCACTCCCCCGCCCCGCCCGGAGGTGCCATGCGCCCGCTCCCCGCCCGGCGCACCCGTCAGCGCCTGGCCGCCGACGCGGCGCTGCTCGTCGTGGTCGCGGCGTTCTCCGTGCCGCTCGTCTGGCTGCTGCTCGCCTCCGCCGACGCCGAGGCGGGGCTGACCGTACGGGCCCCGGACCATCCGACCGCGGAGAACTTCTCCGCCGTCCTCACGGACGAGATCACTTTCACGCCCGTGCTCAACAGCCTGCTCCTGTGCGGCTCCGCCACCCTCGTCACGGTCGCCTGCGCGACCCTCGCCGCCTACCCGCTCTCCCGCTTCCGCTCCCGGCTGACCCGCCCCTTCCTCCTGGGCGTGCTCTTCACGACCTGCCTGCCGATCACGGCGGTCATGGTCCCGGTCTACGGCCTCTTCGTACGGGTCGACCTGATCGACACGCTCACCGGCACGGCCCTCTTCATGGCCACCGCCCAACTCCCCTTCGCCATCTGGCTGATGAAGAACTTCATGGACGGCGTACCGGCCGTCCTGGAGGAGGCGGCCTGGACGGACGGGGCGAGCCGGCTGCAGGCGCTGGTGCGGGTGGTCCTGCCCCTGATGGGCCCGGGAGTCGGAGTCGTGACGATCTACAGCTTCATCATGATGTGGGGCAACTTCTTCGTGCCCTTCATGCTGCTGCTCTCCCCCGAGCAACTCCCGGCGTCCGTCAGCATCTTCACGTTCTTCGGGAACTTCGGGCAGGTCGCGTACGGGCAGCTGGCGGCGTTCTCGATCCTGTATTCGACGCCGGTGATCCTGCTGTACGCCCTGATCTCGCGCCGCCTCGGCGGCGGCTTCGCCCTCGGCGGCGCCGTCAAGGGCTGACCCGCATCCGGCCCGCGTCAGGCACGGTTCCTGAGCAGCTCCACGACGCCCGTCAGGTCCTCCGCGCCGTGCCCGCCCGCCACGCGCTCCTGCATCAGGGAGTGGAGGGCCGTGAACAGGTCGGGCCGGACGCCCTGCTCCTCGGACGCCCGCAGCAGATTGCCGAAGGCCGCGGCCTGCATGCCGATGTTCGACACGACGCCGTTGGCGTAGTCGCCCGTCTCGACCTGGTGCGCCATGTGCGGAACGGCCGTCGCCATGGCGCCGATCCACGAGCTCAGCAGCGGTACGAACTCGGCGGCCGGCACGTTCGCCGAATCCGCCAGCGCCAGGGCGTGGAAGACGCCCGAGAACAGCCCGTACATCCCGCTGAGCAGGGCGATGTCCAGCAGGGCGGCCAGGCCGGGCTCGGCGCCCGCGAAGTGCGCGGCGCCCAGGCGCTCCAGCGCCTCGCGGTGGGCGTCGAAGACCTCCCGCTCGCCGCTGTAGAGGATGAACGCCTGCTCCGTGCCGATGCCCGGCGGCACGGCCATGATCCCGCCGTCGAGGTACGCGAACCCGTGCGAGGCGGCCCACTTCGCCGCCTCGCGGGCCTCGGCGGGGGTGCCGGTGGTGAGGTTGACCAGGGTGCGCCCCGCGAGCGCCCCGGTGGCCGGGGCCAGCGTCTCGTACACCGAGGCGTAGTCCAGGATGCAGGCGATCACCAGCGGGCTCGCGGTGACCGCGGCCGTGACGTCGCCGGCCCGGACGGCGCCCAGGGCCACGAGCGGGTCGGCCTTGTCCGGGGTGCGGTTCCAGACGGTGACGGGGTGGCCCGCCGTGAGGAAGGCGGTGGCCAGAGCCTGTCCCATGGCGCCCAGGCCGAGAACGGTGACGGGGGTGGCGGAAGCGGGTACGGAGGCAGGGGCAGAGGTGTTGCTCATGTGCGGAGAGCTCCAGGTGTGCGGTGCGAAAACGGCTGTGGCGCGCCTCCATCAGAATTTCCGATGGGGCGCGCCACGCCAAGTACGCACAATTAAGTGGGTGCTTACCCGGAGGTGAGGGGGGCGGCCGGAGCCGCGGGGGCCTACTGCGCCCCGATCGACTCCAGCATGTTGAGCTTCGCCGCCCTGCGGGCCGGCCAGACCGCGGCCAGCACGCCCACGGCGAGCGCGATGAGCAGGAACAGCGCGATCCGCGCCCACGGCACGACCATCTCGTACTGCGGGAAGGACGAGCGGACCAGGTGGCCGCCGGACCAGGCGAGGAAGATGCCGACCCCGACGCCCAGCACCGCGCCGAACATCGCGATCATCACGGACTCCAGCCGGACCATCTGCTTGACCTCGCGCCGGGCCAGGCCGATCGCGCGCAGCATCCCGATCTCCCGGGTCCGCTCGAAGACCGACATGGCCAGGGTGTTGACGACGCCGACGACCGCGATGACGACCGCCATGCCCAGCAGCCCGTACATCAGGTAGAGGATGTCGTCGATGTCCCCCGCCTCGGCGCGGCGCAGGTCGTCCGGCGACTGCACCTTGATGAGCGGGTTGCCGCCCAGGGTCTCCTTGATCTTGGCGCGGAGCTCGGCCGCCTCGCCCCGGGCCGCCTTCACCAGCACCTCGTCGTCGCGCACCTTGTCCAGGTGCGGGTCCACGAGGGAGAAGGTGGCCAGGACGGAGGAGTACACGTCGTTCTTGGCGTAGATCGCGGCGACCTTCGGGGCGGCCTTCTTGCCGTCGTAGAAGGTCATCGGCAGGGCGGACCCGACCTTCAGGCCGCGCTCCTTCGCGTACTCGTCGGAGACGGCGACCGTGCCGTCGCGGATGTCGGTGGCCGAGCCGCTGATGAAGCGCCCGTAGGACACCTTGCCGATCGCCGACGGGTCCGTGGCGTGGACCAGCGCCGGATCGTTGTCCGACTGGAAGCCGACCGAGCGCATCGGGACCGCGGCGGCCACGCCGGGCTGCTTGGCGAGGGTCTTGGCGATGTCCGTGGACAGGCCGCCGAAGTTGGCCGAGGTGACCTTGTAGTCGGCCGTCAGGTCCTGCTGGCCCATCTTCGCCATGCCCTGGTTGGACGAGACCGCGACCACGGTCAGGCCGGTGATCAGGGAGAGGCCGATCATCAGCGCCGAGGCGGTGGCGGCGGTGCGGCGCGGGTTGCGCAGCGCGTTCTCCTTGGCGAGCTTGCCGCTGATGCCGGTGAGCCGGCCCGTGGCCCGGGCGAAGAGGTGCACGATCGGGCGGGAGAGCAGCGGGGCGAGCACGATGACGCCCGCCATGGTCAGGGCCGCGCCCGCCATCGCGATCTGCAGGCCGTCGCTGTCCTTGAGCGTCGTGACGTACAGCATGATCGCGACGCCCAGGCCGGTGAGCACGGCGCCGATGCCGTTGCGGACGACGAGGCTCTTGACGGCCGGCGGCTGCTCCGCGGTGGACAGCGCCTCGACGGGAGCGATCTTCGCGGCCTTGCGGGAGGGCAGCCAGGCGGCGAGCACGGTCACCACGACGCCGACGCCGAGGGCGAGCAGTACGGAGGCCGGCTCGATGACCAGCGGGCCGTCCGGCAGGCTCGCGCCGGCCGAGTTCAGCACCGCGCGCAGGCCGGTGGCGACGCCCAGGCCGAGGACGAAGCCAGCGGCGGAGGCGACCAGGCCCAGCAGCCCCGCCTCGATCAGCACCGAGCGCACCACCTGGCGGCGCGAGGCGCCCACCGCGCGCAGCAGGGCGATCTCCCGGCTGCGCTGGGCGATGAGCATGGTGAAGGTGTTGGCGATGATGAAGATGCCGACGAAGAGGGCGATGCCCGCGAACGCCAGGAAGGTGTTGCGGATCGAGCTGGTCTCCTTGTCGATCGCCTTCGACTGCTCGGCGGCCAGCTGCTTCCCGCTCTGCGCGTTGAAGGCGTCCGGCAGCACCTTGCGGACCTCGGCGGTCAGCTTCTGCTGGTCGGTGCCGGGCTTCGCGGAGACGACGAGCTCGCTGAACTCGCCGGGCTTGCCGAAGAGCTTCTGCGCGGTCGCGGTGTCGAACAGCGCGAGGCTGCCGCCGGCGCTCACCCGCGGGTCGTCGGTCTCGGCGATGCCGACGAGCTTCTTGGTCATCACCGGGCCGTCGATGGCCAGCCGGACGGTGCCGCCGATCTTCGTACCCGTCTTCGCGGCGGTCTTCTCATCGAGGACGATCTCGCCCTCGGCGGCGGGCCCGCGGCCCTTGACGATCGGGTAGCGGCTGTCCTTGCCGTCCTTGCCCGGGACGTAGTTGGCGCCGGAGCTGCCCCACTCGCTGCCCGCGGGGTTGTTCTGCCGGTCGGCGACCATGGCGACGCCGCTGACGGACGGGCGTACGGACGCCACGCCCGGCAGGGCGCGGACGGTGGCGACGGTGCGGTCGTCGAGCGCCTGGACGCCCTTCATGGCGATGTTGGAGTGGCCGGTGGTGACGGAGACCGCGACGTCGTCGAGGCTCTTGGTCATCTTGTTGCGGAAGGCGGCACCGACGGAGTCGCTGAATATCAGGGTGCCGGAGACGAAGGCCGTGCCGAGGAGGACCGCGAGGGCGGTCATCATCAGCCTGGCTTTGTGCGCGAGGAGGTTGCGCAGGGCGGTACGGAACATGGGTGTGGTCTTGTCCAGGGTTCGTGAGGGCGAGCCGGGCGGTGACGGGACGGTCGCGAGGGCCGTGCGCGGGCTGTGCGCACGAGGGCCGTGCGGCCGGCCGCCTCAGCTCGTACGGCCCTTGGCGTCGAAGCGCTTCATGCGGTCGAGGACCGCGTCCGCGGTGGGCTCGCGCATCTCGTCCACGATCCGGCCGTCGGCGAGGAAGACCACGCGGTCGGCGTAGGACGCGGCCACGGGGTCGTGGGTGACCATGACGATCGTCTGCTGCAGGGCCTGCACGGACTCGCGCAGGAAGCCCAGCAGTTCGGCGCCCGAGCGGGAGTCGAGGTTGCCGGTGGGCTCGTCCGCGAAGATGATCTCCGGCTTGGCGGTGAGGGCGCGGGCGACGGCCACGCGCTGCTGCTGGCCGCCCGAGAGCTGGCTGGGCCGGTGCGAGAGCCGCCCGGACAGGCCGACGGTGCCGACCACCATGTCCAGCCACGCCTGGTCGGGCTTGCGGCCCGCGATGTCCATGGGAAGCGTGATGTTCTCCAGGGCGGTCAGCGTCGGCAGCAGGTTGAACGCCTGGAAGATGAAGCCGATCCGGTCCCGGCGCAGCCGCGTCAGCTGCCGGTCGCCGAGCGAGCCGAGCTCCACGTCGCCGATCTGCGTCGAGCCGGACGAGATCGTGTCGAGGCCCGCCATGCAGTGCATCAGCGTGGACTTGCCGGAGCCCGAGGGGCCCATGATCGCGGTGAACTCGGCGCGGCGGAACTCCACGGAGACGGAGTCCAGCGCCGTCACGCGGGTGTCGCCCTGCCCGTAGACCTTGCTCAGACCGGTGGCTCGGGCGGCGACGGCGGTGCCGGCCGGGCCGACGGGGGTCGTGGGAAAGGCGGCCGCGTGGGACACGGGGTCTCCTCCGGGAGGTAGGGGAAGGGGGTCCGGTCATCGGTCCGCGCCGGGAATTCCCGGGGACACCATGGCCGGAATCAACTCCTCCAATTCTCGGGGCGCGGCCTGCGCGGGGCGTCAGCCGTACGGCCGGAAAGCCGTACGACCAAAAGGCCGACGGGCGGGTCCGGGCGTAGTCCCCCAGACGGACGGCGTCATCCTCAGGACGCACGGGAGCCCTGGCGGCTCGGGGCGCACGGGGCCCGGCGGGCACCGGACTCGGGCCGGTCCGCGCCGGGCTCGTGCCGGGTCCGTGCTGGGCTCGCGCCGGGTCCGTGCAGGCCTGTGCCGGCTCGCACAGGGCGGGGGCGGTCTCCGCGCTGCGCCTACCCGCGCAGGGTGCGGGAGGGCGGCCGCCCGTACCGCTGCTGGTAGTACGCGGCGAAGCGGCCTAGGTTGTTGAAACCCCAACGGTAGGCCACCTCGGCCACGGTGACGTCGCCGTCGCCGCGCGCCGCCACCAGCTCCTGGTGGGCCCGGCCGAGCCGGACCTCGCGCAGGTACCCCAGCGGCGTGGAGTCGACGTGCCGCCGGAACGCCTCCTGTAAGGCACGCGGGCTCACCCGCGCCGCCGCCGCGAGGTCGGCCAGCGTGAGCGGCTGGTCGGCGCGCTCCTCGGCCAGCGCCATCGCCCGCCGCACGGCGGGGTGCGCGACCTCGCCCGGGCGCTGCGCGTCCACGCCCTGGGTGATCAGCTCGTGCGTCTGCATGAGGATCGCGGCCGTCGACTGCGTCAGGTGCCCGGCCACGAGCGGGCTGCTGCGGGCCACGCCCTCCCCGAGCACCTCCCGGTGCACGGCCGCCGAGATCCCCGCCCAGCTCCTGGCCGCCGCCGCCGAGGTGGTCCCGTTGAGCGAGAAGCGGGCCCGTACGGAACCGTCGATGCCGAGCGCGTCGGCCGCCGCCCGCTCCACCATCTCCCGGTCGAGCCGGACGGTCGTCATCCGCGCCCCGGGCGCCCAGTGCACCTGGAAGGAGCGGTACGGGTCGAGCACGTACGTCTGCCCGGGCCCGACGACCCGCTCCTCCCGCCCCGGCGACATCACCCGGACCCGGCCCCGTACCAGCTGGCAGACCAGCAGGTACGAGTCGAGGGGCTGGGGCGCGACGAGCGTCTCGGCGCCGTACTGCAGCCCCGACACCGTGACCCCCGGGAAGCCGCCCTCCGCGTACCACGCGGAGAACTCCTTCGGGTCTCCGAGCACGCTGAGTTGATAAGGACTGTAGGCAGAGCTGATGATCTCCCTGGTCTCGTCGAGATCATTACTGAGGACGAGCGTGCGCATGTTGCCGGGGGCCTCGGGCCCCACGCCTGGTTCAGTCATCAGGGGATTCCCTCGGGTGTCCGCGTATCCGGGACAGGTGCCGCGTTTGGCGAGTAGCCGGTGGACGGCCCCGTTAGTACCGTTCCCCTTGTCCGCAGTCAAGGCGCGGGCCGGTCCCCACAGCTGTTTCGGGACAGGGCCCCGTCGGGGGGAAAGCGGGTCACGGCCCTGGGTTCACGGGGGACATCCAGGGCCGGTCCCGCAAGCGGGGGCGCCCCGCCGTCAGCGGACAGACGGCGGGGTCTTCGCTTGTGCGCGCCCGCTACGGCCTCGGCGGCGGCCGCCGCCCCGGGGCGCCGGGGCGAGGGCATCCCCACGCCGGTGCGGGCGCGCTGTCGGGCATCGGCATCCTCAGCGTCGCGTACGCGGTGTGGCGCTCGGCGCCGCACAGGGGGCACCGTTCGAACCCGAGCGCGCGGGACCATCCCACGGGGTGGGCGCAGCGGCGGAGCACGAGGCGTCCGACCGCCGTACGGGTCACGAGTGCACCAGCCGCTGATGCCGGACGAACTCGGCGTTCAGCGCCTCGGCCTCCGCGGTGCGGCCCAGGCATGCGGCCCCGTGGAAACGCACGCGGAGCTCGGCGCACCGCAGACACCACTTCGAGAGGTCAAGGGGCCGCCGGCCCGTGTCCTCTTCCGGCGCGAAACCGTGCTCTAGCTGCTGCTGTCCACCCACGCGACTTGCCTCCGTCACATTCACCCCTTGGTGGGGGGTGCTCGTTGTCTGCGGTTCCAGCGTCGCGGGCCGTACGTACGCTCGGCCAGAGTTTCAATTCCCAACCGGGTACCCGAGAAAAGGAGTTACCGGGATGGCGCGCACGCCGCGGAAGCTGACACCGGACCGGTCCGCCCGCCACCTTTTCGGCGCCGACCTCAGACACCGGCGGGAGGCGGCGGGCATGACGCTGGAGAAACTCGCCGAGGTCGTCTGCTACAGCCGCAGCCACCTGGCCCGCATCGAGACGGCCGAACACGTACCGCCGCCGGACCTGCCGGCGAGGCTGGACGAGGTCTTCGGCACGGGCGAGCACTTCGCGAGGCTCTACGCGATCGCGCGGCATGAGGTCCATCCGGACAAGTACCGCAGATTCATGGAGCTGCAAGCCCAGGCTCGGGTGATCGACGAGTACGCCGCCCACGTCGTGCCGGGCCTCGTCCAGACGGAGGGCTACGCACGGGCTCTCTTCCGCGTCAGCAATCCGAAAGCTTCGCCGGACGCGATCGAGGAGATGGTGGCGGCCCGGCTGAGCCGTCAGGTGCTGCTGACGGCGGAGGCGCCGCCTGATCTGTCCATCATCTTGGACGAGGCGGTGATCCGACGTCCCGTCGGGGGCCCGGCCGTCATGCGGGCCCAATTGGTCAGCCTGGTCGAGCTCGTGGACACCGCGACGACGACTGTTCAGGTTCTGCCGTTCGAACATGGGGAACATGCCCTGATGAGCGGCGCCCTGACGCTGATGACACTGGACGACGACACGAACGTCGCCTACGTGGAGAGCATCGCCACCGGCTCGCTGATCGAAGATCCGGAGACTGTCAGCGCCCGCCGCCGGTCCTACGATCTGCTGAGGGCCTATGCCTTGTCGCCAAGCAAGTCGGCGGCCTTCATCCGAGCCGTAATGGAGGCACCCTCATGAGCGCTCCCCTCATCTCCCGAACGGAGTGGCTGAAGTCCAGCTACAGCAACGGTGACGGCGGCAACTGCGTCGAATGGGCCCCCGCCCTCGCCGCCGCCCACGGCATCGTGCCGGTACGGGACTCGAAGATACCCGGCGGCCCGGCGCTGACCTTCGCGCCGGAGACGTGGTCGTCGTTCGTCACCGCCGTCCGCGACCGTGGGCTCGGGCCCGGCTAGGGCCGACAAACCGGCAGCAGCAGGACGGGGCGAGGCCTCCCCTCCGGGGCCTCGCCCCGATCGCCGGGCGGCGGTGCTCAGTAGCCGACGGTGAAGCGCTGACGACCGTGCCGCGGCGTCTCGATCTCGTCGAGCAGCGCGACCGCGTAGTCCTCGGCGGAGATGCGCGACGTGCCGTCGGCGTCGGCCAGCAGGTCGTCACCGCCGAGGCGGAAGGTGCCCGTGCGCTCGCCGGGCAGGAAGAGCGCGGAGGGGCTGAGGAAGGTCCAGTCGACGTCCTGCGGCAGGGCGCGCAGCGCGTCCAGCAGCTCGACGTGCGCCGACGCCTCGGGCTTCCACTCCTCGCGGAAGCCGGGCTGGTCGATGACGCGCTCGCCGGACGGCAGGCGCAGGCTGCCGGCGCCGCCGACGAAGAGCAGGCGGCGGCCCGCCGCGCGGACGGTCAGCTCGGGCAGCAGCGGCAGGGCGACGCGGGCGGGCAGCGCGCTGACGACGGCGTCCGCGGCCTCGAGCGGCAGGACGGGGTCGGTCACGTCGGCGGTCACGCGCTGCAGGCCGTCGCGGGCCGGGGCCTGCTCGTCGTGGCGGCGGGCGACGGCGGTGACGGCGTGGCCACGGGTGAGCGCCTCGTCCACGATGCGGCTGCCGGCCATGCCGGTGGCGCCGAGGACGGTGATCTTGACGGGGGTGTTCATGCGGGGTTCTCCCAAGGGTGCGGGGGCGACGGGGCGGTCACGGCCGGGGCGGGCACGAGGGCCCGCACGTCACGGCCGGGACGTGGTCACAGCTGGATGTCGAAGGTGACCTTCGCCCGCTCCACGGTCTCCTGCAGGACGCGCACCTGGCCGCGGGCGTTCTTGTACTTGCCGGTGCCGCCGGTGATGGCGAACTGCTCGTCGAAGACCGGGCCCTGGGCGTTCAGCCGGGCGGCGCCCGAGGTGGTGATCCTGTTGCCGTCGCCGAGGTCGTAGACGAAGGTCAGCATCTCGGCGGTGCGCGGCTCGGCGTCGGTGGAGATGCCCTGGAAGCTGCTGGTGCCGATCTTGCGGCCGTCGGCGCGGACGAGGTCGCCGGTGCCGATCAGCTGGTCGCCGAGGGCGGAGTCGGACGGGGCGACGTCGACGAAGTTGACCGAGGCGCCCTTCTCGACGGCCTCGATGGTGACCGAGCGCGGGCCGGATGGAGGAGGCGGGGCTGATCCGCCGCGACCCGGACCCGGACGACCGGCGGGCCGCGCTCGCGGTACTGACGGAGGCGGGCGAGCAGGCCCTGGACCGCGCGCTGCAGCAGCACCTCGCGCACCTGCGCACGCACGTCAGCGGCCGCCTCTCGGCGGCGGACCGGCGCGCCCTGGAACGGATCCTGCGGAAACTGCGGGACGCGGGATAGCAGCGGGGGCGGACCGGACACCCGGCCCGCCCCCGCCTCCCCCGCTCCCCCGGCCCCCCCGGGCCGTCGCTTACGCGCGCCGCCGCTTACGCGGCGTCGGTGTCGTACGCGTAGAACTTCCTGTGGTCGATCATGTCGGCGGGGGTGACCCGCTGCCCCTTCTCGCTCCACGGCTTCATGGGCTCGTTGAGGGCGACGATGTCCTTGACCGGCTCGACCGGCAGGTAGGCGGGCGCCTTCGGGTGCCGGCGCTGCCAGTCGGACCACAGCTTGTCGATGAAGCAGTGCAGCAGCCAGAACACCGGGTCGTTGGGCGACATGCCGGTGTTCATGTGGCCGCCGACCCAGCGGTGCACGGAGTTGTGCGGGCCGGTGTTGCCGTTCGCCCAGCCCTCGACGAGGTTGCGGAAGCCGGCCTTGGAGGTGGAGTTCCAGGGCGCCTCGTCGTAGTACGGGGCGGCCAGCGCGGCCTCGACCGTGGCGGCCGTGGGCAGCTGCGGCGTGCTCTTGCTCCGGCCCATCTCCCGCATCAGGAAGGGGCGCTCGTCGGCCTTGAAGTAGATCGGCCAGCGGCCGCCGCTGTAGGCGAACGGGCCGTCCATGACCTGGGCGTCGCGCTCGCGCCCGTTGCCGCCGAGGAAGTCGGGGGCGAAGAGCGGGTCGGACAGCGAGCGGTTGACCGTGAAGTCCCAGTACGGGAGCGTGACGGCCGGGTTGACGGACTGCAGGTCCCGCTCGAAGTCGAGCAGGAACTGCCGGTGCCAGGGCAGGAACGACGGCGAGACGTGGCCGGTGCGCTCCTGGTCGTCCAGGTCGCTCATCACGAATCGGTCGTGGATCTCGACGTACTTGTCGTAGCCGCCGCGGCGCTTGAGCTCCAGCAGCGCCTCCACGAAGTCGCGTCGCTCGGCCTTGGTGAGCTTTGCCTGGTTCTTGCGAACTGCCATGAGAATGTGGCCCTTTACGGAATCGGGATCAGCCGGATCAGACGAGGTTGGCGCCGCGCAGCGCACGCACGGCGGCGCGGGTCACCTCGTACGGCGACGCGAAGACCTCGTAGTGGTTCATGACGCTGATCCAGCCGTTGCCGCGCGGCATGATGTGCAGCGGGCGGCCGTCGACGAAGACGGCGATGCCGAAGTCGTGGTGGCCGCCGTTGCCGGAGGTGAGCCGGCCCTCGATGCGGCGGCCCTCGTAGACCTCGTCGAACGGCTGGTGGCCGGAGCCGTTGCCGTGGTGGTCGTGCCCGCTCCCGGCGGCGAAGGCCTGCGCGGCCGGTCCGGCGAGCACGATTCCGGCGGCAGCGGCGGCGGTACGGCCGAGCATGCGGCGGCGGGTGAGGTCGGACACCCGGGTCCCCCTTCAGAAGAAACGTTCCTTCCGACCAGGAGGTCCAGCTCGTCGAGCTCCCCCGACCCCCCGACCGGCGTAGATGATCATGAACGTAACAGATCTTCGGGAAGAGCCGGACATGTGGCGAGATACAGCCAATATGAGGCCGTATTAATCAAAGACCCTTCCGGAAAGGGGTGGCGTGAACCCCGGCCACCACGGGAGAACCTCGCGTGCACGACACACGCAGCCGGAAGATTTCCGGCACAACAGCCAAAGCGTGGCATGCCTCACCAAAAGCCACGAGGCCCTCGCCGACCTGGTCGGCGAGGGCCTCGTGAGAAAAGCGCTCGTGAGAGACGGGGGACGGAAGGCCTAGAAGACCGACTCCGCCTCGTCCATCCGGTTCGCCGGCACGCGCTTGAGCTCGGTGACGGCGTCGGCGATCGGCACCATCTTGATGTCGGTGCCCTTCAGGGCCGTCATCTTGCCGAAGTCGCCGCGGTGGGCGGCCTCGACGGCGTGCCAGCCGAAGCGGGTGGCGAGGACGCGGTCGTACGCGGTGGGCGTGCCGCCGCGCTGGACGTGGCCGAGGATGACCGGGCGGGCCTCCTTGCCCAGGCGCTTCTCCAGCTCGGCGGCGAGCTTGGTGCCGATGCCGGCGAAGCGCTCGTGGCCGAACTGGTCTATGGCGCCCTTCGCGTACTCCATCGAGCCCTCGGCGGGGTGCGCGCCCTCGGCGACACAGATGACGGCGAACTTCTTGCCCCGGGCGAAGCGCTCCTCGACCATCTTCACGAGGTCGTCGACCTCGAAGGCCCGCTCGGGGAGGCAGATGCCGTGGGCGCCGCCGGCCATGCCGGACTCCAGGGCGATCCAGCCCGCGTGGCGGCCCATGACCTCGACGACCATCACCCGCTGGTGGGACTCGGCGGTGGTCTTGAGGCGGTCGATCGCCTCGGTGGCCACGCCGACGGCGGTGTCGAAGCCGAAGGTGCGGTCCGTGGAGGAGATGTCGTTGTCGATGGTCTTGGGGACGCCGACGACGGGCAGGCCCGCGTCCGACAGCATCCGGGCCGCGGTCAGCGTGCCCTCTCCGCCGATCGGGATGAGCACGTCGATGCCGTACTCGCGGGCGAGCTCCTTGGAGCTCTCGCAAGCCTCGCGCAGCCGGGCCCGCTCCAGGCGGGAGGAGCCGAGGATGGTGCCGCCGCGGGCGAGGATGCCGCTGACCGCTTCCAGGTCGAGCTTGCGGTGGCGGCCGTCGAGCAGGCCCTTGAAGCCGTCCTCGAAGCCGATGACCTCGTCACCGTGGCCGACGACCGCGCGGTGCACCACCGAGCGGATGACAGCGTTCAGGCCGGGGCAGTCGCCGCCTGCGGTGAGAACTCCGATGCGCATCGCGTGCTGTGTCTCCTGCTCTGGGGTCCCCCCTACCGAAGGTAAGGGGATGGTACATGTGAGCCGGGCCGATTGTTTCACGGTCCGATGGGTACCGGCGCACCCCGGGGCCGCGCCGGTCCTGACCTCCGCCCCTGCGGGCCCGGACGCCTTGCTGACGCGCGCCTTAGCCAGGGGCGCAGGTATTGTCAAGAGGTCAAGCCCACCATAACGGGTATTTTTTAAAGCCGAAGAACACGGCGAAGAAACACCGAAGAACACCGAAGAACACGGCGATGGAGCAAGGAGAGCACGCGTGACGCGCAGCGTGTACGTGACCGGGACCGACCGGGGCGACGGGCGCCAGGTCATCGAGCTGGGAGTCATGGAGCTCCTCACCCGTCAGGTGGACCGGGTGGGCGTGTTCCGCCCGCTCGTCCACGGCGACGGGCCGGACCGCCTCTTCGACCTGCTGCGGTCCCGCTACCGGCTGGGGCAGTCCGCGGAGTCCGGGCACGGCATGAGCTACGCGGAGGCCTCCGCGCTGCAGGCCGAGCGCGGCACGGACGAGCTGGTCTCGCGGCTGGTCGAGCGCTTCCACGCGGTCGCCCGCGACTACGAGTACGTGCTGGTGCTCGGCACCGACTACGTCGGCTCCACGCTCCCCGACGAGCTCGCCCTCAACGCCCGCCTCGCCAACGAGTTCGGCGCCTCGGTGATCACGGTCGTCGGCGGCCAGGACCAGACGGCGGAGTCCGTGCGGGCCGAGGCGCGCAACGCCTACCGCGCCTACGAGGCCCTGGGCTGCGACGTCGTCGCCCTGGTCGTCAACCGCGTCGCCCCGGCCGACCGCGAGGCCGTCGCCGAGCGCCTTTCGGCGAGCCTGCCCGTCCCCTGCTACGCCCTCCCCGAGGAGGCCGGGCTCTCCGCGCCGACCGTGGCGCAGATCGTCCGCAAGCTGCACGCCGAGGTGCTGCTCGGCGACGACGCGGGCCTGGCCCGTGACGCCAAGGACTTCGTCTTCGGCGGCGCCATGCTGCCGGTCTTCCTGCCCGCCCTGACCGAGGGCTGCCTGGTCGTGACCCCCGGCGACCGGGTGGACCTGATCGTCGGCGCCCTCGCCGCGCACAGCGCCGGCGCCCCGCCGATAGCCGGCGTGCTGCTGACCCTGGACGAGAAGCCGGGCCCGGACATCCTGGCGCTGGCCGACCGGCTGGCCCCGGGCACCCCGGTCGTCTCGGTGCCGGGCGGCTCCTTCCCGACCGCGGCCGAGCTGTTCGCGATCGAGGGCAAGCTGGACGCGTTCTCGCCGCGCAAGGCGGAGACGGCCCTCGGCCTGTTCGAGCGGCACGTGGACACCGCGGAGCTGACGAACCGCATCGCCGTGGCCCGCTCCAGCCGCGTCACCCCGATGATGTTCGAGCACGAGCTGATCGAGCGCTCCCGCTCGGCCCGCCGCCGCATCGTCCTGCCCGAGGGCACGGAGGAGCGCGTGCTGCGCGCCGCGGACGTGGTGCTGCGCCGCGACATCTGCGACCTCACGCTCCTGGGCGAGGAGGGCGCGATCCGCAAGCGCGCGGGCGAGCTGGGCATCGACCTGGCCGCGGCGCAGATCATCGACCCGCAGACCTCCCCGCTGCGCGAGCGCTTCGCCGAGATCTACGCCAAGGCCCGCGCCCACAAGGGCATGACCGTCGAGCTCGCGCACGACGTGGTCACGGACGTCTCCTACTTCGGCACCCTGATGGTCCAGGAGGGCCTGGCCGACGGCATGGTCTCCGGCGCGGTGCACTCCACCGCCGCCACCATCCGCCCGGCCTTCGAGATCATCAAGACCGCGACGGGCGCGCAGATCGTCTCCTCGGTCTTCTTCATGTGCCTGGCCGACCGGGTGCTGGTCTACGGCGACTGCGCGGTCAACCCCGACCCGAACGCCGAGCAGCTCGCGGACATCGCCATCCAGTCCGCGGCGACCGCCGCCCAGTTCGGCGTCGAGCCGCGGATCGCGATGCTGTCGTACTCCACCGGCACCTCCGGCTCCGGCGCGGACGTCGACAAGGTGCGCAAGGCCACCGAGATCGTCCGCGAGCGCCGCCCGGACCTCAAGGTCGAGGGCCCGATCCAGTACGACGCCGCCGTGGACGCCGCGGTCGCCAAGACCAAGCTCCCCGGCTCGGAGGTCGCGGGCAAGGCCACCGTGCTGATCTTCCCCGACCTCAACACCGGCAACAACACCTACAAGGCCGTCCAGCGCTCGGCCGGCGCCGTGGCCGTCGGCCCGGTCCTGCAGGGCCTGCGCAAGCCCGTCAACGACCTCTCCCGCGGCGCGCTGGTGCAGGACATCGTGACCACGGTCGCGATCTCCGCGATCCAGGCCCAGGGCGAGCCCGGGAACGGAACCGCGCCGGACGCGCCCGCCGTCTGACGCCCGTAGGCCGTACGGGACCGCCGCCCGGTCCCGTACGGCATCCCCCACCGACGTCCGAGACCCAGCCCCCCCGAGACCCCCACAACCCGGAAAGCGTTCATGACTGCCAACCCCACCCGAGTCCTCGTCCTCAACTCCGGCTCCTCCTCGGTCAAGTACCAGCTGCTCGACATGGCCGACGGCGCCCGGCTGGCCGTGGGCCTGGTCGAGCGCATCGGCGAGGAGACCTCGCGCCTCGCGCACACCCCGCTCGCCACGGGCGGCGCCAAGCGCGAGCAGGAGGCGCCGATCGCCGACCACGAGGCCGCGCTGCAGGCGGTCGCCGCGGAGCTGGCCGCGGACGGGCTGGGCCTGGACTCGCCGGAGCTCGCCGCGATCGGCCACCGGGTGGTGCACGGCGGCCAGAAGTTCACCGCCCCCACCGTGATCACCGACGAGGTGCTGGCGGAGATCGAGCGGCTCGTGCCGGTCGCCCCGCTGCACAACCCGGCCAACGTCACCGGCATCCGCACGGCGCAGGCGCTGCGCCCCGACCTGCCGCAGGTCGCCGTCTTCGACACCGCCTTCCACACCACGATGCCGGAGGCCGCCGCCCGCTACGCCATCGACGTGGCCACGGCCGACACCCACATGGTGCGCCGCTACGGCTTCCACGGCACCTCGCACGCCTACGTCTCGCGCGAGACCGCGAAGCTGCTGGGCAAGGACCCCTCCGAGGTCAACGTCATCGTCCTGCACCTGGGCAACGGCGCCTCGGCGTCGGCGGTGAAGGGCGGCAGGTGCGTCGACACCTCCATGGGCCTGACCCCGCTGGAGGGCCTGGTCATGGGCACCCGTTCGGGCGACCTGGACCCGGCGGTCATCCTGCACCTGTCCCGCAACGCAGGGATGTCCACCGACGAGATCGACGCGCTGCTCAACAAGAAGAGCGGCCTGATCGGCCTGTGCGGCGACAACGACATGCGCGAGATCCGCCGCCGCATCGACGAGGGCGACGAGCGGGCGGCGCTCGCCTTCGACATCTACGTGCACCGGCTCAAGAAGTACATCGGCGCCTACTACGCGGTCCTGGGCAAGGTCGACGCCGTGGCCTTCACCGCCGGCGTCGGCGAGAACGCGGCGCCCGTGCGCGAGGCCGCCGTGGCGGGCCTGGAGGAGCTGGGCCTGGCCGTGGACGCCGGGCGCAACGCCGTCCGGTCCGGCGAGCCGCGCCTGATCTCCCCCGACGGCGCCCGCGTCGCGGTCGCGGTCGTGCCCACCGACGAGGAGCTGGAGATCGCCACCCAGACGTACGACCTGGTCAGCGCTTGATCGCCGACCACCCCTAGGTCGTTCCCACAGCTCGAATATTCCGCTCCGAAACAAACCGATAGGATCAGCCCCATGCGCCGTTCCAAAATCGTCTGCACCCTGGGCCCCGCCGTCGACTCCTTCGACCAGCTGAAGACGCTGATCGAGGCCGGCATGAACGTGGCCCGCTTCAACATGAGCCACGGGACCCACGCGGAGCACGAGGAGCGGTACCACCGCCTCCGCAAGGCCGCTCAGGAGACCGGCCGCGCGGTCGGCGTCCTCGCCGACCTCCAGGGCCCCAAGATCCGCCTGGAGACCTTCGCCGACGGCCCGGTGGAGCTGGTGCGCGGCGACGAGTTCACCATCACGACCGAGGACGTCCCGGGCGACCGCACCATCTGCGGCACGACCTACAAGGGCCTGCCGGGCGACGTCTCCAAGGGCGACCAGGTCCTCATCAACGACGGCAACGTCGAGCTGCGGGTCACCGAGGTCGAGGGCCCGCGCGTGCGGACCATCGTGATCGAGGGCGGCGTCATCTCCGACCACAAGGGCATCAACCTGCCCGGTGCGGCGGTGAACGTCCCGGCGCTGTCCGAGAAGGACGTCGAGGACCTGAAGTTCGCCCTCGCCATGGGCTGCGACATGGTCGCCCTGTCCTTCGTCCGCGACGCCAAGGACGTCCTCGACGTCCACCGCGTCATGGACGAGGTCGGCCGCCGGGTCCCGGTCATCGCCAAGGTCGAGAAGCCGCAGGCCGTCGCCAACATGCAGGACGTCGTCATGGCGTTCGACGGCGTGATGGTGGCCCGTGGCGACCTCGCGGTGGAGTACCCGCTGGAGAAGGTCCCGATGGTGCAGAAGCGCCTCATCGAGATGTGCCGCCGCAACGCCAAGCCGGTGATCGTCGCGACCCAGATGATGGAGTCGATGATCACCAACTCGCGGCCGACCCGCGCCGAGGCCTCCGACGTCGCCAACGCCATCCTCGACGGCGCCGACGCGGTCATGCTCTCCGCCGAGTCCAGCGTGGGCGCGTACCCGATCGAGACCGTCAAGACGATGTCGCGCATCGTCGAGGCGGCCGAGGAGGAGCTCCTCTCCAAGGGCCTGCAGCCGCTGGTCCCGGGCAAGAAGCCGCGCACCCAGGGCGGCTCGGTCGCCCGCGCGGCCTGCGAGATCGCCGACTTCCTCGGCGCCAAGTCGCTGGTCGCCTTCACCAAGTCCGGTGACACCGCCCGCCGCCTGTCCCGCTACCGCGCGGCCCAGCCGATCCTGGCCTTCACCACGGACGCCTCCACCTGCAACCAGCTCACGCTGAGCTGGGGCGTCGAGACCTTCGTCGTCCCGCACGTGGAGAACACCGACGCCATGGTCGACCTGGTCGACGCCGAGCTGCTGAAGCTCAAGCGCTACAACGACGGCGACACCATGATCATCACGGCGGGTTCCCCGCCCGGCGTCCCCGGCACCACGAACATGGTGCGGGTGCACCACCTCGGCGGCGAGAGCCGCTAGGTCCACCCCCTGCTCACGGCCGTGGCCGCCGTCCCCTCGCGAGGGGACGGCGGCCACGGCCGTTCTCAGCTGCGCAGTGCCCTACGGAGCAGTGCCCATGGAGCAATGCCCTACGGATACGTTCCGTCGGTCATGTACTGGTGCAGGTTCGGGATGTGCAGCGTGCCGCCGAACTGCCCGCCCTGACGGATCTTGACGTCGGTGTAGAAGACCGGGATCGGCAGCTTCAGCCCGGGTATCAGCGGCGGCGGAACGCTCGGCGAGTGCGTCGCCGGGATGATCCCGAGGAGGCTGCCCTTCAGCTCCTCGGTGTACATCGTCACCTTGCCGCCGGTGATGGTGGACTCCGTGCCCATGCCGGCCACGTGGTACTGCTTGCCCCGGCTGTTGACGATCTGGTGCAGGTCCTTGATCGCCAGCGAGTCGGCGGTGAACTTGAGGACGTCCTTCTTCTGCCCGTTCACCATGGTGATCTTCTTGACGCCCTCGTACGTCAGCCCGGTGAGGGTGAGCTTGCTCGCCTCCAGGTACCAGGGCTGGTGGGGGAACGCGTGGTGCTCGTTCTCGTCCACGACCGTGCCCTTGGGGCAGGGCGGCAGCTCGCCGTCGCCCGCCTCCGGGGCGGCCGAGGGGGACGTCGAGCCGGACGGGGCCGGACTCGGGGACGTGGACGGACCGGCGGAGGGGCCGCCCTTCTCCTCACCCTTGCCCTCATCCTGATCCCCGGGCTTCTCCGTGGGGTCCTTCCGGGCCTTGCCGGACTGCGCCGAAGGCTTGGGCGCGGGGGCCGAGGACGCCGGGCCGGGGGACGACGGCGGCGGGGCCGGCTTCTCGCCGGCCTTCTCACCCGCCTTTTCGCCCGCCTTCGTACCGCCGGTCAGGATGTCGTGGAGCTTGTCGCCGAGCCCCAGCGGGTCGAGGGGGTTGGCGGGCTTGGCGGCGGAGGGCGAAGAGGAGGGGGACGGGGAGGAGGACGGTTTCGGGGCCGCCGGGGACGGCGAGCCGGAGGGCGCGCCGGGCTTGGCGGACGTGCCCTTCTCAGGAGCCGCCGGCTTCTCCGGGCTCTCCGGCTTCTTCCGGTCCCCGGAAGGCGCGGACGCCCCCGCTCCGGGCGCGGCACTCGGACCGGCACCGGGGCCGGCGCTCGGCTTGCCGCTGGGTTTGCCACTGGGCTTGCCGCTCGGTGCGCCCGACTCGCCGGCGTCCGGGGTCTCCCCCTCGGCCGCCGTGTCCGGGGCCGTGGCACACGCTCCGTCGAACAGCTTCTTGGGCGCGGGCTTGGCGGACGCCAGCGTGGGGGTCAGCCCCATGCCCATGAGCACGGCACTCGGCATGGCCGCGAGGGCGACGGCTTTGCCCGCAGGCATGTGCAGCCGGGAGAGCAGCGGCTTCCTGGGCGCGGCGTGGCGCGGCCCCTCACTCGGCACCGTGACCTCCGTCCCGCTCCTTGCTGAGCGATATGGCGGCCGGCGGCTCCGCGGCAGCGGCGGCGGGCCTGCCGGGCGCCCAGGAGACGCCGAGGGCTCCGCCGACGAGGGCGAGCAGGAAACCGATGAGGAACGCGCCGAAGTTGGAGACGACCAGGGAGACCAGCGCGAGCAGGATGGCCGCGACTCCGGCGAAGATCCGGGACTGCTGCTGGAACCAGAGCGTGAGGCCGAGGACGACCAGCAGCACCCCTATGATCAGCGACCCGGCGCCCGCCGTGGTGGCCATGCGGATGTGCAGGTCGCCCAACGTCATGGTCTGGTAAGGGACGTACATGATCGGGATCCCGGACAGCAGGGTCCACAGCCCGCCCCAGAACGGGCGTTGCCACCGCCACTCCCGGAACGAACGGCGGGCGCGGCCGAATGAACCGACCGGGTGGGGTCGCGTGTCGACGCTCATGTCGTACAGCTCCTAGGGACGGGCATCTTCTTCGGTACGGAGCGGACGCGGTACGGGTACGGGAGCGCGCTTCCCGTCCCGCACCCGCCCGTTCGGCGTGTCAGCCCTGGGGCACCTTGCACTCGGCCTTGCCCCAGCTGATGCCCATGTGCAGACCGGGGAGCGTGAAGGTGCCCGCCGAGGTCGCCCAGGCCTTCTGGTCGACGCTGTCGAACCACACCTCGTCCGCCTGCTGGGCGAACGAGCCGGGCACGTGCGCGCCTTCGCCGTTCTTGCCCGCGCCCGCGGGGCCCGGCCCCTTGGTGGTGTTGTCCACGGACACGCCGATGTCGACGTTCTTGAACGTGGCGTTGGCCTTCATGTCCTCGGCGTCGATGTAGAGCTTCGACGCCGTGACCTGCTTGTCACCGCCCCCGGCCTCCAGCTTCATCGACACCTCTTTGCCGATGCCGGGGATGGGGATGGTGACCGCCTGGCAGAGGTTGTTGATCTCCGCCGTGTCGATGCCGACCACCGCGACGGGCTTGTTGCCCGCCTTCGTCTGGTCCATGGCTCCGTACTGGACGAACCCCTTGCCGTGCAGCTTCCCGGCGGTCACCTGGAACTGCTGGCCCGAAACGCTGAACGACGCCGCCAGCGCGCCCTGGGCGATCGCGACGCCGATCGCGGCCGTCGCCGCGACGCTGGGCACCATGACGACGGCGAACCGCCGCCATCTGGTCCCACCACGAGTCTGGGACTCCATGACTTGCCTCCTTCTCGGACGTACATCTCCGGCGCGGGCCTCGCGTCGCGAGCCGCGCCCGGGGATGGGAGACGTGCTACGTCCTCGGGAAAGGAGAGCGCCGCCGTCCGGCGACGCGAAACGCCCCCGGCAACACCGGCGATCACCCCCGAGCGACAACCACTTGGCCACGCCTTCGCGCAACCGCGGGGACAGGCCCTGCCGGAGTGCGGCGGGGACCCCCCTGTCCCTGAACCGGCCCGCGCGGGGCCGGTCCGCCCGGTGGGGACCCGCTCCCCCGACGCCGGCCGGCTGCCGGGTTGGAGGAATGGACCGAGCTTGGCCGATCGTGGTGCATTCGCGGCTGCCGCACAAGAGGTTCATTACTAGCGAGTAACGAGCCGATAACCGCGGGGCGTCCGCTGTGCATCGGCAGGCGCCGGGACGTCGCCGGACCGTGCCCGGAGAGAAGCGGAGGTAACAGAAAAACCCGGGCGAATGCCCGGGCTTTTCTTACTCGGAGTAACGGTGGCCTCGTTTACCAAGTTTTGGTAAAGCGATGCCGCTGTTTCGTTTGTGTCAGAACAGCGCGCGAGAGAGCGCGGTCCGCGCGGCGCTCACCCGCGGATCGTCCGCCCCGATCACCTCGAAGAGCTCCAGCAGCCGCACGCGCGCCGCGTTGCGGTCCTCGCCCGCGGTGCGCTTGACCGCATCGATCAGACGGCCGAAAGCGTCCTCGACGTGGCCGCCGGCCAGGTCGAGATCGGCCGCGGCGATCTGCGCCTGCACATCCCCGGGCCGGTCCGCCGCGGCCTTGCGCACCGCCTGCGGGTCCATGCCCTGGACGCGCTGGAGCAGCTCGGCCTGCGCGAGGCCCAGCTTCGCCTCGGGGTTGCCCGGGTCCTCGGCCAGCACGTTCTCGTAGGCCCGGACGGCACCGCCCAGGTCGCCCGCGTCCAGCGCCTGGTGGGCGAGGCTCAGCACGCCGTCGTGCGGACCGGCCGGCGCCTGGGGCTCCGCGGCCCCGGCCGCCTCCTCGCCCGCGTCCGCGGCGAGCGGCGCGCCCACGATGCCGAAGCGCTGCTCGGACACCTGCACGAGCTGGTCGAGCACCTGGCGGATCTGCGCCTCGGGCGCGGCGCCCTGGAACAGCGGCAGGGCCTGCCCGGCCACCACCGCGAAGACCGCGGGGATCGACTGCACGCCGAACTGCTGGAACAGCAGCTGATTGGCCTCGACGTCGACCTTGGCGAGCACGAAACGGCCCGCGTACTCGGCCGCCAGCCGCTCCAGCAGCGGGCCGAGCTGCTTGCACGGCTCGCACCAGTCGGCCCAGAAGTCGATGACGACGGGCACTTCGGCGGAGCGCTGCAGGACCTGGGCCTCGAAGCCGGCCTCGTCGACGTCGAAGACGAGACGGCCCGCGGCGGCGGGCGGCGTGCCCTTGCGGGCGGCCTCGGCGCGCGCCTGCTCCGCCTTCTGCTTGGCTTCCCCGGCCGCCTTCACCGCGGCGAGGTCGACCACTCCACTCATGGACATGTTCCGTGGCTGCATGGGCCCTATCCTCCCCCCTCGACCCGGTGAACCGGAAAAATAGCGGTGGCGTGCGACGCCGGGTCCCCACCCGGCGTCCGTGGTTGTCGCTCTTACGCTACGAGCCGTAGCGTAACTGCACCCCCCGCCCCCTCCGCAAGCCCCCCTGCCCCGGGGGCTACTCGGCGGTAGGGTCCCGTGCCATGAGCCCCGTCCCCTCCCCCGGGCGCCGCACCGGGCGCCCGCGCAGCCCCGAGGCCGACCGCGCGATCCTCGAGGCGACGCGCGCGGCGCTGGTCGAGCTGGGCTGGGGGAAGCTGACGATGGGCGACGTGGCCGCCCGCGCGGGGGTGGCGAAGACCACGCTCTACCGGCGCTGGGCGAGCAAGAACGAGCTCGTCGTGGACGCCGTCGCGGCACTCTTCGACGAGCAGCTGGAGCTGCCGGACCTCGGCAGCCTGCAGGCCGACATCGAGGGCGTGGTGCTGCGGTTCGCGGCGCTGCTGGAGCGGCCGGAGACGAAGACGGCCCTGATGGCCGTGGTTGCGGAGTCGACACGCGACGACGCGCTGCGGACCCGGATCCGCAGCGCGATCGTGGACCGCCAGAAGCGGCTGGTGCTGCTGGGCCGCGAGCGGGCCCAGCTGCGGGGCGAGCTGCCCCGCGAGGAGGATGCGGCCACGGCGGGCCGCAACGCGGACCTGATCTTCGACGTGATCGCGGGCGCCGTGGTGCACCGCACCCTCGTCAGCGCGGAACCGGTGGGCCCGGAGTGGGCCCGGGAGTTCGCGGTACTGCTGGTGGCGGGCCTGAAGACGCTCTGACCCGCCGGGCCGGGGTCCGGGGCGGGCCCCGGGGGTCAGAAGCCCGCCGGCTCCACGTAGACGCCCCACTCCTCCCGCAGGACGTTGCAGATCTCCCCGAGCGTGGCCTCGGCCCGCACCGCCTCCAGCATCGGCTCGATCATGTTCGAACCGCCCCGCGCCGCGGCCAGCATCGCCTCCAGCGACGCCCGGACCCGCGCGTCGTCCCGCGCGGCCTTGCGTCCGGCGAGGACGCGGACCTGCTCGCGCTCGACCTCGTGGCTGACGCGCAGGATCTCCAGGTCGCCCGTGACCGAGCCGTGGTGGCAGTTGACGCCGACGACGCGCTTGTCGCCCTTCTCCAGGGACTGCTGGTAGCGGAAGGCGCTCTCGGCGATCTCGCCGGTGAACCAGCCGTCCTCGATGCCGCGCAGGATGCCGGAGGTGATGGGCCCGATCGGGTGCTCACCGTGCGGCACGGCCCGGGTGCCGCGCTCCTTGATCTGCTCGAAGATCTTCTCGGCGTCGGCCTCGATCCGGTCGGTGAGCTGCTCGACGTACCAGGAGCCGCCGAGCGGGTCGGCGACGTTGGCGACGCCGGTCTCCTCCATGAGCACCTGCTGGGTGCGCAGCGCGATCTCGGCGGCCTGCTCGCTGGGGAGGGCGAGGGTCTCGTCGAGGGCGTTGGTGTGCAGGGAGTTGGTGCCCCCCAGGACGGCGGCGAGGGCCTCCACGGCCGTGCGCACGACGTTGTTGTACGGCTGCTGCGCGGTGAGGGAGACACCGGCGGTCTGGGTGTGGAAGCGCAGCCACTGAGCCTTCTCGGACTTCGCGCCGTAGACCTCCTTCATCCAGCGGGCCCAGATGCGGCGGGCGGCGCGGAACTTGGCGATCTCCTCGAAGAAGTCGACGTGGGCGTCGAAGAAGAAGGACAGGCCGGGCGCGAAGGTGTCGACGTCGAGCCCGCGGCTCAGGCCGAGCTCCACGTACCCGAAGCCGTCGGCGAGGGTGTAGGCGAGCTCCTGCGCGGCCGTGGCCCCGGCCTCGCGGATGTGGTAGCCGGAGACGGACAGGGGCTTGTAGGCGGGGATGGTGCGGGCGCAGTGCTCCATCAGGTCGCCGATCAGGCGCAGGTGGGGCTCGGGCGGGAAGAGCCACTCCTTCTGCGCGATGTACTCCTTGAAGATGTCGGTCTGGAGCGTGCCGTTGAGCACGGCGGGGTCGACGCCCTGCCGCTCGGCGGCGACGAGGTACATGCAGAAGACGGGCACGGCGGGCCCGCTGATGGTCATGGACGTCGTCACGTCGCCGAGGGGGATGTCCTTGAAGAGGACCTCCATGTCGGCGGCGGAGTCGATGGCGACGCCGCAGTGGCCGACCTCGCCGAGCGAGCGGGGGTCGTCGGAGTCGCGGCCCATGAGGGTGGGCATGTCGAAGGCGACCGAGAGCCCGCCGCCGCCGTTGGCGAGGATCATCTTGTAGCGCTCGTTGGTCTGCTCGGCGTTGCCGAAGCCGGCGAACTGGCGGATGGTCCAGGTGCGGCCGCGGTAGCCGGTGGCGTACAGGCCGCGGGTGAAGGGGTACTCCCCCGGCCAGCCGATGCGCTCGAAGCCCTCGTACGCGTCGCCGGGGCGGGGGCCGTAGACGGGAGCGACCTCGTCACCGGAGAGGGTGGTGAAGTCGGCGTCCCGCTTGCGGGCCGCGTCGAAACGCTCCTGCCAGCGGCCGCGACCGGCCTCGATGGCTGCTGCATCCATGTGCTCTCGTCCACCTCTCCGCGTCCTGCCCGCTCCGGTCCGGCGCTGGCCCGGCGGGCAATTTACTAGGACGTCCTAGTAAATCGTCGCGCAAGAGTGCCCCGAACACAAGGGGTGTCCGGGGCGGGGTGTCGCGGGGCGACGAGGGGTCCGGGCGGCGGTGCCGCCGCCGTCAGGCGGTGGCCCGCGCCGGGCCGTCCGCGATCAGCGGCTCGACCTCGCGGACGACCTTGCGCTCGACGAAGAACGCGGCCGTCGGAATGGTGCCGGAGACCAGCACCCACAGCAGCTTGCCGAACTTCCAGCGCGCCTTGGAGCCGAGGTCGAAGGCGAAGATCAGGTAGACGATGAAGAGCACGCCGTGGATCTGGGAGATCACCAGCGTGGCGTTCGCGCCTGTGTCGAAGCCGTACTTGAGGACCATGCTGGCGCAGAGGACCAGCAGCATCACGGCGGTGGCGTAGGCCAGGAGGCGATAGCGGGTCAGCACGCTTCGTTTCATGCCTACGAGCCTAACTGCTCGCAAATCCCCCGCAGACGCGGGGAGCGCGACGCCATCACGCAATATCGCGTCAGGACGCTGGGATCACCCCCGCGCAGCGGGGAAAGGCGTGCCGACCCACGCCCACGGTAGTGGCGAACCTAACCCGCGTCCTCGAAATCGCCCGCGGCCACCCGCAGGGGCCGCAGCATCGTGAAGATGTCGCCGCACTCGTCCGCCCCGTAGGCGCCGAGGCCGAAGTCCATCGCCATCAGGTCGCGCGTGGCGGCGTCCACCGCCTCCCGGCCCTTCTCGGTGATCGACGCGAGCGTGCCGCGCCCGTCCTTGGGGTTGGGGCGCTTGGCGACGAGGCCGGAGGCGACCAGCCGGTCGACGGTGTTGGTGACCGACGTGGGGTGCACCATCAGCCGCTCGCCGATCTTCGACATCGGCAGCTCACCGGCCTTGCTGAACGTGAGCAGCACCAGCGCCTCGTAGCGCGCGAACGTCAGCCCGTACGGTTTGACGACCGCATCGACCTGGCCCAGCAGGATCTGATGGGCGCGCATGATCGAGGTGATCGCGGCCATCGACGGCACGGAACCCCACCGCTGCTTCCAGAGCTCATCGGCTCGGGCGATGGGGTCGAAGGGGAGGCTGAGCGGCTTGGGCACGGTCACGAGCCTACAGTTCGGTCATATCCCGGTCGGGCGTATCTCAGATCCCGGACGCATCCGCCGGCACCGCCGCGGCCTCGCGCACCAGCCGCACCGCCGTCGCCAGGCTCAGGCCCCGCTCGGCCTTGCGCAGCGCCTTGATCGCGTGCAGCTCCTGGCTACGCGCGTCGACACCCGCCTCGGCGAGGATGCCGCGCACCCACTCGGCCCGCACCTCGCGCTCAGGGCGGGCCGCGTGCTCGGCGATCAGCGCGGCCGCGCGCTCCAGCCCGGGCCGCTCCTCGGCGCCGGCGACGGCCAGCGCCTCGCGTATCGCCTCGGCGACCGCCTGCGTGTCGCGCAGCACCACCACCTCGAAGTCGGCGCCGGACTTCTTCGCCCCGCCGGTGAACACGTCGAGCATCGCAACTCCCCCTGCAGATCTTGACCGTGGATCACGCCGAGCCTACGACAAGCCGCACGACACCCCCGACCACCAGGGTGCCGATCGCTCCGGCGCCCACCACGACCCAGTGGACGGGCGCGGCCTCCGGCGACGGCGGCCGCGTCGGCTGACGCGCCCCGCAACGGCGAACGGCCCGGTTCGGGAGCGCATGTGCGCTCCCGAACCGGGCCGTTTCCGTCGGCCGGGGTCAGATCCTCGGCGAGGTCAGTTGTCGGGCCGGGGTCAGCCCTCGGAGAGGTATCGCTCGACTGTTTCGACCTTCGATGTCAGGCCGTCCGTCACGCCCGGGCGGATGTCCGCCTTCAGGACGAGGGAGACCCGGCCCGCGCGGGCCTCGACCGCTGCGACGGCTCGTTTGACGACGTCCATGACCTCGTCCCACTCGCCCTCGACCGACGTGAACATCGCGTCCGTACGGTTCGGCAGGCCCGACTCGCGCACCACGCGCACCGCGTCCGCCACGTACTCGCCGACGTCCTCGCCGACGCCCAGCGGCGACAC
Organism: Streptomyces aureoversilis; assembly: GCF_042657885.1. NCBI lineage: Bacteria > Bacillati > Actinomycetota > Actinomycetes > Kitasatosporales > Streptomycetaceae > Streptomyces > Streptomyces aureoversilis. Next base: position 150,072 of record NZ_JBHSKJ010000015.1, read on the forward strand.
CGAGAAGGCGACGATCATGCGTTGACCACGCCCTCCTTGCGGGCGCGGGCGGCGATCAGGCTCGCCTCGGCCTCGCGGCGCAGCATCCGGTCGGCGAAGAAGCCGCCCGTCGGCAGGACGGAGAGGACGAAGTAGAGGGCGGCGGTCTTCAGGGTCCACTTGGTCTTGTTCCAGGCGTCCAGCCAGAAGATCACGTAGATGACGAAGAGGACGCCGTGGACGGCGCCCATCACCGGTACGGCGTTGAAGTCCGTCGTGCGCTTGAGCACGGAGCAGACGAGCAGCAGCAGGAAGGAAACGGCCTCCGGGGCGGAGACCAGGCGGAGCCGGCGCAGGGCGGAGGCGGTCTTGATGTCCACGGGGGTACGCACCTTCGTGAGTCAGTGGCTGGACAGTGGCGGGACGACTACAGCTTGTGATGGCATTCACAAGCTCGTCCATTGTCGCAGCCTCGTCCCGGATGCCTGGATCCGGGGTCATTCCGGGACCAAGGCCCTGTCGACCGGCGAGTCCGCCCGCTAGCGTCGTCCCGTGGCACAGTTTCGGCTCCAGGGGAGCAAAGTCCTCGCCGTCGACCTGACGGGCGACGCGGTCAAGGCCAAGAACGGCTCGATGGTCGCGTACGAGGGCGACATGAACTTCAAGAAGATGACCGGCGGCGGGGACGGCCTGCGCGGCATGGTCACCCGCCGGCTCACCGGCGAGCAGATGGAAGTGATGGAGGTGAAAGGACACGGCACCTGCTACTTCGCCGACCGGGCGACCGAGATCAACCTCGTCTCCCTGCGCGGCGAGGCGCTCCACGTCGAGGCGAGCAACCTCCTCGCGGCCGACGCGGGCCTGCGCACCGGCACCACCTTCACCGGTCTGCGCGGCGCCTCCCAGGGCAACGGCCTGTTCACCACGACCGTCGAGGGCACGGGCCAGGCGGCGATCATGTCCGACGGCACGGCCGTCGTGCTGCGCGTGACCCCGTCCACCCCCCTGCAGGTCGACCCGGGCGCGTACATCGCCCACACCGGCAAGCTCAAGCAGCACTTCCAGTCCGGCGTCAACTTCCGCACGTTCATCGGCGAGGGCTCCGGCGAGGCGTTCCAGATCCGCTTCGAGGGCGAGGGCCTGGTCTACGTGCAGCCGAGCGAGCGCACCACCTTCGGAGGCGACGTCTGATGCCGTTCCGGACCCTGAACTCCCGCATGGTCGAGGCGCAGATCGCCCCGGGTCAGCGCCTCTTCAGCCAGCGCGGCGCGATGCTCGCCTACAAGGGCGACGTCTCCTTCACCCCCAGCATCACCGGCGGCCAGGGCGGCGTGATGGGCATGATCGGCCGCCGCATCGCCAACGAGGCCACCCCGCTGATGACCGTGGAGGGCAGCGGCACGGTGATGTTCGGCCACGGCGGCCACCACGTGCAGGTGATCGAGCTGTCGGGCGAGACCCTCTACGTCGAGGCCGACCGGCTGCTCGCCTTCGACGGCACCCTGCAGCAGGGCACCATGTTCATGGGCTCGCAGGGCGGCGTCATGGGCATGGTCCGCGGCCAGGTCACCGGCCAGGGCCTGTTCACCACGACCCTCAAGGGCCACGGCGCGGTCGCCGTGATGGCCCATGGCGGCGTCATCGAGCTGCCGATCCGCACCCAGCGGCCCGTCCACGTGGACCCGCAGGCCTACGTCGCCCACCGCGGAGACGTCCGCAGCAAGCTCTCCACCGCCATCGGCTGGCGCGAGATGGTGGGGCGCGGCTCCGGGGAGGCGTTCCAGCTGGAGCTGTCCGGCGAGGGCACGGTCTACGTACAGGCGTCGGAGGAGAAGCTGTGAGCACTGCCAACGGTCCGGTCGTCTTCGACGCGCACACCCTGCCGGCCGACGACAACGTCAACCCGTACGCCTTCAGCGTGGACCTCGACGGCCAGTGGTTCCTGCAGAAGGGGAAGATGATCGCCTACTACGGGAACATCGACTTCCACGGCATCGGGCACGGCCGCCTCGACCGCCTCATCGCCCACAGCTTCCACTCGCCGCTGCACGCCGCGGACTGGGTGGTCGCCGAGGGCAAGGGCAAGATGGTCCTCGCGGACCGCAGCTTCGACGTCAACTCCTACGACCTGGAGGACGGCAACCTGACGGTGCGGTCGGGCAACCTGCTCGCCTTCCAGCCGTCGCTCTCGCTCAAGCAGTCGATCGTCCCCGGCTTCCTCACGCTCATCGGCACGGGCAAGTTCGTGGCGGCCTCCAACGGCCCCGTGGTCTTCGTGGAACCACCCGTCCGGGTGGACCCGCAGGCCCTCGTCGGCTGGGCCGACTGCCCCTCCCCCTGCCACCACTACGACCACCAGTACCTGCGGGGGGTGCTCGGCGGCGTGCGCGCCTTCACGGGCCTCGGCGGCACCTCGGGCGAGGAGCACCAGTTCGAGTTCGTGGGCGCCGGTACGGTGCTGCTGCAGTCCACGGAGCAGCTGATGGCCGGGATCCCCACCGGTGAGACGCCGCAGCAGGAGGGGGTCCCTCACGCAAGCCCGTCGAATCAGCCAACCACGCCCCGTATGCCGGGCCAGCTCGGAGACCTCCAGCGCCGCTTCGGGCTGTGAGCGGTACTCTGCGGAGTGTGACGTCGAACGTGTGACCTCACGCTCCGCACCACAACTGGTTAATCTTTCAACTTTCTTAGGTAGAATTCCTCTATGTCTATGGACACCGAGAACGGCACCCGCTGGCTCAGCGAAGAGGAACAGCGCGCCTGGCGCGCCCACCTGGACGTCAGCCGCCTGCTGATGCACCAGCTCGAACGGGACCTGCAGCCGTTCGGCCTCACCAACAACGACTACGAGATCCTGGTCAACCTCTCGGAGTCCGAGGACCACCGCATGCGGATGAGCGACCTCGCCACCGCCACGCTGCAGTCCAAGAGCCGCCTCTCCCACCAGATCACCCGCATGGAGAACGCGGGCCTGGTGCGGCGCGAGAACTGCGAGTCGGACCGCCGGGGCCTGTACGCCGTCCTCACGGAGCACGGCTGGGACACGATGCGGCAGGTCGCGCCGCACCACGTGGCCTCCGTGCGCGAGCACTTCATCGACCTGCTGGGCGAGGCGGACCTCAAGGCCCTCCACGCCTCCCTGGCCCCGGTCGCCCAGCACCTGCGCTCCCTGCGCGGCCGCACCTGAGCCCGGACCGCGGCCGCGCCTGAGCCCGGGCCCCGGCTGCGTCCGGGCCCGGACCGCGGCCGCGCCTGAGCCCCGCCCGCCCCGCGCCGCGCGCGCTCAGGGGCGGGCCGTGCCCATGCAGTCCGCCCAGATGCGGGCCGGGAAGGCGTTGCCCCGCCGCCCCTCCTCGCCGCCCAGGTCAGCCATCGGCAGGAGCGGGCCGCCCTCGGGCTTCGTACGGAACACCGTCACGGCCGTGGACAGGTCCCCGGACCAGCCGGTGAACCAGGCCGAGTTCAGGCGGTCCTGGTCGCCGGTCCGCCCGGCCGACCAGGATCCGCCGTCCGGGTCGCGCAAGGCGCGCGCCACCTCCCCCGCCACGTCCTTGTCCAGGGCCCGCCGCGCCTTGGCCCGGCTCTCGAAGCCGCCCACGGACGCACCGTCCTTGACGACCTTGGTGACGGAGTAGGGGTCGTTCTGCAGGCCCCCGTTGGCGAAGGTGCCGTACGCCGCGGCCATGCGGATCGCGCTCGGCGTGGACGTGCCGATGGGGAAGGCCTCTTCCAGCTCGGCCATGCTGCTCTTGAGCAGGCCGGCCCGGACGGCCGTGTCCCGCACCTTCTTCAGGCCCACCTCCCGGCCCAGGCGCACGTACGTCGCGTTGCCCCCGCTCGTGAGGGCCTGGCGGAGGGTGGGGTGGTTCTCGTCGGGGCCGGAGTCCTCGGCCGTGCGGAGCTTGCCGTTGTCGTCGTAGTAGCCGGCGGGGTCCACGCCCTCCTGCAGGGCGGCGGCGAGGACGAAGGGCTTGAAGGCGGAGCCCGCCGGGACGCCCGAGGTGTCGGCGTTGTTGGCGAAGTGCTTCGTGGCGTCGGGCCCGCCGTAGAGGGCGAGAACGGCGCCGTCCGAGGGCCGTACGGAGGCGGCCCCCGCCTGGACGTCCGTGTCGGAGTCCGGCCGCTTGCGCGGGTCGGTGTCCTTGGCGAGGACCCCGTCGACGGCCTTCTTCAGCCGCTCCATGCGGCCCTTGTCGAAGGTGGTGTGGATCCGGTAGCCGCCGTGGGCCAGGTCCTGCTCGGTGAGCATGGCCCGCTGCCTGATGTCCTTGTTGGCCACGTCGACCAGATAGCCGGCCTGGCCGCCGAGGCCGGTGGACACGGACTGCCTGCGGGGTTCGGGGAAGGTGCGGTAGGCGTCGCGCTCCGCCTGGGACATGCGGCCGGTCCTCACCTCCCGGTCCAGGATCCACTTCCAACGGTCCTCCGCCCGGGCGTGGTTGCTCCGGCTCACCGAGGGGTCGTAGAGCTCGGCCCCCTTCAACAGGGCCGCGAGCATGGCGCCTTGGCTAGGGTCGAGCTTCTTCGCGGGGACGCCGTAGTACGCCTGGGCGGCGGCCTCGATCCCGTACGCCCCGCGCCCGAACCAGCTGGTGTTGAGGTAGCCCTGCAGGACCTCCTGCTTGCTCTTCGTCCGGTCCACCTTCAGCGAGATGACGAACTCCTTGACCTTCCGGGTGGCGGTCTGCTCCTGCGAGAGGTAGGTGTTCTTCACGTACTGCTGGGTGATGGTGGAGCCGCCCTGCGTCTCCTCGCCTCCCGCCGTGCTGGCGAAGGCCCGCAGGATGCCCTTGAACGACACTCCGCGATCACGGTAGAAGCTCTCGTTCTCGGCGGCTATCACCGCGTTCTGCGTGGACTCCGGCACGTCGGACAGCCGGACGATGGTGCGGTTGACCTCGCCGACGCTCGCCAGCCGCGAACCGTCCGACCAGTAGTACGTGTTGGCCTCCTGGCGGGCCGCCGCGTTCTCGTCGGGGATGTCGACGCTCGCGTAGACGCACGCGAACAGCCCGGCCGCACCGCCCAGGCAGAACAGGAGGGTGCCTCCCGTCAGCCGCCACGACGGCAGCCAGCGGCGCACGCCGCGTCTGCCCTGACGGGGGTAGTCGATGAAGCGCTTGCGGGCTGCCGCTTCCTCCGTCCTGCGGCGGCGGGGACGCAGCTTGTGCCGGTTCTTGCTCAAGGGCTGATCGCTCTCGACGGAAACGGGGGACGTCTGTAGGACGTCCCCCGACCAAGATCCGGTTCGACGATTCGTATGAGCGTTCCATGACAGCTCAGGAGAGCCCGGCGGCCGGAGTGCGCCGGGCCCGTCCCCTTCGCGTCATCCCCGCTCCGTCAGGCCCACTCCGTCAGGCCCACTCCGTCAGGCCCGCTCCGTCAGGCCCGCCACCAGTTCGTCCGCGGCCGCGTACGGGTCCAGCGAGCCGCCGACGATGCGCTCCGCCAGGGCGGTCAGGCGGCGGTCGCCGTGGAGGTCGGCGATGCGTTCGCGCAGGGCCGTGACGGCGATGGTCTCGACCTCGCGGGCGGCCCGGGCCGTGCGACGGTCCGTCAGCACGCCCCGCTCCTCCATCCAGGCCCGGTGCTTCTCCAGGGCCTCGACCAGCTCGTCCGTGCCCTCGCCGCGCGCGGCGACCGTCTTGACGATCGGGGGCCGCCAGTCGCCCGGGCCCCTGGCCTCGCCCAGCCCGAGCATGTGGTTGAGCTCGCGGGCCGTGGCGTCGGCGCCGTCGCGGTCGGCCTTGTTGACGACGTAGACGTCGCCGATCTCGAGGATGCCCGCCTTCGCGGCCTGGATGCCGTCGCCCATTCCCGGGGCGAGGAGCACCACGCTCGTGTCGGCCTGGGAGGCGATCTCCACCTCGGACTGGCCGACGCCGACCGTCTCGACGAGGATCACGTCGCAGCCGGCCGCGTCCAGGACGCGGATGGCCTGCGGGGCGGCCCAGGCCAGGCCGCCCAGATGGCCGCGCGTGGCCATGGAACGGATGTACACCCCCGGGTCGGAGGCGTGGTCGGACATCCGTACGCGGTCGCCGAGCAGGGCGCCGCCCGAGAACGGCGAGGACGGGTCGACGGCCAGCACCCCGACCCGCTTGCCTGCCCGCCGGTAGGCGCTGACCAGCGCCGACGTCGACGTCGACTTGCCGACGCCGGGCGAGCCCGTCAGGCCCACGACGTACGCGCCGCCGGTCAGCGGGGCCAGGGCGGCCATGACGTCGCGCAGTTGCGGGGACGCCCCCTCCACCAGGGAGATCAGCCGGGCCACGGCGCGCGGCCGGCCTTCGCGGGCCTGCTCCACCAGTGCGGGGACGTCCACCATCAGTGCTCCGTTCTGGGAAACCTCGGGAAGTGTGAGGTCACTTGCCGGGGACGCGGATGATCAGGGCGTCGCCCTGGCCGCCGCCGCCGCACAGGGCCGCCGCGCCGATGCCGCCGCCGCGCCGCTTGAGCTCCAGCGCGAGGTGGAGGACGGTACGGGCGCCGGACATGCCGATCGGGTGACCGAGCGCGATGGCACCGCCGTTGACGTTCACCTTTTCCGGGGACACGCCGAGGTCCTTGATTGACTGCACGAGGACGGCGGCGAACGCCTCGTTGATCTCGATGAGATCGAGGTCCTCGACGGCCAGGCCCTCGCGGCGCAGCGCGTGCAGGATGGCGTTGGAGGGCTGGGAGTGCAGGGAGTTGTCGGGACCTGCGACGTTGCCGTGGGCGCCGATCTCGGCGATCCACTCCAGGCCCAGCTCCTCGGCCTTGGCCTTGCTCATCACGACGACGGCGGCGGCGCCGTCGGAGATCTGCGAGGAGGTGCCGGCGGTGATCGTGCCGTCCTTGCTGAAGGACGGGCGCAGCCTGCCGAGGACCTCGGTGGTGGTGTCGCCGCGGACGCCCTCGTCGTGGGCGAAGACCACCGGGTCGCCCTTGCGCTGCGGGACCTCGACCGGGGTGATCTCGGCCTCGAAGATGCCGTTCTTCTGGGCGGCGGCGGCGCGCTGGTGGGAGCGGGCGCCGATCTCGTCCTGGGCGGCGCGGCCGATGCCGAGGCGGGTGTTGTGGTTCTCGGTGGAGGCGCCCATGGCGATGGACTCGAAGGAGTCGGTGAGGCCGTCGTGGTCCATCGAGTCGAGCATCTCGATCGCGCCGTACTTGTAGCCCTCACGGGACTTGGGCAGCAGGTGCGGGGCGTTGGTCATGGACTCCTGGCCGCCGGCCACCACGATGTCGAACTCGCCCGCGCGGATGAGCTGGTCGGCCAGCGCGATGGCGTCCAGGCCGGAGAGGCAGACCTTGTTGACGGTCAGCGCGGGGACGTGCATGGGGATGCCGCCCTTGACCGCCGCCTGGCGGGCCGGGATCTGCCCGGCGCCGGCCTGCAGCACCTGACCCATGATCACGTACTGCACCTGGTCGCCGCCGATGCCGGCCCGGTCCAGGGCCGCCTTGATGGCGAAGCCGCCCAGCTCGGCCGCGGAGAAGCTGCGCAGGGAGCCGAGCAGCTTGCCCATGGGCGTACGGGCGCCCGCGACGATCACGGAGGTGGTGCTGGTCGAACCGTTCGTACCAGACATGAGGCGCGGCCCCTTCGAGTCGACTTCGAGCGGAGGTTAACGATGGTTTCCGTCAATGTACTGAGCGGTACCCGCGGGGTCACCGGGCAGCGGGTGTGATCGCAAGCACGTTGCGTACACGTTGCGTGACCAAGCCGTACGGCGGTGCACTGGTTCCATGCTGACGCGTATCGACCACATCGGGATCGCCTGCTTCGACCTCGACCGGACTGTCGAGTTCTACCGTGCCACGTACGGCTTCGAGGTGTTCCACACCGAGGTCAACGAGGAGCAGGGCGTCCGCGAGGCCATGCTCAAAATCAACGAGACGTCCGACGGCGGGGCCTCCTACCTGCAGCTGCTGGAGCCGACGCGGGAGGACTCCGCGGTCGGCAAGTGGCTGGCGAAGAACGGCGAGGGGGTCCATCACATCGCCTTCGGCACGGCGGACGTGGACGGGGACGCGGAGGCCGTCCGCGGCAAGGGCGTGCGGGTCCTCTACGACGAGCCGCGGACCGGTTCGATGGGCTCGCGGATCACCTTCCTGCACCCCAAGGACTGCCACGGCGTGCTGACCGAACTGGTCACCTCGGCGCCCCCGGCGGACCGGGAGCACTGACCCTCACCTCCCCCGGCCGGTAGAGTGCGGGTTCGGCCGGGGTCCTGGGGGTGGGGGCCCGGACCGGGCTGTACCGATGATCTGACACCATTTCTTCGGAAGGGCGGGCTCCGGATTCCAACCGATACACGCGGGAACGGGCCGGCCGCCAAGGCGACCAGGGGACGGATGGGACCGCGCAGTGCGGGGCAACGACCGCTACGAGGCTGACGACCACCTCTCGCAATTCGAAGCCGAGATGGAGCGGCTGAAGAAGGAGCGGGAGAAGGCGGTCCAGCACGCCGACGACCTCGGCTACCAGGTCGAGGTGCTGCGCGCCAAGCTCCACGAGGCGCGCCGCAATCTCGCCCACCGCCCGGCGTACGACACCGCCGACATGGGTTACCAGGCGGAGCAGTTGCTCCGCAATGCCCAGATTCAGGCGGATCAGATGCGCACCGACGCCGAGCGCGAGCTGCGCGAGGCCCGGGCGCAGACGCAGCGTCTGCTGCAGGAGCAGGCCGAGCGCCAGGCCCGGATGGAGGCCGAGCTCCACGCGGAGGCCGTCGCGCGCCGCCAGCGTCTGGACGAGGAGCTCAACGAGCGCCGCCAGACCGTCGAGTCGCACGTCAACGAGAACGTGGCCTGGGCCGAGCAGCTGCGTGCGCGCACGGAGTCCCAGGCCCGGCGGCTGCTGGAGGAGTCCCGGGCGGAGGCCGAGCAGGCGCTGGCCACGGCCCGCGCGGAGGCCCAGCGCCTGGCCGAGCAGGCCCGCGCCCGCCTCAGCTCCGCGGCCGACGAGGCCCGCGCCGAGGCCGAGGCCCTGCTGCGCCGCGCCCGTACGGACGCCGAGCGGCTGCTGACCGCCGCGTCCGCGCAGGCCCAGGAGGCCACCGACCACGCCGAGCGGCTGCGCGCGTCCGCGAGCACGGAGAGCGACCAGGCCCGTACGGCCGCGGCCGAGCTCACCCGTACCGCCGAGGCCCGCCTGCAGGAGGCCGACGGGGCGCTGCGCGAAGCGCGCGCCGAGGCCGAGAAGCTGGTCGCCGAGGCGAAGGAGAGCGCCGAGCGCCGTCTGTCCGGCGCCGAGTCGGAGAACGAGCAGCGCACCCGCACCGCCCGGGCCGAGGTCGCCCGGCTGGTCAGCGAGGCCACCAAGGACGCCGAGGCGCTGAAGGCCGAGGCCGAGCAGCTGCGCGCGGACGCCGCCGCGGAGGCCGAGCGGCTCGTCGCCGAGGCCGCCGAGAAGGCCCGCAGCGCCGCCGCGGAGGACTCCGCGGCCCAGCTGTCCAAGGCCGCCCGTACGGCCGAGGAGGTCCTCTCCAAGGCTTCCGAGGACGCCCGCGCCACCACGAAGGCCGCGGCCGCCGAGGCGGAGCGGATCCGCAAGGAGGCCGAGGCCGAGGCCGAGCGGCTGCGCGCGCAGGCCGCGGACACCGCCGAGCAGCTCAAGGGCGCGGCGAAGGACGACACCAAGGAGTACCGCGCCAAGACCGTCGAGCTCCAGGAGGAGGCGCGGCGGCTGCGCGGCGAGGCCGAGCAGCTGCGGGCGGATGCCGTCGCCGAGGGCGAGCGGATCCGCGGCGAGGCCCGGCGCGAGGCGCTGCAGCAGATCGAGGAGGCGGCCGGCACCGCCGAGGAACTGCTGGCCAAGGCCAAGGCCGACGCGGAGGAGACGCGCGGCGGCGCGGCCGCCGAGAGCGAGCGGGTCCGGTCGGAGGCCGCCGAGCGGGCCGCCTCCCTGCGCAAGCAGGCCGAGGAGGCCCTGGAGCGGGCGCGCACCGAGGCCGAGGAGATGGCCGAGGAGGCCGAGGACCACGCCGAGCGCACCCGCAGCGAGGCCGAGGAGGCCGCGCGCAAGCTGCGCGAGGAGGCCGAGAAGGCCGCCGAGGCGCGCCGCGCCGAGGCCGAGGCGGAGCTGACCCGGCTGCACGCCGAGGCCGAGCAGCGCGTGGAGGCCGCCGAGGAGGCGCTGCGCGACGCCCGTACGGAGGCGGAGCGGCTGCGCCGCGAGGCCGCCGAGGAGACCGAGAGCCGGCGCACGGAGACCGCGGAGCGGGTGCGCGCGCTGCAGGCGCAGGCCGAGGCCGAGGCGGAGCGGCTGCGCGCCGAGGCCGCCGAGGAGGCCGCGGCCGCCCGCAGCGAGGGCGAGTCGGCGGGCGCGCGGCTGCGCGCCGAGGCCAACGCGGAGGCGGAGCGGCTGCGCAGCGAGGCGCAGGAGACCGCCGACCGGGTGCGGGCCGAGGCGAACGCCGCGGCCGAGCGCACGTCCGCCGAGGCCGCCGAGGCCCTCGCGGCCGCGCAGGAGGAGGCAGCCCGCCGCCGGCGCGAGGCCGAGGAGCTGCTCGGCGACGCCCGTACGGAGGCGCAGGCCGAGCGCGAGGCGGCGCGCGAGCAGAGCGAGGAGCTGCTGGCTTCGGCGCGCAAGCGGGTCACGGAGGCGCAGGAGGAGGCCCAGCGCCTGGTCGAGGAGGCCGAGGCGCGCGCCGCCGAGCTGGTGTCGGCCGCCGAGGCGACCGCCCAGCAGGTGCGCGACGCGGTCGCCGGGCTGCACGAGCAGGCCGAGGAGGAGATCGCCGGGCTGCGCTCGGCCGCCGAGCACAACGCGGAGCGCACGCTCACCGAGGCCCAGGAGGAGGCCGACCGGGTCCGGACCGACGCGTACGCCGAGCGCGAGCGCGCCGGTGAGGACGCGGCCCGGATCCGCGCCGAGGCGCAGGCCGCGGCGGAGGCCGCCGAGGCGCTCGCCGAGCGGAAGGTCGCCGAGGCGATCACGGAGGGTCAGCGCCTGGAGGCGGAGGCCGCCCGCACGCTGGAGGACGCCACCGACAGCGCCCACGCCAAGCTCGCCGAGGCCGGCGTGCAGGCCGACGAGCTGCTCTCCGAGGCCATGGCCGAGGCGGAGAAGCTGATCGCGGAGGCCGAGGAGACGGCCGAGAAGGCGCAGCAGGACGCCGCGGCCACGGCCGACGAGGCGCGCGCCGCGGCCGCGGCGCGCCGCTCCGAGGCCGCCGAGCAGGCCGACGCCCTGATGGCGGAGGCCACGTCGGAGGCCGAGCGGCTGGTCGCCGAGGCCGGCTCCGTCCTGGAGGAGGCCCGCGAGTCGGCGCAGGCGCAGCAGGCGGAGGCGGCCGAGGAGGCCGCCAGGCTGCGCGCCGAGGCCGAGCGGACGGTCACGCAGGCCCGCGAGGACGCCGAGAAGCACCGCAGCGAGGCCGCCGAGGCCGCCGAGGCGCTCCTCGCCAAGGCGAAGGCCGACGCGGAGCGCACGGTGGCGGAGGCGTCCGCCCGCTCCAAGCAGATGCGCACCGACGCGTCCGACGCCCTGGCGTCGGCCGAGCAGGACGCGGCGCGGGCACGCGCCGAGGCCCGCGAGGACGCGAACCGGATGCGTTCCGAGGGCCACGCCGAGGCCGAGCGGATCATCCGCGAGGCCGAGGAGCTCACCTCGGGGGCGCAGGCCGAGGCGGACCGCATCGTCGACGAGGCCCGCGAGGCCGCCGGCCGGCACCGTACGGAAGCGGCCGCCCAGGCCGACGAGCTGATCGCCGAGGCCACGACCGAGGCGGAGAAGCTGCGGGCCGAGGCCGCCGAGACGGTGGAGACCGCGCGCCGCGAGGCGGCCCGTACGGGCGAGGAGGCCCGGGAGGCAGCCGAGGCCGTCCGCACGGAGGCCGCGGGGCAGGCCGAGCGCACGCTCGCCGAGGCGGACGCCGAGTCCGAGCGGCTGCGCTCCGACGCCGCCCGGGTCCTCGACGAGGCCCGGGAGGCGGCGAACGCCCGCCGCACGGAGGCCGCCGAGCAGGCCGACACCCTCGTCGCCGAGGCGACGGCGGAAGCCGAGCGGATGGCCTTGGAGGCCTCCGAGGCGCTGGCCGCCGCGCAGGAGAACGCCAACAGCACGCGCGCGGACTCCGCACGCATCAAGGCCGACGCCGTCCAGGAGGCGGAGCGGCTGCGCGCGGAGGCGCGTGCCGAGGGCGAGCAGACCGTCGACGACGCCCGGGAGGCCGCCGCCAAGCGGCTGGCCGACGCGGGCGAGCAGGCGGACGCCCTGATCGCCAAGGCGCAGGAGGAGGCGCTGCGCACGGCCGCGGCCGCCGAGGAGCAGGCCGACACGATGGTGGGCGTGGCCCGCCGCGAGGCCGAGCGGATCGTCACGGAGGCCACCGGCGAGGGCAACGCCCTGGTGGAGCAGGCCCGTACGGACGCGGACACGCTGCTCGCCGAGGCCCGCGGGGACGCCACCGCGATAAGGGAGCGCGCCGACGAACTGCGCTCGCGCGTCGAGAGCGAGGTCGAGGAGCTGCACGGCCGGGCGCGCCGCGAGGCCGCCGAGGCGATGCAGTCGGCGGGCGAGCGCTGCGACAAGCTCGTCGCGGCCGCGACCGAGCAGCTCGAGGAGGCCGAGGAGAAGGCGAAGAAGCTGCTGTCCGACGCGAGCAGCGAGGCCAGCAAGGTGCGGATCGCCGCGGTGAAGAAGGTGGAGGGGCTGCTCAAGGAGGCCGAGCAGAAGAAGGCCGCCGCCGTACGGGAGTCGGAGCGCCTGCGCACCGAGGGTGCGGAGGAGGCCAAGCGCCTTGTCGAGGAGGGAAAGCGGGAGTTGGAGGTCCTGGTGCGCCGCCGCGAGGACATTCAGGCCGAGATTTCCCGTGTCCAGGACGTGTTGGAGGCGTTGGAATCTTTTGAGGCCCCGGGGGCCGGAAGCGCCAAGGATGGCGGGGTGAAGGCAGCGGCGGGTGCCGGTGCTACTCGTTCGGGTGGCAAGCAGTCACAGAAGTAGCCACTCAAACGGGGGGACATTCTCCAGATCTGCCAACCATTCACCTGATGACACGCCGCTCGCACCCCTAGGATTCCCTCTATCACCTCACCGGTCTCTTATGACAGGAACCCCATGAGTGACACTTCCTCCCCCTTCGGCTTCGAGCTTGTGCGGCGTGGATACGACCGCGGCCAGGTGGACGACCGCATTACCAAGCTCGTCGCCGACCGAGACAGCGCACTGGCACGCATCACCTCTCTGGAAAAGCGCATCGAGGAGCTGCACCTCGAGACGCAGAATGCTCAGGCCCAGGTCAATGACGCCGAGCCGTCCTATGCGGGTCTGGGGGCGAGGGTCGAGAAGATCCTTCGGCTGGCCGAGGAAGAGGCCAAGGATCTGCGTGAGGAGGCCCGGCGCGCCGCCGAGCAGCACCGCGAGCTTGCCGAGTCCGCCGCCCAGCAGGTGCGCAACGACGCCGAGTCGTTCGCCGCCGACCGCAAGGCGAAGGCGGAGGACGAGGGCGCGCGCATCGTCGAGAAGGCCAAGGGCGACTCCGCCCAGCTGCGGGCCGAGGCCCAGAAGGACGCCCAGTCCAAGCGCGAGGAGGCGGACGCCCTCTTCGAGGAGACCCGCGCCAAGGCGGCCCAGGCCGCCGCCGACTTCGAGACCAACCTGGCCAAGCGGCGCGAGCAGTCCGAGCGCGACCTGGCCTCCCGCCAGGCCAAGGCGGAGAAGCGGCTGGCGGAGATCGAGCACCGCGCGGAGCAGCTGCGCCTGGAGGCGGAGAAGCTGCGCACGGACGCCGAGCGCCGCGCCCGCCAGACGGTGGAGACCGCCCAGCGCCAGGCCGAGGACATCGTGGCCGACGCCAACGCCAAGGCGGACCGCATCCGCAGCGAGTCCGAGCGCGAGCTCGCCGCGCTCACCAACCGCCGCGACAGCATCAACGCCCAGCTGACCAACGTCCGCGAGATGCTGGCCACGCTGACCGGCGCCGCCGTCGCCGCGGCCGGCGTCCCCGGTGACGACGAGCCGATCTCCCGCGGCGTCCCGGCCCAGCAGAGCCGCTGACCCCAGGGCCGCTGACCTTCCGGGACACCCGTCCTGCCCTGTGCGCCGCCTGAGCGGGCGCACGGGGCAGCGGTCGTCCTCCCGGGCGCCCCGGGCCGCTCCCCCGGACGGCCCGCTACCGCTGGCGGGGTGTGCCGGCCCCCCTTACCGTGGCTGAATGATCGAGCTGCAGGGCCTGACCAAGCGCTACGGCGACAAGCTCGCCGTCGACGGCCTCACCTGCACCGTCAGCCCGGGGATCGTCACCGGCTTCCTGGGGCCCAACGGCGCGGGCAAGTCCACGACGATGCGGATGATGCTCGACCTGGACAGCCCCACCGCCGGCACCGTCCTCATCGACGGGCAGCACTACCGGCAGCTGCAGGACCCGCTGCGGACCGTCGGCGCCCTGCTGGACGCCAAGGCCATGCACGGCGGCCGCAGCGCCTACAACCACCTGCTGTGCCTGGCGCAGAGCAACGGCATCCCGCGCTCCCGCGTCCGTGAGGTTCTGGACACGGTCGGCCTGGCCTCGGTGGCCGGAAAGCGCTCCAAAGGCTTCTCGCTCGGCATGGGGCAGCGGCTGGGCATCGCCGCCGCGCTGCTGGGCGACCCGCAGATCCTGATGTTCGACGAGCCCGTCAACGGGCTGGACCCCGAGGGCATCCACTGGATCCGCAATCTGATGAAGAACCTCGCCTCCCAGGGGCGTACGGTCTTCGTCTCCTCGCACCTGATGAGCGAGATGGCGCTGACCGCCGAGCACCTGATCGTGATCGGCCAGGGCCGGCTGCTCGCCGACACCTCGATGGCGGACTTCATCGCCCGCAACTCGCGCTCGTACGTACGGCTGCGCTCCCCCGAGAGCGAGCGGCTGCTGGACGTGCTGGCCGGTGCCGGGATCACGGCCGTGACCACGCAGGACGGCCACCTGGAGGTCGACGGCACGGAGGCGGCCCGGCTGGGCGAGCTCGCCGCGCGGCACCGGATCGTCCTGCACGAGCTGAGCCCCCAGCAGGCGTCCCTGGAAGAGGCCTTCATGCAGCTGACCGCCGAGTCGGTGGAGTACCACGCGCACAGCGCCCCGACCGCCGATGCGGGCGCGGGCGCTCCGCCGGGCGGCGGCGCGGTGCCGCCCGGCGGCGGGTGGGGAGCCGACTGGCGGAAGAAGGGATCCTGACGATGGCGGTGGTGGGGCAGGTCCTGCAATCGGAATGGACGAAGATCAAATCCGTCCGCTCCACGGTGTGGACGCTCGGTCTGGCGCTGGTGGTCACCGTTGCGCTCGGCGCGCTGATCAGCGCCTTCTCCAGCAGTAACTTCGAGCGTATGCCGGTGCAGGAGCGGGTGAATTTCGACCCGACCTTTACGAGTTTCGCGGGAATGGGACTCGGCCAGCTCGCCATGATCGTTTTCGGGGTGCTGGTGGTGTCCAATGAATACAGCACCGGAATGATCCGCACTTCACTGGCGGCGGTTCCGCAGCGGGGCACGTTCCTCTTCAGCAAGATCGCCGTGGCCACGCTGATCGCGTTCGTCATCGCGATGCTGACCAGCTTTGTCTCCTTCTTCGTCGGCCAGTCGATGCTCGGCAGTCACCGGACGTCGATCGGCGATGCGGGAGTCCTGCGGGCGGTGATCGGCGGCGGCCTCTATATGACGCTGATCGCGGTGTTCTCGATGGGGATCGCGGCGATGCTGCGCAGCCCCATGCTCTCGCTCGGCATTCTGATGCCGTTCTTCTTCATCATCTCCAGCATTCTGGGCGCGGTGGAGGCGACGAAGAAGGTCGGGCAGTACCTGCCCGACCAGGCCGGCCACAAGGTCATGCAGGTGGTGTCGCTCGACGACGCCCCGTACGGGCCGTGGGGCGGCTTCACGATCATGGTGCTGTGGGTGGTGGCGGCGCTGGCCGGCGGGTACGTCGTGCTGAAGCGGCGGGACGCGTAGCGCCTTGCCGGCGAGCGAGGAGCCGTCGTGACCGACCGGACCTTGCGGGCCCTCGGGCTCGACGGTGCCCCCGCCGAGCTGCCGCTGACGTATCCCGGGCGCCCGGTCGGGGAGCCGGCCCTGCTGACGGGCGGCGAGCTGCTGCCGCTGCGGCCGGAGCCGGGGCCGCCGGGCGAGTGGCGGGTGGTGACGGGGATGGGAGGCACGGAGCCGGGCCTCGACGCCTTCCTCGACCGGATGAGCGCGGCACGCGTCCGGTCGCGGCACCCCGTGCTCGCCGTGGGGTCCAACGCCTCCCCCGCCCAGCTGCACCACAAGCTCACCCGGCGCGGCCCGGGGGCCACGGTGCCGATGGCGCCCGTGGAGGTGCACGGCATCGGGGTCGGGTGCTCCGCGCACATCGGGCGGCACGGCTACGTGGCCGCGGCGCCCTACGCCGACCCGGCCGCCCGGCGCACGCTCGTGGCCGGCTGGCTGGACGACGCGCAGCTGGCCGTCGTCGACGAGACCGAATTCAACTACCGGCGGGTGTGGGTGCCGGGCGCGGACTTCCCGATGGCGCTGCCCTCGGGGGACCGGCTCGGCGGCGCACACCTCTACGTGAGCCGGCACGGCGTCCTGGCCGACCCGGGCGGCGGCGGGCCCCGCGCGGGCGGCGGCGACCAGTGCGGCCTGCTGAGCGCCCTGCTGGCCGCCTCGCAGGCCCTGCGCGAGCTGCTCGGGCCGGGCCCGGAGGACTGGGTCACCCGGGCGCGGGCGGACGAGGCGGTGCGGGCCGAGGGGCGGGCGGTCTTCCGCAGGGAGGGCTGGGTGCTCCCCGAAGGCCTGCCGCTGGGCGGGGGCCGGGGCCCGGACCAAGCCGGCGGCCGTCCCTGCGATCAGCACGGCGACCGCCCCCATCAGGCACTCCCCACCCCGCGCAGCTGATCGCGGGTAACGGGAACCGTCAGCTCCTCGTTATGCTCCTAACCCTTACGGGGCCTTACGCCCAAAAGAGCTCGCGAGGGGCGGAGAATGATCGAGGCAGTCGGTCTGACAAAGCGCTACGGCGCCAAGACGGCCGTACACAATCTGTCGTTCCAGGTGCGGCCCGGGGCCGTCACCGGCTTCCTGGGTCCCAACGGATCAGGCAAGTCCACGACCATGCGCATGATCCTGGGACTGGACCAGCCCACGTCCGGGCGCGTCACCATCGGCGGCCACCCCTTCCGCAGCCTGCCCAACGCACCGCGCCAGGTCGGCGCGCTGCTCGACGCGAAGGCCGTGCACGGCGGGCGCAGCGCCTACCACCACCTGCTCTCCCTCGCGCAGCTCGGCGGCATCCCGGCCCGCCGGGTGGACGAGGTGCTCGGCGTGGTCGGCCTGCAGGACGTCGCCAAGCGGCGCTCCAAGGGCTTCTCGCTCGGCATGGGCCAGCGCCTCGGCATCGCCGCCGCGCTGCTCGGCGACCCGCAGGTGCTGCTCTTCGACGAGCCGGTCAACGGCCTCGACCCCGAGGGCATCCTCTGGGTCCGCAACCTGATGAAGCAGCTCGCCGCCGAGGGCCGGACGGTCTTCGTCTCCTCGCACCTGATGAGCGAGATGGCGCTGACCGCCGACCACCTGATCGTCATCGGGCGCGGCCAGCTCATGGCCGACATGAGCGTCAAGGACTTCATATCCGCGAACTCCGCGGACTTCGCGCGCGTGCGCACGCCGGAGACGGAGCCGGCGAGCCGCGAGAAGCTCACGGCCGCCCTCGTCGAGGCCGGCGGCCAGGTGCTGTCCGAGCCGGACGGCGGCCTGCGCGTCACCGGTCTGCCGCTGCCGCGGATCAGCGACGTCGCCCACGAGGCGGACGTCCGCCTCTGGGAGCTCTCGCCGCACCAGGCCTCGCTGGAGGAGGCGTACATGCGGATGACGCAGGGCGCGGTCGACTACCGCTCGACGGCCGACCAGCTCGCCGCCCTCGCCCCGCCGCCCCCGGGCCCCGGCTACGGCCACCCCGGCGCCCCCGCCCCGCACCAGGGCTGGGCCCCGCCGGAGGGCAACCCCTACCCCGTGCTCCCGGGCGAGCAGCCCAACCCGTACGCGCAGGCCCCGGCCGGCGCCCCGCAGCCGCCGCAGGCCGCCCACCCGGCGGTCCCGCAGGCCCCCGCGGGCCCGCCGCCCGCCGCGCCGGCCGCCGCCCCCGCCCCCGCCCCCGCCGACCTCACCAAGCGCGACAGCGAGGACGCCCGATGACCACCCCCCAGCCCCAGGCGGCCCACCCGGCGACTCCGCAGGCCGCCCCGCAGGCCCCGCCGCACGCCGCGCCCGGCTACTGGCCCGGCGCAGCGCCCGCGGGCGGCGTCCCCGGCTACGTCTCGCCGATCCCGGTCCGCAAGGCGACCCTCATGGACGCCGTCGCGGCCGAGTGGACCAAGATCCGCTCCGTGCGTTCCACGATCTGGACGCTGAGCATCATGGTGGGGATCATCGTCGGCATCGGGCTGCTGATCGCGGCCGCCGTCAACGCCGCCGACAGCTCCATGGGCGGCACGAACGCCCTGGCCGCCGGCTTCTTCAGCGTGATGCTGGGCATGATCTGCGTGCTCACGCTCGGCGTGCTGACGATCTCCTCCGAGTACGGCACGGGCATGATCCGCACGACGCTGACGGCCTGCCCCGACCGCGCCCGGGTGCTCACGGCGAAGGCGGTCGTCTTCTTCGCCCTGACGTTCGTGATCACCCTCGCCTCCACGGCGCTGGTCGGGATCATCGACGTCGCACTGCTGGAGGACCAGGCCGAGTTCGCCTCCACCGGCAGCGAATGGCTCCGGGCGACGATCGGCACCAGCCTCTTCATCGGCCTGCTCGGGCTGATCTCGCTCGCCATGGGCACGCTGCTGCGGCACTCCGCGGGTGCGATCACGGTGATGCTGGGCGTGGTGCTGCTGCCGCTGGTCGTGGCGATGTTCATGTTCACGGAGAGCCTGTCGGACCTGCGCAAGGCGCTGTTCGAGTACTCGATCCCCATGCAGCTGTCGGTCTTCTACGGCGCCTCCGGCGAGGAGTCCGCCACCAGCCTCAGCGGCTGGGACCCGGTGTGGATCATGGCGATCGCCGCGGCCGTCGCGCTCGGCGGCGCCTACGCCTCGCTGCTCAAGCGCGACGCGTGACCGCAGAGCGCTGACAAACCCTCAGTAACGAGGGGCATTACGGGACCGCTGGAGCCGCGCGCTCCGGCGGTCCCTCGCGTTCCAGCAGGACTTGTGCCAGTGGCGCCGGTCGTCGACGCCGGCCCCGTACTGCGGCCAGGCCACCAAGTGCGGCACTCCCGGCGGGATCTCCTGGTCGCACCCGGGGCAGCGGTAGTGCTTCGCGGCCGCGCCGCCGCCGATCGTGCGCACCGCCCACTCCTCGCCCTGCCAGTCCTCGGTGCGCTCCAGGCCGTAGCGGTCGCCGCCCTCGCCGCGGGGGGCGTCGGGCTGCTTGTCTGCGCCGCCTCGCGGGCGGTTTCGGCGCGGAGACACGGGGCACCTCGGTTGGTCTGGGGAGCTACGGGCCGTGACCAGATTACGCGCCAGAGTCACCGTGGCGGGCAGGCGTCCCCCCGGGCACCGCCGCGACACTCCCCCGATCATCATGAAAACTTAACGCGGAGCCGTGCCCATGGCACGTGTCAGCCGTTATTTCCGGTGGGGGGATGCCGCGTCGGTCGCTAGGAGGAGCAAGAGCGATGCGCGTTGGAGCATTCGTCCTGGCCGCCCAATTCCCCGGACAGGGGCATGCGGAGGCCCTGCACCGGGCCGTGCGGACGGCAGTGGTCGCCGAGGAGGCGGGGCTGGACGCGGTCTGGTTCGCCGAGCACCACTTCATGCCGTACGGGGTCTGCCCCTCGGCGGTGACGCTCGCGGCACTGGCCCTGGGACGCACCCGCCGGATCCGGGTGGGCACGGCCGTCAGCGTGCTGCCCACCACCCACCCCGTGGCCCTCGGCGAGCAGGCCGCCATGCTGCACCTCGCCTCCGAGGGCCGCTTCACCCTCGGGGTGGGCCGCGGCGGCCCCTGGGTGGACCTGGAGGTCTTCAACTCCGGTCTGGCGGCGTACGAGGAGGGGTACCCCGAGTCCCTGGCGCTGCTGATGCGGTGGCTGCGCGAGCCCCGGGTGGGCGCCTCGGGCCCCCGCTTCCGCTTCCGCGAAGTGCCGGTCGTGCCGCGCCCGGACGACCTGGAGGATCGTTCCGGCCCGCCCGTCCTGATGGCGTGCACCTCGCCGTCGAGCGTCCGTCTCGCGGCCGGGCACGGCCTGCCCATGCTGCTGGGGATGCACAGCGGGGACGAGGAGAAGGCGGAGATGGTGGCCCTGTGGCGCAAGTGCTCGCTGGAGGCGGGGCGTTCGCCCGGGGAGGTCGCCGCGGCCGCCCACGTCTCCGCCGGGGTCGTCCAGGTCGGGGACCGCCGGCAGGAGGCCGCGGAGACCCTGACGAAGGCCATGCCGGGCTGGCTGCACCAGGGCCTCTCGGCGTACGTGACGGTCGACGGCCGGGCGCGCACGATGCGCGATCCGCTCGAGTACACCAAGCTGCTGTGCGAGCTCCATCCCGTCGGCCCGCCGCAGCTGTGCGCCGACCGCCTGGCGGCCACCGCGGAGCGCACGGGCATCACCCGCTTCGCCCTGCTGACCGAGGGCTCCGGCGACCTCGCCGCCACCGAGGACAACCTCCGCCGGCTCGGCACCGAGGTGCTGCCGCTCCTCTCCTGACCGTCCCCTGCGCCCCCCGCGGCACCTCCGCCGCGGCTGCGCCCCGCTCGCCCGCCGCGGGCCGCTCCCGGGGCCGCTGCCGCTCCCGCACTGATCGACACCTCCCGCGTGCGGAGCGGCAGCGCCAGCGCCTCAGCAGTCCCGCAGCTCCGGCGACTGGTTCAGCAGCTGGCCCCGGATCGACGTGAAACGGGCCAGGCGCTCGTCCGCCTGCGGGGCAAGCGGGAACACCGCCACCCGATGGCAGTTCTGGAACGCCAGGCGCACTCCGAAGTGCCGCTCCAGGGCACCTCGGATGGCATCACTCGCCAGGGCGCGCAGCAGCTGGCCACGGGCCTGCTCGTCCGGCGGAGGCGTCTGGTTGTCGGCGAACTCGCCACCGTCGATCCTGAGCCGGGCCACCAGGGAGCCGATCATCTCCCACGCGTACGGCAGGGAGGTCCGGACGCAGTCGACGAATTCCGCTTCATCGACCTCGCCTCGCTCGGCCTGTTCGAGGAGGGCCGGTGAGACGTCGAGCGACATGGGGTTCTCCTCTCGCGACCCCGCGAGCGGGGTCTCAGGGGTGGGCGAGCGGACGACGACGCCCCGTGCCCGTACGACGACCGCCCGCTTCAACGGTAATTCGGCCACTGCGGGCGCACCAGGAGAACGCACCGACAACCAGCCACAGCCAAAGGGCCCATCGGGGGCGAATCGCGTCGGGGGGCAGGAGTCGAGTAGCGTTGCGCACCATGCGTCTCGTCATCGCCCGTTGCTCCGTGGACTACGCGGGCCGGCTCACCGCCCACCTCCCCTCCGCCCCGCGGCTGATCCTCGTCAAGGCGGACGGCAGCGTCTCGATCCATGCGGACGACCGCGCCTACAAACCGCTCAACTGGATGTCCCCGCCGTGCACCCTCAAGGAGGGCGACGGGGACGTATGGACCGTGGTCAACAAGGCGGGCGAGAAGCTGATCATCACGATGGAGGAAGTGCTGCACGACTCCTCCCACGAGCTCGGCGTGGACCCCGGCCTCATCAAGGACGGCGTGGAAGCACACCTTCAGGAGCTCCTCGCGGACCGCATCGAGACGCTCGGCGAGGGCTACTCCCTGATCCGCCGCGAGTACCCCACGGCGATCGGCCCGGTGGACATCCTGTGCCGCGACGCCGACGGCGCGACGGTGGCCGTGGAGATCAAGCGGCGTGGCGAGATCGATGGTGTGGAGCAGCTCACACGCTATCTGGAGCTCCTCAACCGCGACCCGCACCTGGCGCCCGTGCGCGGCGTCTTCGCGGCCCAGGAGATCAAGCCGCAGGCCCGCGTGCTCGCCACGGACCGCGGCATCGGCTGCGTCGTCCTGGACTACGACGCGATGCGCGGCATCGAGGACGACAAGCTGCGGCTCTTCTGACGCGCACCGCGCGGGAGCATCACCACGCCGGACGGGCCGACCAGGCCCGTCCGGCGTTCGCGTTCACGCCCCGGCGGACGAGGGGCTGCCGCTGCCGTCGGCCGGCTTGCTGCCCGACGGGCCGCTCGCGGCCGACTGGCTGCTGCCGCCGGCGGGGCCGCTCGCCGAGCTCGACCCGCCGCCGGCCGGCGAGGAGGGCTGGGAGGGCGAGGACGGCTGGGAGGAGGAGGGCTTCGACGACGGCTCGGTGCCGCCGCTGCTGCTCCTGCTCGGCGCGGGCGACTGCGAGGGCTGACCGCCACCGCCCTGCGAGCGCGACGGGCTCGGCGACGACCCGCCCGAGGAGGGCCGGCCCGACGGCTCGCCGCTGCCGCTGGGGGCGCCGCTCGGCGACGTGCTGCCGGAGGCGCCCGGCGAGGCCGAGCCGGAGCCGCCCGCGCCGGGCGAGTGGTTCGGCTTCCCCGGCTTGCCCGGCACCTGGGCGTGCCCGGCCTCGCCCGGGCCCGGCTGGTCGGCGGTGAGGCTGTTGTCGCCGTCCTGCTGGGACGCGGACTGGCCCGGCTTCACCCGTTCGGGCGACTTTCCGTCCTGACCGCCGGAGGTCACCCCCAGGGTGACGACCGTGCCGAGGACGGCGGCGAGCAGGGCACCCGCACCGGCCGCGACGAGGTTGCGCCGGGCGCCGCCCATCATCATCTTCCGGGCCCACGGCTGCCGCGCGGAGCCCCGCTGCCGCTGGGCGCGCTCGGCCGCGAGGCGGGCGATGACCGTCGTGGCGACCTGGTCCGGGTCGCCGCCGGGGGCCGCCGGGGCGGCGGAGGAGGGCACGGAGGGCGGCACGGCGGACTGCTCGCTGCGGGCGGCCGGGATCTCCTCGCCCGCGGGCGTACGGCCGGCGGGCCCTCCTGCGGGCCGGGACGCGGGCGGCTGCGGCACGGGCGACACCGCGGCGGCACCGGCGGCACCGGCGGCGCCGGGCGCGGCCGCGGGCGGGCTGCCCGCGGGGCCGCCCGCCGCGAACCCGGAGCGGTCGGCGACCAGCGCGAGCGCCCGGCGGCCCGCTATGGCGCCGCGCTTGTCCGCCATCACGCCGCGCATGCCGACGGACGCCTCCAGCTCGGCGCGGGCCCGCTGCAGATTGCCGGTGCACAGCGCCAGCACACCCAACTCGTGGTGGAAGTAGGCCTCTTCGCCAACCTCTCCGGCGCGCCGGGCGGCCTCCTGCCCGTAGCGCAGGACGCGCTCCCAGGCGCTCCAGTGCAGGGCCGCGGCGAAGGCGGGCGCAGCGGTGCGGGCGAGCTGGACGGCCGCGGCGCGGTGCCCGGGGTCGCCGTCGGCCGCGAGGGCCGCGAGCGCGGCGAGGATCGCGTCGGCCTCGGCGGCGGCCCGCTCGGGCGCGACGGAGGGGTGGCCGGCCCACCAGGCGTAGTGCTGGGCGGCGGAGTGGACGCGCTCGGCCGCGCCCGCGCCGTAGCCCTCGGCGGTGAGCTGGCCGGCGACGCCCGCGGCGAGCCGGTAGTGCCCGGCGACGGCGGTGATCAGACCGACGGCGAGCAGCTCGCCGACGGCCGCGTCGGCGTGGGTGTCGCCGACGAGCGCGGGCAGGTGGGCCTGGTGCGGGACCTCGCCGCCGAGGGCGACGGCGAAGCGCAGGGTCTCGCGGGAGGCCTCGTCGAGGCGGGAGGCGAGCGGCACGGCCGGGCGGGAGGCCTCGGCGAGCGGGGGCAGCGGCACGCCCTGGGCGGCACCGGCGCCGGCCTCGGCCTCGGCCCCGGCGGCAGCCACGTAGGGCCGCTCGGCGAAGACGCCGAACTCGTCGGCGGCGACGGGGTCGGCACCGGCGGCGTCCCTCGCCCGGCCGTCCGCGCCGGCGGCCGCCGGGTCCGCCCCCAGCCGCAGCAGCGCGCCGGCCTGGACGAAGCGCAGCGGCAGGCCCTCGGACTCGAACCACAGGTCCGCCGCCCAGTCGGCCTCCTCGTCCGTCAGCGGCCGGTCGACGCAGAGCTCCAGGAGCTCCAGGCAGGCGGTGCGGTCGAGGCCGCCGAGGAAGACCTCTTCGACGTGCGAGTCGGGAGAGGGCGCGGCGACGTCGGGGGTGGCCGCGAAGAGGAAGGCGCACTCGGGGGTGGCGTCGAGGAGCTCGTCCAGCGCGGCGCCGCCGAATTCGAGGTCGTCGAGGACGACGACGGCGCCGATCTCGCGGACGAGGGAGAGCAGCCCGGCCCGGTCGGGGCGGTGCAGCGGGGCGTGGTGGACGGCGGCGAAGAGGTCGTACAGGACGTCGGTGACGGTGCGGTGGTGGCCGGTGAGGCGGACGACGCCGTCGGGGGCGAGGCGGGCGCAGTCGTCGGCGACGGCGTCCAGCAGGGCGCTGCGGCCGGAGCCCGAGGGGCCGGTCAGCCGGACGGAGCGGCCGCGCGAGAGCAGCCGGGAGAGGCGCTCGCGCTCCTCCTGGCGGTGCAGCAGGGGCAGCTCGGGGCCGGCCTGGCGGGCGGGCGGCGGGGGCGCGGCGGCGCGGAGCAGCTCGGCGCGCTCCTCGGGGGTGTGTCTGCCGGGGCGCGGGGGCACCTCGGCGGGCAGGCAGGGCTCGATCTCGCTGCCGTCGACGGGGTTGACGGTGAGGGCGTAGTCGCCGGCGACGAGCCGGACGACGCGGGCGAGCCCGGGGGCCTGCTCCCCGGCCTCGGCGCCCGGGAGGTCGCGCGGGCCGCCGCCCTCCGCGGACTCGTGTGCGCCCTCGCCGAATTCCTCGGGTCGGTTCGTCGGGTCCATGGTGAAAGCCCCCCAAATGCGTGGCGTGCCGTCCTGCCCTTCCGGCCTGCCGCACTCCTCAACCCTCGGCCGGGCATACCGGCCGGCGCTTCATCGGTGCCCGCCGTGGGCTCTGTTATGCGGCCTTTCGCGGCGGGAAAACCGAACCTCAGACCTGGGCACAGTATCCATGAAGCGACGGGGGCCCCGCTGCCCGGGGCATGTCACAGTCTCATGAGAATCGGAAAGAAGGGGACGCATCCGGACGCGGGTGCCCCTATGGCAACTCCGTTCACACGCGGGGGAGGGACTCACCCGCCGCGACGCCGATTCCGCCCTCGATGGCGAGGATGCGGTGCAGCCGGGTGGCGACGAGCAGCCGCTGCATCCGGTCGGGCACGCCGCGCAGGACGAGGCGGCGGCCGGAGCGGCCGGCGCGGCGGTGGGCGCCCATGATGACGCCGAGGCCGGTGGCGTCCCAGGAGTCCAGCTCGGTGAGGTCGAGGACGAGGTCGCCGCGGCCGGAGTCGAGGGCGGAGTGCAGGACCGTACGGGCGTCCGCCGCGCTGCGGACGTCGAGGCGGCCCCCGACGACCAGTTCGGCGTGGTCGCCCCTGATGTGCATATGCGCTCCCGGAGTGATGCCCGATGGTGCGTGATGACGGTGTGACTCTGCGGCCCCGTGCGGTTCTCAAGGCTCTGTGGTTACAAAGAACTGACTGCCTCTCACACGACAAGGTTGCCGCCTGTTGGCGAACCGATACCTAATTCACCCTGGAGGGTGAATTAGGTATCGGTTACCCGGTCGGAGCCGATTCAGTGCTGATAAAAGCCCTGGCCGCTCTTTCGGCCCAGGTCGCCCGCGTCGACCATGCGGCGCATGATCTCCGGCGGCGCGAACTTCTCGTCCTGGCACTCGGTGTAGATGTTCCCCGTGGCGTGCATCAGGATGTCGATGCCGGTCAGGTCGGCCGTGGCCAGCGGGCCCATCGCGTGGCCGAAGCCCAGCTTGCAGGCGATGTCGATGTCCTCGGCGGTGGCCACGCCGGACTCGTACAGCTTGGCGGCCTCGACGACGAGGGCCGAGATCAGCCGGGTGGTGACGAAGCCGGCGACGTCGCGGTTGACGACGATGCAGGTCTTGCCGACGCCCTCGGCGAACTCACGGGCCTTGGCCAGCGTCTCGTCGCTGGTCTTGTAGCCGCGGACCAGCTCGCACAGCTGCATCATCGGCACAGGCGAGAAGAAGTGGGCACCGACGACGCGCTCGGGGCGCTGCGTGGCCGCGGCGATCTTGGTGATCGGGATGGCGGAGGTGTTGGAGGCGAGGACGGTCTCGTCCTTCACCAGGCCGTCCAGGGTGCGGAAGATGTCCCGCTTGGTGTCGATGTCCTCGAAGACGGCTTCGACGACGATGTCCGCGTCGGCGGCGGCGTCCAGGTCCGTCGTGGTGGTGATGCGGGCGAGGGCCTCCTCGGCCGCGGCGGCCTCCAGCTTGCCCTTGGAGACGAACTTGTCGTACGAGGCCTTGATGCCGTCCGTGCCGCGCTGCAGCGCCGCGTCGGTGACGTCCCGCAGCACGACGTCCCACCCGGCCTGGGCGGAGACCTGCGCGATCCCGGACCCCATCAGTCCGGCCCCGATGACGGCGAGCTTCTTGGCCACGGCTGTCCCCTTACTCCCTGTGCACATAGCTTTTCTCAACGCACTCTCCGCCGGACCTTAGCGCCCGTCGCGGCGCGGTTGGGCGGTAAGAGATGCGCGTCACGTCCCACATGACGGACATCACATCGAGACGCCCACTGGCCGGTCCCCACACTGCAGTTGGGCCCCTCCAGCCTCAGATGTCACAGGGGTGGCGCGGTGCGCGTCGGCCTCGGCAGGCACCCGCCGCGTGGCTAGGCTCGTACCCATGGTCAACCTGACGCGCATTTACACCCGCACCGGTGATAAGGGCACCACCGCCCTCGGCGACATGAGCCGCACCGTGAAGACCGACACCCGCATCGCCGCCTACGCCGACGCCAACGAGGCCAACGCCGCGATCGGGGTGGCGATCGCGCTCGGGCAGCTGCCCGAGGAGATCGTGAAGGTGCTCGTCCGCATCCAGAACGACCTCTTCGACGTGGGCGCCGACCTGGCCACGCCCGTCGCCGAGAACCCCAAGTACCCGCCGCTGCGCGTGGAGCAGTCCTACATCGACAAGCTGGAGGCGGACTGCGACCGCTTCCTGGAGGACCTGGAGAAGCTCCGCAGCTTCATCCTGCCGGGCGGGACGCCGGGGGCGGCGCTGCTGCACCAGGCCTGCACGGTCGTGCGCCGCGCGGAACGCTCCACCTGGGCGGCGATGGAACTCCACGCGGACATCATGAACCCCCTGACGGCCACCTACCTGAACCGCCTCTCGGACCTGCTGTTCATTCTCGCCAGGACGGCTAACAAGGAGGTCGGGGACGTCCTGTGGGTCCCGGGCGAGAACCGCTGACGCGCGGCAGCCCGGGGACCGGTGAGGAGCCGCACCGCCCTGGGGCCGACGGCCTTCGCCGCGCGCTGCGCCGTGAGGCGTCAGCGCTTCAGTTCCTCCGGGGCCGGGGCCTGCTCCGGCCCCTCCGGAGCCGGGGCCTGCTTCGGCCAGATCGTGTAGCTCATCGCGATGGCCAGGTTGATTCCGGCCGCGATGAGCGCCTTCGTCTGCCATGCCCGCAGCGAGCTGATGTCGCCGGAGTCCCCGACGTACCAGACCGCCGCCTGCAGCAGGCCGAGGGCGACCGCGCAGGACAGGATCCAGCGGGCGGCGGTCTTCCACTCGTGGACGGCGCGCGCCGTGCCGTACTTCGGCGGCTTCACCGGCGGCGGGCCGCCCGCGAAGCGGTGGGCGAAGCGGGCGTCGACCCACTTGATCGTGGCGTGGCCGAGGCCGACGGAGTAGCCGATGTAGACGGCGGCCAGACCGTGCTTCCAGTCGGCCTCCGCACCGTTCTTCAGGTCGATCGCGGTGGCGATGAACAGGACCAGCTCCAGCAGGGGCTCCAGCAGCAGCACGGCGACCCCCGCCCGCGGCATCTTCGCCAGGTACCGCAGGCTCAGGCCGCCGGCCAGCAGCACCCAGAAGCCGACCTCGCAGACGACGATCAGCGTGACGATCACGGTTGTCTCCCTTCCCTCCCTTCCAGGCTCCCTGCCGTGACCAGCGGCTTCGTCATCGCGTACGACGATTCGCGACTGCATCCTTCGATGTAGTGCGCGGCCCGCCGCACCCTCCTCCGGCGCGTCCCCGCCGCCCCCGCCGCATGCTGTGATGTACGCATGCCCGTCCGCCGCCTGCGCCTGCCCCGCCGCCCCGACCGCGACGCCGTCCTGATCGCGGCCACAGGCCTGCTGGGCGGCCTGGCGCTGTGGTTCCTGGGGCTGCACAACAACCCTCCGCTGGCCGATGTGCCCGGGTGGCTGTCCCTGGTGGCGCTGGGTGTCATGTGCGGCGCCGAGCTGCTGCGGCGCAGCGCCCCGCTGACGGCGCTCGCCGTCGGCACGCTCACGCTCGTCCTCGACATCTGCACGGGCTCGCTCGTCGCGACGATCGCGATGTACACGGACGTCGTCTACGCGGCCGTGCTCTACGGACGTCCGTCCGTCGCCTGGCGCATCCCCCGCATCGCCGAGGTGCTGACCGTGCTGGGGACGCTGCTGGCCGTGGCGGTGCTCCGCGAGCCGCAGGCGCTGCTGATCGGTTTCGGCTTCGGGGTGCTGGTGGTCGCGCCGGCGTGGACCGGCGCGGGTATCCGCCGGCACCGTGACGCCGCGCGCGCGGCCCGGCTGGAGGCCGAGCGGACGGCGCTGCTGGCGGAGATGGACCGTCGCGAGGCGGTGGGCGCCGAGCGCGCCCGGATGGCGCGCGAGCTGCACGACATGGTCGCGGGTCACCTGTCGGCGATCGCGATCCACTCCACCGCGGCGCTGTCGATCGGGGAGGCGAAGGCGTCGGAGGAGGCGCTCACCGTGATCCGGGAGAACAGCGTGCAGGGCCTGGCCGAAATGCGCCGGCTGATCGGGCTGCTGCGGCAGGCGGGCGGCGAGGACGAGCCCGCGGCCACGCCCCGCCTCGACGGCGTGGACGCGCTCCTCGCCCACGCCCGCAAGGCCGTCCGCGACGACCGGTTCCGCTTCGTCCTGGACGACGGGCGGGGCCCGGTGCCGCTCCCGGCGCCGACGGAGCTCGCGGCGTACCGCATCGTCCAGGAGTCGCTGACCAACGCGGTCAAGCACGCGGCGCCGGGAGAGGTGACGGTGCGCCTGGCGCGCGAGGGCCGCAGGTGGCTGGCGGTGGAGGTGACGAGCGCCTACGGCGCGGGTCCCGTGCCGCGGGCGCCGGGTTCCGGGGCGGGGCTGGTCGGCATGGGCGAGCGAGTGGCCCTGCTGGACGGGGAGTTCGAGGCGGGCCCGGTGGCGGGCCCGGACGGCAAGTGCTGGCGCGTGCGGGCGGTGCTGCCCGTACCGGAGGAAGGAACACCGTGACCACCACACCCCCCGCGGACGCCCCCGGGATCCGCGTCCTGGTCGCCGAGGACCAGGCGTCCGTACGCTCCGGGCTGGTGCTGATCCTGCGCTCGGCGCCGGGCGTCGAGGTCGTCGGGGAGGCGGCCGACGGCGAGAAGGCCGTCCGGCTGGCCCGCGAACTGCGCCCGGACCTGGTGCTGATGGACGTGCAGATGCCGCGCCTGGACGGGGTGTCGGCGACCCGGCAGGTGGTCGCCGAGCGGCTCGCCGACGTCCTGGTGCTGACCACGTTCGACCTGGACGAGTACGTCTTCGGGGCGCTGCGCGCGGGCGCGGCGGGCTTCCTGCTCAAGGACAGCGACGCCGCCGGTCTCATCGCGGCGGTGCGGACGGTGGCGGCCGGCGAGGGGCTGATCTCCCCGGCGGTGACGCGCCGCCTGATCGCGGAGTTCGCGCGCCCGGCGCAGGGCCGGATGCCGGGCGCCGGGGAGCCCGCGGCGCTGGAGACGCTGACCCGCCGTGAGCGCGAGGTGCTGGCGGCGCTGGGCGAGGGGCTGTCGAACGCGGAGATCGCGGGCCGTCTGGGCATGGCGGAGGCGACGGTGAAGACGCACGTCAGCAGGTTGCTGAACAAGCTGGAGCTGCGCAGCAGGGTGCAAGCGGCGGTGCTGGCCCGGGAGTTGGGATTGGTCCAGTCCTCTTGACCATTGGTACGGACCTTCTTACGCTCCCCGAGCAGCTGTGCACCCCCCACCTGTCCGCACCTCTCTCCGAGGAGCACCCCCTTGAGCACAGGAACCTCAGGAAGCATCGGCCGCACCTTACGAAGAGCGGTGGCCGCCCTGGCCACGCTCGCGCTGCCCGCCACCGCGCTCGTCGGCCTGGCGGCCGCCCCGGCCCACGCGGCGCCGTCCGCGACGGCGACATTCGTCAAGACCTCCGACTGGGGAACGGGCTTCCAGGCGGAGTGGACGGTCAAGAACACCGGCACCACGGCCATCACCGCCTGGACCGTCGAGTGGGACTTCCCCTCCACCACCACGGTCGGCGCCTACTGGGACGCCCTGCTCACGAGCTCGGGCTCCCACTACACCGCCAAGAACCGCGAGTACAACGGCAGCATCGCGCCCGGCGCCAGCGTCACCTTCGGCTTCGTCGGCTCCGGCGACGGCGCTCCCGCGGGCTGCCGGCTCGACGGCGGGCCCTGCGACGGCTCCCCCGCCGACACCCCGCCCAGCGCCCCCGGGCAGCCCTCCTCCACCGGTGTCACGGCCGACAGCATCGCGCTGACCTGGGCCGCGGCCACGGACGACAAGAGCGTCAAGAACTACGACGTCTACCGCGGCGACAGCGTCGTCGGCACGGTCTCCGGCACCGCCTTCACCGACACCGGCCTCAGCGCCGACACCGACTACACCTACAAGGTCGTCGCCCGCGACTCGGCCGGCCAGACCGGCCCGGCAAGCCCGTCCGCCACCCTGCGCACGGGGAGCGGCGGCGGCACCGACAAGCCGCCCTCCGCCCCCGGCACCCCGCAGGCGACCACGGTCACCGACACCTCCGTCGCCCTGAAATGGCCCGCGGCCACGGACGACAAGGGCATCAAGGACTACGACGTCTACCGCGGCACCGTGAAGGTCGCCACGGTCGGCAAGCTCGCCCACACCGACACCGGCCTCACCGCGGGCACCGACTACACCTACACCGTCGTCGCCCGGGACTCCGCGGGCCAGACCGGCAAGGCCAGCGCGCCGCTGACCGTGCGCACCACGGGCGGCGGCCAACCGCAGCCCGGCGCGGGCTACGCCAAGGTCGGCTACTTCGTGCAGTGGGGCATCTACGGCCGCGGCTACACCGTGAAGTCCCTGGAGACCACGGGCGCCGCCGCCAGGCTCACCCACATCAACTACTCCTTCTCCAACATCCACCCCACCGACCTCACCTGCCTCAATGGGGTCACCAAGGCCACCACCCCCAACCCCCAGGACCCGAGCCAGGGCGACGGCGCGGGCGACTCCTGGGCCGACTACGAGAAGGGCTTCGGCGCGGGCGAATCCGTCGACGGCGTCGGCGACACCTGGGACCAGAAGCTGGCCGGCAACTTCAACCAGCTGAAGAAGCTCAAGGCCAAGCACCCCGGCCTCAAGATCAATATGTCCATCGGCGGCTGGACCTACAGCAAGTACTTCTCGGACGTCGCCAGGACGGACGCCTCCCGGCAGAAGTTCGTCAAGTCCTGTATCGACATGTACATCAAGGGCGACCTGCCGGCGACCAACGGCCGCGGCGGCCCCGGCGTCGCCGCCGGGATCTTCGACGGCTTCGACATCGACTGGGAGTGGCCCGGCGCCGAGGGCCACGCCGGCAACCACGTCTCCAAGGACGACAAGGCCAACAACACCCTGCTGTTCGCCGAGTTCCGCCGGCAGCTCGACGCGCTGAGCGCGACGACGGGCAGGAAGTACCTGCTCACGGCCTTCACCCCGGCCGACCCGGCGAAGATCGAGGCCGGCTGGGACATCACCACCAAGGACGGCACGCCCGGCGTCTTCGACTACATGGACTTCGCCAACGTCCAGGGCTACGACTTCCACGGCTCCGGCAGCGACAACAGCTGGGAACCCAAGCGCACCGGCCACCAGGGGAACCTCTACCAGGACGCCAAGGACCCGTACGCGACGAAGTTCAGCGTCGACAAGACCGTCCAGACCTATCTCGACGCCGGGGTCGACCCGAAGAAGATCGTGCTCGGGCTGGCGTTCTACGGCCGCGGCTGGCAGCAGGTCGCCGACGGCGGTGAGCGCGGCGTCTGGCAGACGGCGAACGGGGCGGCACCGGGCCAGTTCCCGGAGGAGTCGGGCACCCGCGGCTACGACAACCTGATCGCGTCCGTCGCGGGCCTCACCGTCCACCACGACGAACAGTCGGTCGCCACGTACGGCTACACCGGCAACAACGGGCAGTGGTGGACGTTCGACGACGTCTGGTCGATCAACAAGAAGACGGCCTGGCTCAAGCCGAAGGGCCTGGGCGGCGTCATGATCTGGGAGATGTCGGGTGACAGCGGAACGCTGATGACGGCCGTGGACAACGGCTTGCGTTCCTGACCGGCAAAAACGCCGGCCGGGCTTGATATATCAAGCCCGGCCGGCGTTCGAGGCCACAGAAAGCTAAGCCACGTTCACGCGCTGGCCGGGAGGTGCCGCCTCCAGCCACGCCAAGAAGCCCGTCAGGGCGTCCTCGCTCATCGCCAGCTCCAGGCGCGTCCCCTGGTGCACACAGATCAGCACGACCGCGTCGGACAGCAGCGCGAGCTCCTCGTCCCCCTGCGGGGCCCGGCGCTCCAGCACCTCGATGGAGGCGCGCTCCAGCAGCCTGCGGGGCCGCGGCGCGTACGAGAAGACCCGGAACCACTCGATCCGGTCACTGTTGTAGCGGGCGACGCCGTACACCCAGCCCTTGCCGTCCGGCCTGGGGTCCGTCTCGGGGACGTTCCAGCGCAGACTGCAGTCGAACGTACCGCCGGAGCGCTGGATCAGGCGCCTCCGCAGCCCGAAGACGAAGAGCCCCACCAGCACCAGCAGGACGACGACGCCGCTCACGAGCAGAGCGAGGACCATCTCCACCGACCTCCTCGCAACATCTAGAGCAACGGGCTTGTATTGCCTCAGCCGCGGACCGCCCTGGAGTGTTCCAGTGCGGTCCGCGGCTGAGGGACGAACTCAGTGGGCCGTGGGCTAGTGAACGCCCGCGACCGCACGCAGCCGGACGTCGGCGCGCCGCTCGGCGGCGGCGTCCGCCGCCGACTTGGCGCGCTCGAGCGCCCGCTCCGCACGCTTGACGTCGATCTCGTCGGCAAGCTCCGCGATCTCGGCGAGCAGCGAGAGCTTGTCGTCCGCGAACGAGATGAACCCACCGTGCACCGCGGCGACGACGTTGCCGTCGGCGGTCCTGATGGTCACCGGGCCGGACTCCAGCACACCGAGCAGCGGCTGGTGGCCGGGCATGACGCCGATGTCACCCGATGTGGTACGCGCGATGACCAGAGTGGCCTCGCCGGACCAGACGCTTCGGTCCGCCGCGACCAGCTCGACGTGCAGCTCAGCAGCCAACGTGGCTCCTCGGGTCTTCACCTGCCGGGCACGGCAGGTGTTGGGTCAAAGAATAGGGGACGTGGCTGCCGGGGGCGGGAGCGCCCCGCCCCCGGCAGCTGGTGAGCACGGGGCTCAGGAGACGCCCAGCTCCTTGGCGTTCTTCTTCAGGTCCTCGAGACCACCGCACATGAAGAAGGCCTGCTCGGGGAAGTGGTCGTACTCACCGTCGCAGATGGCGTTGAACGCCGCGATGGACTCGTCCAGCGGGACGTCGGAGCCGTCGACACCGGTGAACTGCTTCGCCGCGTGGGTGTTCTGCGACAGGAAGCGCTCGACGCGACGGGCGCGGTGGACGACCAGCTTGTCCTCTTCGCCCAGCTCGTCGATACCGAGGATCGCGATGATGTCCTGGAGGTCCTTGTACTTCTGCAGGATCCCCTTGACGCGCGAGGCGGTGTCGTAGTGGTCCTGCGCGATGTAGCGCGGGTCCAGGATGCGGGACGTCGAGTCCAGCGGGTCCACCGCCGGGTAGATGCCCTTCTCCGAGATCGGACGCGACAGAACGGTCGTGGCGTCCAGGTGGGCGAAGGTCGTCGCCGGGGCCGGGTCGGTCAGGTCGTCCGCGGGGACGTAGATCGCCTGCATCGAGGTGATCGAGTGACCACGGGTCGAGGTGATGCGCTCCTGCAGGATGCCCATCTCGTCCGCGAGGTTCGGCTGGTAACCCACCGCGGAGGGCATGCGGCCCAGCAGGGTGGAGACCTCGGAACCGGCCTGGGTGAAGCGGAAGATGTTGTCGATGAAGAACAGCACGTCCTGCTTCTGCACATCGCGGAAGTACTCCGCCATGGTCAGACCGGCCAGGGCGACGCGCAGACGGGTGCCCGGGGGCTCGTCCATCTGACCGAAGACCAGCGCGGTCTTGTCGAGAACGCCGGCCTCCTCCATCTCGACCATGAGGTCGTTGCCCTCACGGGTGCGCTCACCGACACCGGCGAAGACGGAAACGCCCTCGTGCAGCTTCGCCACACGCATGATCATTTCCTGGATCAGAACGGTCTTGCCGACACCGGCACCACCGAACAGACCGATCTTGCCGCCCTTGACGTACGGGGTCAGCAGGTCGACGACCTTCAGGCCGGTCTCGAACATCTCGGTCTTGGACTCGAGCTGGTCGAAGGCCGGGGCCTTGCGGTGGATGGACCAGCGCTCGGCGTCGGCGACCGTGGACGGGTCCTCGTTGAGGACCTGGCCCAGGGTGTTGAACACCTTGCCCTTGGTCACGTCACCGACGGGGACGGTGATGCCCGTGCCGGTGTTGGTCACCGGGGCCTGGCGGACCAGACCGTCGGTGGGCTGCATCGAGATGGAGCGGACCAGGCCCTCGCCCAGGTGCTGGGCGACCTCGAGGGTCAGCGTCTTGCGAGCGCCCTCCTCGGCCGGGTCGTCGACCTCGACGTGCAGAGCGTTGTAGATCTCCGGCATCGCGTCGACGGGGAACTCCACGTCGACGACGGGGCCGATGACCCGCGCGACGCGGCCCGTGGCGGCGGCCGTCTCAACAGTGGTCGTCATTAGTTGTCACTCCCCGCGGTCGCGTCGGCCAGGGCGCTGGCGCCACCGACGATCTCGCTGATTTCCTGGGTGATGTCGGCCTGTCGGGCCGCATTGGCAAGCCGCGTGAGCGACTTGATGAGCTCTTCTGCATTGTCGGTGGCGGACTTCATCGCACGACGACGGGCGGCGTGCTCGGAAGCCGCTGCCTGCAGCAGCGCGTTGTAGATCCGGGACTCCACGTACCGCGGCAGCAGTGCGTCGAGGACCCCTTCGGCCGACGGCTCGAAGTCGAACAGCGGCAGGATCCGGCCCGGCGCAGCAGTCTCCTGCTCCTCCGGGGCCTTCTCCAGGCTCAGCGGCAGCAGACGGTTGTCGACCGGCGTCTGCGTCATCATCGAGACGAACTCGGTGAAGACGATGTGCAGCTCGTCCACGCCGCCCGCGGCCGTGTCCTGCTGGACGGCCTCGATCAGCGGACCCGCGATGCGCTTGGCGTCGGCGTAGGTCGGGCTGTCGGTGAAGCCGGTCCAGGACTCCGCCACCGGGCGCTCGCGGAAGCCGTAGTACGCGACGCCCTTGCGGCCGACGATGTACGTGACGACGTCCTTGCCCTCGGCCTTGAGCCGCTCGGTGAGCCGCTCGGCAGCCTTGATGGCGTTCGAGGAGTAGCCGCCGGCCAGACCGCGGTCGCTCGTGACGAGCAGCACCGCGGCCCGGACCGGGTTCTCCGCCTCGGTGGTCAGGGCGTGCTTGGTGGTGGAGCCGGTGGCAACCGCGGTCACTGCCCGGGTGAGCTCACTGGCGTACGGAGTCGATGCGGCCACCTGGCGCTGTGCCTTGACGATGCGCGAGGCGGCGATCATCTCCATCGCCTTGGTGATCTTCTTGGTCGCGGAGACGGACTTGATCCGCCTCTTGTAGACCCGGAGCTGGGCACCCATGCTCAGCCCTCGCCCAGCAGCTTGCCGTCCGAGGTCTCGA
Organism: Streptomyces aureoversilis; assembly: GCF_042657885.1. Lineage (NCBI taxonomy): Bacteria > Bacillati > Actinomycetota > Actinomycetes > Kitasatosporales > Streptomycetaceae > Streptomyces > Streptomyces aureoversilis. The sequence goes on from NZ_JBHSKJ010000015.1 coordinate 185,970, forward strand.
ACTGCTGCTTGAAGGACGCGATCGCGTCGCCCACGGCCTGCAGCGTGTCGTCGGACATCTTGCCGCCCTCGACGATGCTGGTCATCAGGCCCTTGTGCTCGCGGTGCAGGTAGTCCAGCAGCTCGCGCTCGAAGCGGCGGATGTCCTCGACCGGGACGTCGTCCATCTTGCCGGTGGTGCCGGCCCAGATCGAGACGACCTGGTCCTCGGTGGAGTACGGGGCGTACTGGGCCTGCTTCAGCAGCTCGACCATGCGCTTGCCGCGCTCCAGCGAGGCCTTCGACGCGGCGTCCAGGTCGGAACCGAAGGCGGCGAACGCCTCCAGCTCACGGAACTGAGCGAGGTCCACGCGGAGGCGGCCGGAGACCTGCTTCATGGCCTTGTGCTGGGCGGAGCCACCGACACGGGAGACCGAGATACCGACGTTCAGGGCCGGGCGCTGGCCGGCGTTGAACAGGTCGGACTCCAGGAAGCACTGGCCGTCGGTGATGGAGATGACGTTGGTCGGGATGAACGCCGAGACGTCGTTGGCCTTGGTCTCGACGATCGGCAGACCGGTCATGGAGCCGGCGCCCATCTCGTCGGAGAGCTTGGCGCAGCGCTCCAGCAGACGCGAGTGCAGGTAGAAGACGTCACCCGGGTAGGCCTCACGGCCCGGCGGGCGGCGCAGCAGCAGGGACACGGCGCGGTAGGCGTCGGCCTGCTTCGACAGGTCGTCGAAGACGATCAGGACGTGCTTGCCCTGGTACATCCAGTGCTGACCGATGGCCGAGCCGGTGTAGGGGGCGAGGAACTTGAAGCCCGCCGGGTCGGACGCGGGGGCCGCGACGATCGTCGTGTACTCCAGCGCACCGGCCTCCTCCAGCGCCGCGCGCACGGAGGCGATGGTCGAGCCCTTCTGGCCGATGGCGACGTAGATGCAGCGGACCTGCTTCTTCGGGTCGCCGGTGCGCCAGTTGTCGCGCTGGTTGATGATCGTGTCGACGGCCAGCGCGGTCTTGCCGGTCTGGCGGTCACCGATGATCAGCTGACGCTGACCGCGGCCGACCGGGGTCATCGCGTCGACGGCCTTGTAGCCGGTCTCCATCGGCTCGTGGACCGACTTGCGCTGCATGACCGTGGGGGCCTGCAGCTCAAGGGCGCGCCGGCCCTCGGTCGCGATCTCGCCGAGGCCGTCGATCGGGTTGCCCAGCGGGTCGACGACGCGGCCGAGGTAGCCCTCGCCGACCGCGACGGAGAGCACCTCACCGGTGCGCTGCACCGGCTGGCCCTCCTCGATGCCGCTGAACTCGCCGAGGACGACCGCACCGATCTCGCGCTCCTCGAGGTTGAGGGCGAGACCGAGGGTTCCGTCCTCGAACCGCAGCAGCTCGTTCGCCATGGCCGAGGGAAGGCCCTCGACCTTAGCGATGCCGTCGCCGGCAACGCTGACCGTACCGACCTCCTCGCGCGAGGCCGCGTCCGGCTTGTACGCCTGGACAAAGTTCTCCAGCGCGTCCCGGATCTCCTCCGGCCGGATCGTGAGCTCCGCCATCTGGGTTCCCTGCTCTCCTTGTTGGGCCCGAAGTATTTCTTCTCCGGAGGCTGGGTTCCGCAGCGGTGCTGCGGGCCCCCGGAGGACACCGTCGGCCCAACTCGGGCCGTCAGTCATGCTCTTGAGTTGGTGGCTGTCAGCCGGCCGTCATCCGACGGTCCGCCTCGGCGAGCCGGTCCGCGATGCTGCCGTTGATGACCTCGTCGCCGATCCGCACCTGCACACCGCCGATGAGCTCGGGGTCGATGTCCAGGTTGAGGTGGACACGGCGCCCGTACAGCTTGGCGAGCGCGTCGCCGAGGCGCTGCTTCTGGGCATCGCTCATCGGCACCGCGGACGTGACCACTGCGACCACACGGTCCCGGCGGTCCGCGGCCAGCTTGGAGAGGGCGTTGAGCCCCGCCTCCAGGCTACGGCCCCGCGGCTGTGCCACAAGACGGACAACGAGACGCTCGGTGACCGGATTGGCCCGGCCCCCCAGCAGCTCGCTCACCAGCGCGGCCTTGGCCGAGCGGTTCGCGACCTTGTCCGTCAGCGCGGCCCGCAGCTCGGAGCTGGAGGCGACGATGCGGCCGAAGCGGAACAGCTCGTCCTCGACGTCGTCCAGGACACCGGCGCGGTCGGCGGCGATGAACTCGGCGCCGGAGGCCAGCTCCTCGATCGCGTCCACCAGGTCGCGCGAGCGCGACCAGCGGGAACGGACCATCCCGGAGACCAGGTCGGCGCACTCGCCGCCCACCTGGCCGCCGAGCAGACGCCCGGCCAGCTGGGACTTGGCCTCGCCCGGCTGGGCGGGGTCGGTCAGGACCCGGCGCAGCGAGACCTCGCGGTCCAGCAGCGCGGTGACCGCGGCGAGGTCGTCGGCGAGCTTCGCCGCGTCCACGGAGGTGTTGTCCGCCAGCGCGTCGAGGCGCTCACGTGCGGAGGCCTGCGCCTCCCGGCTCGCTCCACTCATCGGTTCGCCTCTGCCTTCGTCGCACCGGCCGCCGCCTTGGCCTCGAGGTCGTCGAGGAAGCGGTCGATGGTCCGGCTCTGCCGGGCCGCGTCCGCGAGGGACTCGCCGACGATCCGGCCGGCCAGATCGCCGGCGAGCTTGCCCACGTCCTGGCGGAGCGAGGCCGAAGCGGCCTTGCGGTCGGCCTCGATCTGGGCGTGGCCGGCAGCGATGATCTCCTCGCGCTGACGCTCACCTTCGGACCGCATCTCTGCGATCATCGACGCGCCCTGCTCCTGCGCCTCCTGGCGCATGCGGGCGGCCTCATGGCGGGCGTCGGCGAGCTGGGCCCGGTAGTCCTCGAGCACCTGCTGCGCCTCGGCCTGGGCGGCCTCGGCCTTCTCCATGCCGCCTTCGATGGCCTCGCGGCGCTCGTCCAGAGTCGAGTTGATCTTCGGGAGGAGCTTCTTGCCGAGGAAGATGAAGACGATGGCGAAGGCGATCAGGCCGATGACGAGCTCTGGGAGCGGGGGCAGGAGCGGGCTTTCCAGCTCCCCCTCGCTCGCCAGGACTGCCAGGGGATTCACATCAATGCCTTCCGTCGAAAACAGTGGTCGTCAGGCTGTGATCAGGCGGACGGGTAGACGAACGGCATGACCAGACCGATCAGGGCGAGCGCCTCACAGAAGGCGAAGCCGAGGATCTGGTTGGCGCGGATCAGGCCGGCGGCCTCGGGCTGGCGGGCCAGGGCCTGGGTGCCGTTACCGAAGACGATGCCGACGCCGACGCCGGGGCCGATCGCGGCGAGGCCGTAGCCGATCGAGCCGAGGTTGCCCTTGATCTCGACACCAGCGGCGATGGTCTGGAGAGCAGCAGACATGCTCGTTCTTCCTTCTCTTTCACGAACCGGTGGGGGTTGGCCACCGGACGACTGTTGGTCTGGGGAGCGGGGGTGCTCAGTGGTGCTCTGCGAGCGCGCCCTGGACGTAGTTGGTGGCCAGCAGCACGAAGACGTACGCCTGGACGGCCTGGATGAACAGCTCGAAGGCGGTCATCACGACGGTCATCACGAAGGAGACGCCGGCGTAGGCGATGCCGATCCCGTTCAGCAGGTACCAGCTGGCGATGGTGAACATCAGGATCAGCAGGTGACCGGCGAACATGTTGGCGAAGAGCCGCACCGCGTGGGTGAAGGGCCGGATGATCACGTTCGAGAAGAACTCGAGGACCACGGCGAGCGGGAGGATCGGGCCGAGCGACTTGTCGTAGCCGACGATGTTCTTCAGGCCGCCGACGAAACCGTGCTTCTTGAACGTCAGGTACATCCACAGGACGTAGACGATCAGGGCGAGCGCCGCCGGGAAGGCGATGATCGACGTCACCGGGAACTGGGCGACCGGAATGATCGACCAGAGGTTCATGATCCAGACGAAGAAGAACAGCGAGACCATGAAGGGGACGTACTTCTCGCCCTCCTTCTTGCCGAGCGAGTCGTAGACGATGCCGCGGCGCACGAAGTCGTAGCCCGCCTCACCGACCATCTGCAGCTTGCCGGGGACCACCTTGGCCCGGCCGAAGGCCGCCCAGAAGAAGCCGATGACGATGACCGTGGTCAGCACGGCCAGCAGCATGGGCTTGTTGAACTCGATGCCGCCGACGGTGAAGAGCGGCTCGAACAGGAACGAGTGGAGGCCCGGGGCTGGGAAGCCGCACCCATCGAAGATGTGGCAATCGGTCTCGAAGGCGAGCATCTGGTCAGCACTCACCGCGAGCTCCTTCAGCGTGGCGCATAGGTACGGCAACCTCGTTGTGTCGGCGCGGCGCACAGCCGCGGAACGGCACTGGACTGGTCTTGCGGATGGGGGGGCGGGTGATCGGCGCGGGGCCGGTCGCGGGCATCAGCTGCATGGACTGCCGATTCCGTCCCGGGAAACTCGGGTGTTCAGCTGCCTGCGCCCACTGTGCCTCAGATGGCACCGGACGATAGCAGGTGAGCGTCGGCACCTTTATCGCGGCCCTACCGGTCACGTCGGAGACCCGGCGGGCGCGGACTTCTTCGCCTCGGCGGATTCCGGATCGACATAAAGGATCTTGGCCTTCAGATACGCCCGGGTCTGCGCGGCAGTCCACACGAGGACCGCGCCGAGCAGCGCGAAGGCGAACGCCCGGGTGTTGAACAGCGACGTGTCCCGGAAGACCGCGAGAACGACCGCGGAGATCAGGAACTGTGTCACGTAGAGCACCAGACCCATGGCCTGGAACAGGTGCGGGAAGGACTTCGCCGTGCGCTGGAGAACGAACAGGCCCATGGCCATCACGCCGCCCGCCACGAGGGTGCCGACGACGGCGCCGACCGCACCCTTGCCGCCGGCGAGCACACCGCTCACGGCGGCGGCGACGATGCCGGCCACGGCGGTCGGGACGGCGCACTGGAAGAGTGTTCGGGCGTCGTTGGACTGCATGAAGGGTTTCTCCGGCGATGAGGTCGGAAGCAACGATTCGTCGTGGACGAGCGTATCCCCGGAAATGCTCGCGGCTTGCGACGGAGGACCGCCGCACTACGGTCCTTCGGCTCCAGCACCGGGTTTCGTGAACGGTATCACAAACTATTTGATGAGGTCTTTACCTACATCGTGTGCCCGACGTCACACGCAAGGGTCATGTCGCTGGTCATAGCGCTGACGAGCCGAAAGATCTCTGATAGAGACACCGACTCGCATTTTCGCCCGGATGCTTCCTCCGACCCCCGGAATGGATGCCTCCGGATGGCGTCAGCGGTTACCGCCGACCCCCCGGGCGTGCGCGAAGCGCGAACGGTCGCCGATGGCCGTGGCCCCGTGCACCCCGGCGGGCACGGGCTCGCGCTCCTCCCCCGGCTCCGCGGGCTCGGCACCGGCCGGCACGGCCTCCGCCGTCGGCTCCGCGGCGGCCGCCTCCGGCCCGGCGGCCGCCTCCGGCCCGGCGGCGGCCACCTTGCGGCGGCGGTAGCGCGGCGGCACGAACGCCTCGGCCCAGCGGGGGGCGCGCGGCTTGAAGCGCGGCAGCAGCAGCAGGACGAGGCCGGCCGCGCTCAGCGCGACGATCAGCAGCAGGATCCAGGTGCTCGCCGAGTGCACGGAATAGGCCACCGTGCCGAAGGCGATGAGCCCCGACCAGAAATACATGATCAGCACCGCACGGCTGTGCGAATGGCCGATTTCGAGCAGCCGGTGGTGCAGGTGACCGCGGTCCGCGGCGAACGGCGACTGCCCGTTCCAGGTGCGCCGCACGATGGCGAGCAGCAGGTCCGCGACGGGCACCGCGATCACCGTCAGCGGCAGCAGCAGCGGGATGTAGACCGGCACCGTGGCGTGCACGACCGCACGCTCCGAACCGCCCGTGAATGCATTGAGCACATCGGGGTCGACCTGGCCGGTGATGGAGATGGCGCCCGCCGCGAGCACCAGGCCGATGAGCATCGAGCCCGAATCGCCCATAAAGATACGTGCAGGGTGCATATTGTGCGGGAGGAATCCCAGGCACATGCCCATCAGGATCGCGGCGAACAGCGTCGCGGGTGCGGCCGCCTCCACGTTGTGGCCGAACCACAGGCGGTAGGCGTAGAGGAAGAACGCGGCGGCGGCGATGCACACCATTCCGGAGGCCAGGCCGTCCAGGCCGTCGACGAAATTGACCGCGTTGATGGTGATGACCACGAGGGCGACCGTCAGCAGCGTGCCCTGCATGGGGGTGAGCCCGACCGTGCCCACGCCGGGCACCGGGATCCACAGGATCGTCAGGCCCTGGAGCACCATCACACCGGCGGCGATCATCTGGCCGCCCAGCTTGACCAGGGCGTCCACGCCCCACTTGTCGTCCAGCACGCCGAGGATCCAGATCAGCCCGGCGCCCGACAGCAGCGCCCGCGGCTCGCTGTGCAGCTCGAAGACCTTGCCCAGGTTCGACAGGTGGGCCGCCACCAGCAGGCCCGCGCACAGGCCGCCGAACATCGCGATACCGCCGAGCCGCGGCGTCGGTTCCCGGTGCACGTCGCGGGCGCGGATCTCCGGCATCGCGCCGGCCACGATCGCGAACTTCCGCACCGGTCCCGTCAGCAGATAGGTGACTGCCGCGGTGACGCACAGCGTCAGCAGGTATTCACGCACGGGCTGCCCCAGAGGTCGCGCTGGACATCACAGCCCCACACCATATTCGCGTCCGCCCCCGATCCGTGAATACAGCTGTAGACGTACGGCCACCCGCGATGGTTGCAGCCGTCAGATGTGCGCGGGATAAGGAGCGTAGGGAGGGAAGCCCGCCGCGAGCCGGGCGACCTCCCCGCGCAGGCCCCCGTCCTGCCCCGCGCCCCGCAGCGCGGCCCCGATCAGCGCGCCGATCCGGGCCATCTCCGGCTCCCGCATGCCCTGCGTCGTCACGGCGGCAGTGCCCAGCCGCAGGCCGTGCGCCGTGCCGTGGGGCAGTCCGCAGACGTCCAGGACGATGCCGGCCGCCGCGAGCCTGCCGCGGGCCGTGGCGGCCTCCTGGGCGAGCCCGGAGACGTCGGCGGTGATGATGTGCGTATCGGTGCCGCCCGTGGTCACAGCGAGGCCCTCAGCGGCCAGGACGGCGGCAAGGGCGCGGGCGTTGGCCACCACCTGATGGGCGTACGCCGTGAAGGCCGGCGTCGCCGCCTCCCCGAAGGCCACCGCCTTCGCCGCGACGGTGTGCATCTGCGCGCCGCCCTGGGAGAAGGGGAAGACCGCGCGGTCGACCCGGCCCGCGAGCTCCGCGCGGCACAGGATCATGCCGCCGCGGGGGCCGCGCAGCACCTTGTGGGTGGTCGCGCACACCACGTCGGCGTACGGCACGGGGTTCGGCGCCGCTCCCCCGGCGACCAGGCCGATGGGGTGGGCGGCGTCCACGATCAGGTAGGCGCCCGTCTCGTCGGCGATCTCCCGGAAGGCCGCGTAGTCGGGGTGGCGCGGGTACGAGATCGAGCCGCAGACGATCGCCCTGGGCCGGTGCTCGCGGGCCAGCGCCCGGACCTCGTCGTAGTCGATCAGGCCGGTGTCGCGGCGTACGCCGTAGCCGGTGAAGTCGAACCAGCGGCCGGAGAAGTTCGCGGGCGAGCCGTGCGTGAGGTGCCCGCCGTACCGCAGGCCCATGGCCAGCACCTTGTCGCCCGGGCGCAGCAGGGCGGCGTAGGCGGCGAGCACCGCGGCGGAGCCGGAGTGGGGCTGGACGTTGGCGTGCCCGGCGCCGAAGAGGGCCTTGGCGCGGTCGGCGGCGATGCGCTCGGCGAGGTCGACCAGCTCGCAGCCGCCGTGGTGGCGGGCGCCGGGATAGCCCTCGGCGTACTTGTTGGCGAGCGGGGAGCCGAGGGCCGCGAGGACGGCGGGCGAGGTGAAGTTCTCGGCGGCGATCAGCTGGAGGCCCGTGGACTGCCGCTCGAGCTCGGCGAGCACCAGGCCCGCCAGCTCCGGGTCCTGACGGCGCAGCGCGGCGAAGTCGGGACTCCAGTGGGTGTGGGGTGCTGCTGCGGTGACCGGCATGGCGCGCGCTCCGGACCTCGGTGGTGCACGGGGCATCGGAAGATGCGGTTGTGCCACCCAATGTAGGCCCGCGCCCGCGCCGGCGCAGGCGGTCAGGACCGGGCGGAGCGCCCGGTGAGTGCGGTGAGGACCGGGTCGAGGGCCTGGTTGATCTCGTCGCCGATGGAGCGGAAGAAGGTGATCGGGGCGCCGTAGGGGTCGTGGACCTCGTCGGCCTCCGCGTTCGGGGCGAGCAGCCAGCCGCGCAGGGCGGCGGCGGCCTGCACCAGGGCGCGGGCCCGCTCGACCACGCCGCCGGCCCGCTCGGGGTCCGGGAGGGTCGCGGGGTCTATGGCCCGCACCAGCCGGGTGAACTCCTTCAGCGTGAAGGTGCGCAGCCCGGCCGAGTGGCCCATGGAGATGACCTGGGCGCGGTGGTCGCGGGTGGCGGTCAGGACGAGGTCGGCGCGGATGACGTGCTCGTCGAGCAGCTCGCGGCCGGTGAACCCGTGCGGGTCGGCGCCGAGGTCGGCGAGGACGGTGGCGGCGTGCGCCTCCATCGGAGCCCCCTCGTGGCCCCAGGTGCCGGCGCTCTCCACCACCAGGCCGCCCGCGAAGGGGTCGCCGAGCCGGTCGGTGAGGGCATGGCGGGTCAGCCGCTCGGTGATGGGCGAGCGGCAGACGTTGCCGGTGCTGACGTGGAGGATGCGGAAGGTGTCGGCCTTGGCCGCCGTGTCCGGTCCCGCTATGCCACGCCCCTGCGGGGCGATCAATTCGCCACCTCGAGGTCGGGTACCACCTCGCGCAGCTGCTCGGCGCTGATCGCACCGGCGCGCAGCAGCACGGGGACCTTGCCGGTGACGTCCACGATGGAGGACGGCACGTCGGCGGGGGTGGGGCCGCCGTCGAGGTAGACGGAGACGGAGTCGCCGAGCATCTCCTGGGCGGCGTCGCAGTCCTGCGGCGCCGGGTGGCCGGTGAGGTTGGCGCTGGAGACGGCCATCGGGCCGAACTCGGTGAGCAGCTCGATGGCGACCGGGTGCAGCGGCATCCGGACGGCGACGGTGCCGCGGGTCTCGCCCAGGTCCCAGGTCAGGGACGGCTGGTGGTTGGCGACGAGGGTGAGCGCGCCGGGCCAGAAGGCGTCGACGAGCTCCCAGGCCTGCTCGGAGAAGTCCGTGACGAGGCCGTGCAGGGTGTTCGGGGAGCCGACGAGGACGGGCGAGGGCATGCCGCGGCCGCGGCCCTTGGCCTGCAGGAGATCGCCGACGGCCTCGCGGCTGAAGGCGTCCGCACCGATGCCGTACACGGTGTCGGTGGGCAGCACGACCAGCTCACCGCGGCGCACCGCGGCGACGGCCTCGCGCAGGCCGGTCTTGCGGTCGGTCGCGTCGCTGCAGTCGTATCGCCGTGCCATTAACGGACCTCCTCGTACGGGGTGAACAGGGCAGATGTCAGGGGTGCCGTCGTCACGGCATGGCCTTCCGCGCGGTGGCGAAGCGGGGGCGGTTGTTCAGGTCGGGGTGGTCGGCGGCGTCGGCCCAGCCGCGCTCCTCGGTGAAGATCCACGGGACCTGGCCGCCCTGGGTGTCGGCGTGCTCGATGACGACGACGCCGCCCGGGCGCAGCAGCCGGTGGGCGGTGCGCTCGATGCCGCGGATGGTGTCGAGGCCGTCCTCGCCGGAGAACAGGGCGAGCTGCGGGTCGTGGTCGCGGGCCTCGGGGGCGACGTACTCCCATTCGGTGAGCGGGATGTACGGCGGGTTGCTGACGACGAGGTCGACCTGGCCGTCGAGCTCGGGCAGCGCGGTGAGGGCGTCGCCGTGGTGGAGGGTCACGCGGGAGCCCTCGACGTTCTTGCGGGCCCAGCCGAGGGCGGTCTCGTCCAGCTCGACGGCGTGCACGCGCGAGCGGGGCACCTCCTGGGCGAGGGCGAGGGCGATGGCGCCGGAGCCGGTGCACAGGTCGACGATCAGGGGCTCGACGACGTCCATGGCCCGTACGGCGTCTATGGCCCAGCCGACGACCGACTCGGTCTCGGGGCGGGGGACGAAGACGCCGGGGCCGACCTGGAGCTCCAGGTAGCGGAAGAAGGCGCGGCCGGTGATGTGCTGGAGCGGCTCCCGGGCCTCGCGGCGGGCGACGGCCTCCCAGTAGCGGGCGTCGAAGTCGGCGTCCGCGACCTGGTGCAGCTCACCCCGCTTGACGCCGTGCACGAAGGCGGCGAGCTCCTCCGCGTCGAAGCGCGGAGAAGGTACGCCGGCGTCGGCCAGCCGCTGAGTGGCTTGCGCCACTTCGGCGAGCAGCAGATTCACAGTGGTCCTCTCGCGTCTTCGGATCGTCGTCCCCGGCCTGCGGGCGGCCCCGGGGCGGGGCCGTTCCGGCGGTCGCGGACGGGCTTGCGGTCTGCGGTCAGCCCGCGGCGGCGAGCTTGGCGGCGGAGTCGGCGTCCACGCACGCCTGGATCATCGGGTCCAGCTCGCCGTCGAGCACCTGGTCCAAGTTGTACGCCTTGAAGCCGACGCGGTGGTCCGAGATGCGGTTTTCCGGGAAGTTGTACGTCCGGATCTTCTCGGAGCGGTCGACGGTGCGCACCTGGCTGCGGCGGGCGTCGGCGGCCTCGGCCTCGGCCTTCTCCTGGGCCGCGGCGAGCAGCCGCGAGCGCAGGATGCGCAGGGCCTGCTCCTTGTTCTGGAGCTGGCTCTTCTCGTTCTGGCAGGAGGCGACGACGCCGGTCGGCAGGTGGGTGATGCGGACCGCGGAGTCGGTGGTGTTGACGGACTGGCCGCCGGGGCCGGAGGAGCGGTAGACGTCGATGCGCAGATCGTTCATGTTGATCTCGACGTCGACCTCCTCGGCCTCGGGCGTGACGAGCACGCCGGCGGCGGAGGTGTGGATGCGGCCCTGGGACTCGGTGGCCGGCACGCGCTGGACGCGGTGGACGCCGCCCTCGTACTTCAGCCGGGCCCACACGCCCTGGCCGGGCTCGGTGGCGCCGTTGCCGCCCTTGGTCTTCACCGCGACCTGGACGTCCTTGTAGCCGCCGAGCTCGGACTCGGTGGAGTCGATGATCTCGGTCTTCCAGCCGACGCGCTCGGCGTAGCGCAGGTACATGCGCAGCAGGTCGCCGGCGAACAGTGCGGACTCGTCGCCGCCCGCACCGGCCTTGATCTCGAGGATGACGTCCTTGTCGTCGCTGGGGTCGCGCGGGACGAGGAGCAGGCGGAGCTTCTCGGTGAGCTCCTCGCGCTGCTTCTCCAGGTCCTTGACCTCGGCGGCGAAGTCGGGGTCGTCGGCGGCGAACTCGCGAGCGGTCTCGATGTCGTCCCCCGCCTGCTTCCAGGAGCGGTAGGTCCCGACGATCGGCGTCAGCTCGGCGTAGCGCTTGTTGAGCTTGCGGGCGTTGGCCTGGTCCGCGTGCACGGCGGGGTCGGCGAGCCGCTTCTCGAGGTCGGCGTGCTCACCGATCAGTTCCTCGACTGCCTCGAACATGGGGTTTCCCTAGCTGCTGGAAGTGACGGCCTGACTGTCGGGCCTGCTGGACGACAAAGCGCCGGTCCGGTCGCCCTCGCACGCGGAGGGCGACCGAGGACCGGCGCCTGCGGGTCGCTACTTCTTGGCGGACCCGGCGGTCTTGCCGAAGCGGGCCTCGAACCGCGCCACGCGGCCACCGGTGTCGAGGATCTTCTGCTTGCCCGTGTAGAACGGGTGGCACTCGGAGCACACGTCGGCACGGATGGTGCCGTCGGCGACGGTGCTACGGGTGGTGAACGAGGCGCCACAGGTGCAGCTGACCTGCGTCTCGACGTACTCCGGGTGGATGTCGCGCTTCAAGGGGTCTCCTAGGTTCGGGAGGGCTCCGGGTCGTAGAGGCGGGATTGCCTTACGTGAACCGGGGCCGACGGACCAGTTTGCCAGTACTGGCCGCATCCCCCAAAACGGGAGGTCGCGGCCGGTTATTCCCAAGGGCTCCGGTGCCTGGTCAGCGGGGGTCCGGCGGCCGTGCGGCCGGGTGCCGTCCGGCGGCGTGCCGTCCGGCACCGGAGATCACTTGACGACGTCCTCGGCGCCCGTCTTCGCGCCCGCGCCGTCCTGCAGGGCGGCCTCCGGGATGGGCCGGTCCGCGCGGAGCGCGGTCCAGATCTGCTCGCTCGCCTCCGTCAGCGGGATCACCCGGTTGCGGTCGGCGGGGTCGTCGCCCACCGGCAGCGTCACCATGTGCATGTCGCCGGAGCCGATGCCCTTGAGGCCGTTGGCGAAGGAGTACAGCTTGTCGACCGAGGCCAGCTCGCGGTCGGTGGTGAGCGCCTTGGTGGCGGTGTCGGCGATCCCGTAGAGCTTGGTGGGGCTGGTGAACAGCCCGACCTGCTTGACCTGGTCCAGCAGCGCCTTGATGAACGCCTGCTGGAGCTTGATCCGGCCGAGGTCGCTGCCGTCGCCGACGGCCTTGCGGGTGCGGACGAGGCCGAGGGACTGCTCGCCGTTGAGCTTGTGGGTGCCGGCCTCGAGGTCGAGGTGGCTCGACTTGTCGTGGATGGCCTTGGTGGTGGTGACCTCCACGCCGCCCAGCTTGTCGATGAGCTTCTGGAAGCCGGCGAAGTCGACCTCCATGTAGTGGTCCATGCGGATCTGCGTCATCGCCTCGACGGTCTTGACCGCGCAGACCGCGCCCCCGATGGAGTACGCCTCGTTGAACTGCCCGCGCTTGACCGCCGGGCTGGTCTTCCCCTCGGGGGTCTTGCACGCGGGGCGGGCGACGATGGTGTCGCGCGGGATCGAGACGACGCTGGCCTTCTTGTGACCCGCGTAGACGTGCACGATCATCGCCGTGTCGGAGCGGGAGCTGCCCTCGTCCCTGCCGTACTTGCCGTTGTCGCCGGCGCGGGAGTCGGAGCCGAGGACGAGGATGTCCTGCGAGCCGTTGTCGACGTTCTCCGGCCGGTTCTTGCCCAGGGCCGCGTTGATGTCGACGCTGCTGAGGTTCCCGTTGAACTTGTAGTAGAGGAACCCCGCCCCGGCGCCGCCCGCGAGGACCACACCGGTGGCCGTCCAGGCGGCTATTCGCCAGCCCTTGCGGCGCGGACGGGCCTTGCGGCGCCGGCCGCGGGTCCCGCCGGCACGGCGGCGGTGCGAACCCGCTGACGTGCCACTGCTCTCGTCGGCCATGCGCTCCTCAGTCCTCCACGGTCCCCGGGCCTCTCCCCGGCTTGTCCCCCCTGCGCTGATTGACGGGGAAGCCTGCGACAGGGTTGCACAGCGTTTTCTGAGGACTGTCTTAGAAACGCCCCTCCGGGCGGAGCGGCCGGCGATCACTACTACCCCTCGCCACCTGCGATTTCAGTCAAATGCGAGGCAATGATTCCGGCCAGTGCGGAGCCGCGCGGCTGTGGCGCAGATCTCAGAATGTCACAGGAAGATCACGGCGGAGGCCCCCCGCCACCGAGGTGACGAGGGGCCTCCTTGAGCCGCGGGATGCGAATCAGTCGTTGCCGTTGCCCGAGGAGGGCGTGGTCTTCGCGATCTGCATCAGGAACTCGGCGTTCGACTTGGTCTGCTTCATCTTGTCGAGGAGCAGCTCGATGGCCTGCTGCGAGTCGAGCGCGTGCAGCACCCGGCGCAGCTTCCAGACGATCGCCAGCTCCTCGCTGCCCAGGAGGATCTCCTCCTTGCGCGTACCCGAGGGGTCCACGTCGACGGCGGGGAAGATGCGCTTGTCGGCGAGCTTCCGGTCGAGCTTGAGCTCCATGTTGCCGGTGCCCTTGAACTCCTCGAAGATCACCTCGTCCATGCGCGAGCCGGTCTCGACCAGCGCGGTGGCCAGGATGGTCAGCGAGCCGCCGTCCTCGATGTTGCGCGCGGCACCGAAGAACTTCTTCGGCGGGTAGAGCGCGGTCGAGTCGACACCACCGGACAGGATGCGGCCCGAGGCCGGGGCGGCCAGGTTGTAGGCGCGGCCCAGACGGGTGATCGAGTCCAGCAGGACGACCACGTCGTGACCCAGCTCCACGAGGCGCTTGGCGCGCTCGATGGCCAGCTCGGCGACGGTGGTGTGGTCCTCGGCCGGGCGGTCGAAGGTCGAGGAGATGACCTCGCCCTTGACCGACCGCTGCATGTCGGTGACCTCTTCCGGACGCTCGTCGACCAGGACGACCATCAGGTGGCACTCGGGGTTGTTGGTGGTGATCGCGTTGGCGATCGCCTGCATGATCATGGTCTTACCGGTCTTCGGCGGGGCCACGATCAGACCGCGCTGGCCCTTGCCGATGGGGGCGACCAGATCGATGATCCGGGTCGTCAGCACGCCCGGGTCGGTCTCCAACCGCAGGCGGTCCTGCGGGTAGAGCGGGGTGAGCTTGTTGAACTCGGGGCGCCCGCGGCCGGATTCGGCCGACATGCCGTTGGCCGAGTCAAGGCGGACAAGGGCGTTGAACTTCTCGCGCCGCTCGCCGTCCTTCGGCTGCCGCACCGCACCGGTGACGTGGTCACCCTTGCGCAGGCCGTTCTTGCGGACCTGGGCGAGGGAGACGTAGACGTCGTTCGGGCCGGGCAGGTAACCGGAGGTACGGATGAACGCGTAGTTGTCGAGGATGTCCAGGATGCCCGCGACGGGAATCAGGACGTCGTCCTCGGAGACCTGCGGCTCGTTGCCGAAGTCGTCGCGGCCACGACGGCCACGGCGGTCGCGGTAGCGGCCACGGCGGCCGCGGCGGCCGCCCTCGAAGTCGTCCTCGTCCTGCGGGCCGCCCTGGGCGCCCTGAGGCGCGCCACGGCCGTCGCGCTGCTGGCGGCCGGCGCCGCCCTGCTGGCCGGCGTCGTCGCCGCGGTTGCCGCGCTCACGGCGGTCGCGCTGACCGCGCTCGCCGCGGTCCTGGCGGTCGCCGCGGTCGCCGCGCTCACGGCGGTCGCCCTTCTGGCCGCGCTCGGCGCGGTCCTGGCGGTCGCCCTTGGCGGCCTTGCCCTCGGCGGTGTCCAGCGCGGTCTCGGCCTTGGCCTCGGTGCGCTCCTCGGCGCGGGCCTCGGTCTTGACCTCGGTGCCCTCGGGGCTGCCGGCGGGCGCGGTGGCCCGGCGGCGGCGGCGCTCGGCGGCCGGCTGCTCGTCGCTGCCCGGCTGGCCCGGGATCTCGATCTGCTGCTGCGCGGCAGCAGCCTTCTCGGTCTTGGCCTCGGCCTTCTCGGCCGCCTCACCCGTACGGGCCTTGGAGGTGGCGCGGCGCTTCGGCTTGGTCTCGGCGTCCGCGGACGGCGCTGCCGCGTCGGCCTTGGCGGGCGCGGCGGAGGAGCCGGCCTGCCTCTCCTTGATGACCTCGATCAGCTGGCCTTTACGCATCCGCGCGGTGCCCTTGATGCCGAGGCTCGAGGCGAGCTGCTGGAGCTCGGCCAGGACCATGGCATCGAGGCCCGTGCCCGAGCGGCGCCGCTTGGGGGCGGTGGCAGCACCGGTGGCAGGCGCGGCGGGAGCGTCCGTGGCGGGCGCGGAGGCATTGCCGGTGGCGCCGGCGTTCACGCCCATCAGATCGGTGGTGTCGCTCACGAAGGGGTCCTTCCCTGGAGCGGGCGTCGGCCTGTCTGGCTCGGCGACCGGTTGTGCTGTCCGGCTACGGTCTGGCGGTTTGCGGACCGGGCCGGGGCGGTGGTCCGCCGGTACGGCTGGTACGGCGGAAGAATCAGTTCATTGGTCCGGCGTGAAGAATGAGGTGAAGACATGGAGTATCGGCTTCACTCATGTCACCCACGCCGATTCCGGAGCGTGCTCGAAGCTGCTCAGGCAGGCTGCTCAGGCAGTTTGGGAGGCTCCCGGAAGAAAAGCGGCCCCTGATCGGGACACAGAGCACCGAGCCGATGTGGCGTCGAGTGCAGACTTGAGGTTAACACTACCGGATCCCACAAACATTCCCCCTCTCCAAGACCGGCAACCGCTATTTTTCGCGGGGCCGGATTTCGCCCGGATTTCCGCTGTCAGGCGAGCGGCAGCACGCTCGTCCCCCCGGCGTCGAGAGCCAGCCGGTTGGCCGCCCACCCCTCGCCCGCCAGTCGTGCGACCTTGTCGGCCGCACCGCTCTCGACCAGCGCGAGGACCGTGGGCCCCGCGCCGGAGATGACCGCGGGGACGCCGTCCGCGCGCAGTCGGTTGACCAGGGCCACGCTCTCCGGCATCGCCGGGGCGCGGTACTCCTGGTGGAGCCGGTCCTCGGTGGCCGCCAGCAGCAGCTCGGGGCGCCTGGTGAGCGCCTCGACCAGCAGGGCGGCCCGGCCGGCGTTGGCCGCGGCGTCCACATGGGGGACGCTGCGCGGCAGCAGCCCGCGGGCGGTCTCGGTCAGCACCGGCCGGGACGGCACGAAGACCACCGGAACGATGGAATCCGCAGGGTCCATCCGAATGGCCCGCGCCACTCCGGCGTCCATCCACGCCAGGGTGAAACCGCCCATCAGGCACGCGGCGACGTTGTCGGGGTGTCCCTCGATCTCGGTGGCCAGCTCGAGCAGCGCCGCGTCGTCGAGCTTCTCGGCCCCGCCTATGGTCACGGCGCGGGCCGCGACTATCCCCGCGCAGATGGCGGCCGAGGAGGAGCCGAGGCCGCGCCCGTGCGGGATGCGGTTGGCACAGACGACCTCCAGGCCGCGCGGCTGGCCGCCGAGCAGGTCGAAGGCCGTGCGCAGGGCCCGTACGAGGAGATGGCTCTCGTCGCGCGGGAGGGTGTCGGCGCCCTCTCCGGCGATGTCGATGTGCAGCCCGGATTCGGCCACCCGGACCACGACGTCGTCGTAGAGCCCCAGCGCGAGGCCCAGGGCGTCGAAGCCGGGGCCGAGGTTTGCGCTGGTGGCAGGGGTGCGCACGCGGACAGCGGCGGCGCGGAACGCGGGACCGGCCATCGCTCGATGACTCTCCTTGGTCTGGCCTTGGTGGGGCGTGCAACGTCCGCAAGGGCCGCGACGGCGATGCCGTGGGTCACGGCGGCGGTCTGCGACGGGGCGGAGTGAGTACAGCCTATCGAAGGAAGGTTCTGCGGCGACATAGGGCGCACGGGAGGCGCACGATGCGTGTCGCCTGCGGCGGGCTTGCGGGCGGCGGGGCAGCCCGGTCCCGGGGCTCGCCCCCAACCTGTTGTGGGCAATCGTCCCGCTGGGCGGGACGGGTGGGCACAACCCGACGGCGCGCCCGCACCCGCCCCGCCTCACTGGCGGGAGACTGGCAGGTCAGACGAGGCCCAGCCGCTGCGCGGCCGCACCCGCGTCCACCGGAACGGTAATCGGCTGGGGCGCGCCCGCCACCGCCCAGTCCGGGTCCTTGAGGCCGTTGCCGGTGACCGTGCAGACGATGCGCTGCCCGGGGTCCACCAGGCCGAGTTCGGCGGCCTTGAGGAGACCGGCCACGCTCGCGGCCGAGGCGGGCTCGACGAAGACGCCCTCCTGCGAGGCCAACAGGCGGTACGCGGCGAGGATCTGGCGGTCGGTCACCTCGTCGATGAGGCCGCCCGATTCGTCGCGCGCCTGCTCGGCGAACTGCCACGAGGCGGGGTTGCCGATGCGGATGGCGGTCGCGATGGTGTGCGGGTCCTTGACCGGCTCGCCGCGCACGATCGGCGCCGAACCGGAGGCCTGGAAGCCCCACATGCGGGGGGTGCGGGAGGCGATCCCGTCACCGGCGTACTCCCGGTAGCCGCGCCAGTAGGCGGTGATGTTGCCGGCGTTGCCGACGGGGAGGACGTGGATGTCGGGCGCGTCGCCGAGCGCGTCGACGATCTCGAACGCGGCGGTCTTCTGGCCCTCGATGCGCACCGGGTTGACCGAGTTGACCAGCGCCACGGGGTACTGCTCGGACAGGCCGCGGGCCAGCGTCAGGCAGTCGTCGAAGTTGCCGTCGACCTGCAGGATGCGGGCGCCGTGGACCAGGGCCTGGCCCATCTTGCCGAGCGCGATCTTGCCCTGCGGGACCAGGACGGCGCAGACCATGCCGGCGCGCACGGCGTAGGCCGCGGCGGAGGCGGAGGTGTTGCCGGTGGAGGCGCAGATGACGGCCTTGGCGCCCTCCTCCTTCGCCCGGGTGATGGCCATGGTCATGCCACGGTCCTTGAAGGAGCCCGTGGGGTTCGCGCCCTCGACCTTGAGGTGGACCTCGCAACCCGTGCGCTCGGAGAGCACCTGTGCGGGGACGAGCGGCGTGCCGCCCTCGCGGAGGGTGACCACCGGGGTGTCCGCGGTGACCGGAAGGCGGTCGCGGTACTCCTCGATGATGCCGCGCCACTGGTGGGTACGGGAGGCCGGACGGCCGTTGTTGTCGGACATTGCTTTTGTTACTCCCCTTCAACCCGCATGATGCTCGCGACACCGCGGACCGTATCCAGCTTGCGCAGCGCCTCGACCGTCGCCGTGAGGGCGGCGTCGGGGGCGCGGTGGGTCACCACGACGAGGGAGGCCTCGCCGTCCTTGCCCGTCTGGCGGACGGTGTCGATCGACACCCCGTGCGCGGCGAAGACCGTGGCGACCTGGGCGAGGACACCCGGCTTGTCGGCCACGTCGAGGCTGATGTGGTAGCGCGTGACCACCTCGCCCATGGGGCTCACCGGCAGCCGCGTGTAGGCGGACTCACCGGGGCCGGTGGACTCGGCGAGCTTGTTGCGGCATACGGCGACGAGGTCGCCGAGGACCGCCGAGGCGGTCGGCGAGCCGCCCGCGCCGGGGCCGTAGAACATCAGCTGACCGGCCGCCTCGGCCTCCACGAAGACCGCGTTGTACGCCTCGCGCACCGAGGCCAGCGGGTGGCTGAGCGGGATCATCGCCGGGTGCACCCGGGCGGTGACCGACTGCCCGTCGGCGGCCCGCTCGCAGATGGCCAGCAGCTTGATCGTGCAGCCCATCTGTTTTGCGGAAGCAAAGTCCGCCGCGGTGACCTCCGTCATGCCCTCGCGATAGACGTCGTCGAGGCGGACGCGGGTGTGGAAGGCGATCCCGGCGAGGATCGCGGCCTTCGCCGCGGCGTCGAAGCCCTCGACGTCGGCGGTCGGGTCGGCCTCGGCGTAGCCCAGCGCGGTGGCCTCGTCCAGCGCCTCGGAGTAGCCGGCGCCGCTGGAGTCCATCTTGTCGAGGATGAAGTTGGTCGTGCCGTTGACGATGCCGAGCACCCGGTTGACCTTGTCGCCGGCGAGCGACTCGCGCAGCGGCCGGACCAGCGGGATGGCACCGGCGACGGCGGCCTCGTAGTAGAGGTCCGCGCCGTACTTCTCGGCGGCGGCGTGCAGGGCCGCGCCATCGTCCGCGAGCAGCGCCTTGTTGGCCGAAACGACGCTCGCGCCGTTCTCGAAGGCCTTGGTGATCAGCGTGCGGGCGGGCTCGATGCCGCCGATGACCTCGATGATCACGTCGATGTCACCGCGCTCGACCAGGGCCGTGGCGTCGGTGGTGATCAGTTCCTCGGGCACCCCCGCGCGGACCCGGCCGGGCCGGCGGACGGCGATGCCGGCGAGCTCGACGGGCGCACCGATGCGGGCCGCGAGGTCGTCGGCGTGCGTCGTCATGATGCGCGTCACCTCAGAGCCGACGACTCCACAGCCCAGCAGCGCCACCTTCAGCGGACGCGTACGCATCATCCGACCTCGTTTCTTGTACATCTTGGGTTGTGCACCAGTCTCACTCACCGGACGGGGGTTTCCTTCCCCCGTCCAGTATCCGAGATCTTTGTTTCCGTCAGCCGACGTCGAGACGAAGAAGGTCATCTTCGGTCTCGCGCCGGACGATCACACGGGCCGCGCCGTCGGCCACCGCCACCACCGGCGGCCGCAGCGCGTGGTTGTAGTTGCTGGCCATCGAGCGGCAGTAGGCGCCGGTGGCGGGGACCGCGAGCAGGTCACCCGGCGCCACGTCGGCGGGGAGGAAGGCGTCCCGGACGACGATGTCGCCGGACTCGCAGTGCTTGCCGACCACGCGCGAGAGCATCGGCGCGGCGGTGGACGTCCGGGAGACCAGCGCGACGGTGTACTCGGCGTCGTAGAGGGCGGTGCGGATGTTGTCCGACATGCCGCCGTCGACGCTGACGTACGTGCGCAGGCCCGGCAGTTCCTTGACCGTGCCCACCTCGTAGAGCGTGAAGGCGGTCGGGCCGACGATGGCGCGCCCCGGCTCGACGGAGATCCGCGGCACGGCGAGACCGGCGGCCGCGCACTCGCGCGTGACGATCTCGCGCAGGGCCGTGGCGATCTCGTGCGGCTCGCGCGGGTCGTCGTCGGCGGTGTAGGCGATGCCGAGGCCGCCGCCGAGGTCGATCTCGGGCAGTTCGACGCCGTGCTCGTCGCGGACCTCCTTGAGCAGGCCGACCACGCGGTGGGCGGCGACCTCGAAGCCGGAGGTGTCGAAGATCTGCGAACCGATGTGGGAGTGGATGCCGATGAGCTCCAGGCCGTCGAGCTTCAGCGCCCGGCGGACGGCCTCGGCGGCCTGCCCACCGGCGAGCGCGAGGCCGAACTTCTGGTCCTCGTGCGCGGTGGCGATGAACTCGTGGGTGTGAGCCTCGACTCCGACGGTGACCCGGATCTGGACGCGCTGGCGCTTGCCGAGCCGCTCGGCGACGTGCGCGACGCGCACGATCTCCTGGAAGGAGTCGAGGACGATCCGCCCGACGCCGGCCTCGACGGCGCGGGTGATCTCCTCGATGGACTTGTTGTTGCCGTGCAGGGCGATGCGCTCGGCGGGCATCCCGGCGGCCAGCGCGGTGGCGAGCTCGCCGGCGGAGCAGACGTCGAGGTTCAGCCCCTCCTCGTGCAGCCAGCGCACGACGGCCCGCGAGAGGAACGCCTTCCCCGCGTAGAAGACGTCGGCGTCCGTCCCGAAGGCGTCGCGCCAGGCGCGGCAGCGGGCCCGGAAGTCGCTCTCGTCGAGGAAGTAGGCCGGGGTGCCGAACTCCTCGGCGAGCCGGGTGACGGGGATGCCGCCGACGGTGACGACCCCGTCCTCGCCGCGGCCGACCGTGCGCGACCACACCTTCGGTTCGAGGGCGTTGAGGTCGGACGGCGGAACTGTGCCCGAAACGGAGCGCCCCTCGGGAAGGACGTCGGCATAGCGGGGCCCGGCGGGGTGGGCGGAACGGCTCATGGTCTCTGATCCCCTCAGAGGTGTGCGGGTGCGGTGATGCCGAGCTGGTGGAGGCCGTCGGCCAGCACGTTGCCCGTGGCCTCGGCGAGGGCCAGGCGGGCGCGGTGGACGGCCGAGGGTTTCTCGTCACCGCGGGGCAGCACGGCGCAGCCGGTCTGCCACGTCAGGAAGGCGCCGGCGATCCGGTCGAGATGCCGGGCGAGGCGCTCGGGGTCGCGGGCGGTCGTGATGCGGGAGTGGTCGGCGAGGGCGGCGAGAAGGGCCGTCGCGGCGCCGTCGTGGGCGGTGTCGTAGCCGGTGTCGGCCGGCTCGGAGCGGAACCCCAGGTCGCGGGCGTTGCGCACGAGGGCCCGGGAGCGGGCGTGGGCGTAGCGCACCCGGAAGAGGGGGTTGCCGTCGCGCTGGACGAGGAGATCGGCGCGGTCGAAGCCGGCGGGCCACAGCAGGCTCCAGCGGGCGGCGTCGGAGCCCAGGCGGGCGACGAGCTCGGGGGCGGGAGCGGGCAGCGGGAGCGGCTCGGCGGCGGGGGGCGTGCGCAGCACGTCCCGCACGAGCTGCGTGTAAGAGGTCCCCTCAAGGGTGATGTTGAGGAACCCCGGCCCGGCGATGTCGACCCGGGCGACCCCCGGCTCCGCGGCCAGCCGCTTGCGGAGCACCTCGGCGACCTCGCGGGCGGGCCTGCCGGTGTCCTGGGCCACGCGCAGGGCGACGTTGGTGGCGTAGTCACCGCACCCCGGGCGGGGCGGGACCCGCACGGTGACCCGCGTGGGCACGGCGGCGGGCAGCTCGTCGGCCTCGACGGCGCAGTGCACGGCGTGCAGCACGGTGCGGGAGAGATCGGCCGGGGTCACGGGGCCAAGCCTAGGGGAGAGGGGTGGGGCCGGGGCGAATGGGTTTCGCCGACCGAGACGGCGCGGCGTCACCGGCACGCGGATGCGGCGCGGCGAGGGAGGCACGAAAACGAAGCCGGGACCGGAGCCGGAGCTGGATCAGAAACAGCCCGGGGGCGGCTCGGGAACGGACCACTCATGCCCCACTGCGCACGCCCGACCACTCATTGCCTGACTACTCACACCCGACTACTCATGCCCCCGGAAGGCCTCCGCCCCGCAGACGGACTGGATCCCGCGCATAGCCCCCGCATCCCCGGGGGCCGAGGCCCCCGGAACCCCGTCGCCCCGCTCCCCCGTGCGGCGCCGCATGAGCCTGCGCACGAGCCGCACCATCTCGACCGGCTCGAACGGCTTCGCCAGAAACGCGTCGACCCCGGCGGAACGGCCGCTCTCGACCTCCAGCTGGGTGCAGGCGCTGATGATCGCGATCGGTATGTCGTGCGTACGGGCATCGGCGCGCAGCCGGGCGGCCGTGTTCAGCCCGTCGAGCCGGGGCATGACGACATCCAGCGTCACCACATCAGGACGCACGCGGTGCACGATCTCCAGACACTCGGCACCATCGGCCGCGGTCACGACCTCGAAGCCTTCGAGCTCGAGGTTGACCCTGATCAGCTGCCGGATGACCTTGTTGTCGTCGACGACAAGGACCCGGCCGGACAAGCCAGGCACACCCCGAGAGTAAGCGCGCCCGCCACGCTGCGTCCGGGTTTTCCCCACTTCCACCCCGTGCGGGCGAGCTTTCCCCGACCGCCCCGCACTCCCCCACCCCGTGCGCTACCCCCACCCGGCCCCGGCCCCCGGAACCCCGCCGAACCACATTGCGGATCACCCTCCGGAAGCTGGTAATGTTCTACCCGTCACCGCGCGACGCGGACGACGCGCCCCCGTAGCTCAGGGGATAGAGCAACGGCCTCCGGAGCCGTGTGCGCAGGTTCGAATCCTGCCGGGGGCACTCGCCTGGTTCGTCGGGAAGACGGTGCAGGTGGATGCCTTGGGAGAAGGCCCGGACTCAGCAGTGCTGAGTCCGGGCCTTCTTCGTTGTGGGCACCATTGGCCTCACCCGTTACGGCCTCATCCGGCGCCGCCCCGGGGTAGTGTGCGCCCCCGGGGGCAGGGGTGGTGATCCCGGTCCCGTTCCAAGTTTTCCTGCAACACGCCTACTTGACGCATCTTCAGGGAAGCGGGGCGGATGAGATTTCGCCGGGGTGCCGGGCACGGGCTGGATCTGCATCAGGCCCGGGACGATCTGCCGTTACGGGCCGTGCTGGAGGACGCCGCCATGGGGCGGTGGGAAGGGCCGCGGGATCTGCTCGCGGGCACCGGGGCGGACTGGGACCGGCGGATCTTCCGGCTGCAGGTGCTGGCGCGGGCCGGGGCGCGGCTGCGGTTCGCCGATACGTGGGCGCGCGCGGAGCCGCGGTCCGGGGACGCTCTGGCGCTGCTCGCGCACGTGCAGGCCGTGCGGTCGATGATCAGCGGGGCGGGGGCCGGGCGGGCCGAGATGGAGGCCGCCTGGGCGACCTGTCTGGCGGCCGCCGAGGCCGCGCCGGCCGACCCCTCGCCGTGGGTGGTGATGCTCGCGCTCCTGCGGGTCCACGCGCCGGGCCGGAACGTGCTGGAGCAGGTCTGGGCCGAGGTGGTGCGGCGCGATCCGTACAACCGCGAGGCCCACCACGAGCTGCTCACCTATCTCTTTCCCCGCAACCACGGCTCGGGGGCGGAGATGTTCCACTGGGCCCAGGAGCAGGCCGACACCGCTCCCCGGGGGCTGCCGGTCGCCGTGCTGCCGCTGGTGGCGCTCGCCGAGTCGCACCGGCACCGGATGGAGACCGTCGCCGGCAGCTACGGCAGTTACGGGCTGAGCATCCACCCCTGGATCGACTGCCCGCACATCGACCCCGTACTGGACGGCTGGTGGCGGCACCGCTCCCCGCAGCCCCACGCCCAGTTCATGGACGACGCCAACTACCTGGCCCACGCGCTGGCCTTCGCCGGGCGGCACGCCGAGGCGTACGAGGTCTTCCGGGCAATCGGGCCGTACGCCTCCGAGGTGCCCTGGGCCTACTGCGGCGATGCCCGGGAGCTCTTCCTCCGGCACCGGGAGTGGGCCGTGCGGGCCGTCCGGGACGGGCGGCGTCCGCCCCGCGCCCGTCGGCGGTGACCCCGACCACCCATCCCGCATCCGCACCAGCACCAGCACCAGCACCAGCACCAGCACCAGCACCAGCACCCAGAAACACGCACATTTCTTGACCGTTCCCCACGAGAAAGAGAATCGCGTGCCACTCGACGTCCCCGGCTCCTCCGGCGTCTCCGGCGTCTCCGACGAGGAGCGCCTCCGCCAGCTCGGCTACACCCAGGTCCTCGCCCGCCACATGTCGGGGTTCGCCAACTTCGCCGTCTCGTTCACGATCATCTCCGTCCTCTCCGGCTGCATGACGCTCTACGGCTTCGGCATGCACACCGGCGGGCCCGCCATGCTCACCTGGGGCTGGATCGGCGTCGGGGCGATGTCGCTGGTCGTGGGGCTGGCGATGGCCGAGGTGTGCTCCTCGTACCCGACGTCGGCCGGGCTGTACTTCTGGGCGCACCGGATGGCCCCGGAGAAGTCGCGGGCGGCGTGGGCCTGGTTCACCGGCTGGTTCAACGTGCTGGGGCAGGTCGCGGCGACGGCGGGCATCGACTTCGGTGCGGCCTCGTTCCTGAACGCCTATCTGGACCTGCAGTTCGGGTTCGCGGCCACGCCGGGGCACACGATCCTGCTGTTCGGCGCGGTGCTCCTGCTGCACGCGGTGCTGAACACCTTCGGCGTGCGGCTGGTGGCCTTCCTCAATTCGGTGAGCGTGTGGTGGCACCTGCTGGGCGTCCTGCTCATCGTCGGCGCGCTCGCCCTCGTGCCGGACCACCACCGGCCGGCGTCGTTCGTCTTCACGCACTTCGTCAACGACACCGGCTGGGGCTCGGGCCTCTACGTGGGGCTGCTCTCGCTCCTCGTCGCGCAGTACACCTTCACCGGCTACGACGCCTCCGCCCACATGACCGAGGAGACGAACGACGCGGCGGTGGCCGGGCCGCGCGGCATCGTCCGGTCGATCTGGGCGTCCTGGATCGCCGGGTTCGTGCTGCTGGCGGGCCTGACGTACGCGATCCAGGACTGGGACGGCGCGGCGGGCACCGCGACGGGGGTCCCGCCCGCGCAGATCTTCATGGACGCGCTCGGCGCGGCCGCCGGCAAGCTGCTGCTGCTCGTCGTGATCGTCGCGCAGCTGTTCTGCGGCATGGCCTCCGTGACGGCCAACTCGCGGATGATCTACGCCTTCTCGCGCGACGGCGCGCTGCCCTTCTCCCGCGTCTGGCACCGGATCAACCCGCAGACGCGTACGCCCACCAACGCCGTGTGGCTGGCCGCCGCGGGGGCGTTCGCGCTGGGCCTGCCGTACCTGATCAACTCCACGGCCTACGCGGCCGTGACCTCGATCGCCACCATCGGCCTGTACCTGGCCTACGCCGCGCCGACCCTGCTGCGGCTGCGCAAGGGCGACGCCTTCGAGCGCGGGCCCTGGCACCTGGGCCGCTGGTCGAAGCCGGTCGGGGTGGTGGCCATCGGCTGGGTCGCGGTGATCACCGTGCTGTTCATGCTGCCGCAGGCGAGCCCCGTCACCGTCGACACGTTCAACTACGCGCCCATCGCGGTCGCCGCCGTCCTGGGTTTCGCCGGTGTCTGGTGGCTCGCCTCGGCCCGCAGGTGGTTCCTCGATCCGCACCACCCGCGCAATGCCGCCTCCGTCCGTGAGCCGGCCGCCCCGCCTCAGGAGACCGACGTCTTCCGCTGGTAGGTCAGCAGGTCAGTAGGCCAGTAGGTCAGCGACTCGGCGGCCCACCGACCCGGTGGCTCAGGTCTTCGGGTACGCGAACGCGTACCCCTGCTCCTTGAACCACGGCAGGAGCTGTTCCAGGGCGGCGACCGTCTGGCCGCGGTTGCCGCCGCCGTCGTGGAAGAGGACCACGGGGCCGTCCTTCATGCCCTTCTTGACCGCGTCGACGATGTGGCCGACGCCGGGGTTGCGCCAGTCGTGGGTGTCGACGCTCCAGCCGAGCGGGCGCATGCCGTGGGAGGCGGCGACCTCCCGGCTGTACGGGGTGAACGCGCCGCCGGGCGCCCGGTAGTAGAACACCCGGACGCCGGGCCCGGCCGCCTTCTCGATCATCGTGCGGGCGTCGAGGACCTGGCGCTCCTGGTAGGGCTCGGGGCGCTTGTCCATGGCGGTGTTGTGGTCGACGGAGTGGTTGCAGAGCCGGTGGCCGGCCGCGACGACCTTCTTCACGAGGTCGGGGTACTCCTGGGCCCGCGACCCGATGATGCAGAACGTCGCCTTGGCGTCGTACTTCCCGAGCAGGTCGAGGACCTTCACCGTCCAGCCCGGCTCGGGTCCGTCGTCGATCGTCAGGTTGACCGTTTTTCCTGGGTCCTCGCTCTCGTGCGAGATCTCGGCCGAGACCCGGGCCGGCGGCGTGCTCGCGCCGCTGCCGGGCCCGGCCGGGGACGAGGCCCCGCCCCGCCCCTTGCCGTCGTCGCCGCCCCGGCCCGTGCCCGGCGTACCCGTCGTCCCCGGGTCCTCCGTGGCCATGGCCACGCAACCGGATATCGTGGCGAAGAACGTCAGTGCCGACGCCGTCGCGATCAGGAGATGCCGACTCCTCCGAGCGGTCGGTCGTGCCATGAGCGTCCCCTCCCTCGGTGTGTGCTCCCGGTGCCCCACCCGCCTACGGGTCTGCCGGGGGGCCTACCCGTAGGTGCACCCGAAGACGTCCATACCGAAAAGAAGGTTCCAGCAGGGCACAAGTCACTCAAGGCACTCAAGTGCCCCTGCCGACCCTACGTTTCAGGTGTCCCGGAATCCCCTCCCGCACCCTGCGCGATCGCCTCCGCGACCTCGGCCCGGCGCGCCGCCTCCTCCTCCGCGAAGCGCTCCGCGTCCAGCCGCTCGGCGATCTCCTCGTCCTGGGCCATGAGCAGGTCCAGGCTCGCGTCGCCCAGCTCCAGCACGCCCATGTCGACGTACGCGCGCTGCAGCCGCTCACCCCACAGGCCGATGTCCTTGACGCACGGCACGATGCGCGAGAACAGCAACTGCCGGAAGATCCGCAGGAATTCGGACTGCTCGCTGAGTTCGACCGCCTCGGCCTCCGGAATGCCGAAGTCCGTGAGCACCACGTCGCCCCGCAGCCGGTCGCGCATCAAATAGCAGCCCTCGATGACGAATTCCTCGCGCTCGCGCAGTTCGGCGCGCGACAACTGGCGGTAGTAGTCCCGCAGGGCCATGCGGCCGAAAGCGACGTGCCGGGCCTCGTCCTGCATGACGTAGGCGAGGATCTGTTTGGGCAGGGGTTTGTCGGTGGCGTCGCGGAGCATGCCGAAGGCGGCGAGGGCCAGGCCTTCGATGAGCACCTGCATGCCGAGGTAGGGCATGTCCCAGCGGGAGTCGCGCAGGGTGTCCCCCAGCAGGGACTGCAGGTTGTCGTCGATGGGGTAGACCAGCCCGATCTTCTCCTGGAGGAAGCGGCCGTAGAGCTCGGCGTGGCGGGCCTCGTCCATGGTCTGGGTGGCGGAGTAGAACTTGGCGTCGAGGTCCGGGACGGATTCCACGATGCGCGCCGCGCAGACCATGGCGCCCTGCTCGCCGTGCAGGAACTGGCTGAATTGCCAGGCGGCGTAATTGCGCCGCAGCTCGTCCTTCTCCTTCCCGCTCATCTTTCCCCAGTAGGGGGTGTCGTAGACGGGCATGTTGTCGTCGGGCAGGCCGAGCGGGTCGTACGGATCGACGGGAAGGGACCAGTCGATGCGCTTCTCGGCGTCCCACTGCTTGTCCTTGCCTTTTTGGTAAAGGGCGAGCAGGCGGTCGCGGCCGTCATCGTATTCCCAGCTGAAGCGGGCCGCTCCGGTCGCGGGCACCGTCCATCCGGGGTCGCCGGGGTCGTGTGCGTAGAGGTTGCGCGTCGTCATCGACGTCTCCTGTCCTCTCCCGTTCTCGTTGGCAGGCTCACACGCCGGTTACCGCCGGGTCAACGACCCTTCATCAACTCACCCCGAAGGATTGACGCCCTTGCTGACAGGCAGTCTCATAAGGGTGTGACCCCAAGTAACCCTGTAGCAAACGCCCTCCGGGACGCCCTCGGCCCGCTCAAGGACCGCGAACAGGTCGCTCTGCGGCTGCTGGAGTCCTCCGCCAGACACTCCTTCGACCCGGACACGGAACTCGACTGGGAAGCACCCCTCGAGGACGGCAAGTGGTTCTGGCCCCCCGAGCTGCTCTCCCTCTACGACACCCCGCTGTGGCGCACGATGTCCGAGGAGCAGCGCATCGAACTCTCCCGGCACGAGGCCGCCTCGCTCGCCTCGCTCGGCATATGGTTCGAGCTCATCCTCATGCAGCTGCTGGTCCGGCACGTCTACGACAAGCCCCTGACCAGCTCCCACGTCCGCTACGCGCTCACCGAGATCGCCGACGAGTGCCGGCACTCGAAGATGTTCGCCCGGCTGATCGAGCGCGGCGGCGCCCCCGCGTACCCCGTGGCGCCCCTGCACCACAACCTGGCCCGCATCCTCAAGACGGTGTCCACCACGCCCGGTTCCTTCGCCTGCACGCTGCTGGGCGAGGAGATCCTCGACCACATGCAGCGCCTGACCTTCCCCGACGAGCGGGTGCAGACGCTCGTGCGCGGCGTCACGCGCATCCACGTCGTGGAGGAGGCGCGCCACGTGCGGTACGCCCGCGAGGAGCTGCGCCGCCAGATGGTGGGCTGCCCGCGCTGGGAGGCCGGCCTGACCCGGCTCAGCTGCGGCGAGGCGGCCCGCGTCTTCTCGGTCGCCTTCGTCAACCCGGCCGTCTACACGAACGTGGGCCTGGACCGGCGCGAGGCTGTCGCCCAGGTGCGGGCCAGCGGCCACCGGCGCGAGGTGATGCGGGCGGGCGCCGAGCGGCTCACCGGTTTCCTGGACGACATCGGCGTGATGCGGGGCGTGGGCCGCCGGCTGTGGCGCGCCTCCGGGCTCCTGGCCTGACCCCGCCGGAGGCTGCCCGCACTCCCGGCCTGATCCTTCCCGAGCGGGTCCGGCCCGGACGGCGCGGGCGAAGCACCCGCGGCCGCACCGTTACGCTGCCCTGCATGAACGGCAGCGGAACCGCCCCGGCAGCACCGACTCCGTCCGCCCGCCCCGCCTACCGCAGACTCAGCGTCGAGGAACGCCGCACCCAGCTGATCGCCGCCGCCCTCGTGCTCTTCGCCCACCGCGCCCCGGAGGACGTCTCCCTGGACGACGTGGCGGCGGCCGCCAAGGTGTCGAGGCCGCTCGTGTACCGCTACTTCCCCGGCGGCAAGCCCCAGCTGTACGAGACGGCGCTGCGCAGCGCCGCCGACGACCTGGAGCTGTGCTTCGCCGAGCCGCGGACCGGCCCCCTCACCGGCCGCCTGGCCGCCGTCCTCGACCGCTACCTGGCGTTCGTGGACGAGCACGACGCGGGGTTCGGCGCGCTGCTGCAGGGCGGCAGCGTCGCCGAGACCTCCCGCACGGGCGCGATCGTGGACGGCGTGCGCCGGGCCGCCGCCGCGCAGATCCTCAAGCACCTGCAGGTGCCGGAGCCCGGCCCCCGGCTGCGCATGATGGTCCGCACCTGGATCACGGCCGTGGAGGCGGCCTCCCTGATCTGGCTGGACGAGGGCAAGCAGCCGCCGGTCGAGGAGCTGCGGGACTGGCTCGTCGACCACTTCGTGGCACTGCTGACGGCCACGTCGGCGAGCGACCCGCAGACGGCCGAGGTCACCCGTGCGGCGCTGGCGCTGGAGCGTGCGGAAGGGCCCGTGGGGCGCCTGGCCCGCCAGGTCATTCCGGTGGTGTCGGACGCGGCGCACCTGCTCTGATCCGGTACGTCCGCGGGCCGACGCCGCGGCCTGACGGACACTGGTCCCGTGAGAAGCGAAGATACGCCCTTCGTGGGCGGCCCCCTGGACGGGCGCGTACTGCCGGTACTGCTGGGACACACCGGGCACCCGCCCAAGGTCTACGAGGTCCCGGTGCCGGACGAGCACGGCGGGGCCCCGACGGTCCTCGTCTACCACCGGGTCCAGTCGGGCACGACGCGCCGCCTGGGGCTGCACAAGGGCTGGAAGTACGTCTACGACCCGGAGGGGCGCCGCCCGGAGCGCGGCCCGAAGTGGCCGTGGACGAAGCGGCCGCGCCCCGGAGCGGACGGCTGAGCCTCCGCAAGGGCGCCCGCGGGCGGCATCCGGGGCACGCGGGCGGGCGCGGGGCCGCCGGCCGGGTGACGCCCGGCAACCCAGGGGTGAGCAGGTTAGGCGGATTCGCCCACATCGCCCACATAAATAGGACCGCACGTGGAACGATCCTCACCTGGTAAACGATCACGCCCCACACCGGAGGTGAGCTCGTGTCAGGACGGTTCGCGCGTTCTGTCTGCACGGCGGCGCTGATGGCCGGCGCCGCGTCGCTCGCACTGCCCGCGCCCCTGTCCGCGGCCGCGCCCGGCGAGCCGCCCGAACGGTCCCGCCCGTCCCGCCAGTCCGTCGGCAGCCTGCTCTCCCGGCTGCAGTCCCTCTACCGGAAGGCCGAGGAGGCCACCGAGGCCTACAACGCGACCGAGGAGAAGCTCAAGGTCCAGCAGAAGCGGGTCGACGAGCTCAACGACGAGCTCGCCACCGCCCGGGTGGCCCTCACCGGCAGCCGGGACGCCGCCGGCCGACTCGCCCGGGAGCAGTACCAGGGCATGAGCGGCACCCTCGCCCCGTACGTCTCCGTCTTCCTCAGCTCCGACCCGCAGCAGGCGCTCGACAGCGGCCACCGCATCCAGCGCGCGGCCGGGCAGCGGGCGGCCACCGTCGGGCGCCTCGCGAAGGGCGAGAAGTACGCGTCGGACGTGGCCGCCCGGGCCCGGGCCGCCCTCAACGAGCAGCAGGTGCTCGCGGCGCGGCAGAAGCGGCAGCGCGACGCCGTCAGGAAGCGCCTCGGCGAGGTCGAGAAGATGCTCGCCTCGCTGACCGGCACGCAGCTCGCCGAGGTCCAGCGCCTGGAGCAGAAGAACATCGGCGAGGCCCAGCGCACGCTGCTGTCCTCGGGCCGGCTCAGCGGCTCCTCCAGGCCGTCCGCCGCGGGCGGCCGGGCCATCGCCTACGCCTTCCGGCAGTTCGGCAAGCCGTACGTGTGGGGCGCGGAGGGGCCGGACTCCTTCGACTGCTCGGGGCTCACCTCCCAGGCCTGGGCCCACGCGGGCGACGCCATCCCGCGCACCAGCCAGGAGCAGTGGAGGACTCTGCCGAGGGTCCCGCTGGACGAGCTGCGCCCCGGCGACCTGGTGATCTACTTCGAGGGGGCGACGCA
Source organism: Streptomyces aureoversilis (assembly GCF_042657885.1). NCBI lineage: Bacteria > Bacillati > Actinomycetota > Actinomycetes > Kitasatosporales > Streptomycetaceae > Streptomyces > Streptomyces aureoversilis. The sequence goes on from NZ_JBHSKJ010000015.1 coordinate 217,321, forward strand.
CGTCGCGCTCTACATCGGCCACGGCCTGGTGATGCAGGCGCCGCGGCCCGGCGGCACCGTGAAGGTCTCGCCGATCACCGCCAACCCGCTGCTCGGCGCCGTACGGCCGGACGCGGACGAGGCGCCGCTGCGGAAGTACGTGCCGCCGCCGATGCCGGAGGGCGCCCTGTCCGGCTCCGACACCGGCTACGGATCGGCGCAGGCACCGTCGAGGGCGTGACGGCGCGGGGGCGGGCGGGGCGACCGGTCAGCCGGCCGCCTTCTCCGCCTCCGCCACGTAGGCCGCCGCCTGCTCCGGCTCGTAGAAGTAGTCCGCGAAGTCCGCGGGGTCGTCGAAGCCGTTGGCGATGCGGTCGGCGACGGGCTGGAGGCCCGCCGCGGCCGCCAGCAGCTCCCGTACGTGCGCCGGCTGCCGCGGCGCGAGCATCGCGTGGGTCCAGGCGGTGGCGTGCCGGGCCGTGGCCCAGTGGCGGTCGAACGCCGTGCGCATCCACGCGGCGTCGAAGGGCTTCTCGCCGTGCCGCACGATCGCCGCGAGGTAGGCGGCGGCCCACTTGGCGGCCGAGTTGGCGCCCTGCCCGGTGACGGGGTCGTCGGCGACGACAGCGTCGCCGACGCCGAGGACCACGCCGCCCGACGGCAGCCGGCCGACGGGGTCGCGCACGGCCGGGGTGTAGCGGCCGGCCAGGGTGGCGTGGGCGTCGGTGAGCTCGACGCGGGTCGCGCGGGCGTACTCCCACGGGGCGTAGTGCTCCATCAGCTCCAGGGTGCGGGCCAGGTGCTCGCCCGGGCCGGGCTGGTCCTGGAAGACGTCCAGCGGGCCGTCCGGGACGGCCTCCCAGAACAGGACGTCGGCGCGGCCGGAGACGGTCAGCGTCGGCAGGACGAACAGCTCCCCCGCGCCCGGGACCAGGTTGCACCGCACCGCCTCGGTGCCCGGGTGCTCGGGCCGGGGCCCGAGCCCGTGCACGTAGGCGACGGCGAGGGCCCGCTGCGGGACGGTGTGCGGGGAGCGGGCGGGGTCGCGGTCGAAGAGCTCCGCGAGCTCGCCCTTGCCGGTGGCGACGAGCACCAGGTCGTAGTGGCCGGCGAGGGCGTCCAGGTCGGAGACGGCGGCGGCGTGGACGACCAGCCGGCCGCCGCGCTCGGCGAAGGTGTCCAGCCAGCCGGACATCTTCAGCCGCTGGTCCACGGACTGGGCGCAGCCGTCGAGCCGGCCGAGCCAGTCGACGGCGCGCCGGTGCCCGCCCGGGGCCGGTTCGGCGACGGAGACGCCGACGCCCTCGATGCGCGGGGCGGCGCCCGCCCAGAAGCCGAGCCCGAGCTCGTGCTCGTGGCGCAGGGCCGTGGCGAACATGCACTGGGTGGACGTCACCCGGCCGGAACGTATCTCTTCGGAGGTGCGGTTGGACATCAGGGTGACGTCGTAGCCGTGGAACTGCAGGCCGAGGGCCAGTTGGAGGCCGGACTGGCCGGCCCCGGCGATGAGGATCCGTCGCACGGGTCGCTCCTCACTCGGGCAGGGTCTCGAGCGCCCGGCCGACCAGGGCCAGCAGGGTGTCGACGACCGTGATCCGCTTCCGGGCGTCCATGGTCACCACCGGCACGGGCGGCGGCAGCGCGAGCGCCTCGCGCACGGCCTCGGGAGGGTGGCGGTCGGCGCCCTCGAAGTGGTTGACCGCGACGATGTAGGGCAGGCCGGCGGTCTCGAAGTAGTCGAGGGCGGCGAAGGACTCGGCGAGGCGGCGGGTGTCGGCCAGGACGACGGCGCCGATCGCGCCGCGCACCAGGTCGTCCCACATGAACCAGAATCGTTTCTGGCCCGGTGTGCCGAAGAGGTAGAGCACGAGGTCGGCGTCGAGCGTGAGGCGCCCGAAGTCCATGGCGACGGTGGTGGTCCGCTTGGCGGGGGTGGCGCCGGCGTCGTCGATGCCGGCCGCCGCGGCCGTCATCAGCGCCTCGGTGCGCAGCGGGGTGATCTCGGAGACGGAGCCGACGAAGGTGGTCTTGCCGACGCCGAAGCCGCCCGCCACGACGATCTTCGTGGCGACGGGGGCGCGGGTGCGGTCGGTCTGCCAGGCGCGCGGCGCGTCGTCGGCGGCGACGGCGCCGAGCGTGGCCGTGCGGGGCACATGGCCGGCCGGCGCGGGGCGGCCGGCCGCGGTGAGCGCGGCGAGCGGGCGGCCCGGTGCCGCGGGCAGGGCGGCCGCCGCGGGGCGGGCGGCCGGGGGGCAGGGCTCCGGGCGCCGGGGCTCCGGGCGCTCTTCACAGTCGGTGGAGTGCATCCCGCACCCTCTCCAGCAGCACGCGGTCGGGCCGGTCCGTGCCGTGCGCGGTGTCGAAGACGCGCACCCGGCCCTGCTCGGCCAGTTCGAGCAGGAGGACCCGGACCGCGCCGAGCGGCATCCGCAGCAGGGCGGCGATCTCCGCGACCGAGCGCAGCCGGTGGCACAGGTCCAGGATGGCGCGGGCCTCGGGCGGCACGCGGGCGCCGGGGCCGGCGCCGCCGTGCGGCCCGGCGCCGGTGAGGTCCCCGGGGGTGTCGAGCGCCGCGACGAACGTCTCCACGAGCAGCAGCCGGCACCGGCGGGGGCGCCCGCCGGTGAGCGAGTAGGGGCGGACGCGCGCCGGCTTGCCGCAGGTGGCGGCGGAGCCCGTCATCCGACGGCCTCCACCGACTGCCGCAGCTCCCTGCGGAGTTCGGGGGTGAGGACGTGCCCGGCCCGGCCGACGAACAGGGCCATGTGGTAGGCGACGACGCCCATGTCGCAGTCGGGTTCGGCGTGGACGCCCAGCAGCGAGCCGTCGCTGATGGTCATCACGAACAGGCTGCCCTCGTCCATCGCGACCATGGTCTGCTTGACGAAGCCGCCGTCCATCAGGCACGCCGCACCGGTCGTCAGGCTGCCCAGGCCCGCGACGATGGTGGCGAGGTCGGCGGTGGAGCCGCGCGGGCCCTCCGGTCTCTCGCCGCGGTGGGCCATGCGCGGGTCGGAGGAGAGCAGGAGCAGCCCGTCCGAGGACACGACGGCGACGGACCGCACGCCGGGCACCTCCTCCACCAGGTTGGTCAGCAGCCAGTGCAGGTTGCGGGCTTCGTGGCTCAGTCCGTAGGAGACGGGGCCGACGGGGGATACGGGGGTCGCCCCCCGGGGGAATGCAGTCAACCGCGTGCCTCCTCGGGGGTGCCGCCGGCGTCCGGCGGGCCCGCTTGATTCCGTTGTGTCTCGCGCCCGGCCAGCTCGGCCCGGGCGTCCCTCCGTCCGTCGGCCGCGCCGCGCTGGAAGCCCGCCAGCTTGCGCCGCAGCGCCTCCGCGTCCACGCCCTGGCGCACCCGCTGGGGGGCGGGGCGCTGGGCGACGACCTTGGGGGTGCGCTTGGGCAGGGCGGTGCCGTTGGGAAGTCCGGTGCCGGGGCCGTCGGCGGGTGGGGCCGTGGCCTCGGGGGGCGCGGCCGGGCGGGCGTGGCGCCCCGTCGACGCGGGCGGCGACGGCACGGGCGGCGGCGCCTCCGTGAACCCGGTGAGCCGCATCGTCGACTCGGCGGACGGCACGGGCTCCGCGAGGCCGCCGGGCGCGCCGGGTGCGGCGGGCGGATCGGCCGGGTGGACGGGCGCGGGTGCCGCGTGGGCGCCGGGCGGCCGGTGGCCGTGCTGGGGGCGGCCGCGCAGCGTATGGGAGTTGGCCTCGGCGATGGAGCCGGGGAGGTGGACCTGCGGGACGGCCGCGGCGCCCGGGACGGGCGGGGTGTCGCCCAGGCCGGTGACGGCCGGGGGGCCGGCGGGCAGCAGGCTCACGGGCAGCACCACGACCGCGGCGACCCCGCCGGTGGTCTGCTCGCGCAGCTGGACGCGCACCCCGTGCCGGAGGCCGAGCCGGGCGACCACGTAGAGGCCGAGGCCGAGCGGCGACTGCGCCGCACGCCCGGAGCGTCCCGCGCCGTCGGCCCGGCCGGCGTGGTCGGCGGCCGGCAGCGGGGGGCAGGCGGGGTCGGGGTCGGCCAGCAGGGCGTTGACCTCGGCGAGCCGCTCGGGGGGCATGCCGATGCCCTCGTCCTGGACGCAGAGCACGATCTCGCCGCCCTCCAGGTGCCAGGCGGAGACCTGCACCTGGGCGTCCGGCGGGGAGAACGCGGTGGCGTTCTCCAGGAGTTCGGCGACGAGGTGGCTCACGTCCTCGGAGGCGAAGCCGGCGAGGCGGGCGTGCGGCGGCAGGGACTGGATGCGCACGCGCTGGTAGCGCTCGGTCTCGCCGACGGCCGCCCGCAGGACGTCGAGCAGGGGGACGGGGCCGGCGCGGCCGGTGCCGCTCTCGGCGCCGGCGAGGACGAGCAGGTTCTCGCTGTTGCGGCGCATGCGGGTGGCGAGGTGGTCGAGCTTGAAGAGCGTCTCGAGGCGCTCGGGGTCGGCCTCGTGCGCCTCCATGCCCTCGATGACGGCCAGTTGGCGCTCGACCAGGCCGAGGGTGCGCAGGGACAGGCCGACGAGGATGCCCGTCTCGCCGGCGCGGCCGCCGGGCTGCTCGGCGGGCAGGGCGGCGAGCCGCTCGGTGAGCCGCTGCTGCTCGGCGCGCAGGTTGTCGCGCTCGTCGGCGGCGTCCTGGCGGGCGGCGATCAGGCGGGTGCGCTCGCCTTCGAGGGCGGCGATGCGGCCCTGCTGACGGCGGAACTTGCCCTGGAGGTGGTTGACGGCCCGGACGGTCTCGGCGAACTCGTCGTCGCGGCCCTTGAAGGCGATGGGCTCCTCGGTCACCGGGTCGGCGCTCACGCGCCGGGTGCCCAGCCGCACGGCACCGAGCGGGCGGGTCACCGAGCGGGTGGACCAGATGCCGGCGAACAGGGCGGTGAAGAGGCACAGCGCGGCGGCCATCACCCGCCGCTCCAGCTCGATCACGGCCTCGTGGCGCAGGGCCTCCAGGCGGGGCGCCTCGCTCGCGGCGAGGGCGGTCTCGACGCCGCGCATGCGCTGGAGGCGGGTGGTGAGGGCCGCGCGGACGGGCTCGGCCGGCTGGGTGGCGAGCTCGCCGGCCGCCTGGCTCTTGGTGAGGCGGCCGAGGTGGCCCTGGGCCGCGGTGATGTCGGGGCCGGTGACAGCCTCGGCGTAGGCGTCGCGGGCGGCGGCGGGGGCGAGGCGTTCGAAGTCGGCCAGGGCGTCCTGGGTGCGGGTGTCGGCGCGCTGGGCCGCGGCGGCCAGCTCGGGCTTACGGCCCTGGGCGGCCAGGGCGCCCAGGAGCAGGCCGCGCCCGGCCGAGGCGGCCTCGGTGGCGCGGGCGAGCGGCGGCAGCGCGGCGGAGTCGCCGCCTCCGGCCTGCCGGTCGAGGGTGTCCGCAAGGCCGTGGAGGGCCTGCACGGCGGGGGTGTAGGCGGTGAAGGCGGCCAGGGCGTCGCCCTTGCCGGAGTAGGCCTCGCGGCGGGTGTGCGGGAGGGCGTCCAGGAGCTCGCGGACGGGCGCGGGCGCATGGGGCCGGAACTGCTCGATCTGCCGGTCCAGGGCGACCCGTTGGCGGTCGGAGAGTCCCGCACCGGTGGAGTCGGCGCGCCCTCCCGCCACGTACTGCACCATGGCATCGCGCTCGTCGGCCAGGGAGTGCGCGAGCGCGAGGGCCGACTCGTCGGCGGCGGCGAGGGCGACGAGGCGGCGCGCCTCGGTGAGATCGCGCCAGGCCTCGCGGACGCCGGAGGCGCTCGCGCCGAGCACGGCGAGGGCGATGACCGCGACGGATGCGGTCAGTCGGTTCCGTACGCGGGCGGTGCGCTCCGGCACCGCCGTGGCCCGCGGCTTCCGTCCGCCGCCGCCCCCAAGCCGCTTCTTCCGCACCGGTGCTCACAATCTTTTCTCGTCCCACCCCTGGTACTGATTTGACCCTTTCAGCACCTCTGCAAGGCGGGGGTGCCCATCGACCGCCCGGCCACTCGAAGGAGTGAATCCCTATGGGAGATTGACAATCGGCCTGCTTCACTCATCGCACACGTGCCAGGTCAGCACGTCACCTGAAGCAACGCGGAGGTCGCCGACAGGATGCGCACGTGCCTCCGTCGATTTCCGACATCCGGCACACTGGCCCCATGCGCATCGAACTCGCCACCCAGCCGGGGGATATCCGGCACCCGAACGAGGACTTCGTATCCGTCGCCCTGCCGGCCTCGGGTAAGGGCGGTGCGCTGGTCCTGCTCGACGGGGTGACGCCGCCGCCCTCCGGAGAGACCGGATGCGTGCACGGAGTGCCCTGGTTCACGGCGCGGCTGGGCGGTGCGCTCCTCGAACTGGCCGTGTCGGAACGGGAGCTGACGCTGAAGCGCTGCCTGTCGGCGGCCATCTCCCGTACGGCGGACGCCCACCGGGACTCCTGCGACCTCGCGCACCGGCGCACGCCGCAGGCGACGGTGGTCGTGGCGCGGTGGGACGACGCGCGCGTGGAGTACCTCGTGCTCTCCGACTCCGCGCTGCTCGTCGAGTCGCCCGGCCGCACGGTGACGGCGGTCCTGGACGACCGCATCGAACGCCTGCGGGCGCTGGGGCCGGTGACGGACGCCGCGCGCAACGCGGAGGGCGGCTTCTTCACGGCCGCCGCGGATCCGGACGTGGCCGCGCGGGCGGTGACGGGCTCGCTCGCGCGGGCGGAGGTACGGGCGCTGGCCGCGCTCACGGACGGCGCGGCGCGGTGGGTCGAGGTCTTCCGGGAAGGGGACTGGACCGATTGCCTGGCGGTCCTGGCGAAGGAGGGGCCGCAGGCGCTGATCGACCGCGTACGCACCGCGGAAAGGGGCCCGCAGGGCGAGCGGCCCGGCAAGCGGCACGACGACGCGGCGGCCGTGTACACGGAACTCTGACGGGCCTCGGCTCCGGCCGGGGCGGGGGATTCCGGAGCCGGCGGGTCCCGGGGCCGGTGGTCCCGGGGCCGGTGGTCCCGGGGCCGGTGGCGCCCAGGGCCGGTGGTCCCAGGGCCGGTGGGTCCGGAGCCGGTGGGTCCCGGAGCCCGTGGGTCCCGGAGCCCGTGGACTACTGCTCCGCGCTCGCGTTCAGCTGGTGCAGCAGCCGGGCCAGCTCCGCCACCTCGCCGCGGTCCCAGTCGGCCAGCTTGCGTACGTACTGCGCGCGGCGGGCGTCGCGGACGCGCGTGAAGCGGGCGCGGCCCTCCTCGGTGATGCGGACGAGGGAGGCGCGGCCGTCGGCCGGGTCCGGTTCGCGGGTGACGAGGCCGAGCTCGCACAGGGCGCGCAGCTGGCGGCTCATCGTGGCCTTGCCGACGCCGAAGTACGCCGCGAGGTCCGTGGCGCGCTGCTGCCCGGCGTCCTCCAGGCGGACGAGGAGGCCGTAGGCCGCCGCCTCCAGCTCGGGGTGGACCGCGCGGGCCATCTCACCGGAGGACGCCCGGGCCCGGCGCAGGAAGACGGCCAGCTCGCGTTCCAGGGAGAGGTAGGCCTGGTCCATACCTCTGCCGTCCGCGGCGCCCGGCCCGCCCTCCTCGGGGGGCGGGGTAGTCGTCTGGTGCACGTCAGGACCCTCTCCGGGTTTCCGGTTGTTGAAAGTTTTTCCCGTTCGCGGTCTTCACCGCAGCTCCGCCAGTATTTCGCAGGATTAGACCAACGGCAGCACCGCGTCCCCCTATGCCTGGCGCGTCCGTCCCCATAACGTCATTTATGACATGGCCATACCAATGCCGCGCGTCGCCGACGCGTCAATTGGTACTCCCCCCACGGACCCTTCTGGAAGGCACGCCATGGTCGCGTTCAGATGCAGATCCGGCCGCACGGGCCGCAGACGCCCCACAGCGTTACGTACCCGCTCCCCCTTCTCCCCCCTGTCTCCCCTCTCCGTTCTCTCCCTCCTCCTGTCCTGTCTGCTGTCCGCCCTCTGCCTCCTCGTCCTGCCCGCCGCCGCGCAGGACGCGAAACCTCCCGCCCACCCCGAGCGGGACTGGCTCGGCTCCACCCTGCGGGCCCACGAGGACCCCGGCCCCGGCACCCCTCCCCCGCCCCGGTCCGCCGCCTCCGTCGAAGGCGTCGACGTCTCCAGCCACAACGGCAACGTCCCCTGGGCCACTCTCTGGAACGCCGGGAACCGCTTCGCCTACGTCAAGGCGACCGAGGGCACGAGCTACACCAACCCGTACTTCGCGCAGCAGTACAACGGCTCGTACGCCGCCGGGATGATCCGCGGCGCGTACCACTTCGCCCTGCCCGACAACTCCGGCGGCGCCGCCCAGGCCGTCTACTTCGCCACGCACGGCGGCGGCTGGTCCAAGGACGGCAGGACGCTGCCGGGCGTCCTGGACATCGAGTACAACCCCTACGGACCCACCTGTTACGGGATGAGCGCGAGCGCGCTCGTCGGCTGGATCAGGGACTTCTTCTCCGCGTACAAGGCGCGCACGGGGCGCGACGCGGTCGTCTACACCTCGACCAACTGGTGGAAGCAGTGCACCGGCAACTACGGCGGCTTCGCCTCCGCCCACCCCCTGTGGGTGCCGCGCTACGGAGCCTCCGCCGGTGAACTCCCGTCCGGCTGGGGGTATCACACCTTCTGGCAGTACACCGACACCGGGCCGACCGTCGGTGACCACAACCGCTTCAACGGCGCCTACAGCCGGCTCCAGGCCCTGGCCACCGGCTGACCCCGGCCCGCCCCGCCGGACCGCAAGGAAGGACGCCGGGCCCCCGGCACATCGGCGCCGGGGGCCCGGTACTGCTGTCACGCGGGGATCGTGCCGGACGTGCGGGTCAGCCGCAGGTGCCCGCCGGACGGGTGCGGGTGACCAGGTCGGTGGTGCCGGTGGTGCCGTCGATCCAGACCACCTGCTTGCCGCCGGCCGCGGCGGCCGAGGTCTGCTCGCCGCGGTTGCAGGAGACCCGCGCCCGGGACGAGCCGTCGGCCGCGAACTGCCAGAGCTTGGCCAGCGTCTCGTTGCGGTACGTCATGTCCGGCACCTCGGCGGTCACCGTCACCGCGCTCTCGGAGACCGTGAGGTCGGAGGCGTGCAGCGCGTCCGCGCCCGTCTCCTTGCTGAGGTCCTTGACGCCGGTGCCGTCGAACGCGGCGCGCCGCACGGCGACCTGCCCCTGGTCCCCGGCCGCCTCGTCCGCCAGCCAGAAGACGCCGGTCGCGTTGATGCCGGTCTGCCCGATGGACTCGGGCTTGCCCAGCTGCCCCATGAGGGTCTTGGCGCCGGTCCTGAGGTCCAGCACCTCGGTGCCGATCCCGTAGTCGTCGCCCTCGGGGTAGAGCTTGGCGTAGGCGACCTTCCCGCCGCTCAGCGACGGCAGGGCCGTGGCCAGCTCGGCCCGGCCGCCGTCCACCCAGGTGGGCTGCTTGTCGCCGGTGCGGACGTAGCCGACGTGGCGGCCGCCGGTGGGGTCGGCCGTGTCGATGACGACCGTGCCGCCCTCGACGCGCACGCCGTTGACCTCGCCGGTCGTGGTGCCGTACACCTTCTTGATCGGCCCGCCCGCCAGGGGCCGGGTCAGGACGTCGGAACCGGTCGCGCTGTAGGCGACCCAGGCGACAGTCCTGCCGTCGGTGGCCGGGTGGACGTGGTAGCGCCCGTCGTTGGGGCTGATCAGCTTCGGCGAGCCGCTGCCGTCCGTGCGGCCGGCCCAGACGGAGTACGCCTCGGAGCCGTCGTCGTTCGACCGCGAGGCGGCCCACCAGCCGCCGCCCGCGCCCGTGCCCGTGCCGGCGGTGTTGAGCCTGGACGAGAGCAGGTCGGTGTCGACGCCGAGGGCCTGCTCCCAGTTGGCCACGATGCCGTGGGCGTTGAAGGAGCGCTGGACGATGCCCAGTTCCTTGGCGGAGGCGCCGAGCGCCTTGGCGGCGGCGATCACCGCGTCACGGCCCTCGGTGAAGCCGTCGAGCGGCGTCATGTACTCGGTCAGCGCCTTGTAGACGATCTTGTCGGCGAGGGTGCGGCCCACGTCCTCGCGGATGTCCCACAGGGCACCCGAGAAGATGGTGGAGTTCAGGTGCACGCCGCCGCCGTCGGAGCCGTAGCCGACGCCGATGAAGTTCTTGGACGTGGTGTGGCCGTCGTTGAGGTCACGGAAGGCGCACTCGCGCGGGGACTTCGTCCGGCACAGGTCCTCGCCGAGCAGGCCGGCGGACGGGTCGTCCATGGCCTTGCCGGCGGCGTCGGCGTCGATGGCGTTGCCGAAGTAGTCGGCGATGGCCTCGTTGAGGGCGCCGGACTGGCCCGCGTAGACGAGGTTGGCGCTGTTCTCGACGACGCCGTGCGTCATCTCGTGGCCGACGACGTCGAGGTCGGCGGAGAGCGTCTTGTACTCCTCGTCGCCGCCGCCGTACACCATCTTGGTGCCGTCCCAGAAGGCGTTGATCAGCGGCCCGCCGAACTGGGTGACGCCCACGAGGGAGTTGATGGCCATGCCGCGGCCGTCGAGGCTGTCGCGGCCGTGGACCTTCTTGTAATAGTCGTAGACCTTGCCCGCGGCCCAGTGGGCGTCGACGGCGCCGGCCTCCGTGGCCTCCTTGCCGAAGGAGGGCTCCGGGGAGCCGAACTCCTTGATCCCTTCGGGCCAGCGGCCGCTGGCCTCGCCGACGTCCTTGCCACGCGCGTCCCAGGTGGAGAGCAGGTTCTTGCTGGAGTCCCACATCCGCGCGTAGTCCGTCATGACGTACTCGTTGCGGGCGGTGTCCTTGTACAGGCCGAGCTCGACGGTCGTGCCGTCGTACTTGACGCCGGAGCCGGTGACGCCGGGGCTGAGCGGGCCGGCGGCGGTGCGGGCGGCGGCCTCGGACGGGCCGGCGGCGGCGCCCCGCGCGCGGTCGCGCAGCGCGGCCGCGGCGCCGCTGCCTGTGCCTGTGCCTGTGCCTGTGCCGAACGACTTGAGGCCGCTGTACTGCAGCACCGGGTAGCCGGCCTTGGCGTCGATGTAGACCTCGCGCAGCACGGGGCGGCCGGTGGCCGGGTCGGTGCCGCGCACGGTGACGTGCTGGGTGAGGACGCCGGGGCCCTTGGGGACGACGACGAGGCCGCGCGCCGTGCCCGACAGCGAGCGGGCCTGCTGCGGCGCCGCGCCCTTCGCACGGACCGCGTCGCTCTTGGCGAGGCGGTTGCCGGCGAGGTCGCGCAGGGTCGCGGCGACGGCCCGCTCCACGGCCGGCTTCTCGCCGACCTCGGCCTGCGTGCCGGCCTTCAGACCGGTGAAGTACTTGCCGGAGGTGCCGGTGACGACGCGCTTGCCGTTCTTCTTCTCCATCCGCACGACGTACTGGCCGCCCAGTACGTCGACGCCGTGGTGCTTCTGCTGCAGCCGCACGGTCTCGGCCGCGCCCGCGTTCAGCGTCTGCACGGGCTTCAGGTCCCGGGCCGGTTCGGCGATGCGGTAGCGGTCGCGCTTGCCGGCGAGGTGCCCGCGGGCCGCGTCGGCCGCGCTGCCCGAGGAGGCGGCCGCCTCGCGGATGCCGCCCACGAGTGCCGGGGTGGCGGTCCCCTTGCCCGGGATCACCTCCGCCGGGCCGCCGTCGGCACCGCCCGCCGCCTGGGCGGGTGCCCCGGTAACGATGAGCGCGGCGGCACCGATCAGTGCCGCCGCGCCCGGTATTCCGCTCTTGATGGTCCGTCTTCCTGCTCTGCCCGAACGTGCCTTCGTCTTGCGCAAAGGTCCCCCTCCGAACGTGACTGGTCGGTCAGCGGAGCTTGGTCGGGGACCATGCAAGCGGTGGGGTTCGCGTCCGTCAACGGGGCAAAGGGGGCAGGGGCCTCTTCACGTGCCTACGCGTCTCACGTGCTTGGCGCCTTTGCTCGCTTGGCGGCTTTGCGCGCTCACGCGTCGACGGGCTCCCACGACGTGGCCCCCGCGGCGTCGCGCAGCACCCGCCCGAACACCACGTCCGCGAAGTGGACGCCGAAGCCGATCGTGCCGGGCTGCGCCATCTCCTCCACCAGGCGCCGGCGGTGGTCCGCGGACTGCCGGGCGTCGTGGTCGACGACGGCCGACCACTCGGGGTGGGCTATCTGGATCGGCGAGTGCAGGGCGTCGCCGAAGGCGATCAGGCGGCGGCCGCCACCGGTGACGACGTAGGCGGAGTGGCCCGCGGTGTGGCCCGGGGTGAGCATGACGCGGACGCCGGGGAAGATCTCCTCCCCGTCGGCGACCGTGCGCAGGCGGGGCTCCAGGGAGGCGAGGACCTCCTGGGACACGCCGTGCTGCCCGGCGAGGTGGCGGTGCTCCCACTCGGGCTCGCTCATGAGGTGGACGGCGCCGGCGCCGGCGAGCTGCGCGGACCAGCCGATGTGGTCGCCGTGCAGATGGGTGATGGCCACGGCCTCGATGCCGGCGGGGGTGCGGCCGAGGCGGGCCAGATTGTCGAGGAGGGCGCCGCCGTTGATCTCCCCCACGGGGGTGCCGGGTTGGCCCGGGTGGTGCCCGGGGCCGAAGCCGGCGTCGATGAGCAGGGCCCGGTCGCCGTGCTCGACGAGGAGGCCGCCCATGCTCGCCACGAGGCTGCCGGTCGCGTCGAGGTACTCGGGGTGCTCGGCCCACACCTCGTCGGTGGTGTCCGGCAGCCAGCCGCGCGGGCCCAGCTGCCCGGCGCCGTCCGGCACGTACGTGACCTTGATGTCGCCGAGCTGCAGGGAGCGGATGCCGGCGGGGCGGTTGAGGCGGGTGTCGTCGGTCATGGGTGGTTCCGTCCTTCGCGGTGCGGGGTTCCTTGATCGACGACAATAAGCTTCTTGCTTGAATGATTCAAGCTTGCAAATTATCGGCTTGATGAAATGGGCTCCGATTACGATGGCGGTCATGACCATCCCGGAAGCCCACGCCGTCGCCGAGCGCCGGCTCTGCGGCCTGGTGAACGGCCTCGCCCGCCGGATCGCCGACCACGTGCGCGACCGCGCGGCGGTGCTGGACCTCACCGCGCCCCAGGCGACGGCCCTGCGGGAGCTGATCGGCCCGATGACGATGCGCGAGCTCGCCGACCGCATGGCCTGCGAGCCCTCCAACGCGACCTTCGTCATCGACAAGCTGGAGGGCCGCGGGCTCCTGGAGCGCCACCCGCACCCCACGGACCGCCGCGCCAAGCAGCTGGTCCTGACGGACGAGGGCGCGGCCCTGCGGGAGCGGCTCATGGAGCTCCTCGCCCGGGAGTCGCCGCTGGCCGGGCTGTCGCAGGAGGAGCAGGACGCCCTGTACGGCCTGCTGGACAAGGCCGTCAGCCACGCCTGAACCGGAAGCCTTCGGCCACGGCCGGAAGACGGAAACGGCGCGGGGCCCGTACCTCCGGTGAAGAGGTACGGGCCCCGCGCCGTTGCGAGCGCTACGCCGCCACCGCCACTTCCGCCGCGGCCGGCTCCAGGGCCAGCGCCAGCACCTGGCGCACGTCGGAGACCGGGTGGACGTCGAGCTCGGCCAGCACCTCGGCCGGCACGTCGTCCAGGTCGGGCTCGTTCCGCTTCGGGATGATCACCGTCGTCACGCCCGCCCGGTGCGCCGCCAGCAGCTTCTGCTTGACGCCGCCGATGGGCAGGACCCGCCCCGTGAGGGACACCTCGCCGGTCATGGCCACCTCCGGGCGCACCCGGCGGCCCGACAGCAGCGACGCCAGGGCCGTCGTCATGGTGATGCCCGCGCTCGGGCCGTCCTTGGGGACGGCGCCCGCCGGCACGTGCAGGTGCACACCGCGCTCCTTGAAGTCGCCGACGGGCAGCTCCAGTTCCGCGCCGTGCGAGCGCAGGAAGGACAGCGCGATCTGCGCCGACTCCTTCATCACCTCACCCAGCTGACCGGTGAGGGTCAGCCCCGCGCCGCCCGTCTCCGGGTCGGCCAGGGAGGCCTCGACGAACAGCACGTCGCCGCCCGCGCCCGTGACCGCGAGCCCCGTGGCCACGCCCGGCACCGCCGTGCGCCGCTCGGCCGGGTCCTGCGCGGACTCCGGGGTGTGGTGCGGCCGCCCGATCAGCGGGCGCAGCTGCTCCTCGCCGATGGTGAACGGCAGCTCCTGCTCGCCCAGTTCGTGCCGGGCCGCGACCTTGCGGAGCAGGCGGGCGACGGCGCGCTCCAGGTTCCGGACGCCCGCCTCCCGGGTGTACTCGCCGGCGAGCTTGCGCAGGGCGGCGTCCTCCAGGACGACCTCGCCGGGCTCCAGGCCCGCGCGCTCCAGCTGGCGGCGCAGCAGGTGGTCGCGGGCGATGACGACCTTCTCGTCCTCGGTGTAGCCGTCGAGGCGGACCAGCTCCATGCGGTCCAGCAGCGCCTCGGGAACGGCTTCCAGGACGTTGGCCGTCGCCAGGAAGACGACGTCCGACAGGTCCAGTTCGACCTCCAGGTAGTGGTCCCGGAAGGTGTGGTTCTGCGCCGGGTCCAGGACCTCCAGGAGGGCCGCCGCGGGGTCGCCTCGGAAGTCCGAGCCGACCTTGTCGATCTCGTCGAGCAGGACGACCGGGTTCATCGAGCCGGCCTCCTTGACGGCCCGCACGATCCGGCCGGGCAGCGCGCCGACGTACGTGCGCCGGTGGCCGCGGATCTCGGCCTCGTCGCGGACGCCGCCGAGGGCCACGCGGACGAACTTCCGCCCCATGGCGCGGGCGACGCTCTCGCCCAGCGAGGTCTTTCCGACGCCGGGCGGGCCGACGAGCGCGAGCACCGCGCCCCCGCGCCGCCCGCCGACCACACCCAGCCCCCGGTCGGCGCGCCGCTTGCGCACCGCCAGGTACTCGGTGATCCGCTCCTTCACGTCCTCCAGACCCGCGTGGTCGGCGTCGAGGACGGCCTTCGCGCCGGGGATGTCGTACGCGTCCTCGCTGCGCTCGTTCCAGGGCATCTCCAGGACGGTGTCCAGCCAGGTGCGGATCCAGCCGCCCTCGGGGCTCTGGTCGGAGGACCGCTCCAGCTTGTCGACCTCCTTCAGGGCCGCTTCGCGGACCTTCTCCGGCAGGTCGGCGGCCTCGACGCGGGCGCGGTAGTCGTCCGGCTCGTTCTCCGGGTCGCCGCTCAGCTCGGCGAGCTCCTTGCGGACGGCCTCCAGCTGGCGGCGCAGCAGGAACTCGCGCTGCTGCTTGTCGACGCCCTCCTGGACGTCCTTGGCGATGGACTCGGCGACGTCCTGCTCGGCGAGGTGCTCGCCCAGCCATCCGACGGCGAGCCGGAGCCGGGCCACCGGGTCGGCGGTCTCCAGGAGCTCGACGCGCTGCTGGGCCGTCAGGAAGGGCGAGTAGCCGGAGTTGTCGGCGAGCTGGCCCACGTCCTCGATCTGCTGGATGCGGTCGACGACCTGCCAGGCGCCGCGCTTGCGCAGCCAGCTGGTGGCGAGCGCCTTGTACTCCTTGACGAGCTCGGCGACGGCGCCGGGCAAGGGGTCGGGGGTGATCTCTTCCATCGCGGTGCCCTCGACCCACAGCGCGGCCCCGGGGCCGGTCGTCCCCGCGCCGATGCGCACGCGGCGGAGGCCGCGGATGAGCGCGCCGGGGTCGCCGCTGCCGGAGAGCCGTCCCACCTGCTCGACGCTGCCGAGCGTGCCGACGCCCGCGTAGGTGCCGTCGACCCGCGGCACGAGCAGCACGAGCGGCTTGTCGCCGCCCCGCGCGGCGGCCTGGGCGGCCTCGACGGCGGCCCGCACCTCGGTGTCGGACAGGTCGAGGGGCACCACCATGCCGGGCAGGACGACCTCGTCGTCGAGGGGCAGCACGGGCAGGGTGAGCGGTGTGGACATCGAAGCCATGATCTCCCCTTAGGCAGGCAAGTTGAGCTATGCCGACTCAATGCGTGGCGCTCCGCGGATGTTCCCCGTCCGCCGTTCGCTCTGAGCGATCACGAGCGGGCGGCGAGGCCGGTCGGCCTCCTGCGGGTCCGGCACCGCCGGATACGCCGGTGAGGGGTTGCGCGTCGCCGCGGCGGGGTTCTTGCGCGGCAACGCCGCAGCGGATCGCGGGCAGGGCTCGTCCTGCCAAGCAGGAGGCTCGTCCCTGTTGTTCCCGCCGCCGCGGCGACCAGCCGAAGCGGCGTTGTCCGGCGGTGCCGGGCCCACGGGGGCCGGCACCGCCGCCGGAACGCCGTAAGGCCGGTCAGGCCGCGGCCGCCGGCCCCGGGAACGCCCGCCGGTAGTCCGTCGGGGTCACCCCGAAGTGCAAGGTGAAGTGGCGCCGCAGGTTGGCGGCCGTGCCCAGGCCGCTGAGCTCGCTGACGCGCTCGACGGACAGGGCCGTCGACTCCAGCAGCGACTGCGCGCGGGCGAGGCGCTGGGCGAGGAGCCACTGCAGCGGGGTCGTGCCGGTGGCGGCCTGCAGGCGGCGGAAGAAGGTGCGGGGGCTCATGCCGGCGCGGGCGGCGAGGTCGTCGACGGACAGGGGGCGGTCGAGGCGCTCGCGGGCCCAGTGCAGGACGGGGGCGATGCCCTCGTCGCCGGCCTCGGGCACGGAGACGTCCACGTACTGGGCCTGCCCGCCGGGCCGGTGCGCGGGCACCACCAGGCGGCGGGCGAGCTGGTTGGCGACGTGGGCGCCGAGGTCGCGGCGGACGAGGTGGAGGCACAGGTCGAGGCCCGCGGTGACGCCGGCGCTGGTGAGGACGTCGCCGTCGTCGACGTAGAGGACCGAGTCGTCCACGCGCACGCGCGGGTGGCGGCGCGCGAGGGCCTCGGCGTGCATCCAGTGGGCGGTGGCGCGGCGGCCGTCGAGGATGCCGGCGGCGGCGAGGGCGAAGGCCCCGGCGCACAGGGAGACCATGCGGGCCCCGGAGTCCGCGGCCCGGCGCAGGGCCTCCAGCAGGTCGGCCGGCAGGTCGCGCCCGCCCTCGATGCACGCCTCGGGCACCGACGGCACGATCACCGTACCGGCGCCCTCCAGCCCCTCCAGGCCGTGCGAGGCGCGCAGCGTGAGCCCGAAGGGGCCGGGCTGCGGCGCGCCCCCGCCCACCGAGCACACGCGCAGGTCGTACCAGGGGTCGGCGAGGTCGCGGTGCGGGATGCCGAAGACGGTGCAGACCACCCCCAGCTCGTACAGGTCCCACATGGGGACGTCGTCGTCGATCACGGCCACGGCCACGGTTCCGGCGCTCATGATCACCAGCCTAGGCAGGCGTGGCAGGAATTTTTCGCATGCCGTCACTTCTGCCACTGTCGGGGCGCCCGGGCCGGTGCGAGGCTGGTCGCACTTGATCAACTTCTGTGACACACGGGGAGGAACCACCCATGAAGGTGACCGTTCTCGGCCTGGGTTCGATGGGTACGGCCCTGGCCGGCGCCCTCCTGGAGGCCGGCCACGAGACCACCGTCTGGAACCGCTCGGCGGGCAAGGACGAGGCCCTCGTCGCACGGGGCGCGGCCCGCGCGGCGACGGCGGCGGAGGCCGTCGGGGCGAGCCCGCTGGTGCTCGCCTGCCTGTCGGACTACGACGCCGTGCACGGCCTCCTCGACCCCCTGGCGGGCGAGCTGCGCGGCCGCACGCTCGTCAACCTCACCTCCGGCACGCCGGAGCAGGCCCGCGCCAGCGCCGCCTGGGCCGCAGGACACGGCATCGGCTACCTCGACGGGGCGATCATGTCGACGCCGCCGGGGATCGGCAGCCCGGCGATCATGCTGCTCTGCAGCGGCTCCTCGCAGGCCTTCGCCGAGTACCGGGAGACCCTGGCGAGCCTGGGCGACCCCGTCGGCCTCGGGGACGACGCCGGAGCCGCCTCCCTCTACGACACCGCCCTGCTCGGCATGATGTGGGCGACGCTCGGCGGCTGGCTGCAGGGCGTGGCGCTGACCGGCGCCGACAAGGTGGACGCGGTGACGTTCACCCCCGTCGCGATCCGCTGGACGGCCGCGGTGAACGGCTTCATGAGCACGTACGCGCCCCAGGTCGACGCGGGCGTCTACCCGGGCGACGACGCCACCCTCGACGTCCACCTCGGCGCGATCGAGCACTTCGTCCGCGCGAGCGCCGCGCGCGGCCTCGACCCGGCGCTGCCGGAGCTGCTGAAGTCCTCCATCGAGCAGGCGGTCGCGGCCGGTCACGGCGGCGACGGCTACGCCCGCCTGATCGAGGCCGTCCGGGCGGGGGGCCGGGCATGACCGCGGCCGGACGCACGGCGGCGGCGCCCGTGGCCCCGGCCGGCGGGATCTCCCCGGCCGCGGCCGCCGGCCCCGCCGCGCCCGACACCGCCGCGCCCCGCACCGCCGACGCCTGGGCCGCGCTCGTCACCGACGCCGCCGACCATTGCTCCGCGGTCCTGGAGGCGGGCGCGGGCCACGACTGGTCCCGGCCCGCGGCCGGCCTGGAGTGGTCCGCGGCCGCAACGCTCGACCACCTGGCACTCGGCCTCGTCGGCTACGCGGGCCTGCTCACGGCCCGGCCCACCGACCGCTGCATCGCCCTGTTCGCCTCGCTCGACCCCGAGGCCCCGCTACCGGCCCGCCTGGAGGGCATCCGCATCGCTGCGGCGCTGCTCGCCGCGACCGTCCGCGGCGCGCGGGCGGGGGATCGCGCCTGGCACCCGTGGGGCCACTCCGACGCGCCCGGCTTCGCCGCCATGGGCGTGACCGAGCTCGTACTCCATACGGACGACATCGCGCGCGGCCTCGGGCTCGCCCCCGTCTTCCCCGGCGGCCACAACCTGCCCGACGGGCTGTGCGCGCCCGCCGTCGAGCGGCTCTTCCCGGACGCCCCGGCCGGCCGCTCCCCCGCCGGGACGCTGCTGTGGTGCACCGGCCGGGCCGCCCTGCCCGGCCTCCCGCGGCGCACGCAGTGGGCCTGGGACGGCACCGTCCGCGGCTGACCCGGCCGCCGGTCCCCTGTCGCGCAGCAGGCCCCAGCAGGCCGTGCCGGTGAGCAGGGCTATGGGGTGGCCCCAGCTGGCGAGGGGGTCGGCGAACTCGACGAGGTCCTGGGCGCACATGAGGAAGGACAGGCCGAGCACGGTCCGCTTCGCGCGCCGCCCCAGCAGCCCGGCGAGCGCGCCCGTGCAGGCCATCACGCCGAAGCTGATGCCGTAGTCGAGGCGGTGCAGCGAGGCCTCGGGCAGCCGCCCCGCGGCCACGGCGCCCGCCACGGGCAGCTCGGTGGCGAGGGTGGCCAGCACGTGGCCGAGGAGGAAGACGCCGGCGGCGCGGGCCCCGCCGACCCGGCGCTCCAGCGCGGAGACGACGAGGACGAAGAGGATCCCGTGCAGCGAGTACAGGCCGCCGGCTATCCACAGGGCGCTCGCCGGCAGGACGACGAGCGGCTGTTCGGCCAGGTGCGCGGCGTCGGTGCTGGACTCGCGCAGGAGCTCGTTGACCGTGGCCTCGTCGCCGTAGTGCGTGTAGAGCGCGGTGGACAGCAGGACCAGGCCGTAGAAGAACGTGAAGGGCGTGCCGAGGGGGGTGGGCAGCGCCCGCAGGATCCGGCCGGGCGAGGGGCCCGGGGAGCTCGCCGCCGGCGCCGCAGGGGTTCGCCGTCGGGATCCACCACACTCACTCGGCCCAGCCCCTTCCTCGCGGGGTCCGTCACGGCACCCGGCGGAGCGGAAGAACGACCCCGCTCCGGCTCCCTCCGACATTAAGGTCCATCGAGGGCAGGCGAATCAACCACAGACCGTGACTCCCGTCACGCCTCTCAACCCCGCACCCGCCTGCCGCGTCCGCCGAGTACCGACCGACACGGAGGCCACCCGATGACCACCCTCCAGCGCGACCCGTACACAACCGGCGGGGGGCCCGTCACCCTGGACCGCCGCGAGGGCCCGTACGGCGAGGTCGTCCTGCGCCGCCGGGGCGCCGGGGACGGCGCGGTCCACGAGATCATCGCGAACGGCTGCTTCCTGATGGACACCTCCGACGGGCGCTCGGAGCGGCTGCTCGTGGACGCCGCGCTGGCCGCCCTCCCCGCGGACCGCCCGGGGCCGTCCGTCCTCATCGGCGGGCTCGGCGTCGGCTTCTCCCTCGCCCGGGCCGCGGAGGAGCCCCGCTGGGGCCGGATCACGGTCGTCGAACGGGAGCGCGCGGTGATCGACTGGCACCGGGCCGGGCCGCTGGGCGCCGTCTCGGCCCGGGCGCTGGCCGATCCGCGCACCGAGGTCGCCGAGGGCGACCTGCTGCACCACCTGCGCACCGCCCCCGTGCGCTACGACGCCCTGTGCCTGGACATCGACAACGGTCCCGGCTGGACCGTCACGGAGGACAACGGCGGCCTCTACTCCCCCGCCGGCCTGGCGGGCTGCCGCGAGCGCCTGACGCCCGGCGGTGTGCTCGCCGTATGGTCGGCCCGGCCTTCGGCCGAATTCGAGGGAGCCCTCCGGAATGCCGGTTTCGAAGGGGTACGGACCGAAGAGATCGCGGTTGCCCGGGGCGTACCGGACGTAGTGCACCTCGGGCAACGTGCCGCGTAGCCGTCGCCCGCCACCTGCCCGTACCCTGCTTGCCACAGCTGAAGAGCCGGCAGAGAACGACGCGACGGAAAGACGCTAGGGGCGGGGCGCGCATGGAGCAGACACACATCGGCCCGAACGGCGCCGCAGCCTCCGCCGGGGCGCAGCGCCGGGTGCTGGTGGTCGAGGACGACCGGACCATCGTCGACGCCATCGCGGCGCGGCTGCGGGCCGAGGGCTTCCAGGTCCGCACCGCGGGCGACGGGCCGGCGGCCGTCGACACCGCCGAGGCGTGGCAGCCCGACCTGCTCGTGCTCGACGTGATGCTGCCGGGCTTCGACGGCCTGGAGGTGTGCCGGCGGGTGCAGGCGCAGCGTCCGGTGCCCGTCCTGATGCTCACCGCGCGTGACGACGAGACGGACATGCTGGTCGGCCTCGGCGTCGGCGCCGACGACTACATGACCAAGCCGTTCTCGATGCGCGAGCTGGCGGCCCGGGTGCACGTGCTGCTGCGGCGCGTGGAGCGGGCGGCCCTCGCCGCGCACACCCCGCGCAGCGGCATCCTGCGCCTGGGCGAGCTGGAGATCGACCACGCCCAGCGCCGGGTGCGGGTCAGAGGCGCCGACGTGCACCTGACGCCGACCGAGTTCGACCTGCTGGTCTGCCTGGCGAACACGCCGCGCGCCGTCCTCTCCCGCGAGCAGCTGCTCGCGGAGGTGTGGGACTGGGCCGACGCCTCGGGCACCCGCACGGTCGACAGCCACATCAAGGCGCTCCGCCGGAAGATCGGCGCGGAGCGGATCCGTACGGTGCACGGCGTCGGCTATGCACTGGAGACCCCGGCGGCATGACCGGCGGCACGGCCGGCCCCGGGGGCGGCACCGGCCAGGGCGCGGCACGCGGCGCGGGCCAGGGCAGGCGGGCCCGCGAGGACGGGCGGAGCAGGGGCGCGGCGGTGCCGGCGGGCCTGGGGGGCCGCGTCTGGGAGGCGCTGCGCCCGCTGGACCCCTACCGGTCGGTGAAGGCGGCGCTGGGCGCCCTCGTCATCGGCTCGGTGGTGATAACGACCTTCCTGGTCTTCGTCGCGATCCACTCGGCGACCGAGCTCCGGGTGATCACCGTCTTCTCGATCATCGCCTCGCTGCTGATAACGCAGTTCGTGGCGCAGGGCCTGACCGCGCCGCTGGACGAGATGACCGAGGTCACCCGGGCGATGGCCCAGGGTGACTACACGCGCCGGGTGGGCGCCGGGCGGCGCGACGAGTTCGGGCACCTGGCGAACGCCTTCAACCGCATGGCGGCCGACCTGGAGGCGGTGGACACCCACCGCAAGGAGCTCGTCGCCAACGTCTCGCACGAGCTGCGGACCCCGATCGCGGGCCTGCGGGCGGTCCTGGAGAACGTGGTGGACGGGGTGTCGGCCGCGGATCCGGAGACGATGCGGACGGCGCTGCGCCAGACCGAGCGCCTCGGCCGCCTGGTGGAGCAGCTGCTGGACCTGTCCCGGCTCGACAACGGGGTCGTACCGCTGCATGCGCGGCGCTTCGAGGTGTGGCCCTATCTGGCGGGCGTCCTGAAGGAGGCGAGCATGGCCAACGGCTCCGGCTCCTCTCCGCACGCCCGCAAGGACGTGCACCTGCACCTGGACGTGTCCCCGCCGGAGCTGACGGCCCACGCGGACGCGGAGCGGCTGCACCAGGTGGTGGCGAACCTGGTGGACAACGCGGTCAAGCACAGTCCCCCGCACGGGCGGGTCACGGTGCGGGCGCGCCGGGGCGAGGGGCCGCAGTCGCTGGCCCTGGAGGTGCTGGACGAGGGCCCGGGCATCCCCGAGGCGGAGCGGCACCGGGTCTTCGAGCGGTTCAACCGGGGCGGCTCAGGGCAGCAGGGCCCCGGCACGGACGGCGGTACGGGGCTGGGGCTGGCCATCGCCCGCTGGGCGGTGGATCTGCACGGCGGGAGCATCGGGGTGGCCGAAAGCCCTCACGGGTGCCGCATTCAGGTCACTCTTCCGGGCGTACCCCGCGATCAATGTTGACGTATGGTCGGTGACGGAGGCACACATTCGAGGGAGTGTGGGGCGCGCTTGAGCGAACCCTGAGACCCCTGGGACCAGCAGAACCCCGTGTGTTTCCCGCCAAGTCATGCCCCGAAACCCCGGAGCGAATGTGACTTGCGCGACTGCTGGCCCGGGTGGCCTGCATCAACCGTGCAGACAGGCGTAGCCTTTATTCCCGCTGTCCATCACCTTGTGAAGCGGAAGAGGGCGGTTGCCGCCGTGTCGCCACAGTCCCCCAACACCTCGAGCATCTCGACCGACCAAGACGGGCAGGGTAAGAGCCCTGCAGACGTCTTCGGTCCCAATGAGTGGCTCGTCGACGAGATCTACCAGCAGTACCTCCAGGACCCGAACTCGGTCGACCGAGCCTGGTGGGACTTCTTCGCCGACTACAAGCCGGGCACCGCGGCGGCAGCGCCGCCGCAGGAGGTGATCGAAGCCGCGGGCGGCCCCGCCCCGGCCGCCACCACGCCCGCGGCGCCCGCCGCACCGGCCCCGCCCGCCCCGGCTGCCGCCGCGCAG
>NZ_JBHSKJ010000016.1:0-181292 GCF_042657885.1 Streptomyces aureoversilis
GCGTTGACTTTTGGCACGCTGTTGAGTTCTCAAGGAACGGACGCTTCCTTTGTACTCACCCTCTCGGGCTTTCCTCCGGGCGCTTCCCTTCGTTGTTTCCAACCTTACCAGATCCGTTTTCCGGTCCCTCCGCTTCTCAATGAAGCAGTCGGTCCGAATTCCGTTTCCGGCCCCCTGTTGGAGCGGGGTTTCGCCTTTCAGCTTTCGCTTTCCGGCGGTGATCCCGACTTTATCAGACGCTTTCCGGCCGAAGCTAATCGGCTTTTCGCTGTCCGATAAGGGATCAAGGTGCTCGGGGTGAACCTCGTTCACCACCAGAGCTCTGTAGAGACTAACCGTTCCGTTGGAACCTGTCCAGTTCCCCGGCAACCGTTCGAATCTACCTCCCCACGCGTCCTGTGTCAACAGGTCTTGTGGGGCGAAGAGGACACTACCAGGCTGACCAGCCCCTCTGCACATCAGGCGAAGGACGACGGCGGGCTCTCCAGGTCCTCCAGCTCGATGCCCGGTGCCGACAGGACGACGTCGCCGGCGAGGTTCACCGTGTGCTGCTCACCCGTCTCCAGGTCGGTGACCTGGTACGCGTCCACCTGGAGCGGGCCCTCGTCGGTGGCGTGTGCCGTCCTGCCGACCAGGGCCCACGACTGGTCGAGGGTCCGCGGGGCGAGGACGGGGGAGGTGAAACCGACGAGCCGGATGCGCGTCGCGCCCGCGCCGGGGGTCAGCCGAAGGGCCCGGGACAGGGCGACGTAGAAGGCGGGGGACGCGCCGGTGAAGGCGCGGGCCTCGGCGACGTTGCCTTCCGTGGCGTGGTCCCCGGTCGGGTCGGTGCGGACCCAGGTCACTCCGTCGAGGGCCGCACCGCGCACCTGCCAGCTTCCGGCGTGGAGCTGCACGCGGATCGGCCGGCCCAGGTCGTCGAGGGTGAGGTCGACGGAGCCGGCGTGGTCGCCGGCGGGGGTGGTGATCTGCGAGACGTACCGCCAGCCGGAGGGGCCGGTCGCGCAGTGGAAGTGCTCTTCACCGAGGGGGGTGTGGTCGTGCGGGTCGTGGAGCGAGTAGCGGCCGCGGGGCATGGTGGGGTCCTCGACAGAACAGGGACAGGCCCCTGCCTTCCCGGCAGGGGCCTGCTACCGATTGCTTTTGGTGCTCTTGGTGGTGCTGATGCTGCTGGTGGTGCGCCGGTGTCAGTAGCGGTAGTGGTCCGGCTTGTACGGACCCTCGACCGGGACACCAATGTAGGCCGCCTGCTCCGGGCGGAGCTCGGTGAGCTTCACACCCAGCGCGTCCAGGTGCAGCCGCGCGACCTTCTCATCCAGCAGCTTCGGCAGGACGTACACGTCCGTGGGGTACGACTCCGGCTTCGTGAACAGCTCGATCTGCGCCAGCGTCTGGTCCGCGAACGAATTCGACATCACGAACGAGGGGTGGCCCGTCGCGTTGCCCAGGTTCAGCAGACGACCCTCCGACAGCACGATCAGGACCTTGCCGTCCTCGAACGTCCACGTGTGGACCTGCGGCTTCACCTCGTCCTTCACGATGCCCGGGATCTTCGCCAGGCCCGCCATGTCGATCTCGTTGTCGAAGTGACCGATGTTCCCGACGATGGCCTGGTGCTTCATCCGGGCCATGTCCGAGGCCATGATGATGTCCTTGTTGCCCGTCGTGGTCACGAAGATGTCCGCGGTCTCCACGACGTCCTCCAGGGTGGTCACCTGGTAGCCGTCCATCGCCGCCTGCAGCGCGTTGATCGGGTCGATCTCGGTGACGATCACTCGGGCACCCTGGCCGCGCAGCGACTCCGCACAGCCCTTGCCCACGTCGCCGTAACCGCAGACGACCGCGACCTTGCCACCGATCAGGACATCCGTGGCCCGGTTGATCCCGTCGATCAGCGAATGACGGCAGCCGTACTTGTTGTCGAACTTCGACTTCGTCACCGCGTCGTTCACATTGATCGCGGGGAACAGCAGCGTGCCGTCACGCTGCATCTCGTACAGACGGTGCACACCCGTCGTCGTCTCCTCCGTGACACCACGGATCTCCGACGCCAGCTGGGTCCACTTCTGGGGGTTCTCCCCCAGCGTGCGGTTCAGCAGGGTGAGGATCTGGGCGAACTCCTCGCTGTCCGCCGTCGACGGGTCCGGAGCGCTGCCCGCCTTCTCGAACTCGACGCCCTTGTGGACCAGGAGGGTGGCGTCGCCGCCGTCGTCCAGGATCATGTTCGGGCCGCCGGTGGCGGTGTTCGGCCAGGTCAGAGCCTGCTCCGTGCACCACCAGTACTCCTCCAGGGTCTCGCCCTTCCAGGCGAAGACCGGCACACCCTGCGGGTTCTCCGGGGTGCCGTTCGGGCCGACCGCGATGGCGGCGGCCGCGTGGTCCTGCGTGGAGAAGATGTTGCAGGACGCCCAGCGCACCTGCGCACCCAGCGCCACGAGGGTCTCGATCAGAACGGCCGTCTGCACCGTCATGTGCAGCGAACCGGTAATACGCGCACCCGCCAGCGGCTGCGCCTCCGCATACTCCTTGCGGATCGCCATCAGACCGGGCATCTCGTGCTCGGCCAGCGTGATCTCCTTACGGCCGAAGGCCGCCAGCGAAAGATCCGCGACCTTGAAGTCCTGGCCGGAGGAAGTGGTGGTCATACGGGCTGCTCCTCTGTGAAGGGCGAGCGAGGGTGGACACGGCCGTGCATGTGGTCGCGCTGCCTGAGCAGCTGGACACACTGGACATACCGGTGCCCCGACCACAGCGCAGTCCGTCGGAGGCCCTCTCTCCCTCGGCCGGTCCGTCGCGCGGGCCGCCCGACCGCCATCAGCAGCGACGTCTGGCTCGTTCACGAATCTACACCGGGGGGCCCGCCGAACCCCACCCCCATCGGCGCCCTATCCGCCGGAACGTCAGATTCCGTAAAGCCCGCGCGCGCTGACACCGGAACGGCCTCGTTTCCTGTGCAGGTCAGGTGTTGCAGGATGCGGAGAGCGCGAGGGCGCGGCACGCCCCGCGGGCGATCCGTTGTGAGGAGATCCACGTGACCAGTCCGGCCGATCCGCCCGAGCGTGACACCGCGCCAGAGGGACGCAGGCTGCTCGCCGTGACCGCCTGCCCGACCGGGATCGCGCACACGTACATGGCGGCGGAGAAGCTGGCCCAGGCCGCGCAGGAGCTCGGCTACGGGATGAAGGTGGAGACGCAGGGGTCGATCGGGGCCGAGAACGTCCTCTCCGACGCCGAGATCAGGGAGGCCGACGGCATCATCGTCGCCGCCGACAAGGACGTCGACCTGAGCCGCTTCGCGGGGAAGCGGGTGCTGTCCGTCGGTGTCGCCGAGGGCATCCGTCATCCGGAGCGGCTGATCCGGAACGTGCTGAGCGCGCCGGTCCAGCCCGGGGGCGGCGCGGGGGCGGGGGCCGGGGACGGGGTGTTCGCCGGGGCGGGCGGTGGCGGGCGGGAGCGCGGCACCGTCTACAAGGCGCTGATGAACGGCGTCTCGTACATGATCCCGTTCGTGGTCGTCGGCGGCCTGCTGATCTCCGTGTCGCTCGCCCTGGGCGGGCGGACCACCCCTCAGGGGATCGTCTTCGACAGCTCGTTCTGGCAGACGGTCAACGACATCGGTGCCATCGGCTTCGCGCTGATGATCCCCGTGCTCTCCGGCTACATCGCCTATGCCGTCGGGGACCGGCCGGCCCTCGTGCCGGGCATGGTCGGCGGCTGGATCGCGAGCCACGGGGAGCTGTACGACAGCAAGGCGGGGGCGGGGTTCATCGGGGCGATCGCCACGGGGTTCCTGGCCGGCTATCTGGTGCTGTGGATCAAGAAGGTCAGGGTGCCGGAGTTCGTCCGGCCGATCATGCCGGTCATCGTGATCCCGATCGTGGCCACGACGTCGCTCGGCCTGTTCTTCGTCTACGTCATCGGCCGGCCGATCGCGTGGGTCTTCGAGCACCTCACGAGCTGGCTCGGCGGGCTGACCGGGACGAGTGCGGCTCTGCTCGGCGTCGTGCTCGGCCTGATGATCGCCTTCGACATGGGCGGGCCCGTCAACAAGACGGCGTTCCTCTTCGGTGCCGGGCTGGTCTCGAAGAACCCCGAGATCATGGGCATGTGCGCCGCGGCCATTCCGGTGCCGCCGCTCGGGCAGGGGCTCGCGACGCTGCTGCGGCGGGGGCTGTTCAGCAAGCAGGAGCAGGAGACCGGGCTGGCAGCACTGTTCATGGGGTTCTTCGGCATCACCGAAGGGGCGATCCCCTTCGCCGCGGCCCGGCCCGCGCGGGTCATTCCGGCGAACATGTGCGGCGGGGCGGTGGCGGGGGCGGTCGCGGGGCTCGCGGCGGTGGCGGACAACGTGCCGCACGGGGGGCCGATCGTGGCGGTGCTCGGGGCGGTGGACGGGGTGGCGATGTTCTTCGTCGCGATCGCCGTCGGCACGGTGGTGACGGCGCTGACGACGGTCACGCTGATGGCCGTGGGTGCGCGGCCGGCTCCCGCCGGGGGAACGGTTTCCCCGGCTCCCCCGGCGGAGGCGTCGGGCGAGCCCGGCGGTTCCGCGCTCTCCGGCTACCTCACCGTACGGACCGTGCGGCCGCGGCTCGCGGCTCACGGGAAGGAGGCGGCGATCCGGGAGATGGCCGGGCTGCTGGCCGCGAGCGGGCACGTCGACGACGTGGACGGACTGGTCACGGCGGCGCTCGCGCGGGAGGAGATGGGCACGACGGGGCTCGGGGAAGAGATCGCGATCCCACACGCGAAGACGGACGCGGTGTCGGCCCCGGTGGTCGGGTTCGCCCGCTCGGAAGGCATCGAGTGGGGGGCGCTGGACGGGACGAAGGCCCGGCTGATCTTCATGATCGCCGTACCGAGCGCCGCCGCGGGCGACGAGCACCTGCGGATCCTGGCGATGCTGTCGCGGAAACTGATGGACCCGGGCTTCCGGGAGCGGTTGCTCTCGGCGGAGGCGGATGCGGGGGCCCTGGCGGGCATCTTGCGGGAGGTTCAGTAGCGGTACCGGGTCCCCAGGTGCCTTGCACCTGGGGACGGTCGGTTGCGGCGGCCGTCGCTGTCTTGGGCGGCAGCATCGGTGACTGCCGTCCGGACGGGCTTCGCCCCTGGGGGCTGCGGCGGGCTCGGCACCGCCGGGAGGGTCGCTTTTGGCTGAGCGCCGCGGCGGCGGAAGTTGGTTGCCGGAGCTGCGACGCCCGCGGCGGCCGCCCCGGGCCGGCTTCGCCCAGCTCGGCACTGCCGGGGCGGTCGCTCTTGGCTGAGCGCCGCGGCGGCGGAGATTGGATGCCGGAGGTGCAACGCCCGCGGCCGACGCCCGGGGCCGGCTTTGCCCCGAAAGCCGGGACGGGCTCGGCACCGCCGGGGCGGTCGCTCTTGGTTGTCCGCCGCGGCGGCGGAAGTTGGGTGCCGGAGCTGCGACGCCCCCCGTGGCGGCGGGCGTCGCGTTCGGCGTGGGGGCCGTGCTCTGAGGCGGCGTGAGCCTGTGAGGGCAGCACGCTTCGCCGGGCACCGCCCCCGCGTCGTTCTTCCTCAGTGGTGGGACGGGCCGCCCGGGGTTGCTGCCGGGTCGGCGCCGGCCGCTGCCGCTTCCTCGCGGTAGACGTCCGGCTCCAGGTAGATGACCCGGGCGATCGGGACGGCCTCGCGGATCCTCGCCTCCGCCGCGTCGATCGCACGGGCGATCTCCACGGCGGTGTCGTCGTGCTGCACCGCGATCTTGGCCGCGACGAGGAGTTCTTCGGGGCCCAGGTGGAGGGTGCGCATGTGGATGAGGCGGGTGACGGTCTCGCCGTCGACGGCCGCGGCGCGGATCTTCGCGAGCTGCTCCGGTCCGGCGGCCTCGCCGAGGAGCAGGGACTTGGTCTCCGAGGCGAGGACGATGGCGATCAGCACCAGCAGGGCGCCGATGCACAGGGTGCCGATGCCGTCCCAGACGCCGTCGCCCGTGACGATGGAGATGCAGACGCCGCCGAGGGCGAGGACGAGACCGACGAGGGCGCCGAAGTCCTCGAGGAGGACGACGGGCAGCTCGGGGGCCTTGGCGGTGCGGATGAACTGGCCCCAGGACTGCTCGCCGCGCAGCTCGTTGGACTCCTTGATCGCCGTGCGGAAGGAGAAGCTCTCCGCGATGATCGCGAAGACGAGGACGCCGACCGGCCAGTACCAGTGCTCGATCTCGTGCGGTTCCTTGATCTTCTCGTAGCCCTCGTAGAGCGCGAAGACGCCACCGATGGTGAACAGGACGATCGAGACGAGGAAGCCGTAGATGTAGCGCTCGCGGCCGTAGCCGAAGGGGTGCTCCTCGCTGGCCGCGCGCTTGGCCTTCTTGCCGCCGAGGAGGAGCAGTGCCTGGTTGCCGGAGTCGGCGACCGAGTGCACTCCTTCGGCGAGCATCGACGACGAGCCGCTGAACGCGAACGCGACGAACTTCGCCACGGCGATGGCCAGGTTGGCGCCGAGCGCGGCGACGATGGCCTTGGTTCCGCCTGATGCACTCATATGTGCGGGTTATCCCTTCCGCCCTGATCCAGCCCTGGACCGCCGGGCTTTGCGGTTCCTTTACGGCGGGCCATTGTTGCAGCCGCCGGGCGGAAGGGGCGTCAGACGGCGACCGTGGCGCGGAAGACCCTGGCGTCGTCACCGGCGAGCACGACGCTCTCGGCCGCCCGTACGAACGCGGATTCGCCCTGGCGGAGCCGCAGCTCCTGCCCGTCGTCCGGCGTGCGCAGGACGGCGGTGCCCGAGGTGCACAGGAGGATCTGGGGCGTTCCGGCGGGCAGCATGGTCGTGGCTCCGGGGGCGAGGTCGAAGCGGGAGAGGCGGAACTCCTCGACGGGGGTGCCGTAGACCTCCTCGCCCCCGGCGTCGGCCTCGGGGCGCAGGACGGCGGCGGCGGTGCTCTCGAAGCGGACGACGCGCAGCAGTTCGGGGACGTCGACGTGCTTGGGCGTCAGCCCGCAGCGCAGCACGTTGTCCGAGTTGGCCATGATTTCGACGCCGAGGCCGTCGAGGTAGGCGTGCGGGACGCCGGCGCCCAGGTAGAGGGCTTCGCCGGGCTGCAGGCGCACGTGGTTGAGAAGCATGGCGGCGATGACGCCGGGGTCGCCGGGGTAGTGCCGGGCGAGCGAGACGTAGGCGGTGCAGGCGTCTTGGTACGGCCCGTCCTGCGCTGAGAGCCGCTCGGCCGCGGCGGCCGCCTCGGTGACGGTGCGGGCCATCTCGCCGTGGTCCGCGGTGAGGACGGCGGTGAGCACCTCGCGCAGGGCGTCCTCCTCGGGCTGGGCGTGCAGGAGGTCGGCGTACGGCTTGAGGGAGTCGACGTCGAGCGCGGCGAGGAGGCCGGCCGTCTCGCCGGGCGCGCGGAAGCCGCACAGTCCCTCGAAGGGGGTGAGGGCGCAGAGGAGTTCGGGCTTGTGGTCGGTGTCCTTGTAGTTGCGGTGGGGGGCGTCGAGGGGGACGCCCCGGGCCTCCTCCTCGGCGTGGCCGGCCGCGGCCTCGGCGAGGCCGGGGTGGACCTGGAGGGAGAGCGGGGAGCCGGCGGCGAGGACCTTGAACAGGAACGGCAGCCGGGGCCCGAAGCGGTGGACGGTCCGTGTGCCGAGCTCGCCCTCGGGGTCGGCGGCGATGACGTCGGAGAGGGGGCGCAGGCCTCCTCCGCTGCCGCCCCGGTCGACGCGGGACGGGGCGCCGGGGTGGGCGCCCATCCACAGTTCGGCCTGCGGCTCGCCGGTGGGGGCGGTGCCCAGCAGCGCGGGGATCGCGGTGGTGGAGCCCCAGGCGTAGGGGCGCACGGTGTTGACGAGGCGGTCCATGCGGGCGATTCCTGACTGTGTGCGTACGGCGTTTCTACGGGTCTACGGGGTCGAGGCGAGGGCCAGGTAGACGGCGGCGAAATCCGTGATGGCCAGCAGTTCAGCGGCGGTCTGCAGGGGACTGTCGGCGTCGGTGGGCTCCAGCTCGCTGACGGGCGTCTCGCGCTGCAGGGCGAGTTCGCGGGCGGCGGGGGCGGGCGAGGTGACGTCGGGCTCCCGTTCGCGGAGCAGGACGACGCGGGCGTGCAGGGCCTCGGGCTCCTCGACGCGGTCGCGGAAGAAGTCCTCGGGGTCCGCACCGGCGGCGAAGGCCCCCGCGAGGAGGGTGCCGTGGGCGGTCAGGGCCTCGGGCAGCTCGGCGGCGAGGGCCGGGCGCCCGGCGAGGGCGGCGAGGACCGTCGCGAAGTGCCGGCCCGCCGCGCCGGCGAGCTCGCCCTCCGTCCAGATGAGGGGGAGGGTGTCGGCCAGCTCGGCCGCCAGGGTCTTGGCGGGGTTGCTGTAGGTGGCGATGGCCGGGCCGCAGCGCTCGGCGACCTGGTCCAGGCGGTCGGCGAGCGCCTCGACTTCGGAGGCGTCGCCGGCGAGGAGCCCTATGCGGTCGGCGAGGACGAGCAGGGGGGTGAGCAGGGACCACAGGAGGCCGGGGCCGGGGGGCAGCGCGGGGCGCTCCGCTGCCGGGGCCTCCTCGCCGGGGAGAGTGCCCGGTTCGCTGCCCGTACGGGCTTCGTCCGGCGAGGTGGTCAGCGGGATCGCCAGGCCGCGGGCCTGCGTGGTGGCGTCGGCGAGGGGGGAACCGGCCGGGCTGACGCAGACGACGGAGCAGCCGCGGCGGTAGGCCTGTTCGAGGAGGATGGCGAGGCCGGGCTCCGTGCCGTCCGGGCTGGCGACGAGCAGCAGGTCGAGCGGGCCGGTCCAGCCGGGGAGGGTCCAGCGCAGGGCGCCGGGCGCGGGGGCGACGCCGGTGGGGCGGATCAGGGTGACGGGGGCGCTGCCGTCCGCGAGGGCGGTGAGCAGGTCGGCGGTGCAGCCGGCCGCGGGGCCCGGCCCCGCGATCAGGACGGCGCGGGGGCGGCCGTCGGGGCGGAGGCCCGTGACGCCGGCTTCCGCGGCGTTGCGGGCGGCCGTACGGACCCGGGCGCCGGATTCTGCGGCGCCGCGCAGGAGGCCGTGGATGTCGGCGCGGGACAGGGCGTCGGGATCATCGAGGAGTGACTCGTCGAACACCGTGGATCAGCCTCCGGTCGCCGTCGTGTACGCCGTGCGGGTGCCCGGCCGGGCCTACGGTGCGGTGGGCCGCCGGGCGGGGTCGGGCGGGGCGCTCCGGCGTCAGGCCGGGCGCCGGGCCTCGTCCACGAGCAGGACGGGGATGCCGTCCCGCACGGGGTAGGCCAGGCCGCAGCCCGTGCCCTCGCACACCAGCTCGGGGGACTCCTCGGAGGCGGACTCGTCGCGCAGGGGCGCGTGGCACGCCGGGCAGGCGAGGATCTCCAGGAGACCGGCTTCGAGCGGCATGAGGGGTTCCCTTCGGATGTACGTCTCTGTCCGGCCAGGGTACCTTCGCGCCCCGCCGGGGGAAGCGCGGCATGCGGGTTCGCTACGGCGCTGTGCCGGTTCGCTGTGGCGCTGTGCCGTGCCGGGTTCGCCGGTGCGGCCGGTGCGGCACCGCCGGGACGGCCGGGTTCGCGTACTCGCCGTCGCGGCGGATTCAGAGGCTGAGGCCTCGTCCAACGTCCCGGGCCCCGGCGGCCTCCTCCGACGTGCCGGCACCGGCAGCTTCCTTCCTCCGCAACGGCGATCCGCCACAGCCATGCAGCCCAGCGGTGCCCGACCGGCCCAAGCCGGAACGGCACCGCCGGATCGGTCGAATCGGGCTGCTCGCCGCCGCGGCAGGTTCAGAGGCTGAGGCCTCATCCGACGTCCCGGGCCCCGGCGGCTTCCTCCCGCCGCAACGGCGATCCGCCACAGCCGTGCAGCCCGGCGGTGCCCCACCGGCCCAAGCCGGAACGGCACCGCCGGATCGGTCGAGTCGGGCTGTTCGCCGTCGCGGCGGATTCAGGGGCCGAGGCCTCGCCGGCGGGGCGGGCGCCGGGCCGGTTCGGCATGGGGACCGCGTCCGCCGTGCCGGCACCCGGCGCGCGTCCTACGCGCGGACGATCGCCAGGACCTCGTCCCGGATGCGGGACACCGTCTCCGCGTCGCGGGCCTCGACGTTCAGGCGGAGGAGGGGCTCCGTGTTGGAGGCGCGGAGGTTGAACCACCAGTCGGAGGCCGCCACGGTGAGGCCGTCGAGCTCGTCGAACTCCACGCCGGGCACGTTCTCGTACGCGGCGCGGACGGCCGCCGTGCGCCCGGCCTGGTCGGCGACGGTGCTGTTGATCTCGCCGGAGCCGGCGTAGCGGTCGTACTCGGCGACCAGCTCGGACAGCGGGCCGCTCTGGCCGCCGAGGGCGGCGAGGACGTGCATGGCGGCGAGCATGCCCGTGTCGGCGTTCCAGAAGTCGCGGAAGTAGTAGTGCGCGGAGTGCTCGCCGCCGAAGATGGCGCCGCTGCGGGCCATCTCCTCCTTGATGAAGGAGTGCCCCACGCGGGTGCGCACGGGCTTGCCGCCGCACTCCTTGACGACCTCGGGCACCGACCACGAGGTGATCAGGTTGTGGATGACGGTGCCGCCGGGGTGCTTGGCGAGCTCGCGCGCCGCGACCAGGGCGGTGATCGCGGAGGGGGAGACGGGGTCGCCGTTGCCGTCGACGACGAAGCAGCGGTCGGCGTCGCCGTCGAAGGCCAGGCCGATGTCGGCGCCGACCTCGCGGACGCGCTGCTGCAGGTCGACGATGTTCTTCGGGTCGAGGGGGTTGGCCTCGTGGTTGGGGAAGGTGCCGTCGAGCTCGAAGTACATGGCGTCGAGCTCGAGGGGCAGGCCCTCGAAGACGGTGGGCACGGTGTGCCCGCCCATGCCGTTGCCGGCGTCGACGACGACCTTCAGCTCGCGGATGCCGCTGAGGTCGACCAGGGAGCGCAGGTGGGCCGCGTAGTCCGCGAGGACGTCCTGCGCGGTGAGGGTGCCGGGGGTCTGCACGGGCTCGGGGGCGCCGTTCTCGAGCCAGCCCTCGACCAGGGAGCGGATCTCGGCGAGGCCGGTGTCCTGCCCGACGGGTGCCGCGCCGGCCCGGCACATCTTGATGCCGTTGTACTGCGCGGGGTTGTGACTGGCCGTGAACATCGCACCCGGCAGGCCGAGGTGGCCGCTGGCGAAGTACAGCTCGTCGGTGGAGCACAGGCCGATCTCGGTCACGTCCACGCCGCGGGCGGCGGCGCCGCGGGCGAAGGCCCGCGAGAGGCCGGGCGACGAGGGCCGCATGTCGTGCCCGACGACGACCGCGGACGCGCCCGTCACTTGGGCGAAAGCGGCGCCGAAGAGCTCCGCCAGTGCTTCGTCCCACTGATCCGGGACCACACCGCGTACGTCGTATGCCTTCACGATCTGCGACAGATCAGCCACAGCCAACGCCTTCCTGGGTCCGGTACGGGGGGACAAACCTACCGGGAGCGACCGACGGTCCGGACGCGGGCCGCTCGAGCCCCGGTCGAAGGGCAGGCCGTGACCCCGTCAGTTGTCGGGCGAGCGGAGGACCCTGAGGTGGCCTCGGCGGGCGACCTCCATGGGATCGGCGTCGCGGCCGCCGGTGCTGGGCGGCGGGCCCGGCTGGACGGCGCGCTCCTGCGGGCGGGCCGCTTCGCGCACGGCGTTGGCGAGTGCTTCGAGGTCGTCGCCGCTGGGGCGGGCGGGGCCGCTGTCCAGGGCGAGGCGCACGACATCCCAGCCGCGCGGAGCGGTCAGCCGCTCGGAGTGCTCGGCGCACAGGTCGTAGCAGTGGGGTTCGGCGTAGGTGGCGAGCGGTCCGAGGACGGCGGTCGAATCGGCATAGACGTACGTCAGCGTCGCGACGGCCGGGCGGCCGCACGCGGTGCGCGAACAGCGACGTACAGGGCTCACGACGTTGGACGGTACCGCACTCTTGAGCGGGCCGCGACGACTCACCCCCGGCTCACCCCTCCGTGTCGTCCTGGTTCGTCCCGTGGACGCCTGCTTCTCCCCACCGCGCTGACCTGCGCGGAGGGCTGTGAACAGGGTCTCACCAGGCCGTCGACCGGCCACCGGCGCCCCTGCTCCGGACCCTCCCGAACAGACCGGACGGTCCGGTACCCGACCATAATTGATCACAGGTCTGGCCGGAATGTTCATCAGGCGACATTCCCGGGATACGCGACAGCCGCGTACGACGGGGCGGCCGACGGATACCCTCAAGAGTGATGGACAACCGCGTACCTCCCCCTGCCACCACCGGGGGTCCCCCGAGCCACGCCGGGCCGCGCCCGCGCCACCGCGACCGACACGGACGCGGCATGCGCGGGCCGATCGCACCGCCCCAAGTGCCGCTGTCGGTCAGCCGCGGCGAGGCGTTCGTCGACATGGTGCACGACTCCGCCGAGCGGCTGGAGCGCCGCTGGCCGCAGCTCGCCTCCGTCGACTTCGTGGTCCGCGAGGTACCGGTCACCAGGAGTGACGCGGGGAGCGCCATGAGCGACCCCGACGGCCTGGACGCCTTCGACTTCGACGGCGAATCCGTCCCCCTCGGCCGCTACGTGGCCGCCCGCGGCGACTCCCCCGACCGGATCGTGGTCTACCGCCGCCCGGTGGAGATCCGCACCAAGAACCGCGACGAGCGCGCCCTGCTGGTGCACGAGGTCGTCGTCGAGCAGGTCGCCGAACTCCTCGGGCTCGCCCCGGAGTCGGTCGACCCCCGCTACGGGCAGGACTGACCGGACAGGGTCGACCGGACAGGACCGGCGGGCCGTACGCCCGCCGGCAGTTCGTCAGCGGTTGAGCATCGACAGGTCCTGTCCCGCGTCCGGCACGGCCACCGACGAACGGTCGTCCGGCAGCGGCTGGATCGTGAACATGGGCACGCCGTCCTTGGGCAGCGCCAGCATCCGCGACGCGTGCACCGGGCCGCCCGAGACCTTCTCCACCGTCACCGCGAACGACCCCTTGGCGCCCGCCGGCTGCGGCGGTTCCACGGTCAGCGTGGTGCCCGGCTTCACCGTGTACGTCTTCACCGCCGGCTCACCGCCCTCGCTGCCCGCGGACGAGGTGACCTTCACCTGCGCCGCCTCCTTGCCGGGCGCGGCCAGAGCGAGCGTGCTGCCCTTGGGGCGGTTGTCCGCCACCGTGGCCCGCCCGCCGAGCTGCGCCACGGCGGGGATGAACGCCGTCTCCTGCTTGTCGTCCTTGCCGCGCGTGACGCGCAGCGCGGCGACGACCGGTGCGCTCCTGCCGTCCGCCGTGAGCAGCAGCGAGCCCGCCTCGCCCTTGGCGACGTCGCCCAGGTCGACGGCCGCGGTCATGCCGCTGCGGACGTGCAACGACTCGTGGCCGGCGGGGGTGATCGCGCCGTTCGGCCCGGCGAAGCGCAGTTTGAGGTCGGCGTCGTCCGGGCCGGGCGCGAAGACGACGAGCCGCACGGACGTCGCGTCGCCCGGGATGCCCGGCAGGACGGCGTCGGCGGCCGGTTCGGCGGACGCCGGGATCCAGTCGCCGCCCTTCTTGTCGTCGGCCGTCTGCAGTCCCGCGCCGACGCGGCCGGAGCGGGCCGCCACATGGACCGTCAGGTCCTCCTCGGGCGCCTCCGCGAGGGAGGACAGCAGCACCGGGACGGTGGAGCGCGGCGGGACCGTGACGCCCTCGCCCGCACCGGCCTTGACCCGGCCGTCCTTGCCGTAGAGCTCCAGGTCGACGACGGCCGCCGTGCCGTCGGGGTTGGTCAGGTGGACGTAGTCCTGGCGGCCCTTGACGGTGCTCGCGCCGGGGAACCAGAACGAGGTGTCCGGCGCCGTGCAGGTCAGCCCGTGCAGCCCGCGCCCGCTGCCCGCGGCGACCACGGTGGTCTGCTGCACGGTCCAGCCCGGGGCGAGGGTCCCGTCGGCGCTGCCGATGAGGGCGGGGGCGTCGGAGCGGTTGGTGGTCGCGGTGGCGGGCTTGCCGGGCTCCTTCAGGGACAGCACCGAAGTGCCCGCGGGCGCGGAGCCCTTGCCGTCCTTACCGTCCTTCCCTTCCTTGCCGCCCTTGGCATCCTTCGCGCCCTTTTCATCCTTCTTGGCTCTGTCGTCCTTCTTTGCGCCGTCCGCCGACAGCAGTTCGGCCGCGCCCTTCTTCGCGCCCTTCGCCCCGCCACCGACCGGGGTGAAGGCGGTGTAGGCCGTCTCCCCCACGTCCGACGAAGTCGGGGCCGGGCAGAGGGTCATGGAGCGCTGGACGGGCAGACGGGCGGGCGCCTTCGCGGCCGTACGGGCCGTGCTGCCGGTGCCTCCGGTGCTCTCGGTGCCGGACGGCGCGGTGAGGACGGCCGCACCGCCCAGGGCCGCGAGGGCTGCGGTGGCGGCGAACAGGGACAGGGTGGTGCGCTTCACTGCTGCTCGCTCCCGTCGCGGTGGTGCCGGTCACCGCCGCCGTACGTCGTGTCGTGTGCCCCGCCGTAGGTGTACGGGTCGTACTGCCCGGGCGCGGCCGGTGCGGCCGGCCCGGTCGCGTAGGGCTCCGCCGGGTAGTGGCCATGGCCCTGGTCCTGGTACGGGGCCTGCTGCTGTGCGCCGCCGTAGGAGGTGTCGTACGTGCCGCCGTAGCCGCCCTGGTAGTGCTGTTCGCCGTACGCGTCGTAGGGCGTCTCCTGCGCCCCCTGCCCGTACTGCTGCTGCCCGTACTGCTGTGCCTGAGGCTGTTCCTGCGGCACCGCGGCGTACGGATCCGCGACTTGCTGCTGTCCGTACGGATCGGCGTAGACGTCGGCGTACGGAGCCGCGTAGGGATCGGCGTAGGAGTCGGCGACGGGCTCGGCGGGCGGGGCTTCCGGTGCCGGGGCGGCGTCCGGCCGGTCGGCCTCCGCCGCGGCCCGCAGCCTGCGCGCGCGGCGGCCCTCTCCGGCGGCGGCCTGGGCCGGGACGGAGGCGGGCGCGGACACGGCCGCAGGTGCGCTCCCCGCTTCCGGGAGGTCGTCGTCGACCTGGCGCTTGCGCCCGGGCAGGGCGAGCACCACGAGGACGGCTGCGAGGAGGCCCTGGGCCCACAGCCAGGCGGTGTGCGCGGCGGGCGCCTTGTAGGTCAGTACGAGCTTGCCGCCGCTCGTGGGGAGGGCGAAGCCCTGGGCCCAGCCGTCGACGGTGGTGCTCTTGAGGGCGCGTCCGTCGAGGGTGGCCTGCCAGCCGGGGGCCGCCTTGTCGGCGATGCGCAGGACCCGGCCCGCGGGGCCGGCGGGGAGCGTGGCACGGGCCTCCACGGGCCCTGCCGCGACCGGGACGGGCGCGGGCCTCTGCCCGCCGCCCTGGGCGCCCGCCTGTGCGCCTCCCTGCGCCTCTCCGGCGACGACGGTGACGCGTGCGACCTCGCGGTCGACCCGCCACAGCGAGGCGTCGTCCTGGCGGCTGAGCCGGGTCAGGCCGGGGGTGGTGTCCAGGACCCGGCCCATGGCCGCGGGGGCGCTGTTGCGGACGAGGACGTAGCCGACGGCGTAGCCGCCGAGGAGGTCCGCCTGGTCGGCTCCGGAGCCCGCGACGAGACCGGCGACGACCGAGTCGAGCTTCGGGTCCGCCCCGGCGGCCGCGGCGGCCTCGGCGTCACCGAGCCGGGCGCCGGAGCCCCGGACGAGCGCGTAGGCCACCCGGCCGTCGCGGCCGTCGAGGACCAGGGTGCGGGCCCGGTCGCGGGTGGCCGCCTCCTCCGCCACGAAGGCCGGCACCTGCGCGGGGTCGCGGCGCTTCAGCGGGCCGTCGGCGCCGCCGACGGCCCAGCCCACGGCTGCGACGAGCGGGGCGGCGCCCGCGGCGAGGGCGATGAGCGCGGCCACGGGCTGCCGCCAGCCGAAGCTGCTGGCGGCCACGCGCGCCCGCGCGCCTTCCGCACCGACGACCGCGGCGGCGATCAGCGCTAGCCCGTAGACGAGCGTGGCCGGCCCTGCCCACGCCGAGCGGGCGGAGAGCACGGCGGCGGCGAGGGCCGCCAGGGCGGCCGCCCAGGCGCCGCGGACGGCGAGCTGACGGTCGGCGCGCAGCAGGGCGGCGAGCGCGGCCAGGACGACGCCTGCCAGCAGCAGCCCGCCGACGGCCTTCGCGCCTCCGGGGTCCGCGGTGAGCAGGTGGAGCGGGGAGGACCCGCCGGCGACGGCAAGGTCGAGCCCGGCTTCGGTCAGGAAGCGGCCCGGGTGCGCGAACAGGTCCAGGGACCAGGGGGCCAGCACGGCGACGGGGGTGAGCACGACGGCCAGGAAGCGCGGGGCGTGGAGCACCAGCCGTGCGCGCCCGCCCTGGGCACCGTGCAGCGCCAGGGCGCCCAGGCCCAGGACGGCGGCGAGCGGCCACACCACCGGGGTGAACGCGGTGGTGACGGTGAGCAGGAGGGCGTACGCCCAGGATGCGCGCCATGTGGGGCGGGCGCCCGGGACGCGCAGGCCGGTGGCCGCGACGGCGGTGCGCGCCATGAGCGGCAGCAGGATCGCCAGGACGGCGGTGCCGAGCCGGCCGGCGGCCAGGGCGCCGGTGGCGGCGGGCAGGAAGGCGTAGGCGACGGCGGCCCAGGCCCGCAGGGGGCGGGAGGAGACCAGCGGCCGGGAGGCGAAGTAGGCGGTGAGGCCGGCCAGGGGCACCGAGCAGACGAGCAGCAGGGTGAGGGTGAAGCCGGTGGAGCCGAGGAAGAGCGTCGAGAGGGTGGCGAGGACCGCCAGGTAGGGGGGCGCGCTGCCGGTGCTGCCGACGCCGACCGGGTGCCAGCCGTCGGCGTACTGCGCCCACAGGGCGGAGGCTCCGTCGGGCGCGGGCAGCAGGGCGCCGCCGGCCAGGCTGCCGCCGCCGAAGAGCTGGCGGCAGGCGACGACGGAGACGATCAGCAGGAGGCCGAAGAGGACCGGTGCGGGCTTGCGGAGGAGGCGCTTGAGGCGGGCGAACTGCTCGATCTCCAGGAAGTCGGCGTCCTCCCCGGTCGGCCCGGACTCGACGGCGCCGTGGCGCCCGCCGGAGGAGGGGGCGTCGTCCCAGCGGCCGCCGAAGTTGCTCGCCAGCTGTTCGGCGGCGGCCCGGAGGGTCGCGCCCGGCGGCGGGAACAGGGATCTCAGCTCGGCCGGTGCGACGGCGGGCGCGCCGCGCTTCGCCCGGGCGGCGCGGATGCGGCCGGGGCGCAGGAGGACGCCGAAGAGGCCGGTGAGTTCGTCGAGGGCCTGCGCGGGGGCCTTGCCCAGGAGGTAGCCGAGGGCGTGCAGGAGGGTGCCGAGGACGAGCCGCAGCACGACGTAGGCCAGGAGCGGGCCGCGGGTGTTGACCAGCAGCGTGTGGACGGCGCCGGCCTTGTCGACGCGGTGCGGGTTGACGGCGCGGCGGCCGGCGCAGTCGACGGGGCGGCGCTCGCGGGCGGCGGCCTCGGCGTGCCGCAGGACGGCGTCGGGGGCGACGAGGACGCGGTGGCCGGCGGCGTGGGCGCGCCAGCACAGGTCGACGTCGTCGCGCATGAGGGGCAGCCGGGGGTCGAAGCCGCCGAGCTCCTCGAAGACGTCGCGGCGCACGAGCATGCCGGCGGTGGACACCGACAGCACGGTGCGCACCTGGTCGTGCTGGCCCTGGTCCTGTTCGCGGCGGTCGAGGCCGGTCCAGCGGCGGCCGCTGCGGGCGATGGAGACGCCGGTCTCCAGCAGCTGGCGGCGGTCGTACCAGCCGCGCAGCTTGGGGCCGATGACGGCGGCTCGGGGCTCGGACTCGGCTACGCGCAGGAGCTCGTGGAGGGCGCCGGGTTCGGGTGCGCAGTCGTCGTGCAGGAGCCAGAGCCACTGGACGGGTTCGAGGTCGGCGTCGCCGTGGCGGCGGCCGTCGCCGGGCTGGTCGTAGGCGTCCTCGCGCCAGGTGCGGCTGACGGGGTCCCAGCCGCTGGAGCGCTTGAGGTAGGGCAGCTCTTCGGGGTCCGGTGCGGGGACGGCGCGCAGGGCCTCGTCGACGGCGGTGCCGAAGCCGGCGCGGCGGGCGAGGTGCAGGACGCGGTCCGGGCCGAGGGCGTCGGCGAGCAGCTGGGCGGAGTCGTCGGCGCTGCCGGTGTCTGCGCCGACGGCGGCCTGCACGGGGCGCTCCTGGCCGAGGAGGCCTTCGACGGCGTCGGGGAGCCAGCGGGCGCCGTCGTGGCTGACGATCACGGCGGTGACGACGTGGCGCGGGAAGGCCGGTGCGACGGCCGGGTCGAACGCGGGCAGGCGGCCGGGAGCGGCGGACGCGGCCGCCGTCTTCGAGTGCGCCGCATTGCTGTGCACGGACATCGGGGTACGGGCCCTCCGGCCGGGGTCCGGGGCGGGCCCCGGATGGGTGCTGTGCTGGACTGCGCCGGTCGCGGTGCGCCCGTCGGGGCGGCGGTGCGTCTCGGACGCGGCCCCACACTAGTGGCTGCGCACACAGCGGTCCGCCTCGCGCCGCGGGTGCGGCTGGGCGGACCGTGGGTCGTCCCGTACGTCTTCGGGTGGGGAGGGTCGTACCGGCGGAAACCCCGGCCGGGCCCGGCTCCGAACCCGGCGGCCGGCGCCACGGGGCGCTAACCCCTGGCTTCCGCTTTTAACTTTCAGTGACTATCGGCCCACGAATTCAGGGATTTCCCGCGGAATCACTGGCCCCCGAATCACCGAAACCGAATCACGGGCTCCGGCCCTCG
This sequence comes from Streptomyces aureoversilis, assembly GCF_042657885.1. Classification (NCBI taxonomy): domain Bacteria; kingdom Bacillati; phylum Actinomycetota; class Actinomycetes; order Kitasatosporales; family Streptomycetaceae; genus Streptomyces; species Streptomyces aureoversilis. The sequence continues at coordinate 18,541 of NZ_JBHSKJ010000016.1, forward strand.
ACAAGACTGCTTATCCGCCTCATAGGACCGCGGCAGCATGCGCCTATCCGTATGCCTATCGGAAGCTCAGACCGCTGCCTTCTTGAGGCGGCGGCGCTCGCGCTCGGACAGGCCGCCCCAGATGCCGAACCGCTCGTCATTGGCAAGGGCATATTCAAGGCATTCCGAGCGGACTTCGCAGGCGAGGCAGACCTTCTTCGCCTCCCGCGTGGATCCGCCCTTCTCGGGGAAGAAGGACTCGGGATCGGTCTGAGCGCACAGCGCGCGCTCTTGCCAGCCGAGCTCCTCGTCCGCCTCCTCGACCAGCAGTTGCTGAAACAGCTCGGTCATGTGCGCCCCTCGTCTGTCATTTACGTCCCCGTGCCTCCGCCTTCATCAAAGTACGGCAGAACGACACGGGTGAAATTACAAGTGTGCCGATCCGGGCCAGTCAAGCCGAGATCTGCTATTGGGCCCCTTATTCACTCTGCGGAACCAAAGCCAAGCAGAAAGTGTCCAAAAGATTACAAGTCCGGACAGACCCCTCTGCCGACCACGGCTGCCCCGCTCCCCTCTGCAAGGAGAGGACGTCACGCGCGGCAATCCCGTTGCACCGTCCGGCCGAACGATGTTTACGGCCCTGACTGGAGCGCCACCTGTCCATGGTCACACCCCCGCAAACCTTGGAGCACCCACAGTTACCGGATGAGGTGAAACATTGCCCCCAAATGGGACGCGCAGTTGACACAACGTGTCCGGTCCCGTCACCGTGGTGGGCATGCCAGTGAACGCCGCCCTCAGCCTGACCCGTGACTACGGGTCCCGCTGCGCCGTGCAGGCTCGCTGTCGCTGTTCCAGCTGTTGATGCCCCAGAGCTCCGGCTGACCCCTTCTTTCCGGGGGTCCCGCACCACCCGCCCGCGTGGCCGTCACCCCGGCCCTCCGCGGCGCATCGCGCCCTCGCGCCACCCGTAGCTCCGGGCGCCTCCACGCTCCGCCTGTCACCGCGCCCTCCCCCGCACCTCGCCGAGGAACCTCCGCACATGAACAGCGACGTCCAGATCGCCGGCGACCCGCTCGCCATCCCCCACCTGCTGCCGCCCGCCCCCGCCCACCCGCGCACCGTCGCCGAGTTCGCCGGGCTGGCCCGCTCCGTGGCCGCCGACCGCGCCTCCTGGGCCCACCTGGTCCGGTACGACGCCACCACCCGCTGGTACCACCGCCTCCGCACCGGCCCCGGCTACGAGGTCTGGCTGCTGAGCTGGGTGCCCGGCCAGGGCAGCGGGGCCCACGACCACGGGCCCTCCTCCGGCGTGCTGACCGTCCTCGAAGGTGAGCTGACCGAGATCACCGGTAGCACCGGGCCGCTCGACGGCGCGCGGCAGGTGCTGCGCGCCGGAGCGCAGCGCGTCTTCGCCCCCGGATACGCTCATGAGATCGTCAACGACTCCCTCGCGCCGGCCGTGAGCCTCCACATCTACTCGCCGGGGCTGACCGAGATGCCCATGCACCGGCCCGCGTCGGCAGCCGCCCGCCTCGCGACCGCACCGGCCGTCACCGCGGCGGCCGTCGCCATGCCGGCCGTCACCGCACCGGCCGTCACCGCGGCCCCCGCCGGCCGGGACGCCGCACGGGGCTGACGGCCCGCACGCCGCAGGCCACCACCCCTCGGGAGCGGCGCCCCGTCCTGACAGACTGACCGCATGCAGCGCATTGTGGTTCTGGCCGGCGGGATCGGGGGCGCCCGCTTCCTCCGTGGCCTCAAGTCAGCAGTCCCCGACGCGGACATCACCGTCATCGGCAACACCGGCGACGACATCCACCTCTTCGGGCTCAAGGTCTGCCCCGACCTCGACACCGTGATGTACACGCTCGGCGGCGGCATCCACGAGGAGCAGGGGTGGGGCCGGGCCGGCGAATCCTTCGCCGTGAAGGAGGAGTTGGCGGCGTACGGCGTCGGGCCCGAGTGGTTCGGGCTCGGCGACCGCGACTTCGCCACGCACATCGTCCGCACGCAGATGCTCGGCGCCGGCTACCCGCTGAGCGCCGTGACCGAGGCGCTGTGCGCGCGCTGGCAGCCCGGGGTGCGGCTGCTGCCGATGAGCGACGACCGGGTCGAGACGCACGTGATGATCGACGACCCCGACGGCGAGGACGGCGCCCGCAAGGCCGTGCACTTCCAGGAGTACTGGGTGCGCCTGCGGGCCGGCGTGCCCGCGCACGCGATCGTCCCCGTCGGCGCCGAGCAGGCCAAGCCCGCGCCCGGCGTGCTGGAGGCCGTCGCCGCGGCCGACGTCATCCTCTTCCCGCCCTCCAACCCCGTCGTCAGCATCGGCACCGTCCTGGCCGTGCCCGGCATCCGCGAGGCCGTCGCCGGGGCGTCCGCGCCCGTCGTCGGCCTCTCCCCCATCGTCGGCGGCTCGCCCGTGCGCGGCATGGCCGACAAGGTGCTGGCCGCCGTCGGCGTCGAGTCCACGGCCGCGGCCGTCGCCCGGCACTACGGCTCCGGGCTGCTCGACGGCTGGCTCGTCGACACCGTCGACGCCGGTGCCGTGGCCGAGGTCGAGGCCGCGGGCATCCCGTGCCGGTCCGTGCCGCTGATGATGACGGACACGCAGGCCACGGCCGCCATGGCCGCGCAGGCGCTCGCGCTGGCCGAGGAGGTGCGGGCGTGAGCGCGCCGGAGCCCTCCGGGGGCGGACGGGCTCCCGGCTACCGGGTCTGGGCCGTGCCGGGCATTCCCGAGGTGCGGGCGGGCGACGACCTCGTCAAGCTCCTCGCCTCGGCGGTCACGGGCGAGGGCCTGCCCGGGCTCGCCGACGGCGACGTGCTGCTCGTCACCTCGAAGATCGTCAGCAAGGCCGAGGGGCGGCTGGTCCGGGCCGACGACCGCGAGGCGGCCATAGACGCCGAGACCGTACGGGTCGTCGCCCGGCGCGGGAGCCTGCGGATCGTGGAGAACCGGCAGGGGCTGGTCATGGCCGCCGCCGGCGTCGACGCGTCCAACACCGCCGCCGGGACGGTCCTGCTGCTGCCCGAGGACTCCGACGCGTCCGCCCGCGCCCTGCGGGCCGGTCTGCGGGAGGCGCTCGGCGTCGACGTCGGCGTCGTCGTGACGGACACCTTCGGCCGGCCCTGGCGCAGCGGTCTGACCGACGTCGCCATCGGCGCGGCCGGGGTGCGGGTGCTGGACGACCTGCGGGGCGGTGTGGACGCGCACGGCAATCCGCTGAGCGCGACCGTCGTCGCCACGGCCGACGAGCTGGCCGCCGCCGGGGACCTCGTCAAGGGCAAGGCCGCGGGGCTGCCGGTCGCCGTGGTGCGCGGGCTGCCCCACGTGGTGGGCGAGGGTGAGGACGGCGACTCCGGGGCGCGCGCTCTGGTGCGTTCCGCCGCCGACGACATGTTCCGGCTCGGGACGTCCGAAGCGGTGCGGGAAGCCGTGACGCTGCGGCGGACGGTGCGCGAGTTCACCGGCGAGCCCGTGGACGGCGCCGCCGTGCGCCGGGCCGTCGCCGCCGCCATCACCGCACCCGCGCCGCACCACACGACTCCCTGGCGGTTCGTCCTGCTGGAGTCCGAGGAGTCGCGGGTGCGGCTGCTCGACGCCATGCGGGAGGCGTGGATCGCGGACCTGCGGGGGGACGGGTTCGGCGAGGAGAGCATCGCCAAGCGGGTGCGGCGCGGGGACGTGCTGCGGAACGCGCCGTACCTGGTGGTGCCGTGTCTGGTGACGGACGGGGCGCACACCTATCCGGACGCGCGGCGGAACGCCTCCGAGCGGGAGATGTTCGTCGTGGCGGCCGGGGCGGCCGTGCAGAACTTCCTCGTGGCGCTGGCCGGGGAGCGGCTGGGGTCGGCGTGGATCTCGTCGACGATGTTCTGCCGGGACGTGGTGCGGAAGGTGCTGGAGCTGCCGGAGGGATGGGACCCGATGGGCGCCGTGGCCGTGGGGCACGCGGCGGCACCGCCGCGGGAACGGCCGGCGCGGGTCGCGGACACGTTCATCGAGGTCCGCTAGCGCCGCGGGGGCCTACAGCGCCCTGATGTCGTTCACCGAGAAGCGGGGCGCCCTTCTCGGGGGTCTCGTGCCCGTCAGGAGGATCAGGCGGCAGGCCCGGTGGCGCTGGCCCTCGTACGGGCTCAGGAGGCCGAGCATGGCCTCGTCGTCCGTGCCCCTGGCGCCGGTGAGGGCGTAACCGATGATCTTCGGGAGGTGCAGGTCGCCGACCGTGACGGCGTCGGGGGAGCCGTTGCTGCGCTGGAGGGTTTCGGCCGCCGTCCACGGGCCGATGCCCGGGACCGCCTGCAGTCGCCCCGACGCCTGTGCGTCGTCCATGGCGGCCGCCTCCTCCAGGCGCGCCGCCACCCGGGCCGCCCGGACGATCGTCGCCGAGCGCTTGCCGTCCACGCCCGCCTTGTGCCAGTCCCAGGACGGGATCATCGCCCAGCCCCGCGCGCTCGGCATCACCCGCATCCGGGGGGCGGGGCCCGGGGCCGGCTCGCCGTGCTGCTGCAGGAGGAGGCGCCAGGCCCGGTACGCCTCGTCGCTGGTGACCTTCTGTTCGAGGACGGACGGGATCAGCGATTCGAGGACCAGGCCCGTGCGGGCCAGTCTGAGGCCGGGGTGGCGGCGGTGCGCCTCGTGGACCAGGCGGTGGCGGGGCGTGAAGGCCGCCGGGTCGTCCTCGGCGCCCAGGAGGGCGGGGAGCGTCTCCAGGAGCCAGTCCGCGCCCGGACCCCACGCCTCCGCGTGGATGCGTCCGCCCCGGTCGGTCACGTGGAGCGTGCCGGGGCCCTCCGGGGTGCGGGTCGCCCGCCACACCGAGCCGTCCGGCCCCGTCCTGAACGCCGGGTCGCCCGGGCCCCGCGCCAGGACGCCCAGCGTGCGGCCCAGGTCGTACGGGCCCGGTGGGGTCCAGGTGCGGGTGGTCATCCTGCCAGGGTACGTCCAGCCGTTCGCCCGCTTATGCCGGATTCGCCCGGCTCCACGCCCTTACTGGTCCGACGCCCTTACTGGTCCGAGGCCCCTACTGGTCCGACGAGAACCTGATCGTCGACGCCGGGATCTCCGCGTCGCACCAGACGCGGGCCCCTGCCCGGAGCTCGTTGTCCGGCCCGATGCGGGCCATGTCCCCGATCACCGCGCCGTCCAGCACCGTACGCGCCCCGATGCGCGCCCCCGCGCCCACCAGCGAGTCCCGGACCTGGGCGCCCGCCTCGATGACCGCGCCGTCCAGCACCGTGCTGCCGTCGACCCGGGCGCCCGGCTCCACCCGCGCGCCGGCGCCGATGACCGTGCCGCCGGTGAGCTTGGCGTCCGGGGCGACCTCGGCGGTGTCCAGGACCAGCCGGTCTCCGCAGCGGCCCGGGACCGCGGGGGACGGCGCCCGGCCCAGGACCAGGTCGGCCGAGCCCCGGACGAAGGCCTGCGGCGTCCCCAGGTCCAGCCAGTACGTGGAGTCGACCATGCCCTGCAGGTGCGCTCCGGAGGCGAGGAGGCCGGGGAAGGTCTCCCGCTCCACCGAGACCGGCCGCCCCGCGGGGATCGTGTCGATGACCGCGCGGTTGAAGACGTACGCGCCGGCGTTGATCTGGTCGGTGACGATCTCCTCGGGCGTCTGCGGCTTCTCCAGGAAGGCCGTCACCCGCCCGGTTCCGTCGGTCGGGACCAGGCCGAAGGCCCTCGGGTCCTCGACGCGGGTCAGGTGCAGGGAGACGTCCGCGCCGGTGCTGCGGTGGGTCGTCACCAGGGCCTCGATGTCCAGGCCGGTGAGGATGTCGCCGTTGAAGATCAGGACGGGCTCGTCCGGGGCCGAGTGGAGCTTGGAGGCGACGTTGCGGATGGCGCCGCCGGTGCCGAGCGGCTCCTCCTCGGTGACGTACTCCAGGTGCAGGCCGAGGTCCGATCCGTCGCCGAAGTACGGCTCGAAGACCTCCGCCAGGTAGGACGTGGCCAGCACGATGTGCTCCACGCCCGCCGCGCGGGCCCGTGCCAGCTGGTGCGTCAGAAAGGGGACGCCCGCTGCGGGGACCATGGGTTTGGGCGTGTTCATCGTGAGCGGGCGCAGCCGGGTTCCCTTGCCGCCGACCAGGAGGATGGCTTCTGTCACCTTGTCGTCTCTGCTTCCTGCTGGGGCCGGGCCGTAATCGGCGGCCAGTGTATGCAGACCGGAGGGTGCCCCCGCGCCAGGTCAGCGGCCCTGGAGGCGGGCCGCGGCGGAGCGGGCGGTGCCGAGCTTGCCGTAGAGACGGGCGCCGGGGCACTCCGTGGCGAAGCCGTCGCGGTGCCCGGAGATGGCCTTGAGCTTGACCTTGGTCCCCTTTTTGAACCGATTTCCGCCTCCGGACACCAGGCTCGCGGTGCCGGCCGGGTTGGCGCCGAACAGTCCGAGCTTCCAAGCGGTGAGGTCCGCCACCGCGTCGACCGCCGCGGTGGACGGATTGGTGGTTCCGTACGTTCCGAGAACGGCGATGCCCATGCTGCTGCTGTTGAAACCGAGGGTGTGCGCGCCCTTGACGGGTCTGGCCACGCCTCCCGCGCGGCCCTCGTAGATGGTGCCGCACTTGTCGATGAGGAAGTTGTAGCCCAGGTCCCGCCAGCCGCTGCTCACAACGTGGTAGCGGTAGATACCGCGGATGACGGACGCGGACTGCGAGCAGGAGTAGCGGTTGCCGGAGGCCGTGTGGTGGACGAAGGCCGCGCGGACGGTCCCGGTGTAGGAGAAGCCGGACTCGCGCAGGGACTCGTCGGCGGCCCAGCCGGCCCGGGTGACGATGCGCGGGCGCGGGCCGACGTAGCGCCCGTCGACGCCGCTGTCGTCGACGCCGCTGCCGGGGCGGCCGTAGTCCTCGGGGTCGTAGCCGTCGCCGCCGCCCTGGTCCCCGCCGGACTCCTCGTCGTCCACCTGCAGCTCGCCCGTGCCGGTGTATTCGACGTCGCCCTCGGACTCCGGCTTGCCGAGCGCGGGGATCTCGGTGGCGCCGAGGGGCGCGAGCGGGACGTTGGCGGCGGAGGCGGCGAGTTCGTTCTCGCTGGGGACGGGGGGCGCGGCGGAGCGGGTGCGGTCGGCGCCGGGGTCGACGAGTTCCAGGCGCAGCCCGGAGGGGAGGGCTCCGGCGGGGGTGCGGCCGGTCGTCGCGGCCTCGGGGCGGACGCGGACCTGGATGGCATCGGAGGCGCCGACCCACAGGGGCGCGGTGGATCCGCGCAGCCGTCCCGCGCGGCCCTCGGCCGAGTCGCTGTCGGGGCGGTCGTCGTCGTGGGTCGAGATCTCCTGCCAGCCGGCCCAGTCCTGGCTGCCGACGGGCCGGGTGCGCACCTGGGCGTGGCCGCGCAGTTCCGCCGCGGCGTCGTCCCAGACGATGCCGACCAGCGAGAAGGGCTTGACCTCCAGCTGGGGCAGGCCCTGCTCCGAGGTGGGCTCGGGGCCCGCCGTGCGGCTCTTGGCGTGCAGCGGGACCAGCGGCAGCGACTGGGTGCTGCCGGGCACGGAGCGCGAGGCGAGGCCCGGGTCGTGGGTGGACTGCGAGGCGGAGGACGGGGCGGCGAGGAAGGGCAGGGTGAGGGCGGCGGCGCAGGCGGTCACGGTCGTCGAGACAAGGATTCCACGCATACCGAAAATCTTGGGCATACCTATATAAATCTGTCCATTCGTCAAGTGGCCCACGGGTTCTCCCCGTCCCCCTCCGGCATCGTCCTTCCGACTGACCCGCCCGCGCCCCGCCGCGTACGCTGGCGCCGATGAACGCCACCGATCGCACCCCCGCCGACCTGCTGCGATCCGCGCTCGCCGCGGATCCCTCCCGCCCGCTCGTGACCTTCTACGACGACGCCACCGGCGAGCGCGTGGAATTGTCCGTGGCCACCTTCGCCAATTGGGTGGCGAAGACCGCCAATCTCCTCCAGGGCGATCTCGCCGCCGAGCCGGGCGACCGGCTCGCCCTGCTGCTGCCCGCCCACTGGCAGACGGCCGTGTGGCTGCTGGCCTGCTCGTCCGTCGGCGTGCTGGCCGACGTCGGCGGCGATCCGGCCGCCGCGGACCTCGTCGTCAGCGGGCCCGACACGCTGGAGGAGGCGCGTGCGTGCTCGGGCGAGCGCGTGGCGCTGGCCCTGCGCCCCTTGGGTGGCCGGTTCCCCCAGCCGCCCGCGGGCTTCACCGACTACGCCGTCGAGGTGCCCGCCCAGGGCGACCGCTTCGCCCCGTACGCCCCGGTCGACCCCGGCGCCCCGGCGCTCGCCGTGGGCGGGCTGGAGCTGACCGGCGCCCAGCTCGTGGAGCGGGCCCGCACGGACGCCCACCAGCACGGGCTCGGCGGGGGCTCGCGCATGCTCTCCGGGCTGCCCTACGACTCCTGGGACGGACTGTCCGCCGGGCTGTTCGCCCCGCTCGCCTCCGGGGGCTCGGTGGTGCTCTGCCGCCACCTCGACCGGCTCTCCGGCGGCGGCCTCGACAAGCGCCGGGAGAGTGAGCGCGTCACCGTGACGGCCCTCTGACGCTGCCGCGGGGCCGCACTCGGGCGATGATCGGCGTACGGACCGAGTACGGCACCCCGAGGAGGGACGCAGCGCAACCGTGACCCAGAGCCCAGGAAGGCCCGGCCCCCCGGTGACACCGTCCTGCTCCGCCTTCTTCGAGGAGCCGGACGAGCCGCCGCCCGCGCCCCGCCGGCGCCGCCGCTGGCTGCGCTGGCTCGCTCTGGGCACGGCGCTGGCGGTGCTGGCCGTCGTCGCGCTGGGCTGGTACCTCTACGAACGGCTCAACGGCAACATCAAGACGGACACGGCCACCGCGGACGAGCTGCGGCGCTGGGAGAAGGAGCGCCCCACGGCCCTGGTCAAGGGCGCCCAGAACATCCTGATCATCGGCTCGGACACCCGCAGCGGCGCGGGCAACGGCCAGTACGGCGAGGACAGCGGCACCCAGCGCTCGGACACCACGATCCTGCTGCACGTGGCCGCCGACCGGAAGAGCTCGACCGCCGTCAGCCTCCCGCGCGACCTGATGTCGATGATCCCCCGGTGCCGGCGGCCGGACGGCACCGAGACGAACAAGCGCTTCGCGCAGTTCAACTGGGCGTTCGAGCAGGCGGGCCCGGCCTGCACGATCCGTACGGTCGAGAAGCTCAGCGGCATCCGCATCACCCACCACGTGATCGTGGACTTCAACGGCTTCAAGCACCTGGTCGACGCGGTGGAGGGGGTCGAGGTGTGCCTCAAGCAGGCCGTCGACGACCAGGAGGCGCGGCTGAAGCTGCCGGCCGGCCGCCAGACCCTCAACGGCGAGCAGGCGCTCGGGTACGTCCGCGCCCGCTACAGCCTCGGCGGCGGCAGCGACACCGAGCGGATGGGGCGACAGCAGCAGTTCCTCGGCGCGCTGTTCAAGGAGATGCAGAGCGACGGGGTGCTGCTCAACCCCGCCCGGCTCTACCCGGTGCTGGACGCCGCCACGTCCTCGCTCACCACGGACGCCGGCCTCGACTCGCTGCGCAAGATGTACGACCTGGTGCGCACCGTGCGGACCGTCCCGAGCGAACGCGCGCAGTTCCTGACCGTGCCGCGCCGCCCGTACCCGTACAACCCCAACCGGGACGAACTGGTGCAGCCGGACGCCGACCAGCTCTTCAGGCAACTGCGCGAGGACCGGCCGGTGTCGGTGACCGGAAACGTCCGGGCGGCGGAGAACAAGCCCGGGGACGGCAGGCCGGGAGCGGGCAAGCCCGGGGCCGAGGAGGGGCCCGACGGATCGGAGGGGCCGGGGGGGCAGGTGAGCCCGGAGGGGCCGGGCAGTCCCGAGGGGCCGTCAGGAACATGGGGAACCACGGGAACCGGGGGTCCGGCGTGGACGCCGGGCACCGGGGGGACCGGAGGAGGCCCGGCCGCGCCCGGCACTTCCCGCACGCCGCGCGGGGTCACCGGCCGTAACGCCACGGCCCCGCCCTCCGGCGGCGGATCCGCCCCGCCCGCGAGCGCCCCGGCGGGCACCGCCGGCACCGCGCCGGGCACCGCTCCCCCCACCTACGAAGGAACCACGGCCGCACGCGGCATCTGTGGATGAATCGCTCAAAGCTCGCGAACGGGTCTTCCCGTTCGGCGAATGGATTGAGCAGATTGCCCAGTTGTAGGGGAGTGGAATTTGTCACCGGCGTCGCTTGACGCTGAACTGGGCGGATAGTGTGAGCGATCCGGTGCGCACGGCCGTGCTGACCGCGCACTGCACAGACGACGTGACCGAGCGCCTCGGGGGGTAGGCGCCGCGTGGCACCGACGGAGGATTCAAGCGACCGTGGACGCGCAAGGCCGTGGGCGGGCGGGCGGTATCGACCCCGCCGACCAGTGGGTCTTCGACCCCAAAACCGGCAGCTACGAGCTGCGTCTCGACCATGCCGACGAGGCGGATCCGGCCTCCGGCACGGGCTCTCCTCCCTCGGACATCACCGATCCCTCCGGCTCGGCCAGCTCTTTCGTGCCGTCCTCGAAGGCGGCCCCGGGCCCGGCACCGCGCCCCAAGACGGCGGGCGGCGGGCGGCGGGACGTGCCGGGCCAGCGCATCACCGGCCGGCGCGGCGGGGCCAAGCCGGGAGCCAAGGCGTCGGTCAAACCCGCGATGGGCAGGCGCAAGCCCAAACCGAAGAAGTCCGCCAAGAAGAAGGCGCTGCTGTGGACCGGGGGGACGCTGGCCTTCGTCCTGGTCGGCGGCTCGCTGGGCGCCTATCTGCTCTACGAGCACTTCAACAGCAACCTGAACAAGGTCGACGTCGGCATCAACAACGGCGCCGTCATCAAGGGCCCCGTCAACATCCTGGTCATCGGTACCGACAAGCGTGACGGCGAGGGCAACAAGGGCTACGGCGACGAGGGCAGCGTCGGCCACGCCGACACCACGCTCCTCTTCCACGTCTCCGAGGACCGGTCGAACGCCACCGCGCTCTCCATCCCGCGCGACATGATCACCGACATCCCGGAGTGCACCACCAAGAAGGACGGGAAGACCAAGACCATCCCCGGCTCGAAGGGCGTCCGCTTCAACGAGAGCCTGGGCCAGGAGGACCGCGACCCCGGCTGCACCTGGCGGACCGTCGAGGCCCTCACGGGGCTGAAGGTCAGTCACTTCATGATGGCCGACTTCAACGCCGTCAAGCGGATGTCGTCGGCGGTCGGCGGCGTCGAGGTGTGCCTGGCCAAGGACATCGACGACCCCAAGTCGCACCTCAAGCTCAGCAAGGGCCGGCACAAGATCGAGGGTGAGGACGCCCTCGCGTTCGTGCGGACCCGGCACAGCGTCGGCTTCGAGAGCGACCTGGACCGGATCAAGCTCCAGCAGCAGTTCCTGAGCTCGATGATCCGCGAGATGAAGTCCGACGACACCTTCACCAACCCCAAGAAGCTCTACAACCTGGGCGACGCGGCCACGAAGTCACTGACCGTCGACTCCGGCATAGGGTCCGTCAGCGATCTGACCAAGCTGGCCAAGGACCTCAGCCGGGTCAACCTCAAGAACATCACCTTCGCGACCGTCCCCGTCGTCGACAACCCCGCCGAGGGCAAGAACCACAAGACCGTCGTCCTCGACAAGGCGAAGGCCGAGCCGCTGTTCGCGATGGTCCGTCAGGACGTCTCCCTCACCGAGGTGAAGGAGAAGGAGAAGAAGGAGCAGGAGCAGGCCGACGCCAAGCAGGCGGCCCTGCTGCAGGGCCCCCGCGCGGAGCCCGCGGCCGTCCGGGTCAAGGTCCTCAACGGCAGCGGCAGGATCGGCGCGGCCCAGGAGGCCGTCCGCTGGATGCAGAACAGCAAGGGCATCGTCCGCAGCAGCAACGGCGGCAACGGCAAGAAGTCCGACAAGACGGTCCTGGAGTTCTCCCCCGCCCAGGCCGACCAGGCGCGCCGCGTCGCCGACGTGATGGGCCTGTCCGCCGACGCCCTCAAGGAGACCTCCGGCGGCGCCGCTCCGGCCGAGTTGACCCTCACCCTGGGCTCGGACTTCAAGGCGGCGGGCACCCCCGTCAACGCTCCGGCGCCCGCAAAGGCGCCGGAAGGCATCCAAAAGGTCGAAGCGGACGACAAGAACATCTGCGCCAAGTGAACCCAGGCACCGCGCACATGCATCTCACTATCGGGCGGCCGGTCTGTTGATCAGCAGGCCGGCCCTGCCGCGCGACCCGCTGGGCGCGCACCGATCCATGAGAGACGACACGCCTGCCCATCGGGCCGGACGCACCATTTAGGGGAGGCCTGATGCGGCAGAGCAGTGTGCGGGGGCCGCGGGCGCGCAAGAGCGTGCCGGGGGCACGTGAAGACGGCGGCAAGGGCGCACCGGCCGGCGACACCGAGGCGGCACAAGAGGCCGAAACGGCCGGGACAGCCGGGACAGCCGGGAAGAGCGGAGACGCCGGAAAGCCGGAGAAGGCCGGAAAGCGCGGGAAACGCGGGAAGGCCGCGAAAGCCACGAAGGCCGGCGGGGCCGGGAAGGGTGGCGCTCCCGTCAGCCGGCGCACCCGCGCGGCCCGAATAGCCCGCTGGGCCGCGCTCTGCCTCGCGGTCCTCGTCCTCGGCGTCTCGGCCGCCGGCTACTTCTACTACCAGCACCTCAACGGCAATCTGAAGAAGGACCCGCTCAACCTCGGCGACAAGCGCCTCGACCGCAGCGCCGCCAACGCCGCGGGCCAGCGCCCGCTGAACATCCTCCTCCTCGGCTCCGACAGCCGGAACTCGGCGGAGAACGTCGCCCTCGGCGGCGCCCGCGAGGACGCCGGGCGCAAGCCCCTCGCCGACGTCCAGATGCTCGTGCACGTCTCGGCCGACCGCAGCAACATGTCGGTCATCAGCGTCCCGCGCGACACCCGGGTCACGATCCCCAAGTGCACCGACCCCGACGACGGGACGGTCTACAAGGAGACGAACCGGCAGATCATCAACACCAGCCTGATGAACGGCGGACCCGGCTGCACCGTCGCCGCCTGGGAAGAGCTCACCGGCATCCCCATCGACCACTTCATGATGATCGACTTCGCGGGCGTGGTGAGCATGGCCGACGCCGTCGGCGGCGTCCCGGTCTGCGTGGACAACAACGTCCACGACAAGGACTCCGGCCTGCGTCTGACGAAGGGCACGCACAACGTCAAGGGCGAGCAGGCCCTGCAGTGGCTGCGCACGCGCCACGGCTTCGAGGACGGCAGCGACATCGGCCGCACCCACGCCCAGCACATGTACATGAACGCGATGGTCCGCCAGCTGAAGGCCGGCACCAAGCTCACCGACCCGGACAAGCTCACCGACCTCGCCGAGGCCGCCACCAAGGCGCTCACCGTCGACAAGGACCTCGGCTCGGTCAAGAAGCTCTACGACCTCGCCGACGACCTCAAGCGCGTGCCGTCCGGCCGGATCACCATGACCACCATGCCGTGGGTGTCGGACCCCTGGAACCCGGACGCCCACGTCGTCCCCAAGCCGGGCGACGCGGAGCAGCTGTTCTCGCTCGTCCGCCGCGACATCGCGCTCGACGGCAAGGACAGGAAGAAGGACGACAAGAGCACCGTGCCGACCTCGCCGGCCTCCCCCAAGGGCTCCGTCGAGGTGACGGTCTTCAACGGCACCGGCACCGCCACCCAGCCCGTCGCCACCGGCCGCGGCGCCGAGATCGCCGCGGCGCTCGTCAAGCAGGGCTTCACCAAGGCCACGTCGGACTCCACGCCGAAGGCCCAGGCCGACACGACGCTCCGGTACGCCAAGACGTCCCAGCGGGCCGACGCCGAGGCCCTGGCCAAGGCCCTCGGGCTGCCGGAGCGGGCGGTGCGGATGTCCACCGCGGTCGAGGGGCTGACCCTGGTGATCGGCGGGGACTGGCGCACGGGGACGACGTACCCGAAGGGCGACGACGCCGCAGCCGCGGACGAGAAGACCGGGAAGGGCGAGAAGGACAAGGCGGGCGAGAAGGGCGAGAAGAGCGGGAAGCCCGGCGACGACAAGGCCCAGGGCGACGACAAGCCCAAGAAGGATGCCGGCAACGCCGACAACGCCGACAACAAGGCCCCCGAGAGCTCGGACCCCCTCAACGGCAACGACACCTCCGCCTGCATGAAGGTGAACTCGCTGAATCGTTTCTGAGCATGCGAAGAGGCCGGACGATCCTGTCGTCCGGCCTCTCGCGGAGGAACGGCGGGGTCAGCCCGCCCGCACGGGCTCGCGGCGGCTGGCGATGACCTTCTTCGCCAGCGACCGCGGGCTGGTCAGGAAGCCGAAGCCCCACGACATGTGCATCGTCGCCAGGGCGACCGGGATCTGCACCCGCGCCTTCAGCGGCAGGCCCTTGCCCGCCGGCACCGAACCGGCGGTGATCGCCGCCAGGTAGCCGGCCGGCACGACCAGGCCCCACGGGGTGACGGCGGCGCCGGCCACGAGACCCGCGGCGATGGCGACGACGGCGGTCGGCGCGGCCAGGTAGCGCAGGTTGATCGAGCCCTGGTGGTAGCGGGCCACGACGTGGCGCCAGCGGCCGTAGTCCTTGTACTGCTTGGCCAGCGCCTTCACGCTCGGGCGCGGCCGGTAGGAGACCTTCAGCTCCGGCGAGAACCAGATCAGCCCGCCCGCCTCGCGGATGCGGAAGTTCAGCTCCCAGTCCTGGGCGCGGATGAACTCCTCGTTGTACCCGCCCTGCTGCTCCAGCGCCTCGCGCCGGAAGACGCCCAGGTACACGGTCTCGGCGGGGGCGGCGGCGCCTCCGGTGTGGAAGGCGGCGTTGCCGACGCCGACCTTGGAGGTCATCGCGGCGGCGACGGCCTGCTCCCAGGCGTTCTCCCCCTCGGCGTGCATGATGCCGCCGACGTTCTGCGCGCCGGTCTCGTCGAGCAGGCGCACGGCCGTCGCGATGTAGTTCGGCGACAGCATCCCGTGGCCGTCCACGCGCACCACGATCGGGTGGCGGGAGGCCTTGATCGCGGCGTTGAGGGCGGCGGGCGTGCGGCCGGTGGGGTTCGGCACGGTGTGGACCCGGGGGTCCTCCCGTACGAGCTCGGCGGCGATCTCGTCCGTACGGTCCGTGGACGGGCCGAGGGCGATCACCACCTCCAGCTCGCCGGCGTACTCCTGCTCCAGGATGTGCCGCACTGACGTGCGCAGATGCCGCTCCTCATTGAGCACCGGCATGATCACGGAAACGGCGGGCGGCTGCTGTTCGGACATGGTTCCTCGGGGATACGGGGTCCCCCCGGCGGGGTGGAGGGAGCCGACGGAGTCGTCCGTCACGTTACCGCTAATGGCGGAACGGACGCTCCCGCCCGGGTGGCAGCGGGGACCGGAACGGCGTGGGGACGCGGGCCGCTGATCGTATTGACCTACGTTATCCGTCCCCGTCCCGCCCGCATCCCGTCCGTCGTGGAGGCCCTCGCCCATGACCGAACCGGCCCCGAGTCCCCACCCGCGCCGGGCCCGCCACGGCGCGCCCCGCCGGCCGCGCTGGGGGCTGCGCCTCGCCACGTGCGCCGCCGTGGCCGTGCTGGCCGCGGGCGGCATCGGGCACGCGGTGGTCACCGACATCGACAGCCGGATCGGCCGGGTGGACCCCTTCAGCGGCCTGTCGAACCGGCCGCCCGTCGCCGTCAGCAAGGGCATGAACATCCTGCTCGTGGGCACCGACGCCCGCGACCGGATCGACCCCGAGGAGCGGCGCCGCTACCACCTGGGCGGCACGGCCTGTCACTGCACGGACACGGTGATGCTGCTGCACCTGTCCGCGGCCCGGGACCGCGTCTCCGTCGTCAGCCTGCCCCGTGACACCTACGCCGAGATTCCCGCGCACGTCGACGAGGCCGGCCGCCCACGGCCCGCCCACGCGCAGAAGCTGAACGCCGCCTACGCCGAGGGCGGGCCCGGGCTGACCGTACGGACCGTGGAGCTGCTCACCGGGGTCCACGTCGATCACTACCTGGAGGTCGACTTCACCAGCTTCATGCGGACCGTGGACGTGGTGGGCGGGGTGCAGGTGTGCTCGGCACGGCCGCTGCGGGACCCGTACAGCGGGCTCGACCTGCCGCCCGGCACGAGCACCCTCAACGGCGGGCAGGCCCTGCAGTACGTGCGCTCACGGCACCTCGACGGGGCCTCCGACCTGGGCCGGATGCAGCGGCAGCAGCGCTTCCTGGCCTCGCTGCTGCACACGGCGACGGACGGCGGGGCGCTGCTGAACCCGGTGAAGTTCCAGCAGGTCGCCGCGACGCTGCTGGGCTCGGTGCGCGCGGACCGGGGCTTCGACGGCGAGACGCTCATCGGGCTCGGCCGGGCGATGAAGAACCTCTCGCCCGCCTCCGCGGAGT
The DNA here is from genome assembly GCF_042657885.1 of Streptomyces aureoversilis. Classification (NCBI taxonomy): domain Bacteria; kingdom Bacillati; phylum Actinomycetota; class Actinomycetes; order Kitasatosporales; family Streptomycetaceae; genus Streptomyces; species Streptomyces aureoversilis. Next base: position 34,827 of record NZ_JBHSKJ010000016.1, read on the forward strand.
TCGCCTCGGTGCCGGTGGGGTCCGCGGACTATCCCGTGCCGCGGGTCGGCTCGACGGTGAAGTGGGACGACGAGGCGGCCGCCCGTCTCTTCGAGGCGCTGCGCGAGGACCGTCCGCTGACGGCCCGGTCGCAGCGGCAGGCGCACGACGCGAAGCCGCCGGTGCCGCGGCCCGCGCCGTCGCCTACGGAGGCGGCGCCCGGGCAGGTCCGCGTCCAGGTCTACAACGGCTCCGGACGGCGGGGGCTCGCCCGCGAGACGGACCGGGCGCTGCGGGACCGGGGCTTCGCCACGACCGGGCTGCCCGCGGACGCGCCCGGGCCGCCGGTGCGGCGCACGGTGATCCAGTACGACCCGCGCTGGGACCACGCGGTCCGGACGCTGGCGTCGGCGCTGCCGGACGCGGAGCTCCGCGCCGTGCCGGGCCAGGGCCCGCTGATGAAGGTGACGGTGGGCACGGACTTCAGGGCGGTGACCCCGGTGCCCCCGGTGAAGCCGCAGTCCCCGCAGAGCCCGCAGTCACCGCAGGCACCGCGGCGCGGGACGGGCCCGAGCCAGCGGGCGGTCTCCGGCGACCAGGTCCTGTGCCCGGAGAAGAGCCTGGTGTAGTCCGGCACCGCCGGACACCGGCGTCGTGGCGGATCGCCGTTGCGGCGGGATGAAGGTGCCGACCGCCTTTCATCCCGCCGCAACGGCGCGCAAGCACGACGGGCACGGCCCGGCGGTGCCGGACCCGCCGGGACCACGCGGCGCCCGGGCGCGCCCGGAACCCTCCGCGGAGGGTCAGTCCTCGATGCCCTCCGCGGCCCGGGCGTCCCGCAGTTCCTTGATCGCGCGCCGCCGCGCGAGGCGGTGCGTGCGGCGGATCTGCGCCTCCTGGTAGCGCCGCCGGTCCCGCTCGGTCTCCGGGAGCACCGGCGGCACGGGCCGCGGCTTGCCGTTCTCGTCGACGGCCGCGAAGACGAGGTACGCGCTGCCGACCTGGACCGCGGGCGTCGACTCGTTCCAGCGCTCGGCGAGCACCCGGACGCCGACCTCCATGGAGGACCGCCCGGTCCAGTTGACCTGGGCCTTCACATGGACGAGGTCACCGACGCGGACCGGCTCGAGGAAAGCCATCTCGTCCATGGAGGCGGTGACCGCGGGGCCTCCGGAGTGCCGGCCGGCCACTGCGCCGGCGACGTCGTCCACCAGCTTCATGATCACACCGCCGTGGACGGTGCCCAGCAGATTGGTGTCACTGCCGGTCATGATGTGGGAGAGCGTCGTACGGGCGGCCGACGTCGGCTTGCCGGCCGTCTCCTGCTCCGGGTGGTCCTGAATGGTCATGTCCACCACTGTATGCCGGGTGGGTGAACGCCGGAGGATTGCATCAGGTCTGCAACAGCAGCCCCGGGAACCCGTAGACGATCTCCGTGCCGGGCGGCCGACAGGCACACTTCGTTGCATGAGCGATTGGTCCGGTGGGCGGAGCGACGAGCGGCGGCAGGCCTACGGGCGCGGCAGCGCCGGCGCCGAGCCGGAGGGTGCGCGCGCCATGCCGCACGTGCGGCGTGCGGCGCCGCCCCAGCAGTACAGCCCGCCCCAGGGCTACGACGAGGCCCCGGTCGCCGGCGGCCACCGCGTCGTCGGCCAGGGCGGTCCCGGTGACGGGTACAACACCGGGCAGGTCTACGGCCGCGGCACGCCGAACGGCCCGGGAGCGGGTCCCGGCGGCCCCGGGGGCCCGGGCGGACCCGGCGGGGGCGGCCCCCGCCCGCAGCGCACCGCCCGCCCGGACTGGCGCAGGCGCATCAAGATCGGTCTGGTGACCTTCGTCGTCCTGCTGCTGGCTGTCTCGCTCGGCACGTACTTCTGGGCCGACTCCAAGCTCCGCCACGAGGTGGACCTGAGCAAGGTCAAGGAACGGCCGCCGGCCGGCGAGGGCACCAACTACCTGATCGTCGGTTCGGACAGCCGCGAGGGCCTGTCGGACGAGGACAAGAAGGACCTGCACACGGGGTCGGCGGACGGCAAGCGCACCGACTCGATGATGATCCTGCACACCGGCGACAACGGCACCACGATGCTGAGCCTGCCGCGCGACTCCTGGGTCACCATCCCCGCCTTCACGGGCCAGAAGTCCGGCAAGCGGTTCCCGAAGTCCACCCACAAGCTGAACCAGGCGTACTCGGACGGCGGCGCGGAGCTGCTCGCGCAGACCATCGAGTTCAACACCGGCCTGCGCATCGACCACTACGCGGAGATCGGCTTCGGCGGCTTCCGCAACCTGGTCGACGCGCTGGGCGGCGTCGAGATGTGCCTCGACAAGCCGCTGAAGGACCGGGACTCGGGCGCGGACTTCAAGGCGGGCTGCCAGGAGCTGGACGGCGCCCAGTCGCTGGCCTTCGTGCGCCAGCGCCACCAGGAGGCCGACCAGGACCTCGGCCGGATGCGCAACCAGCAGAAGTTCCTGAACACGCTCGCGAAGCAGGCGGCCTCACCCTCGACCGTCCTCAACCCCTTCCGCCTCTACCCGGTGATCGGCTCGGGGCTCGACACGCTCATCGTCGACAAGGACATGGGGCTGTTCGACCTGATGGACATGTTCTGGGCCATGAAGGGCGTCACGGGCGGCGACGGACAGCAGATGACCGTGCCCATCGCCACCGCGAACCTGCCCACGCCCAATGACGGCGTGGCCGTGAAGTGGGACATGACCAAGGCCAACGAGCTCTTCGGGCAGCTGAAGAAGGACCAGAAGGTCACCGTCTCCGACAAGTGAGGCGCTCCGGCCTGGACCGGCCGGCCGGCTCAGGCCGGCTGGTCGGCTCAGGCCGGCTGGTCGGGCGGCGTCGCGTTGATGACGGCGAAGACGCCGCCCTGCGGGTCCTGCACGACGGCCATGCGGCCCGCCATCATGTCGAACGGCGGCTTGAGGACGTTGCCCCCGGCGCGCACCAGCGCGTCGACCGTGCCGTCGGTGTCGTCGACCGCGAAGTACGTCAGCCAGTGCGAGGGAGCGTCCTCGGGGATGCCCTCGATGCTGGCCAGCCCCTGGAGCCCGCCGACCATGCGGCCGTCCACCTCCAGCGAGAAGTAGCCCGTGGCGCCCTCCATCGGGGTGGCCTTGATGCCGAGCGCCTTGGCGTAGAAGCCCGAGGCGGTGGCGGTGTCGCTGGTGTTGAGCTCGTTCCAGATCACGGCGCCCGGCTCGTTGACCACGCCCGCGCCGGGGAAGTCGCGCGCCTGCCACAGGCCGAAGACGGCGCCCGTGGGGTCGGTGGCCACGGACATCCGGCCGAGGGTCATGACGTCCATGGCGGGCATCATCACCTCGCCGCCGTTGGTGGCGATACGCGACTGGGTGGCGTCCACGTCGGCGGTCGCGAGGTAGGTGGTCCACACCGAGGGCGGCATCGGGTCGGGCTTGCTGCCGTCGGGGTTCATCGCCGCCATGATGCCGGCGACGGGCTTGCCGTTCATCGAGCAGACCGCGTAACCGCCGGTCTCGGGCGGCCCGACCTCTCCCTGCCAGCCGAACAGGTCGCGGTAGAAGTCGAGCGCCGCCTGCTGGTCGGGGACCATGAGGTCGACCCAGCAGGGGGTACCGGGAGCGTAGGGGCCGGTTACGTCGGGCATGACGGGCGCCTCCAGGCGGCGGGCGGATACGGACGTCCCCCCAGCAGGATCGGCCCCGCCGTGCCCGGACGCCAGTGGCGCTCCCCCGTACGGGGAACGCCACCGGCCGCAACGCCTACGGGCTACTTCGGCAGGTTGCGCGCCATGACGATGCGCTGGACCTGGTTCGTGCCCTCGTATATCTGCGTGCTTCACGGGCAACAAGGCCCTGACCTGCACAGATGACCACCTGACAGGGGCCCTCCCCAGCATTTCCCCATGATCACCCGCGTGGGCTCCGGGCCAGTCGCACGCCCTCTTGACGGCAGGCCGCGCGAGTACGAGGGTCGTGCAACCGATCGCAACTGGCTCGACAACGGAGGTCGTTATGGCACTACGGTTCGTCGGGAAAGATCCGGAGTCAGGAGATCACGGCTCCCCGGCCGTCTGGGTCGACGAGGGCACGAAGGATCTCCTGTTCCAGGGCTGGAAGGCGGACGACCAGACGCGGGGGGCCTGCGCGGCGGACGTCTCGCAGCCCGACCACGAGGCAGTGATCCGGGTACCGAAGCGGATGATCCCGCTTCTTAGGGAGGCGCTTGATGTCGCAGAGCTTGAATAGCTTTGCCGACCTGTTGCGGTCCGTAGAGCGCTCGGCGGTGCATCTGGAGATGCGCGACGCGTACGGAGTGGAGAACGAGATCGAGGGCTTCGCGGCATGGAAGACGGGGCACCGCCTCAATCCAGCAGATCGCGAGTCCTGGTGGCGGCCCTGGCTGGACCTGGTGCAGGAGGTCACAGGCAAGGGCGTGACCATGCGCCGTGCCCGCATCGTGTCGGAGCCCGTCAGCGACTACATCCGCTTCGAGCACTCCGGGACGTTCACCAACGTCGCAGCCGGTGAGGACATCCGTTGGCTGCCGAGACGGCAGGCATCGGACCTCGCACTCCCCGGCAATGACTTCTGGCTCTTCGACGGTCGAGTGGTGCAGTTCAACATCTTCGACGGCGACGGCCGATGGGTGCAGACGGACCAGACGGAGGACGCTGCTACGGCGAGGCTCTGCGCGTCAGCCTTCGAAGCAGTGTGGGAGCGCGCCATCCCGCACGAGAAGTACACGGTCTGACGCGGGCCGGGTCGGTCAGCTCATGTCTTCGTCCCCCTTCTCCAGCGCCCAAGCGGCACGGGCTGCCATCGCGTCCCGCCTGGACGAGATCAGGAGAGACGCAGGGATCACAGGACACGAGCTGGCCGCCCGGTGCGGCTGGCACAAGTCGAAGTCATCACGCATCGCCCGGGGCAGGACCCTGCCCTCCGACGCCGACATCAGGGCATGGTGCGCAGCCTGCGGAGCCGAAGAACAAGCGGCCGACCTGATAGCTGCATCCCGGACCGCCGAGTCCATGTACGTCCAGTGGAAGCAGATCCACCGCGACGGGATGCGCCGCGTTCACCAGAAGACGACCCCGCTCTACCAGCGCACCCGGCACTTCCGCGTGTACGCCTCGAACCTCATACCCGGGATGCTCCAGACTGCCGAGTACGCAACTGGCCTCCTCCGATCCATCACGGAGTTTCAGCAGACTCCCGATGACGTCGAGGCTGCGGTGAAGGCACGCCTCGACCGTTCGCGGGTCGTACGTGAAGGCGACCACCGCTTCGCCTTGCTCATAGAGGAAGCCGTCCTCTATTACCGCGTGTGCGACGACGCGGCCATGGCCGGGCAGCTTGGCTACCTTCTCTCGGTCATGGCCCAGGCGAACGTCTCGCTCGGCGTGATCCCCTTCGGGGCTCGCCGGAGGATCTGGCCTCTGGAAGCGTTCTACGCCTTCGACGAGGGGCTGGTGGCCGTCGAGACGCTGACAGCCGAGATCAACGTGGCGGCGCCCGGGGAGGTCGGTACGTACCTCAAAGCCTTCGCGGAACTGTCGCAGATCGCCGTTCACGGTGCGCAGGCTCGGGCCCACATCACCAAGGCCATCGACTCCCTAGCCTGAATCTCTGCAACCGCGTGCAACTTTCTGGCAGTTGCCCCCCTCGGGTTCCTAGCGTCTTCGCCATGACCACGGACATCGGAGCAGCCGCACAGCAAGCCGACGCCTTCCTGGCAGGCAAGAAGAAGGCCGACGACACGGCTTTCATGCTGGGACGAGTGCTGGCGGAGATGGGCATCCGGGTGGGTGACAGGGACTCCTGGCCCCAGCTGATGGGTCGGGCCTCCCTCTCCGGCGAGCCGTCGGTCTTCCTGGGAACCGTGCCCCTGCCCACCGTGCGAAAGCTGATCAACGCGCTGATCTACGCCGAGTCGGCGCAGCGAAGCCAGCGCGACCAGGGCCACAACGCATAGCCCAGTGTCCTTCTGAAGCGCCCGTCCAGTCGCCTCCGTGACGGTCGGCGGCTGGGGCGGGTTCCGGCGCACCACCCCGCTCCATCGAGGGAAAGGGAACATGGTGGCAACAGCACTCCAGACGCGGACCCGCGATCCGCGCATCATCCTCAACACCGTGCAGGAACAAGTACCGCACCTGGTCACCGACGTGGGGGTAGAGGACCTGTGGGAGCGCGAGGTTCGCTTGCTGCTGCGTGACAGCGTGGCCGTCCGCAGCCTCGCCGAACGCATCCTCGGACAGGGCATCGCCTACCTGATCACAGCCATGGAGAACCCCGGCGTGGACATGGGCGTCGGGTACACCGTGGACATCGGCGTCCATCAGCTCATCCTCGACACGCCCCTCTACTTCGCCCTGTGCGAGGAGTACAACGGCGGGCGGTACAAGCACCACGCCCCGCTCATTGAGCGTCGCCGGGACGGCACCGTGATGCGCACGGCCGAGCTGCTGCGCCAGAACGGCTTCACCGTCGATGAGGAGCTGTGGTCCGTGGACGCGTCCGACTGCTCGCCGTGTGACAACAAGGTCCCCGACAGCCACTGACGCGGCACTAGAGTGCCCTCGCCCCGGACTCCGAACGAGGGGTGGGGGCACCCTCTTGCCCGCCCCGACATAGAGGAAACGCCGTTGCCCGCACGACACAACATCGAAAGCGAACGCGAACTCTGGGACACCTTCGCGGAGAGCACCAAGGACAAGGTGTTCGACGCTGACCCCGTCTTCTGCTGGACGCAGTACGCCGGGCACGGGCCAGGGCCCGAACTACTGGGAGACCCGGCAACCGCCCTGGAGATCGGATGCGGTACCGGGCGGGCGCTGGCCTACCTCTCGCAGCAAGGCGTGAAGGCAACGGGCGTGGACCTCTCTCCTCTCATGGTCACCAACACCGCTGAACGGTGGGGGCCACTGGGAGCGCGGTTCGTGTGTGCCGAAGTGCTGGACCACCTGAGCTCCACGACGGAGACCTACGACGCCATTTACTCGATCTTCGGGGCGGCCTGGTTCGCCGACCCCGCCAAGCTGCTCCCGCTCGCTGCCAAGCGGTTGAACCCGGGCGGCGTGCTCGCCTTCTCCCAGCCTCCGGCCATCCCTGGCGCGTACGGGCCACAGGGTATGTACAAGGGAGGGTTCGCGGGCAAGGCCATGTACACGTACCGGTACAGCTACACGCCCCGGAAGTGGGAGAACCTCCTCCTGAGAGCCGGATTTGAGAAGGCGGAAGTGTGGGTCCTCGACGCCCCCGAGCCTGACCACATCGGGACTTTGATCGCTCGCGCTGTGGTGAGCTGAGCCAAAACAAACCAAGAACGCCCCGGCCGTGATGGCCGGGGCGTTTCTTTGGTTGGTTAGAGGAGCGCTCGGAAGGGGTTATCCGCAAGCGGTTGCGAGCGGTTCGGTTCGGGTGCGCGCTTCGTTGCCGGGCGGTAGGCGTCCAGGCGGACGACCCGGGCCCGGTTCGCGTGGCGCTCCGGAGTCGCCGGCTGCGGTTCTACGTGATGGAAAGCGTGCCGGTTCTCCTCACGGTCTGCGCTGGCCGGCTGTCGGGCTGGGTGACGGGAATCGTCACCGCCGAGCGTGAAAACGGTGGCCGGTCGACCGGTCTTCCCCGACCGATCAGCGGTGACGACGATTCCCGGCAGCGCCTTCACCTCGGCGGCCGTCGCCCCCACGAAGGGGAGGATCTGAGAGGACGTTGCCCGGCCGCCGTGCATCTCGATCCGGGCCCGGACCTTGTCGGCAAGGCTGAGCGGCTGCCGCTTGCGAGTGGGGGACAGAGTGTCCCCCACTCCTGTGATCCGGACCGCGTCCTGCACCGAGCGGCGTACCAGGGTGAAGGCGGCGAACAGCATGTCGCCCGTGATGGTCTCGGAGCACTCGGAGGCGGCCAGACAGGCTGCGACCCTGAGGGTCTGTTCTGCGGTCCGCTCGATGAAGACGGCCTGTTCCCCGGGCAGGGTCTCACCCAGGATCCGGGCGTAGCGGCGCACGATCCGCCAGAGCGGCCGGGCGCCCTCGGCGAGGTTAATCACCCGGGGGCGAGTCGTGGCCCAGGCGTAGGCGTCGGACAGTTCCCCACCATCGACCTTCGGCATAGCGATCCGGTCGTCATCGAGCATGGGCACCGAGCCAAGCAGGAAGGGCAGGATGCGGTTGTACGAGCCCCCGGCCGCATCCGACTTGCCCACGTACCGCTCCCAGTCCGAGGGCGTGATGTGGGAGTGGAGGACCATGGCAGGGTCGGGGACTTCCTGGGCCTCTTCCTTGGTGGTGTTGCGGAGCGTCGTCCCGTCCCACGCGGCCCGGAGTTTCGTGGTGAACGACGGGTCCCGCTTGACGCGCTTCAAGACCTCAGTCCACTCCTCCTCCACCACCAGGACCCGGACATCACGGCCCCGTTCGGTCTCCGTGGTCGCTTCCTGCTGTTCCCACAGGTGGTTGACCAGACTGGCCCCGGACGTGATCCCCGACGTGGTGTGCGTTGCCAGGAACCGCCCCAAAGACGGGTCAAGGACGTGAAGCGCGGCCCGCAGCGCGGTCCCCTTGCCCCTGCCCGTGCCAGCCACCAGGGCGGACCACAGCAGAACGGGCCGGGCGCTGCCACGGGAGGACACCTTGACCGTGCCGCCGAGGGCGGCGGACCACATCGACAGGGCGGCCACGTAGACCCCCAAGGCGTCCGCTTCCACGAAGGGGGCGATCTTGCGGACGGCCCGGCCGATCGGACCGTAGAGAACGGGGGTGCTCATGCTGCCTCTATCTAGAACAGGGTGGGTTGGGTGGCTGAGGGCCGGGGGCGGCGCCGGGCGCTCAGTGCGCCCGGCTCGGTGCGGGCGGCTCTCAGGCCGCTACCGCTTTCCCCTCGGCGTCCTGCTGCGCGAGATCCCAGCAGTGCCGGACGTGCATCGGGACGCGTCCCTGAGCGGAGAGGTTCGGCCAGCCGTTCTCACGGGCCCACGCCCGGATCACACGGTTGCGCTCACGCTCGGACATGACCTTGGGGCCGACCTTGGCAGGTTCCGGAAGCGGGTCACCACCGGTGAACTTCCCGGACCCCACGGCGTCTCGGAAGCGGCCCGGGGTGCGGACGTCCATCACAGGCAGACTGCGTTCCGCAGCGTCCCGAAGCTTCGTGGCGTTCCGCTCCGCCCCCTCACCGCAGATGATCAGAACAGTGGACTCGTCAGCACGCCCCACCACCCGGTACCCGGCGTTGCGCACTGCATCCCTTGCGTCGTCCCACGAGTACCCCGGCACGTCACCAGTGACCACCACAGACGGGCCATCAGGCTCGGTAGCGTCGCCGTCGGGACGCTCCTCCTGCACCTGGTCGTCGTGCTTCTCATCGGCAGCCACGACGGACAACGGCTCATCATCGTCCGGCACGGCCTCAGGCTCGGCCACGGCCTCACCGGGCACGCCGAGGGCATCCACCAAGTAGCGGCCGAACGTGACGTCGTGTTCCAAGCAGAGGTCCCAAGCGTGCCGCCCAAGAGTCAGGGTTGCCGTCGCTTCCACCTCCGACCCGTCACGAGCCATATGCGCATCGCAGAACGTCTTCTCAACGGGTACCAGGATCGTCTTACGCACGAGATTCCTTAGATAGCTGAAGTCGAGATAGGTAATCGGCTGGAGCATTGCTCTTACAGCTCTTCCTCATCCGCCCCGACTCGCGGTCGGCGGAACTAATCTCATCTTGCAGCATCGGTAAATCAATTCAAGGCCAAGGTGGGCGTGATCCGCGCCACAATCCATGAATACGGGTCCATCCATGACCCCATTCCAAAACCCCTAAAAATCAGCGTTTCCGCAGGTCAGAGCATGTGTCGCACCCCGGAGGTAATGCTTAGAAAGAAAGAAAAAGGACCCACCGGGGGTGCCTCTTTCCGACCGTGTACGGGTATCAAATAATCGAGAATGCGGCTCAAATGAAGCGATTTCGCAGGCATCTCACATTGGGCGCCAGGTCCTCCCTGTAACGATTTCCACTGGAGCCCTTGAGGTAGAGCCTCTGTGTGCTCGGCTGGGTAACAATCTGCCCGCCGACCGTTACGGAATCGCTGAATCACACCTAGTGCGGCAAAGCGGAGTCACTTCCGGGGCTGTTTCAGCACGACGATGGGGGCCTCCTGTAGTGGGTCCGGCGGAGGCTTTCTGACCGCCCTGAGCTACCGCCGGCTGACCTCTGGGTCACAGGAACGCAGGGGAAACGACCGGTGAGCGCAAAAGAAGGGGGCCTCCACCGAATCGGCAGAGGCCCCCAGGGCTCACAGTACTAGGCCGCCCACTCCACGGCGGCCTTCACGATCCCCTTGGACGGCTTCGACTCATCGAAGGTGTTGTCAGCCTTCTTGGTGTCGAGTCCGGGGTACCTCACGATCTTCCCTCCGTACAGGTGGAGAGTGTCGATGTAGTCGGCTCGGTACTTCTCCGACTGGCCAAGGCGGAATCCTCGGAACTGGCTCGCGTACGTGCTCATTTCCGAGTGCCCGGCGATGATGTCCACGCCCTTGGGCATTGCTGTGGTCGACAGGACTGTAAACCCAGCCAGGCGGGCCACGACACCGTTCGCAGTGACGCCACCTTCACCGTAGGCACCAGCGTTGGCGATGGCCGGGTGCTCGATCAGATGCCGCTTCACGCGGGGCGAGACGACCACGTAACGGCCGTCGGGGATGTCGTTGTCGTCCAGGGCCAGCATCATGTCCAGGACGGCGCCGAAGAGGGCCTGAGGGGCGTTCGCGGAACCGGCCTTGATGTTGGGGAGAGCTGTAGCGCCCTTGGCGATCACCTCGCCCATGAAGGTGTCAGCCTCGCGGGCAAGGGAACGAATCATCTGCTGATTGATCGGCGAGTTGAGATTGCCGCTGGCGAGCTGGATACGCTCCGCGTCCTCTACGAGAACCTGGAGGTACTTCGCCTCGGTGATCGGCAGCTTCTGGTCAACGGCCTCCGGCCGCTGGGCGGTCATACCCTCCGGCAACTTGTAATCCCCAACCGAGGGCCTCAGCAGCGAGTTGATGTGGACAACATCGCCCTGCTTCCGAATATTGCCCTCATATTTATTGTTCGAGACGATCGGCGAAGCCCAGACCAACAGCGGATCGAACTGCGTCAGCAGATCAGCATCCCAAATTTCCGGGACAAATGTGTGAGTGTCAGAATTCTGGTAGGCAAAGACCATACGGATACTCCTGGTTAGCGCTTACGGATATCGAGGGAAACTCGGGGAGTAAAGGGCCGCGAGGGGCCTTGGTGGTAACCCGCTCCCATGAGCTGAGGCAGCTGCGGCTTCTTGGGCTTGTACGGCTCCAGTGCATGACTGATGATCTCCGCAGAGGGCCATCCGTCCTCACCGAGGAGCTTGGACGCATCCAGGTATTCCACGAACCCCTCAGGAACGCTGGCCCCCTCCTGCGCGGCCTGGGCCCTGAACTCGGCCTTGGCGAGCTTGGCGGCATACTCCCGCTCCACCTCGGCACGGATGGAATCAGAAGGGTCAGCCAGAGTTGGGGCCGGGGAATGGGAATCGGTCTGGGGGTCGCTCATAGGCGACACCTCCTAAGTAACTTGAGTTGAATCGCTCTTGAGGCATGTGGGCCTAGTGGCCCCTGGCGTGGAAAGCGGCTTGATCCTCCTCGGCTGCCACCTTGGCATCAGCCTCGGTCATCAGGGTTCGGCTCTGGCCCTGCGTTTCGTGCCGCACCGCCTCGGCGGCGTAGATGGCCTTAATGAGCACAGCCCGGCCGTCGTCGTCCTGGGCCGGGTCCTGGGCTGCTTGCTCCACGAGCGAGGCAATGCTCACGCGCAGGTGGTGAGCAAGCCTTATGGAGGTGAGAAAGCTCGGTCGGAGTTCTCCACCCTCGTACTTGTAGATGGCTGTCGCCGAGACGCCACACAGGTCTGCTAGACGAGTGGCAGACAGACCTAGTTCCTTACGGCGCGCCTTACCGCGCGCAGGGTCATAAAGGTTCACTCACTCTCCAGAGAAGTTGAAAACCCCCCTTCAGGAGGGATGATGTTGAGTCAGATCCCCCTCAGAGAGGGGTGAACTCACTTTTCTCTTCACTAGATATGTAGGAGTGATCTACTGATGTTTGTATCGGCGATACTTGGAAGTGTTGTGTAAGTCACTGCATGTGGCCGCCCCAAGAGCGGCCCACCTCCTTGGGCCCGGCCCAGGGGCATCCCCCTTTAAAGAGGGGCCGTAGGACTCGCCCTTGGCATCAAGCGGCCGAGGGCTTCAATCTGTTAACGCCCTGGCTCGCACGCTCTCGCACCTCACGTGCCCAAGACGCCGGAGGGAACACGCTCCCGCCCCTGGCAATGTTGTCGCACTCCGCCTCCCACCGCCGGGCCTCGTCCATGGTGCGGAACATCCAGTCCCCATGGGCGTCGTCCCAGGCGATGTTGTGCTTGTGCGTAGCGCACTCCTCCCGCTTTTGGGCCGACTTGGCGTCCATTGAGGCCACGCCGTGTGGCACCAGCAGGCACCGCGCCGACGCCGAAGGCGCGAGCTGCCCGGCCTTGATGAGAGACAGCCGTGCCTGCCGATAGCGCCCAGCGCTGTAGGGCTCGCCCTTGTCGTTCGTCAGAATGGCCTGCAACTCGCCGGAGCCGAGCGGGGCATGTCCGCCCCGTTGCATCCGATCCATGGCCAGCAGCCACATGCGCAGTTCCAAGTGGAGCGTCGGGCACCCGATGGCCGGGTTCGTGTACTCCGGCCGGTAGACCTTGACGAACCGGCGACTCACTCCGCTCCCTGCTCGTCCAGCCAGCGATCCAGGTCCACCGGGCGGCACCGGAGGGACTGCCCAACCTTCCGGAACGGGATCTGCTCGCGTCTCCAGTTCCCGTATACCCAAGATCGGGGCTTGGCCAGATAGTCGGCCACGTCTTCAACGGTCATCAACTTGGTCAAGCGTCCTCCGAAACAGAACAGCCTCCGAGTGGCCTCGGAGGCTGTTGAAGCAATTTGAAGTTGAGCTGGGATCGATCTGACTAGCTCGGCACGCCAGTCGGCGACTCCAGCACCGCCTTGGCCTTTTCGGTGAGCTCCCCGCCGGCCTTTCCTGCCAAGGTGCTCAGGTAGCCATCGCGGCGGGCCTTCTTGAGGTGATCCTTGACTGTCTCCGGGCGTCGCCCGATTAGCCGGGCCAGCCAGGGCACGGGCGCCGGAGCTCCACTGTCAGCCATGGCCTTGTAGGTAGCGGCGAGCATGACCAAGTACCGCTCGGAGACGCCCTCATTCGCCAACAGCAGCCCTGCGGCCTCACCGGCCTCGTTGAACCTCTGAGCCACGTCCTCCAACGTGCGCTGGGCCTCAGGTGCCTCCTTGGCCAAGTTCATGGCTGCTCCGATGTCCAGTCTGCGGAGCACCGTTGTGGAGATGCCGCGTGCAACGTCGCGAGGGGACGCGTCATCCGCCGCTTCAACGGTTACACGCTGCGGTCCTCCTGTGATCGGCCCCGTCGGCCACCACATTCGAACTACCCAGCCCCCTTGCTGCTGGCTGATCTCGAAGCCGCTTTCGTCTACTCGCATGCCTTCAGAGTATCACCACACGGGGTGGTCCCCCTGGTGTTGACAAGCAAGGGTGGATGCGGTGCAGACTGAGGCACGGGCCGACCAAGGACGACATGGGGGGGGCGGCTCGCTCACCGAACCAGAGAGGCCAGTGCGGCAGTGGCAAGGGCATGGATAGCGCGGTCCACGGACGACCCGAAGAAGTGGACCACCTACTGGTACGACCCCGACGGCAAGCAGCGGCAGAAAACCTTCTCGACCAAGACGCGTGCCGACGACCACCGGAGGCGCAAGGAACAGGAACTCGACGCGGGCACCTACCTGGACGACAAGCTGGGGAAGCAGCCAGTGACGGCGGTCTGGGAGCAGTGGACGCACCAAAGAAAGCTGGAGAACAGCACCAAGAAGCAGTACCGGTCAATCCAGAACACGACCATTGAGCCGTTCTTCAAGGCCCGCTCCATCGTGTCGCTCAAGGTCGCTGACATTGAGCAGTGGCTGTTGTGGATGGAGAAGGACAGGAAGCTTGCCGCCCGGACACGCCGTCAACGCTTCTCCTTCTTCTCCGGAATGATGGATTGGGCCGTGATCAACGAGATCATCGGCCGCAACCCTTGTAAGAAGATCAGGCACGCAGGGAGCCGCGCCAAGGAGATCCGGGAGCACAAGACCAAGGCGCGACGGCTGAAGACGCGGGAGGTCTTAGCCCTTCTGGACGGCAGTCCTCCGCGGTACCGGGCAATGCTCTGGCTGATGGCTGGCTGCGGTCTGCGGCTCGGCGAAGCGATGGCCGTGGCTCGGGACCAGATCGACTTCAAGGCCGAGACGCTTCGAGTCGACTTTCAGATCACTGAAGACGGCGAGACGGAGTCCGGCAAGAACAGCGCACTTCAGCGTCGACATATCAAGGCTCGCGACGCGGAGGAACCGGGCAGGATCGTGCCTCTCCCGCCGAACGTCGCCTTCGAACTGCGCAGGCACATCAAGAACCACGGAACGTGGGGGCCGGAAGGCTTACTGTTCCCCAACGTCACCCGGTCGGGCTACCTGTATGCCTCGTACTTCTACCCAAAGATCTGGCTGGCCGCGCTCACCAAGGGTGAGGTGTCGTACTGCAAGCCCCACGCCCTCCGGCACTACTACGGCTCCCGCATGCTCTACGCGGGCGTCCCTGAGAACGATGTGGCCGACTGGATGGGCCACAGCAGCACGGACGTGCTCCGGGAGCACTACCACTACATCTTCGAGGGAGCCGAGCAGCGCGGCAGGGCCGCCATCGCAACGATGCTGACGCCCGGCGCCGACGACCCCACAGAGAGGGCCGAGGTCGCCTGACCCGCCCCCATACGAACAGCCCCCGGCATGGCGCCGGGGGCTGTGTCGTTTATGCAGGTCAGCAGGCTATTTCACCCCAGCGCCAGCCCAGGATTCCCCCAGCATGACGCCCAGGAACAGCCCGAAGCGGACCAGAGCAGACCGAAATCCAAGGCAGCTGCACCAGTGACGGGAAACGGCCTCTGACCTGCGAGAACGGCTACTTCGGCAGGTTCCTGGCCATGACTATGCGCTGAACCTGATTCGTGCCTTCATAAATCTGCGTGATCTTCGCGTCGCGCATCATGCGCTCGACGGGGTAGTCACGGGTGTAGCCGTAGCCGCCGAGGAGCTGCACGGCGTCCGTGGTGATCTCCATGGCGGCGTCGGACGCGTAGCACTTGGCGGCGGCGCCGAAGAACGTCAGGTCGCCGTCGACGCGCTCCGACTTCGCGGCGGCCGCGTACGTGAGCTGACGGGCGGCCTCCAGCTTCATCGCCATGTCGGCGAGCATGAACTGGACGCCCTGGAAGTCGCCGATCGGCTTGCCGAACTGCTTGCGCTCCTGGACGTAGCCCTTGGCGTAGTCCAGCGCGCCCTGGGCGATGCCGAGGGCCTGGGCGGCGATGGTGATGCGGGTGTGGTCCAGGGTCTTCATCGCGGTGGCGAAGCCCGTGCCCTCCGCGCCGATCATGCGGTCGGCGGGGATGCGGACGTTGTCGAGGTAGACCTCGCGGGTCGGAGAGCCCTTGATGCCGAGCTTCTTCTCCGGGGCGCCGAAGGAGACGCCCTCGTCGCCCTTCTCGACGACGAAGGCCGAGATGCCCTTGGAGCGCTTCTCCGGGTCCGTCACGGCCATGACCGTGTAGTACTCGGAGACGCCGGCGTTGGTGATCCAGCGCTTGACGCCGTTGAGGACGTAGAAGTCGCCGTCGCGCACGGCGCGGGTCTTCATGCCGGCCGCGTCCGAGCCGGCGTCCGGCTCGCTGAGGCAGTACGAGAACATCGCGTCGCCCTTGGCGAGCGGGCCCATGTACTTCTTCTTCAGCTCCTCGGAGCCGGAGAGGATCACCGGGAGCGAGCCGAGCTTGTTGACCGCCGGGATCAGCGAGGACGAGGCGCAGACGCGGGCGACCTCCTCGATGACGATCACCGTCGCGAGGGCGTCGGCGCCGGCGCCGCCGTACTCCTCGGGGACGTGCACGGCGTGCAGGTCGGTGGCGACGAGGGCGTCCAGGGCCTCCTGCGGGAAGCGGGCCTGCTCGTCCACCTCGGCGGCATGCGGGGCGATCTTCTCCTCGGCGAGCTGCCGCACGACCTTGCGCAGCTCGTCGTGCTCCTCGGAGAGCCGGTAGAAGTCGAAGTCCTTTGTTCCCGCCAAGGCGCACTCCCCTGAGAGTTAACTACCGTTTAGTAACCCCGATTCTAGGGGCGGCTCCCGGACAGGGACTACGTGAGCTTGCCGACAGCACCCGGCAGGCGCCCCCGCGACTGCCGTCCACCCCGCTCCTTCCCGGCTCGGGGCCCGACTATGCTCGGGCACCGCAGTCCAGCCCGTCAGCACATGGAGCACGCATGGCCCCCAGGATCACCGTGATCGGCACCGGCTACCTCGGCGCCACCCATGCCGCGGCCATGGCCGAGCTCGGCTTCGAGGTGCTGGGCCTCGACGTGGCCCCCGAGAAGATCGGGATGCTCGGGCGCGGCAAGGTCCCGATGTACGAGCCGGGGCTGGAGGAGCTGCTGCGCAAGCACGTCGCCGGGCTGGAGGGCTCGACCGGGCGGCTGCGCTTCACGACCTCCTGGGAGGAGGTCGGCGAGTTCGGCGACGTCCACTTCGTCTGCGTGAACACTCCGCAGAAGCACGGCGAGTACGCGTGCGACATGTCCTACGTCGACGCCGCCTTCACCTCCCTGGCCGCCGTCCTGCACCGCCCCGCGCTCGTCGTCGGCAAGTCCACCGTCCCGGTCGGCAGCGCCGCGCGGCTCGCGCGGCTGCTCACCGGGCTCGCCCCGGCCGGCGAGGAGGTCGAGCTGGCCTGGAACCCCGAGTTCCTGCGCGAGGGCTTCGCCGTCCGGGACACCCTGCACCCCGACCGCATCGTCGTCGGCATCGCCGGCGAGCGCGGCGAGAAGCTGCTGCGCGAGGTGTACGCCGGGCCGGTCGGCGAGGGCACGCCCTTCGTCGTCACCGACTACCCCACCGCCGAGCTGGTCAAGACCGCCGCCAACTCCTTCCTCGCCACGAAGATCTCCTTCATCAACGCCATGGCCGAGGTGTGCGAGGCCGCCGACGGCGACGTCGTCAAGCTCGCCGAGGCCATCGGCCACGACGACCGCATCGGCAAGAAGTTCCTGCGCGCCGGCGTCGGCTTCGGCGGCGGCTGCCTGCCCAAGGACATCCGCGCCTTCATGGCGCGGGCCGGCGAGCTGGGCGTCGACCAGGCGCTCACCTTCCTCCGCGAGGTCGACTCCATCAACATGCGCCGCCGCGCGCACATGGTCGAGCTGGCCCGCGAGGCGGTCGGCGGCAGCTTCCTCGGACAGCGGGTCGCCGTCCTCGGCGCGACGTTCAAGCCGGACTCGGACGACGTCCGCGACTCCCCCGCGCTCAACGTCGCCGGGCAGATCCACCTGCAGGGCGGCCAGGTCACGGTCTACGACCCGAAGGGCATGGAGAACGCGCGCCGCCTCTTCCCGACCCTCGCCTACGCGGAGAGCGCGCTCGAAGCGTGCCGCGGGGCGCGGGTGGTACTGCACCTGACCGAGTGGGGCGAGTTCCGCGAACTCGACCCCGAGGCGATCGCCGTCGTCGCGGCGGACCCCCACATCATCGACGGCCGCAACACGCTCGACGCTGCCGCGTGGCGGAACGCGGGCTGGACGTTCCGCGCAATGGGCCGCCCGCGCGCGTAGCAGCGGGGCCGGGGCCCCGAGGGCGCGGGGCTCCCGCCCCTGGGGGGCTGGGGCACCGCCCCTGAACACACACCCGCCCTCTGGGGGCTGGGGCGTCGCCCCAGGAAACGGTGAAAGGGCGGGGCCGGGGCCTTTCTCCCGCCGCGGCGGCGAGCGGCCGAAGCGGCGCCTCCCGGCGGTGCCGGGCCGGGCCGAGCCCGTAGCGGCACCGCCGGAATGCGCCGTCGTGGCTGAGCGCCGCTGCGGCGGAGGTGTGAGGCGCAGCCTCACTGGGTGCTCGGGGGCACCCCGTCCAGGACGTCGATCGTCGCGATCGACGGACCCCGCTTCGCGGAAACCGCCCGCGCCACATCCTCCGCGTCCCGCAACACCCGCACCGCATTGCGCCACGTCAGCTTCGCCAGGTCCGTGTCGGACCAGCCTCGGTGGAGGAGTTCGGCGACGAGGTTGGGGTAGCCGGCGACGTCGGCCAGGTCGACGGGGGTGAAGGCCGTGCCGTCGAAGTCGCCGCCGATGCCGATGTGATCGACGCCGGCGACCTCGCGCATGTGGTCGAGGTGGTCGGCGACCGTCGACGCCGTCGCGAGCGGCCGCGGCCGCTCCGCCTCGAAGGCGCGGTGCAGCTCCATCGCCCGCGGCGAGGTGTCGAGGTGGTGCAGGCCGTGCGCGCGCAGGTTCTCGTCGGCGGCCTGCGTCCAGGCGACGGCCTCCGGCAGGATGAACTTGGGGACGAACGTCGCCATGGCCACGCCCCCGTTCGCGGCGAGCGCGCCGAGGACGTCGTCGGGGACATTGCGCGGGTGGTCGCAGACGGCGCGCGCCGACGAGTGCGAGAAGATCACCGGCGCCTCGGTGACCCGCAGGGCGTCCCGCATCGTGTCGGCGGAGACGTGCGACAGGTCGACCAGCATGCCGATGCGGTTCATCTCCCGCACGACTTCCTCGCCGAAGCGGGTCAGCCCGCCCGCCGCGGGGGTGTCCGTGGCGGAGTCGGCCCACGGGATGTTGTCGTTGTGGGTGAGGGTCATGTAGCGCACGCCGAGCCGGTGCAGCGCCCGCAGCGTGGCCAGGGAGCAGTTGATACTGTGCCCGCCCTCGGCACCCATCAGCGAGGCGATGCGGCCTTCGGCGCGCGCGGCCTCCATGTCGTCGGCGGTGAAGGCGAGCTTGAGCGCGCCGGGGTGGCGGTCGGCGAGCTGCCGGACGACGTCGATCTGTTCGAGCGTGGCGCTGACGGCCTCGTCGCCGGCGAGGTCCGTGCGGACGTAGACCGACCAGAACTGGGCACCGACGCCGCCCGCGCGCAGCCGCGGCAGGTCGGTGTGGAGCCCGGTGGCGCTCTGGTCGCGGGCGATGTCGCGCCGGTCGAGGTCGTAGCGGACCTGCTCGCGCAGCGCCCAGGGCAGGTCGTTGTGCCCGTCGACGACGGGGTGGGCGGCGAGGAGCTCGCGGGCGCGGTCCAGCAGCTGGTCCGTCATCGTCGCTCCCGCGGTCACTTGCCGAATCCGAAGCCGCCGGCGCCCTGCACCTTGGCGCGCAGCCGCCTGCCCTTGTCCGTGGCCTGTTCGTTGAGCTCGTCCTGGAAGTGCTGCATGCGGGCGAGCAGGTCGGCGTCATGCGCGGCGAGCATGCGGACGGCGAGCAGGCCGGCGTTGCGGGCGCCCGCGACGGAGACGGTGGCGACGGGCACCCCGGCCGGCATCTGGACGATGGAGAGCAGGGAGTCCATGCCGTCCAGATACTTCAGCGGCACGGGCACGCCGATCACCGGCAGCGGGGTGACGGAGGCCAGCATGCCGGGCAGGTGGGCGGCGCCGCCCGCGCCCGCGATGATCGCCTTGAGGCCGCGGCCGGCGGCCCGCTCCCCGTACGCGACCATCTCGCGCGGCATCCGGTGCGCGGAGACGACGTCGACCTCGTAGGGGATCTCGAACTCGTCCAGGGCCTTGGCGGCGGCTTCCATGACGGGCCAGTCGGAGTCGGAGCCCATGACGATGCCGACGACGGGGCCGACGGGGGAAGCAGTCATTCCGTGATCGTTCCTCGCAGATATCCGGCGGCGTGGCTCGCGCGCTCGCGCACATCCGCCAGATCGTCGCCGTAGGTGTTGACGTGTCCGACCTTCCGGCCGGGCTTGACGTCCTTGCCGTACATATGGATCTTCAGGCCCGGGTCGCGTGCCATGCAATGGAGGTACGCGGAATACATGTCGGGATAGTCGCCGCCGAGCACGTTGGCCATGACGGTCCACCTGGCGCGCGGGCGGGGGTCGCCGAGCGGCAGGTCGAGCACGGCGCGCACGTGGTTGGCGAACTGCGAGGTGATCGCGCCGTCCTGGGTCCAGTGGCCGGAGTTGTGCGGGCGCATCGCGAGCTCGTTGACGACGATGCGGCCGTCGGCGGTCTCGAACAGCTCCACGGCGAGGTGTCCGACGACGCCCAGCTCCTGGGCGACCTTGAGGGCGAGCTGCTGGGCCCGGGCGGAGAGCTCCTGCGAGAGGCCGGGCGCGGGGGCGATCACGGTGTCGCAGACGCCGTCGACCTGGATGGACTCGACGACGGGGTACGAGACGGCCTGGCCGTGCGGGGAGCGGACGACGTTGGCCGCGAGCTCGCGGACGAAGGCGACCTTCTCCTCGGCGAGGACGGGGACTCCGGCGCGGAAGGGTTCACTCGCTTCTTCTGCGCTGCGGACGATCCAAACCCCCTTTCCGTCGTATCCGCCGCGGACCGTCTTCAGCACGACGGGAAAACCGTCGCCCTCCGCCGCGAAGCGCACCACGTCGGCGGGGTCCTCGACGATGCGGTGCCGCGGGCACGGCACTCCGATCGCGTCGAGCTTCGCCCGCATCACGCCCTTGTCCTGGGCGTGCACCAATGCGTCGGGCCCCGGGCGGACGGGGATGCCGTCCGCCTCCAGGGCCCGGAGGTGCTCGGTCGGAACGTGCTCGTGATCGAAGGTGATCACGTCACACCCTTGTGCGAAAGCACGAAGGGTTTCCAGGTCGCGGTAGTCGCCGATGACGACGTCGCTGACCACCTGGGCCGCCGAGTCCTGCGGAGTATCGCTGAGCAGCTTGAACTTGATGCCGAGGGGGATGCCCGCCTCGTGGGTCATACGGGCGAGCTGGCCGCCGCCGACCATGCCGACTACCGGGAACGTCACGCCCCCAGGGTATCCGTACGGGCGAACTGCCCCGGACCGCGTTCGGAGGATCATCCGAAAAGACAGTGAGTGCACCAATGGCCGATATGACTCGCGTTCGCCTCACGTTCACCGACTCCGTCCGTCGGTGCCCGGGCCCGCTGGATAGCATGAAAGCTGCCCCACGCCCCAAGACGCCCATTCAACGGAGCCTGACGATCCCATGAGTCAACGGCGCACAGTGCGTTCCCGGCTGGAGCGGGTGGCCCGCGAAATCGCCAAGTTCGGCGCGGTCGGAGCCATCGGGTTCGTGGTCAACTTCATCGTCTTCAACATCTGTGTCCACGGTTTCGGTCTCGCGGTGGTGCGCTCGGGCGTGATCGCCACGGCCGTGGCGATCGCCACCAACTACGTCGGCAACCGCTACTGGACCTACCGCGACTCCGACAGGAGCCGGCGCAGCCGCGAGATGAGCCTGTTCCTGCTCTTCAGCGGTGCCGGGCTGGTGATCGAGAACGGCATCCTGGCGATCTCGCACTACGGCTTCGGCCTGACGACCCCGCTCGCGGACAACATCGCGAAGAACGTGATCGGGCTCGGGATAGGGACGGTCTTCCGCTTCTGGTCCTACCGCACGTGGGTCTTCCGGGCGCAGGCGGTGGAGACCGCCGAATCGTTCCTGTCCGCGCCTCCGGAGCCGGCGGAAGCACGCAAGTAACGGCCCTTGCGCACGGTCACCCGTGGGAGCCCGACCCCTCCGCCTCCCGGCTCAGGAACAGTGCGAAGACCGGCGGGTTCGCCTGGAGCAGCTCCAGGCGGCCGCCGTCCGCCTCCGCCAGGTCCCGTGCGACGGCCAGTCCCAGGCCCGTGGAGTTCCGCCCGCTGACGGTGCGCTCGAAGACCCGCGCGCCCAGGTCCGGCGGCACGCCCGGCCCCTCGTCCGTGACCTCCACGACCGCCTGGTTGCCGGTGACGCGCGTGCGCAGGGCGACCGTGCCGTCACCGTGCATCAGGGAGTTCTCGATGAGGGTCGCGAGGACCTGGGCGACGGCGCCGGGCGTGCCGACGGCCCGGAGCCCCTGCTTGCCGGAGCGGACGATGGCGCGGCCCTCGCTGCGCGAGGCCGGGCGCCACTCCTCGATCTGCTGCTTGATGACCTCGTCGAGGTCGAAGGTGACGGCCGAGCTGGACTTGGGGTCGCGGGAGTTGGTGAGCAGCCGCTGGACGACGTCGGTGAGCCGCTCGACCTGGGCGAGGGCGATCGTCGCCTCCTCCTTGACCGTCTCCGGCTCGTCGGTGAGCGTGATCTCCTCCAGCCGCATGGAGAGCGCCGTCAGCGGCGTGCGCAGCTGGTGCGAGGCGTCCGCGGCCAGCCGCCGCTCGGCGGTGAGCATCCGCGCGATCCGCTCGGCGCTGGAGTCGAGGACGTCGGCCACCCGGTCCAGCTCGGGCACCCCGTAGCGGCGGTGGCGGGGGCGGGGATCGCCGGAGCCGAGCCGTTCGGCGGTCTCGGCGAGGTCGGTGAGCGGGGCGGTGAGCCGGTTGGCCTGGCGCACGGCCAGGAAGACGGCGGCGATCACGGCCAGCAGCGCGACGGCGAGGATCACCAGCAGGGTGCGGCCGACCTCGCGGCTGACCGTGGAGCGGGACTCCTCGACGCGGACGAGCACGCCCTGCTCGCCCGGCTCGGTCGCGACGATGACGCCGCCCGTGGGCCGCTCGCCGATCTCGATCGCGGGCCGGCCGGGGATCTCGATGCGGGCGTACCGGTCGTCGGTGATCTGCTCGCTGAGCACCTCGGACTCGACCCGCTCGCCCCCGACCAGGCGGCTGTCGACGATGCTCACCAGCCGGACGGCTTCGGACTTCACGCTCTCCTGGGCGCTGCTCTCGATCGTGCGGGTCTCGACGATGACGAGCGAGATCCCGAAGACGGCGATCACGACGAGGACGACGGCGAGCGTGGAGTTGATCAGGCGGCGACGCACGGGGTGCCCTCCGGGCGGGGTGGTACGGATGCGGTTCCGGATGCCGGGAGGGGCCGCTCCGTGCGCGGCCCCTCCGGACGCTCCGGTCCCGGCTTCTCTCTGCTCAGCTCTTCTCGAAGCGGAACCCGACACCGCGCACGGTGGCGATGTAGCGGGGGTTGGCGGCGTCGTCGCCGAGCTTCTTGCGCAGCCAGGAGATGTGCATGTCGAGGGTCTTGGTGGACGACCACCAGGTGGTGTCCCAGACCTCGCGCATCAGCTGGTCGCGGGTGACGACCCGGCCCGCGTCCCGCACGAGCACCCGCAGCAGGTCGAACTCCTTCGCCGTCAGCTGCAGTTCCTCCTCGCCCATCCAGGCGCGGTGCGACTCGACGTCGATCCGCACGCCGTGGGTGGCGGGGGGCTGCTGGTGGGCCTCGACGGTGCCGCGCCGCAGCAGGGCCCGCACGCGGGCCAGCAGTTCGGCGAGCCGGAAGGGCTTGGTGACGTAGTCGTCGGCGCCGGCGTCCAGGCCGACCACCGTGTCCACCTCGTCCGCCCGGGCGGTGAGCACCAGCACCGGGAAGCCGTGGCCCTCGGTGCGCAGCCGGCGGCAGACCTCCAGTCCGTCCATCCCGGGCAGCCCAAGGTCGAGGACGAGCAGGTCCACCCCTCCCTTGAGCCCGGCGTCCAGCGCCGTGGGACCGTCTTCTCGCACCTCCACCTCATACCCCTCGCGGCGCAGGGCGCGTGCGAGCGGCTCCGAGATGGACGCGTCATCCTCGGCGAGCAGTACTCGGGTCATGGAGTGATGGTAGTCCGCTCGGGCCCACGTCAGAGGTCCAGCGGGAGCTACCGGCGGCAACCCTTGACCGCGCGGTACGGACCTTTGAGGGTGCTTAAACGGTTCCCCGAGGCGGTGTGATCCATATCTCAACTGCTTCCATTTGCGGGCGGGGTGTGACGTATGGTGACCAGACGTCTGTAGCTACAAGGGGGACCTTCGGATCGTATTCGGCGCGCCGAAGGTCTCTGTCGTGTGCAGGGCTGGATACCCCAGTCTTGTTCACAGTGAATGACCTGGCGGCCGGGTCCGTCGCGCGAAGGGGCGCGGGGGCGTGGATCCCGGTGACGGCTGTCCTGTCGCTCCCTTGGAGGAGAGAGCGAACCCCTTGGACGTGGGGGCGGGCGGCGCGGTGACCGGTGCCGGCCAACCCCCACCCGGGCGCGTAGCAGCTGCAGCCGCGCGTCCCGAGCACTCAAGGATCGACATGGCGTCCAGCCTGACGAAGGGTGCGGCCGAGCAGGAGAAGACCTCTCCGGCCTCCGGCGGCAAGACCTTCTTCGGCCACCCCCGTGGCCTGGCCCCCCTCTTCATGACGGAGATGTGGGAGCGCTTCAGCTACTACGGCATGCGCGCCCTCCTCGTCGTCTACCTGATCGCAGGCGGCCCGGACGCGAAGCCCGACAGCCAGGGCGGCGGTCTGGCGATGCCCGAGGCCAGCTCGGTGGCCATCTACTCCATCTACGTGGCGATGGTCTACCTGCTCGCCATGCCCGGCGGCTGGTTCGGCGACCGTGTCTGGGGCCCGCGCAAGACCGTCGCCATCGCGGCGGGCGTCATCATGGCCGGTCACCTGACGCTGGCCATCCCGGGCAAGCCGACCTTCTTCGCCGGCCTCGCGCTGGTGGCGATCGGTTCGGGTCTGCTGAAGGCCAACATCTCCACGATGGTCGGCCACCTCTACGACGGCCCGCAGGACCCGCGCCGCGACGGCGGCTTCACGATCTTCTACATCGGTGTGAACACCGGTGCCTTCGCCGCGCCGCTCGTCATCGGCACCGTCGGCCAGAAGGTCAACTGGCACCTGGGCTTCGCGATCGCCGCGGCCGGCATGGGTCTCGGCCTGCTCTTCTTCCTGTGGGGCACCCGCCACCTCAGCCCGCAGAGCAGCGTCGTCCCGAAGCCGCTGACGGCCGCCGAGCGCAAGTCGACGCTCATGAAGGCCGCCCTCTGGCTGGCCATCGCCGCCGCCTTCTACGGCGTCGTCGCGGGCACCGGCCACTTCACGCAGAAGTGGGCCACGATTCCGATCGCCCTGGTCGGCCTGGTCATCCCGATCACGGTCCTGACCCGCATCAAGCGTGACAAGGACCTGTCGGCGACCGAGCAGACCAAGGTCAGCGGTTACATCTGGTTCTTCGTCGCCGCCGCCGTGTTCTGGATGATCTTCGACCAGGCGGGCTCGACGATGTCGACCTTCGCCGAGAAGAAGACCGCGGACAACGTCTTCGGCATCGACTTCCCGTCGACCTGGTTCCAGTCGGTCAACCCGCTGTGGGTCATGGCCATCGCCCCGGTCTTCGCCTCGATGTGGCTGTGGCTCGCCCGCAAGGACCGCGAGCCGAGCACCACGGTCAAGTTCTCCATGGCCATGGTCATCATCGGCGCCTCGTTCTTCGTCTTCGCCATCCCGATGGCGATGGCCGCCGACGGCACGAAGGTCACCCCGGCCTGGCTGCTGATGATCTACGGCATCCAGACCATGGGTGAGCTGTGCCTCTCCCCGGTCGGCCTGTCGCTCACCACGAAGATGGCGCCGCAGAAGTACGCGAGCCAGATGATGGGCGTCTGGTTCCTCGCGGTGACCGCGGGCGACTGCACCATGACCCTGCTGACGGAGGCGGGTGCCGACCTCAACGGCACCGGCGTGATCCTCGCGCAGGCGGCGGCCGCCACCCTGGCCGGTGTCGCGGTGTGGATGTCCCGCAAGCGGATCGAAGGCCTGATGGGCGACGTCCGCTGAGGACCCCCTGAATGACAGTGCCCCGGCGCAATGGCGCGCCGGGGCACTGTGCGTTTCAGTCCGGCAGACGCGGCATGGCCTCCGGGGTGAACCAGGGCAGGGCGCGGGGCTCCGCGGCCGCGGCAGGGGGCCGGGGCCGCAGCCGGTCGACGACGACCATCCCGAGCCGGAAGAGACCGGCCGGGACGACGAGGCACAGCAGGATCCAGAAGAGCGTCACCCCCCAGGGCCGGGGCACGTCCCAGGGCTCGGTGACCAGCACCTTGTCGCCGTACTTGAGGGACACCTCGTAGGGCCCGTGGGCGCCCGCGGCGAGCTCCACGTCGAAGGCGACCCGGGCGCGCTGCCCCGCCGGGATCGTCCCGCGCCACTTCCGCTCCTCCCAGGAGGGCGCGAGGAGCCCCCGCGCGGTCCCCACACGGAAGACGGGGTCCTTGGCCACCCCTGACCCCAGGTTCCCGACCGTGAGGACGAGCCGCCGCACCGGCGGCGCCCCGAACCACGTGAGCAGCCCGCCGGAACCTTCCAGCCGGGCGTCCAGCACGCCGATCCGCGCTCCGGAGGACTCGGGCAGCGGGGCGACGGGATGCCCCGCGACGACCAGCGGGACGTCCGCCGCCGAGGCTTCCCCGGTCACCGTGGCCACGTGCACCACACACGGGCAAGGCGTGGGCGGCTCGCCCACCACAAACTCCCGCCGAAAGGATCCATCACTCTCCGTAGTGACGGTCCGGCCCTCCGCATTAACGCAATCATTGGTACCCCCCACCATGTTCCGCCCGCACACGAGCAGAGTGAGCAGGGCCCGAGGCCGCCACCCTTCCCCGCTGACGACCACAGTGCTGCCCTTGCCGGCCTCCGACTGATCCAGGGAGAGACGAGGGCCATCGGCAGCAGCCGCTCCCGCAGCGGGCAACAGGGCGACGAAGAGGACCAGCAGCAGGGGAAGAAGAACTCCGGCGGAGGCGCCGGGGCCGCAGGGGCAGGGCCCTGGACGCTGACGTGTATTTGCGGCGCCCGGCGCGGGGTGCGCGTGCGGCAGGGCAGAGGGCGCCGTAAATATACGGTCCAGGGCCCTGCCCCGGAGGCCCCGGCGCCGGACCACGACGCGCCTCATACGCCGCTCCCCGCACCGCGGCGCCGCCGCTGCACCAGCACCACCACCCCACCCGCAAGCACCAGCACCACCCCGCCACCCACCGGCAGAACCCACCGCACGGGCGTGTACGAGCCGGACCCGGCGGCCCGCACCCCGCCCTCCGCGACAGCGGTCACCCGCACCGTCACCGAGTCCAGCCGCGGCGCGTCCGGCCACCGTTCCACCCTCCGCACCACCCGCCCCGGCGCCAGCTCGCCCGGCGCGTCGGCGATCGTGCGGCGGAGGACCGTACCGAAGACCCCGTCGGCGTGGATGGCGAGCCGCGGGGTCAGCGCCCGGTTGCCGCGGTTGACCAGGGCGTACCGGATCACGGCGCCGCCGCCCGCGCCCGCGCCGCTCACCCGTACGTTCTCGACGGCAAGCGCCGGCAGCGCCGGTGCCCCGCTGACGCGCAGGACCAGCGGCACCCGTACCTCCCGCCCCTCCCCGCTCACGACCACCGCGCCAAAGCGGTCGCCGGGCTCCGCGTCCCCGGGGACCGTCACGCGCAAGGGCACGTTCGCCCGGGTGCGGGCGGGCACCCGCACCTCCTGCCGGGCGAGGGAGACCCAGGGCCCGGCGCCCCGGAGGGCGAAGGAACGCTCGCGATCCGCGGGGTTGACGACGGACAGCTTGTCGGTGAAGACCGTGCCGGGGGCGCCCTCCAGGTAGAACGACGCGCGGCCGTCCGGGCCGGGAGCCTCCGTACCGGCGGGCGCGGGTGCGGCCGACCACGGCCGGTCGTCGTCGCCGGCAGTGGTGGCGGCGGTGGCCGGAACGGCGGAGGCACAGAGCAGCGACGTCACGAGGACCGGCAGGAGAAGACGGACGGGACGACGGCGCACGGGCGGCCCCTTCATGTGGGTCAGCGCGTGGTCGCCGCCCGGCGCCGCCGGGTCAGCCAGAGCGTGCCGGCGACGCCGGTGAGCAGGACGGTGCCACCGAGGGTGCCGAGGGCGATGGCGGAGTCGGCGGGCCCGGTCTGGGGAAGCTGACCGCCGCCGGTGGAGGAGGAACCGCCGGTGGCAGAACCGCCGGTGGAGGAACCACCCGAGGCGGCCCCGCCGGACGTGGACGAGCCACCCGTAGACGAACCGCCCGAGGAGGACCCACCCGAGGACGAACCGCCCGAGGAAGACCCACCCGAGGAGGACCCACCGGAACTCCCGCCGGGCCCCTTGACGTCGAGCGTCAGCGAGGGCTTGGGGTTGTTCGTCGGCGTGCAGGTGGTGGTCGTACCCAGCGCCTGGATCGTCAGCGTGGAGGCGGTGAACGTCACGCTGCCGCTCTTCTTCGGGGTGTACGTCCCCGACAGGTCACTGATCTTGATCGGGGTGTTGGCCGGTATCGGCTCCGTGTTGGCGGGCCCGGAGACGGCGACCGTCCCGCTGTCCGCGCCGCCCACCTTGATGACGGCGCTCGGCTTCATCGCGCCCTTGCCGAGCTCGATGGGGCTGGAGGAGACGCCCTTCTCGAAGGACATCGTCAGCTTGTACGCACCGCCGTCCGCGACGCCCTTGATGTCGATGGGCGAGACGGCGCTCTTGTCGCCGATGGGGGTCTTGCACGCGTAGTCGACGTCGATCGTCACCGCGTGCGCGGCCGGAGCGCCCAGCAGGACGGCCCCGCCGGCCAGGGACGCGGCGAGGGCGGCTGCGCGGCGTGGGATGTGGGACACCTCTGGTTCCCCTCTCGTCCGGTACCGCAGCCGAGCAGAGCAGCGCAGAGCGAGCCGAGCCCAGCTGACGGCACATCAGATCGGGCGCAGACAGTACGCCGGGGACCTTGAGGAAGGAAGAGAAGGCAGAGAACAGAAGAAAAGAAAGGAAGGGGAGGGGAGGGAAGAGCCGGAGGCCTAGCCCGGCGCAGCCAGCTCCGCCCACACCGTCTTCCCGGCACCGCCCTCGTTCCGCACGACGCCCCAGTCCAGGCAGAGCCGCTGCACGATGAACATCCCGTGCCCGCCGGGCCGCCCCGCGCGGTGCGGGGTGCGCGGCGCGGGCGTCCCCGCGCCGAGGTCGACGACCTCCAGGCGCAGCACCTTGCCCGTGCAGCTCACGCGAAGCTCCTCGGGGCCGTCGGCGTGCAGGCAGGCGTTGGTGACCAGCTCGGAGACGACGAGCAGGACGTCCTCGGCGGCCGCGCGGTGATCCGCGCCGATCGCGGGGAGCCAGCCCCAGTCGTGGAGCGCCTGCCGGGTGAAGTCACGCGACATGGGCACGGCGCCGCTGACCCCGACGAGGTGCAGCCGGCGCGTCCCGCCGGGCCGGGACCCCTGCGAAGACCCGTCCGGCGACAGCGCACCGGAAGAGGCGGCGCCGTTCGCCCCCGGACCGGGGTCGCCCGGCGGAGGGCACGGCCGGGTGGTGCTCATCAGCGCTTCACCTCACCGATTCACCGATTCAGAACGGAACGAAGGGACGGACGGGTACCTGGATACCTTGATCACGGCTACCTGGCACATGGAACGGATTCAGCAGACTCCTGCCCGACCGAATCGTGAGAACACCCACTTCTTCGGTGCCGATCCTGTGATGCATGCAACTGGTGCCTGCGAACCCACGCCGAAGGAGCCCGGCCGACCGGGTGACGACTGAGTAACGCACAGGGAAAGGCGGGGGCGCCAGGGGTCAGCCGGCGAGGGCCGCGTCGAGGGTGTCGTGCACGGTGAAGACGGCTTCCGCGCCGGTGATCTCGAAGACCCGGGCGACCACGGGCTGCATCGCAGCCAGGTGGATTCCGCCGCCTGCGGCCTCGGCCTGCAGCCGGGCGCCCAGGAGCACGTTGAGACCGGTCGAGTCGCAGAACTCCAGACCGGAGCAATCGAGGACCACGCGTGCGCCGCCGTCGGCGATGGCGGCCTCGAGGGGCTCGCGCAGCACGTCCGCCGTGTGGTGATCGAGCTCACCCACCGGCGTCACGATCGCGCTCGCCCCGTCCCGCCGGACGGCTACATGCAGCCGGCCCCTGCTTGCGCTGCCGACCATCCCGCGATCCATGCGCATCCCTTCTCGGTGTGCCTGCGTGGCGCTCCCAGAACACTACGCCTTCCCTACGGCGTCCGGTAGCCGAAGGTCCGACATTATGCACATATAGGGACATCACGCACTTGCGGTGCAAGGGTGAAGACAGGTAGGGCTAGTAGGACGACATCCACCACGGACGGCTTTGGAGGCGCCGCTCACCGCAGCACGACGCGACGGCATCGGCAGCCATATGCCGAGAATGATGGAGGAGACCATGTCACCCCGGCTCGACGAAACGCGTGCGGAACCGCGTACGGCGTCGTCGGCACCCCTGCCCCAGTCCCTGCCCGAGCATTCCGGGCTTCCCGAGATTTCCGAGCTCTCCGAGCTTCCCGAGTACGACGGGGCCGGCCCCACGCCCCCCGGCGAAATGGCGCCGCACGACGCACGTGCCCTGTCCAAGACGCTCTTCGCCCGCCTGGAGGCGCTCGAAGAGGGCACGCACGAATACGCCTACGTACGCAACACCCTGGTCGAGCTGAACCTCGCCCTCGTGAGGTTCGCCGCCGCCCGGTTCCGCTCCCGCAGCGAGCCGATGGAGGACATCGTCCAGGTCGGCACGATCGGCCTCATCAAGGCCATCGACCGCTTCGAGCTCAGCCGGGGCGTCGAGTTCCCGACCTTCGCGATGCCGACCATCATCGGCGAGATCAAGCGGTTCTTCCGCGACACCAGCTGGTCCGTGCGCGTGCCGCGCCGGCTCCAGGAGCTCCGCATCGACCTGGCCAAGGCCCGCGACGAGCTCGCCCAGAGCCTGGACCGCTCCCCCACCGTCGGCGAACTTGCCGGGCACCTCGGCCTGACGAAGGACGAGGTCGTCGAGGGCATGGCCGCGAGCAACGCCTATTCGGCGAGCTCGCTGGACGCCCAGGCGCAGGACGACGAGGCGGAGGGCGCCCTCTCGGCCCGCATCGGCTACGAGGACCACGACCTCGAGGGCGTCGAGTACGTAGCAGCCCTCAAGCCGATGATCGCCGAACTCCCGCAGCGGGACCGGAAGATTCTGTCCTTGCGCTTCGTGGCGAACATGACCCAGTCGGAGATCGGCGAGGAACTGGGCATCTCCCAGATGCACGTCTCGCGCCTGCTGGGCCGCACCCTCGTCCGCCTCCGCCGGGGCCTCCTGAGCGAGGAGTGAGGCCTGAGCCTCAGCTTTCGCACCTTTCACACCGTTTTGCACCGCCGCGCGCCGCACGGGTTCCCCCGTGCGGCGCGCGGCGTTCCGTGCCGCCCCGGCGATCCCGCCGGGCCGCCAGCCATTGACTAGAGGTATTCAGCCACCCAAGATGTGCAGTGTTCTATTCAGAGCCGCCAGGGAGGCAGGGCCCCATGTCCGGACCGCGACCCGTACGAGCTGCGCGAGGCAGCCGGCTGAGCACGCTGGGGTGGCAGCAGGAAGCCGCTCTGCGCATGCTGCAGAACAACCTCGACCCGGAGGTCGCCGAGCACCCCGACAAGCTCGTCGTCTACGGCGGCACGGGCAAGGCCGCCCGCGACTGGCGCTCGTTCGACGCCATGGTCCGCACGCTGCAGACCCTCAAGCAGGACGAGACCATGCTCGTCCAGTCCGGCCGCCCGGTCGGCGTCATGCAGACCCACGAGTGGGCGCCCCGCGTCCTCCTCGCCAACTCCAACCTCGTCGGCGACTGGGCCAACTGGGAGGAGTTCCGCCGCCTGGAGCACCTCGGCCTGACCATGTACGGCCAGATGACCGCCGGCTCGTGGATCTACATCGGCACGCAGGGCATCCTGCAGGGCACGTACGAGACCTTCGCCGCCGTCGCCGCCAAGAAGTTCGGCGGAACGCTGGCCGGCACGATCACCCTGACGGCCGGGCTCGGCGGCATGGGCGGCGCCCAGCCGCTCGCCGTCACCATGAACGACGGCGTCGCCATCTGCATCGACTGCGACCCGCGCGCGATCGAGCGCCGCATCGAGCACCGCTACCTGGACGTGAAGGCCGACTCGCTCGACCACGCCCTGCAGCTGGCCGTCGAGGCGCGCGACGCCCGCCGCCCGCTGTCCATCGGCGTCCTCGGCAACGCCGCGGAGCTTCTCCCGCAGCTGCTCGCGATGAACGCCCCGATCGACATCGTCACCGACCAGACCAGCGCCCACGACCCGCTGTCCTACCTGCCGGTCGGCGTCTCCTTCGACGAGATGGCCGCCTACGCGGCGGAGAAGCCCGCCGACTTCACGACGCGGGCGCGCGAGTCCATGGCCCGGCACGTCGAGGCCATGGTCGGCTTCCAGGACGCCGGCGCCGAGGTCTTCGACTACGGCAACTCCATCCGCGGCGAGGCACAGCTCGCGGGCTACACCCGCGCCTTCGACTTCCCCGGCTTCGTCCCCGCCTACATCCGCCCCCTCTTCTGCGAGGGCAAGGGCCCCTTCCGCTGGGCGGCCCTCTCCGGCGACGCGGCCGACATCCACAAGACCGACAAGGCGATGCTCGAGCTCTTCCCCGAGAACGAGTCCCTCGCCCGCTGGCTCAAGATGGCCGGCGAGCGGGTGCACTTCCAGGGCCTGCCGGCGCGCATCTGCTGGCTGGGCTACGGCGAGCGCGACAAGGCCGGCGAGCGCTTCAACGAGATGGTCGCCGACGGCACGCTCGCCGCGCCGCTGGCCATCGGCCGCGACCACCTCGACTGCGGCTCGGTGGCCTCGCCGTACCGCGAGACCGAGGCCATGCTCGACGGCTCCGACGCGATCGCCGACTGGCCGCTGCTCAACGCGATGGTCAACGTCGCCTCGGGCGCCTCGTGGGTCTCCATCCACCACGGCGGCGGCGTCGGCATGGGCCGCTCCATCCACGCGGGCCAGGTCACGGTCGCCGACGGCACGCCGCTGGCCGGCGAGAAGATCCGCCGCGTCCTGACGAACGACCCCGGCATGGGCGTCATCCGTCACGTCGACGCGGGGTACGACATCGCGGAGTCGGTCGCGGAGGACCGCGGGGTGCGCGTTCCCATGCGGGAGGGCGAATGAGCGGCCCGGCTGCGGGCGAGGCGAAGCCAGGGGCTTCGTTCCACGAGATGTGGCGCGACCTCGCGTCCATCGGCCGTGACGAGGACACCCGCGGCTACCACCGCTTCGCCTGGAGCGGCGCCGACGCCGACTGCCGCGCCTGGTTCCGCGCCCAGGCGGAGTCCCGCGGGCTCGCCTACGAGCTCGACCGCAACGGCAACCAGTGGGCCTGGCTCGGCGACCCGGCCGCCGGGGACGCCGTCGTCACCGGTTCCCACCTGGACTCCGTGCCGAACGGCGGCGCCTTCGACGGCCCCCTCGGCGTGGTCTCCTCCTTCGCCGCGCTGGACGAGCTCCGCGCCCGCGGGGCGCAGCCGTCCCGCCCCCTCGCCGTCGTCAACTTCGGCGACGAGGAGGGCGCCCGCTTCGGCCTGGCCTGCGTGGGCTCGCGCCTGACCGCGGGCCGGCTGTCCCTCGACAAGGCGCACGCGCTGCGCGATGCCGAGGGCGTCTCCCTGCCCCTGGCCATGGAGCGCGCCGGCTACGACCCGGAGGCCATCGGCCCGGACCCCGAGCGCCTCGCCCGGATCGGTGCCTTCGTCGAGCTCCACGTCGAGCAGGGCCGCGCCCTGGACCTGTCGGACCGCGCCGTCGGCATCGCCTCCGCCATCTGGCCGCACGGCCGCTGGCGATTCGACTTCCACGGCGAGGCCAACCACGCCGGCACCACCCGCATCGAGGACCGCCGCGACCCGATGCTCACCTACGCCAACACCGTCCTCGCGGCCCGCAAGAAGGCCCGGCTGGCCGGCGCCCTGGCGACCTTCGGGAAGGTCGGCGTCGAGCCGAACGGCGTCAACGCCATCCCCTCGCTCGTGCGCGGCTGGCTGGACTCGCGGGCCGCCGACCAGGAGACCCTCGACCTCGTGGTCGCGGAGATCGAGAAGGCGGCCGTGGAGCGCGGCGAGCGCGACGGCGTCGACGTGCGGGTCACCCGGGAGTCCTTCACGCCCGTCGTGGAATTCGAGCACGCCCTGCGCGACGAGCTGGGCCGCATCCTGGGCGGGGACGTCCCCGTCCTCGGTACGGGCGCGGGACACGACGCCGGAATCCTCTCCGGAGCCGTCCCCACCGCCATGCTGTTCGTACGCAACCCCACAGGCGTATCGCACTCACCCGCCGAAACGGCCTCCGAGGACGACTGCCTGGCCGGGGTGACCGCACTCGCCGACGTACTGGAGGGCCTGGCGTGTCGCTGACGGCACAGACCTACTGGGCGGAGCACGCCCTTCTCGACACCGGCGTCGAGCCGGGCGTGGTCATCGAGACCGGGGCGGACGGCCGCATCAAGGCCGTCCGCCGGGGCGCCGCGGCACCGCCTTCCGGTGCGGTGACCCTGCGGGGCCTGACCCTGCCCGGGCTCGCGAACGCGCACAGCCACGCCTTCCACCGGGCCCTGCGCGGCGCGACGCAGGCGGGCGAGGGGACCTTCTGGACCTGGCGCGACGTCATGTACCGCGTCGCCGACAACCTGACGCCCGACAACTACTTCGCGCTCGCCCGTGCGGCCTACGCCGAGATGGCGCTCGCCGGCATCACCTCCGTCGGCGAGTTCCACTACGTGCACCACCTCGCCGGGGGCGCCCGCTACGACAACCCCAACGCCATGGGCGAGGCCCTGATCGCGGCCGCCGCCGAGGCGGGCATCCGCATCACGCTCCTCGACACCTGCTACCTCTCCTCCGGCTTCGGCTCCGAGCCGAACAAGCACCAGCGGCGCTTCAGCGACGGCACCGCCGAGCGCTGGGCCGAGCGCGTCTCCGCCCTCAAGGGCGACGACAACACCCGCATCGGGGCGGCCATCCACTCGGTGCGGGCCGTGCCCGCCGAGCAGCTGGCGACCGTGGCCGCGTGGGCGCAGGAGCGCGACGCCCCGCTGCACCTGCACCTCTCCGAGCAGACCGCCGAGAACGACGCGTGCGTGGAGGCCCACGGCTTCACACCCACCGCCCTCCTCTCGCACCACGGCGTGCTGGGCCCGCGCACGACGGCCGTCCACGCCACGCACCTCACCCCCGGCGACATCCGCCTCCTGGGCCACTCGGGCACCGGCGTGTGCATGTGCCCGACCACCGAGCGGGACCTGGCCGACGGGATCGGACCGGCCCGGGCGCTGCAGGAGGCGGGCTCCCCGCTCTCCCTCGGCAGCGACAGCCACGCCGTCATCGACCTGCTCGAAGAGGCCCGCGCCATGGAGCTGGACGAGCGGCTGCACAGCCGCACCCGCGGCCACTGGACCG
This sequence comes from Streptomyces aureoversilis, assembly GCF_042657885.1. Taxonomy (NCBI): domain Bacteria; kingdom Bacillati; phylum Actinomycetota; class Actinomycetes; order Kitasatosporales; family Streptomycetaceae; genus Streptomyces; species Streptomyces aureoversilis. The sequence continues at coordinate 69,920 of NZ_JBHSKJ010000016.1, forward strand.
CGGTCCAGCTGCTGCGCGCGGCCACGGCAGACGGCCACGCGGCCCTCGGCTGGGACGGGGCGGGCCGCATCGAGCCGGGCGCGCTCGCGGACTTCACGGCCGTCGCGCTCGACTCCGTGCGCACCGCGGGCCAGCCGTACGCCCTCGCCGCCGAGACGGCCGTCTTCGCGGCGAGCGCCGCGGACGTCCGGGACACCGTGGTGGGCGGCCGGCACGTCGTGCGCGAGGGGACGCACCAGCTCGTCGCCCACGTGCCGGCGGCGCTGGCGGAGTCCATCGCGGCCGTACGAGGCTGAACCACCGAACCGACCAAAGGAGTGCCGCACGCCCATGGCGACGACGGTCATCACCAACATCAGCAGTCTCGTCACGAACGACCCCTCCCTCGGCGAAGGCCCCCTCGGCACGATCCGGGACGCGGCGGTCGTCATCGACGGCGACCGCGTCGCCTGGGTCGGCACGTCCAGCAAAGCACCGGCCACTGACAACCGGGTCGACGCCGGGGGCCGGGCCGCCCTGCCGGGCTTCGTCGACTCCCACTCCCACCTGGTCTTCGCGGGCGACCGCACCGCCGAGTTCAACGCCCGCATGTCCGGCCGGAGCTACAGCGCCGGCGGCATCCGCACCACCGTCGCCGCCACGCGCGCCGCGACCGACGAGGCGCTGGACGCCAACGTCCGCCGCTACGTGCACGAGGCCCTGCGGCAGGGCACCACGGTCCTGGAGACCAAGTCCGGCTACGGCCTGACCGTCGAGGACGAGGCCCGCGCCCTGCGCATCGCCGGGGCGCACACCGACGAGGTCACCTACCTCGGCGCGCACATCGTCCCCCCCGACTACGCCGACGACCCGGCCGCGTACGTGGACCTCGTGACCGGGCCGATGCTCGACGCCTGCGCGCCGCACGCGCGCTGGGTCGACGTGTTCTGCGAGCAGGGCGCGTTCGACGGCGACCAGGCCCGGACGATCCTCACGGCCGGCGCCGCCCGCGGGCTGACGCCGCGCGTCCACGCCAACCAGCTCTCCTACGGGCCCGGCGTCCAGCTGGCCGTGGAGCTCGGCGCCGCCTCGGCCGACCACTGCACCCATCTGACCGACGCGGACGTCGACGCCCTGGCGAACGGCACGACGGTCGCCACCCTCCTGCCCGGCGCGGAGTTCTCCACGCGCGCCCAGTGGCCGGACGCGCGCCGTCTGCTGGACGCGGGGGCGACCGTCGCCCTGTCCACGGACTGCAACCCCGGCTCGTCCTTCACCAGCTCGATGCCGTTCTGCATCGCGCTGGCCGTGCGGGACATGGGGATGACCCCGGACGAGGCCGTCTGGTCCGCGACCGCGGGCGGCGCGGCCGCCCTGCGCCGTACGGACGTGGGCCGCATAGCCCCCGGCGCCCGCGCAGACCTCGCCCTCCTCGACGCTCCCTCGCACGTCCACCTCGCCTACCGGCCGGGCGTTCCGCTGGTCTCGGCGGTGTGGCGCGCGGGCGTGCAGGAGGTCTGAGCCCCTTCCGGCGGCCGCGCCGCGCACCGCGGCCGCCACGGGCCCGGCGGGCCTCAGGCCTGCCGGCCGATCGCGTCCAGCCGGTCGTACTGGGCGTCCGTGAGCCGGACGCCCCGTGCGCCCGCGTTCTCCTCCAGGTGCGCGAGCGACCGCGTGCCCGGCAGGGGGACGAGCGTCGGCGAACGGCGCAGCAGCCAGGCGAGCGCCGTCTGCGCGGGCGTCGCGCCCACCTCGCGCGCCACGTCCGCGACGGGCCCGCCCGGGGCCGCGTGCGCGCCCACGGCCACCGGGAAGTAGGCGAAGAAGGTGATGCCGTGCTCGGCGGCGTAGTCGACGACGTCGTCGTGGCCGCGCGCCGAGAGGTTGTACACGTTCTGGACGGAGGCGATGGAGGCGATCTCCTGCGCCGCGCGCAGTTCGGCGACGGTCACCTCGGACAGGCCGATGTGCCGCACCTTGCCCTCGTCCTGCAGCTGCCGGAGGGCGCCGAGCTGGTCCGCGAGGGGGTACTCCGGGTCGATGCGGTGCAGCTGGAGCAGGTCCAGGCGGTCCACGCGCAGCCGCCGCAGGGCGAGCTCGGCCTGCTGGCGGAGGTAGGCCGGGTGACCGTGCGTCACCCATTCGGCGGGGCTGGGCCGTACGACGCCGACCTTGGTGGCGACGGTCACGCTGCCGGCGTACGGGTGGAGGGCCTCCGCGATGAGCGCCTCGCTCTCGCCGAGGGAGTAGGCGTCCGCGGTGTCGATGAGGTCGATGCCGAGCTCGACCGCGCGCCGCAGCAGCGCGACCGCGCCGCGGCGGTCCTCCGGAGCGCGCCAGATGGGCGCCTGCATGGGGTCGGCGAGCCCGTCGGGGGTCTCGGCCAGCCGCATGGCGCCGTAGCCGATGCGGGAGACGGGCAGGTCGCCGCCGATGCTGTGGACGGGGGAAGAAGCGGGAGCGGTGGTGGTGTTCGTCATGACCGGAACGCTAAATTCTCACACCCGTGTGAGATTCAACCCCGCGTGAGGCAGCTCATATGAAGATCGGTGACCTGGCGCGCGAGACCGGAGTGAGCGTGCGGCTGCTGCGCTACTACGAGGAGCAGGGCCTGCTCGGCTCCCACCGGCTGCCCAGCGGTCACCGGCGCTACGAGCAGGACGCGCCGGAGACCGTCCGCCGCATCCGCGTGCTGCTGGCGGCGGGCCTGCCGACGCGCGTCATCCGGGACGTCCTGCCGTGCGTGCGGGGCGCGGGGGAGGCGGAGTTCGACCCGTGCGTGGCCCTGCACCTGCGCGAACAGCTGCACGGGCTCGACGCACGCATCGGGGAGCTGCAGGAGACGCGGGCGGCACTGGCCGGCCTGCTCACGGCGACGGAGGCCGCGGCACCCGCTGCGGTCACGGCGTAGGCCGCAGGAGGCAGGCGGAACGGCCCGCCTCCGGGGCGGCGCCCATCGACCGGCACCGATGAGCCGGTCGAAGGCGTCCCACGGCCCCTGGCCGGTCCGGTTCGCACCCCGTCCCCGCCCGCGGCGGCTCCGCGCACGCCGGGGCGTGCCGTCGCACTTGGGGCTCATCGTGTGCGGAAACCGCCCGCAGCGCATGCCATTTTTACGGCCCGGTGTGGTGGAGTGGCTTCATGTCCTCCAGCGACATCTCCCCCGGCACCGTGGTGCGGGCCGCGCTCCGGCAGGGACTGCTGCCCGACTGGTCCCCCGTCGCCGGGCTGCTGGACGTGCGGGGGATCCGCGCGGCGGCTGCGGACCTGCGCGGGGCCTTCGAGGAGGCCGGGGCGGCGCGCGGCACGACCCTGCACGCGTTCGCCGTGAAGGCCGCCTCCCTCGTGCCCGTGCTGCGGCTGCTCGCCGAGGAGGGGCTGGGCGCCGAAGTGGCGAGCCCCGGGGAGCTGGCCCTGGCCCGGACGGCGCGGATCGCCCCGGAGCGGATCGTGCTGGACTCCCCCGCCAAGACCGCGGCGGAGCTCCGCGAGGCCCTCGCGCTGGGGGTGGCGGTCAACGCCGACAGCCGCGAGGAGCTCGCCCGGCTGGACGGGCTGCTGCGGGAGGCCTCCGGCCCGCCCCGCTCCGCGCTCGGCGTCCGCGTCAACCCCCAGGTGGGCGGCGGCAGCATCGACGCGCTGAGCACGGCGACGGACACCTCGAAGTTCGGGGTGGCGCTGCGCGACAAAGGGGCGCGCGCCTGGCTCCTCCGCGCCTACGCCGAGCGCCCCTGGCTGTCCCGGCTGCACGCCCACGTGGGCTCCCAGGGCTGCCCCCTGGAGCTGATGGCGGCCGGGGTGCGGGCCGCGTACGAGCTGGCGGAGGAGATCAACCGGACGGTGGGGCGCCGGCAGGTCACCACGCTGGACATCGGCGGCGGACTGCCGGTGAACTTCGCGTCGGACGACGTGACCCCGACCTTCCGCGCCTACGCCCGCCTGCTCGCGGCCGCCGCCCCGGGCCTGTTCGACGGGCGCTACGGGCTGGTGACGGAGTTCGGGCGCTCCCTGCTGGCCAAGAGCGGCATGGTGGTGGCCCGCGTCGAGTACACCAAGACCGCGGGCGGCCGGCGGATCGCCGTGACGCACGCGGGCGCCCAGGTGGCCACGCGCACGGTGTTCGCGCCGGCGTCCTGGCCGCTGCGCATCGCGGTCTTCGACGCGCAGGGGCGGCCGAAGACGGGACCGCCGGTCGACCAGGACGTCGCGGGGCCGTGCTGCTTCGCGGGCGACCTGATCGCGGTCGGCAGACCGCTGCCCCTGCTGGAGGCGGGCGACCACGTGGCCCTGCTCGACACCGGCGCGTACTACTTCTCGAACCACTTCGCGTACAACTCTCTGCCCCGCCCCGGGGTTTACGGCTACGCAGCCGCAGAAGAGGAGGGTGACGGCGTGCGGTTCGCGACCGTACGGGCCCCGCAGACCCTCGGCGAGCTCGTCACCGAAAGCGGCGGCGCCTACGCGGGGGAACTCGGCGCGCTTCGCTGACCGGGCCGCGGCGCGCGCCCCGAGCGGGCCTCAGCGCGCTTCGCTGACCGCCGCCCCGGCCGGCACCCGGCCGGCGCGGCGCCGGCCGCCACCGGGCGCGGCATCGCCCGCGGCGAGCCCGGTGGACAGGTAGCCGCGCACGGGCTCGGCGGCGGGGGACGCCTGCGCCCACTCCGTGCGGACCCACAGCAGGGAGCCGCTGCGGCGCTCCAGGCCGCCCAGCCACAGGGCCTTCGCCCACAGGCCCGCGCCCGCCCCGGCGAGCGCCATGCCCGCGGCGGCCGGGATCAGGAAGGTGGAGCCCACGGCGGCGAGGAAGGCCAGGAGCAGCCACCAGCGGCGGGCGCGCCGCCAGTTCCGCAGGGTCACGGCGCGGTCCTGGAGGAAGACCGACCGGCCCGCCCGCGAGGCCCCGCGCGCCAGGGCCGCGTACCGCGGGCGGCGCACCGCGAAGACCGCGCCCGCGACGATGAGGAACAGCGCCGCTCCGGCGAACACGCCGATCCGCCGCCCGGTGATCCCGGGCACCAGGACGCCGGTGCCCGCGCTCAGCAGGCCCGGCCACCACAGCCAGCCGGCCGGGGCTCTGACGACCACCGCCACCCGCGCCAGCGCATACGAACCGCGCCCCACGTCCAAACCCGCCTTTCCCTCTGAAATCCACTCGATCCCGACCCGTCACGCGGCAGGCTAACCAACGAATCTGAGTGCGAGCTGAGAATCCGCCGCATGTACCTCACAGGGGTCATACCCCGGTATCACCCCGGACTTGGCTCCGCCGTATGACGTGTGCGCAGTCGTGTGGTCCCTAAGGTCGTCCCTGCCGGGGCGGGACGAGCGGGAGGAGACGGGGATGGCTGTCCACGGACGAGGGGGCGAGCGGCGGGAACGCGCGCGACGGGACAGCGGTCTCCGGCGGCGGGCGGTCCTCGCGGCGGGGGCACTGGCCGCGACCGGGCTGCTGAGCGCGCTCGTCCCGCCGCCGGACGCCCACGCGGCCCAGGCCACGGCGAAGGCCCCGGCCACAACCACAGACACAGCCACAGCCGCGACCGCGACCGCGAAGAGCACCCCGGGCGCGCTGCCCGCGCCCACCGGCCCTCACGCCGTCGGCACGGTCACCCGCCACCTGGTGGACACCGCCCGCAAGGACCCCTGGAGGCCGGATCGGGGCGACCGCCAGGTCGCGATCAGCCTCTTCTACCCGGCGGACCGGGACCGGCCCGCCGACGGGAGGGGTCCCGCGCCCCACATGGACCCCTCCTCGGCCGCCCACTTCGGCTCCGCCCGGGGCGCGGGCAGCTTCAACCACCACGTGCGCCCGGACGCCGCCGACTGGGCGTCCACGCGTACGCACGCACGCGTGGACGCTCCCGTGGCGCGCGGCAGCAGGTCCCTGCCGGTCGTGCTGTACTCCGCCGGGCTGGGCGACCCGCGCACCTGGAACACCGGCCTGGCCGAGGAGCTGGCCTCCCGCGGCTACGTCGTCGTCACGGTCGACCACACCTACGACTCCTCCGAAGTGCGCCTGGCGAACGGGGAGCTGGCGGAGTCGGTGCTGCCCACGCTCGCCGGCGCCCCCGTGACCGAGGTCGACGCCACGCTCCGCAAGGCGGTGAAGGCCCGGGTGGACGACACACGGTTCGTCCTGGACACCCTCGGCTCGGCGCAGTGGCGGCGGGACCTGCCGCGCGGCCTGGGGGACGCGCTGGACCTGCGGCGCGTGGGCATGGCCGGGCAGTCCGCGGGCGGCTTCACGGCGGCACAGGCCCTGCACGACGACCGCCGTCTCAAGGCGGGGATCAACATGGACGGCCAGATGGACTTCCCCCTCCCCGACGGCACGGGCAGCACGCTGAGCACCGTGGCGCGCGAGGGCGTCGACCGGCCGTTCCTCCTGCTGGGCTCCGACGGCCCCGGCGCGGCCGGCAACCGGGCGTCGTGGGCGTCCTTCCGGCAGCACTCGCGCGCCTGGCAGGCCGAGCTGACGATGGCCGGCGCGGGGCACGGCACGTACACCGACGGCGTCTCGCTGCTGCCCGCCCTCGCCCGGCAGGGCGCCCTGTCGGAGGAGGACCTCCGGCAGGGCATCGGGACCGTCCGCCCGGAGCGCGCGGTGGCGGCCACGCGCGCGTACGTGGTGGCGTTCTTCGACCGCTTCCTCAAGGGGCGGGACGGGCGGCTGCTGGACGGCCCGTCGCCGCGCTTCCCGGAGATGCGCTTCCGGGACGCCCCGGCCTCCTGAGCCGGGCTACTCCACGAACAGCCCCCGCGCCACCGCCTTGGCGTCGAACTCCTCCAGGCGCGCCTGGGCGTCCGGCAGGGCGTCGCACATCGCCTCCAGCAGCATGCGCCCCAGCAGCATCGGGGCGCAGGCGGTGTCGAAGGCGAGCCCGGTGCCGACGGCGGCGGGGAGCAGCAGATCGCTGTGGCGGGCGACGGGCGCGAAGGTGGAGTCCGCGACGGTGACGACGGTCAGGCCCTGGCCCTGCGCGTACTCCAGGGCCTCGACCACCTCGCGCGGGTGGCGGGGCAGCGCGAAGCACAGCAGCGTGCTCGCCCCGGCCCGTACGGCCGCGTCTATGCGGTCGGTCAGGAGCGTGCCGCCCTCGTCCAGGAGCCGCACGTCCGGGTGGACCTTGCGGGCGAAGTAGGCGAAGCCTGCGGCCTGGGCGGTGGCGGCGCGCAGGCCGAGCACGAGCAGCGGCCGGGACTGTGCGAGCAGCCGGCCCGCGCGGGCGACCGGGGCGGGGTCGGCGAGGACCGAGGCGAGGTGGCGGAGGTTGTCGATCTCGACGTGGACGGCCTGCTGGTACTCGTTGTACGCGCTCTCGCCCTCGCCCGGCTCGGCCGCCGCGGGGACGACGTCGCGCAGGTGCCGGCGCAGCGCCGGGTAGCCGTCGAAGCCGAGGGCGACGGCGAAGCGGGTGACCGAGGGCTGGCTGACGCCGGCCAGCTCGGCGAGCTCGACGCTGGAGAGGAAGGGCGCGTCGGCCGCGCGGCGCACCATGCAGTGGGCGATGCGGCGCTGAGTCGGCGTCAGCCGGTGCCCTTCGAAGAGCTTCTGCAGCCGTGCGGTGGCTTCCGGTTCGCCCCCGGTGTCGCTCATCGGGCCCTCCATGGTCGTCGGCGGTCTTCGGCAGTGGTCATTCACCGACCACCACCCCTGCATGAAATTATGCAGGGGTGGCCGGGCCTCCGCGGCCATATCCGCCGGGACCTCGGTCATATCCGCCGGAACCCCGGTCATGTCCGCGGGCCCCCTCCGGGTCACAGCGGAGGCAGGAGCTTCTTCTGGGGCTTGCCCATGGCGTTGCGCGGCAGCGCGTCGAGGAAGCGGACGCGGCGGGGCCGCTTGTGCACGGACAGGTGGCCGGCCACGAAGTCGATCAGCACCTTCTCGCTCACCCCGTCCGCCACCACGTACGCGACGATCTCCTGCCCGAGGTCCTCGTGCTCCACCCCGACCACGGCGGCCTCGCGGACCGCGGGGTGGTCGAGGAGGGCGTTCTCGACCTCGCCCGCCCCCACCCGGTACCCGCCGGACTTGATCAGGTCGGTGGAGGCGCGGCCCACGATGCGGTGCGTGCCGTCCTCCTCGACGGCGGCGATGTCGCCCGTACGGAACCAGCCGTCGGCCGTGTGCGCGGCCGCCGTCGCCTCGGGGCGGCCCAGGTAGCCGCTGAAGAGCGTCGGCCCGCAGACCTCCAGCTCGCCGATGCCGCCCTCGGTGGCCGCGAGGCGCGTGCGGACCCCCCGCAGCGGGGTGCCCACCGCGCCCGGCCGGCGCTCGCCGTCGGCCCGGGCGGAGACCGTGATCAGGGTCTCGGTCATGCCGTAGCGCTCGACGGGCCGCTGCCCGGTGAGGGCCTCCAGGTCCCGGAAGACGGGCGCGGGCAGGGCCGCGCTGCCCGACACCAGCAGCCGGGCCCCGGCCAGCTCCCGGGCCGCGGACGGCTCGCGCACCACCCGGGACCACACCGTCGGCACCCCGAAGTACAGGCTGCCGCCCGCCGCCGCGTACGCCTCCGGCGTCGGCCGGCCGGTGTGCACGAGCCGGCAGCCGGTCCGCAGCGCCCCCAGGACGCCCAGGACGAGGCCGTGGACGTGGAAGAGCGGCAGCCCGTGCACGAGGGTGTCCTCGGCGGTCCACTGCCACGCCTCGGCGAGCCCGTCGAGCCCCGCGGCCACCGCGCCGCGCGGGATCAGCGCGCCCTTGGGGGCACCGGTGGTGCCGGAGGTGTAGAGGATCAGCGCCGTGCTGTCCGGGGCGGGCTCGGCACCGGACCAGTCGCGCCGCTCCCCGAGATCGACGGGCAGCCCCTCGTCGCCGCCGAGCACCAGGGCGGCGCCGGAGTCGCGCAGGATGTGGCCGCGCTCGGCCGGACCCGCGTCCGGCGGCAGCGGCACGACCGGCACCCCGGCGAGCAGCCCGCCCACCACGGCGGCCGCGGTCTCCGGCGACGCGTCGGCGTGCACGGCGACGGCCGGGGCGCCCTCGATGCGGTGCGCCACCGCGGCGGCGGCGCCCAGCAGTTGTTCCCGGGAGAAGGCCCGCCCCGCGACACCGAGGGCGTCCGGGCGGTCCTCGCCCTTGCCTGCTGCGAGCGCGGCGAGGGAGGTCAGCAGGGGTTCGGTCGGTCCGGGCACGGAACTGCTCCTTCCAGCGGCGCCCCGGCGGTCCCGGGGCTGCCCCTAAGGCGGATACGGGTGCTAGCCCCACCGACGCGGGGCACCGCCGACCGTATCGTCGGATGCATGACGGCCCGCGACCATGAGCTGAAGAAGGACCTCGCCGCCACTCTGGAGACCCGCAAGGAGCTGGGCCCGGAGTACGAGGCGGAGCTGGTGGAAGCCTTCCTGGAGAAGGTCGACCGGAAACTCGACGCCGAGATCGACCGGCGGGTGCGCCGGCAGTCGGCGGAGATGCAGATGGCGGTCGCCCGCGGGGTGCGGCCGCACCTCGGCGGAGACGGCCCCGGCGGCTTCGGCGAGCGCTTCGGCTTCGCCGCGGTGTCGCTGGTGCTGGCCATCCCGCTGTCCGCGATAGCCGTGGTCAACGCGCACCTGCCGGGACTGCTGGTGGCCTGGGCGGGCATCGTGGGCGTCAACGCCCTGAACATGGCGGGGTTGTTCCCGTGGCAGCAGCGGCGGCGCAAGCGGGAGAGCACGTCCGGCTGGGAGTGACGGCACGCCGCGCCCGAAGGCGCACTCGGGGGAGATGCGCGAGGGACCGCCGCACCCCGGCCGGAGCCGGAGTCGGGACGACGGCGGTCCCCCACGGGGACACGGGCCGGAGTCAGGGCCGGTGGACCGCGTCCGGACGGCTGTGGAGTCCGGGAGCCGCTCCGGAGTTTCCCGCCGCCGTTCGGGTGCCGGCCGGGGATGACCCGGGCCGACACCTCCAATATGCCGGACGGTTGTTAAGCCGGTGCTGCGGGCGCGTGACGCATACGTACCTTTTACGGGCCGTCCGTCCGCGCCCCGTTCACGCGGCGGCCGGAAAGCCGGAAAAGCCGGCAAGGCCGCCGCGACCGCACCCGGAAGCCGCTCCGGAAGGGCGGGACCGCGAAGGACGGGACTACTTGGCGCCGTTGGCCTTCCCGGCGCTCTCCGCGAGGAACGCCAGCAGGTCCTGACGGCTCACCACACCGGTGGGCTTGCCCTCGACCAGGACGATCGCCGCGTCCGCCTCGCCCAGCACGGCCATCAGGTCCCCGACGGGCTCGCCGGAGCCGACCTGCGGCAGCGGCGCGCACATGTGCTTCTCCAGCGGGTCGGAGAGCGAGGCGCGCTGGGTGAACAGGGCGTCCAGCAGCTCGCGCTCCACGACCGAGCCGATGACCTCGGCGGCCATCACATCGGGGTGCCCCGCGCCCGGCTTGACGATGGGCATCTGCGAGACGCCGTACTCGCGGAGCACCTCGATGGCCTCGCCGACCGTCTCCTCCGGGTGCATGTGCACCAGGGAGGGCAGGCCGCCGTCCTTGCGACGCAGCACGTCGCCCACGCGGGCGGCGTCGCCGGCCTCCTCCAGGAAGCCGTAGTCCGCCATCCACTCGTCGTTGAAGATCTTGCTCAGGTAGCCGCGGCCGCTGTCCGGCAGGAGGACGACCACGACGTCGTCCGGGCCGAGGTTCTCGGCGGCGCGCAGGGCGGAGACGACCGCCATGCCGCAGGAGCCGCCGACGAGCAGGCCCTCCTCCTTGGCGAGGCGGCGCGTCATCTGGAAGGCGTCCTTGTCGGAGACCGCGATGATCTCGTCGGTCACCGTGCCGTCGTAGGCGCTCGGCCAGAAGTCCTCGCCGACGCCCTCGATCAGGTACGGACGGCCGGAGCCGCCGCTGTAGACCGAGCCCTCCGGGTCCGAGCCGATGACCTTGACGCGGCCGTCGCTGACCTCCTTGAGGTAGCGCCCGGTGCCGCTGATGGTGCCGCCGGTGCCCACGCCCGCCACGAAGTGGGTGATCTTCCCCTCCGTCTGCTCCCACAGCTCGGGGCCGGTGGAGTAGTAGTGCGAGAGGGGGTTGTTGGGGTTGCTGTACTGGTCGGGCTTCCAGGCGTTGGGCGTCTCGCGCACGAGCTTGTCGGAGACGTTGTAGTACGAGTCCGGGTGCTCCGGGTCGACCGCCGTCGGGCAGACCACGACCTCCGCGCCGTAGGCCCGCAGCACGTTGATCTTGTCAGTGGAGACCTTGTCCGGGCAGACGAAGATGCACTTGTAACCCTTCTGCTGGGCCACGATCGCCAGACCGACACCCGTGTTGCCGGAGGTCGGCTCGACGATGGTGCCGCCCGGCTTGAGCTCGCCGGACTTCTCCGCGGCCTCGATCATGCGCAGGGCGATCCGGTCCTTCACGGAGCCGCCCGGGTTGAAGTACTCGACCTTGGCGAGCACGGTGGCCTGGATGCCTTCGGTCACGCTGTTGAGCTTCACGAGCGGGGTGTTGCCAACGAGCTCAATCATCGAATCGTGATACTGCACGGTGATCTCCGCGGTCGGGGGCACTAGCGGTCTCGCGTACCCATACGGCCAGCCTAGAACGCATCCGGCCGCTCCAACGGCGCGTTGCAGATGCGGGCGCTCGGGGCAACCTGCTCATAGCGCGCTCTGCCAAGGGTGCGGGGCGTTCATGAATGCTTTATGAAGCGTTTGTAAAACCGTGTACGCGGCTCGGAACCCGGCTGCGGAGGAGGTCCGGCCCATGTCACCCATCTCCACGTCGCGGGCGAGGGTCGCCCGGCGCATCGCCGCCGCGGCGGCCTACGGAGGCGGCGGCATCGGCCTGCTCGGGGCCACCGCGGCCGGGGTGCTGCTGACCGAGGCGCGGCTGGCCCGGCGGGTGGTGGGCGGATCCAACGACGCCCCGCCCCACGCGGACGGCCGCTACGGCTCCGCCTTCGTCCACCGGCTCGGGCGCGAGCCGCTGCTGCTCGGCCTGCTCGGCGACTCCACGGCCGCCGGCCAGGGCGTGCACCGGCCCCGGCAGACGCCGGGGGCCCTGCTCGCCTCCGGGCTCGCCGCGGTCGCCGAGCGCCCCGTGGAGCTGCGCAACGTGGCCCTGTCCGGAGCCCGCTCGCACGACCTGGACCGCCAGGTCACGCTGCTGCTCGACGACGTGGAGCGCGCCCCCGACGTCTGCGTGATCATGATCGGGGCGAACGACGTCACGCACGGGATGCCGGCCGCACGGTCCGTACGGCTGCTGTCGGACGCGGTGCGGCGGCTGCGGGAGGCGGGCAGCGAGGTCGTCGTGGGCACCTGCCCCGACCTCGGCACGATCGAGCCGGTCTACCAGCCGCTGCGATGGGTGGCGCGGCGCCAGAGCCGCCAGCTGGCCGCGGCGCAGACCATAGGGGTGATCGAGGCGGGCGGCCGCACGGTGTCGCTGGGCGACCTCCTGGGCCCGGAGTTCGCCGCGAACCCGCGGGAGCTGTTCGGACCCGACAACTTCCACCCCTCCGCCGAGGGGTACGCCACCGCGGCGATGGCCGTCCTGCCGACGCTGTGCGCGGCGCTGGGGCTGTGGCCGGAGGACGAGGAGCGGCCGGACGCGGCCCGCCGCGAGGGCATCCTGCCGGTCGCCCGTGCGGCCGCGGAGGCGGCGGCCGAGGGCGGCACGGAGGTCACCGCCGCCCGGGGCCGCTGGGCCCTCCTCAAGCACCGCAAACGCCGCCGCCTCCCGGCCCACACGGAGCCGACCCCGCACCACGTGTGGTCCCGGGCGGCCCGGGGCGGGCCGTGACGCGCGGAGCCCCGCCGGCCCGCGCGACGGCAAGAGTGCGAGGGGTCACAGTGACCAAGCCGTGACCCGGGCCCTACGGGCGGGTAACTTCCACCCAGTCCTGCTTTCACACGCCCTGGAGCCGTGATGCCCGAAGCCGTGATCGTCTCAACCGCCCGTTCGCCCATCGGTCGCGCCTTCAAGGGCTCGCTGAAGGGCATGCGGGCCGACGACCTGACCGCGACGATCATCAAGGCCGCGCTCGACAAGGTCCCCGGTCTCGACCCGCGCGACATCGACGACCTGATGCTCGGCTGCGGCCTGCCCGGCGGCGAGCAGGGCCACAACCTCGGCCGCATCGTGGCCGTGCAGATGGGCATGGACCACCTGCCCGGCTGCACGATCACCCGCTACTGCTCCTCGTCCCTGCAGACGTCCCGCATGGCGCTGCACGCCATCAAGGCCGGTGAGGGCGACGTCTTCATCTCCGCGGGCGTGGAGACGGTCTCCCGGACCGTCAACGGCTCCTCGGACGGCATGCCCGGCAGCCACAACCCCTTCTTCGCCGAGGCCGAGGCCCGCACCGCCGCCCGCGCCGAGCAGGGCAGCGACGAGTGGCACGACCCGCGCGAGGACGGCCTCGTGCCCGACGCGTACATCGCGATGGGCCAGACCGCCGAGAACCTGGCCCGACTGAAGGGCATCTCGCGCGAGGAGATGGACGAGTTCGGCGTCCGCTCGCAGAACCTCGCCGAGCAAGCCATCAAGAACGGCTTCTGGGAGCGCGAGATCACCCCGGTCACCACCCCGGACGGCACCGTCGTCTCCAAGGACGACGGCCCGCGCGCGGGCGTGACGATGGAGGGCGTGGCAGGCCTCAAGCCCTCGTTCCGCGCGGACGGCCGCATCACCCCGGGCAACTGCTGCCCGCTCAACGACGGCGCCGCCGCCCTGGTGATCATGTCGGACACCAAGGCGCGCGAGCTGGGCCTGACCCCGCTGGCCCGGATCGTCTCCACCGGTGTCTCCGCCCTCTCCCCCGAGATCATGGGCTTCGGCCCGGTCGAGGCCAGCAAGCAGGCGCTGGCGCGGGCCGGCATGAGCATCGGCGACATCGACCTGGTCGAGATCAACGAGGCCTTCGCGGCCCAGGTCATCCCGGCCTACCAGGCGCTCGGCATCGACATCGACCGCCTGAACGTCAACGGCGGCGCCATCGCTGTCGGCCACCCCTTCGGCATGACGGGCGCCCGGATCACCGGCACGCTCATCAACTCGCTGCAGTGGCACGACAAGCAGTTCGGCCTGGAGACCATGTGCGTCGGCGGCGGCCAGGGCATGGCGATGGTCATCGAGCGGCTGAGCTGAGGCGCAGCGGAGGGTAGGGGTCGTCCGAGGAACGAGGACGGCACCTGCCCGCAGCGGAGCCGAAGCTCAGCGCGACCATGAATACGAGCGGCTGAGCTGAGGACGAACGGCCTCACGAGCCGCTTGCGCAACCGTGACCGAATCGCCCCCAGGATGTGACCAACGTCCCGGGGGCGATTCGTTTCCGCAGGTCAGAGATGTTGAAGGGACAACGTCCAGGACGTAAGTCCCGCCCGCTTCATGACGTTTTGCACTGGGGTCTCCTGGGAGCACGCCTCAAGCTGAGGTAGGAATCTGGGGGATCCATAGCAACCGGGAGTACGTCAGTGAGCGCCATGTCCCTTGCCCTGCTGCTGGCCGCGGCCACCGCGACGGCCGCGGGCGCCGCCGCCCTGCACGCCACTCGCGGCCTGCGCCGCCAGATCACCGCCCTGCGCGCCGACCTCGCCGCCGCCACGGCCGAGCGCCGCGCGCACCCCACCGTGCCCGCCGCCCGCCCCGCCCCCGGCGCGGAGCTCGCGGAAATACGCGCGGCCGTCGCCGACGCCCTCGCCGAGGAGCGCGAGCGGGAGCTCGCCGAGGCTCGTGCGTTCTGGGCCGCCCAGGAGGCCCGCGAGCTCGGCGGAGCCGGTGACGTCCCTTCGCTGCCGGGCCTGCCCGGCCTCGGCGACGACCTCGCCGAGGGCCCCTACGGCGGCCTCTACCTGCCCCGCCAGGCCGACCTCGTCGGCCTGGAGCCGCTGGCCGAGCTCACCGGGCTGGCCGAGCTCGCCGAGTTCGCCGAGTTCTCTGAAGCCGCGGCCGCCGAGGCCGAGGCCGCGGACACCCCCGAGCTGGCCGCCGCCCGCCGCCGCCACCCCTCCCACCCCGACTTCTCGCCCGTGGCGGCCGCCGGCGACCACGAGAGCACGGTGGAGCGGCTCGGCGAGCTCGCGGACGCCCGCGTCCCGCTGACCGACGTGCGCCCCGGCCCGCTCGGCACGCTCGACGTCTACGTCTTCGCCGACGGCACCACCGTCTGCATGACCCCCGGCCACCGCGAGACCGCCGAGCGCCTCTCGGACGCCCTGGACGCCGGCGACGCCCCCGTCCTGCTGGGCGGCTCCGGGGTCTCCGGCGCGTACGCCCTGACCTTCGGCTGCGGGACGGAGAAGGTCTACGTCCTGGCCGACCGCGTGATCGCGTCGCTGTGACGGGGCGACCGCCCGGCACCATGACGGCCTGAGGCCGGTCCGGCACCGCCGGAAACCACCGTGGGGGCTGAGCGCCGCGGCGGCGGATTCCAGGACGCGGGCACGTCCTCGACGGCGAGCGAGCCGGTGAGGACGGCGAGCCCCTTCGCCGGTCCGTGCCGCCGGCGGCGAGCGGCCACGACAGCGGCACCCTGCGGTGGCGAGCCCAGCGGGCCCGTACGGCCGCGCCCTACAGCCCGCACCGCTTCGCCGCCGCCTCGATCAGCGCCACCGCCTCCGCCGCGCCGACGCCCGCCGGCGCCTGCTCCGCGCCGCCGGCGGCGAGCGCCTCGGCCAAATCGTGACCGGCCACCGCCACTTGGTCGGCGACCGCGAACATCCCCGCTTCGGGCATTTCCCTCGGCACCACGGTCCCGGGTTCCTCGATCCGCTGCGCCCACGCCGCCAGTTCCCGGGCGAGGGACAGCGCTTCCGCGGCCGCTCCCCTGCTCAGGCGGGACTGCGGCAGGGCACGCAGCCGGTCGGCGAAAGCGTCCACGGCGGCCAGAAGAGACGTCACATCATCCACAGCGCGAGCCTATGCGCCGTTGCCGGAGTGTTGCCAACGTCTGCACAGTCGGGCACGGTGACATGAAGGACCATCATTCGACGCGTCCGGAGGCGCCGATGTCCCACGTCTTCTCCGACGAGACCCACCGGAACCTGCTCTCCCGAATCCCCCATTGCACCGGCCGCGAAGTGGCCGACTGGCTGCGCACGGTCGAGGAAGGCCCTTCTCTCTTCCGCTTCGAGGAGAAGGTCAGCTGGCTGCGCGGAGAGCACGACCTCGCATATGGCCACGCCAAGGCGATCGTCCACGAGTACGACCTCCGACGGGCCGCCCGGAAGCTTCTGTAGCGCGGCGCACACCGCACTCCGCACGGGGCGGACGACACCCCCGTTCGTCCGCCTGATGCAGATCTGAAGGCGCATACGGCGAAGGGCCCGGGAAATCTTCCCGGGCCCTTCGTTCACGGACGTCGTTCACCGACGCCGTTCACCGGCTTCATTTCACTGCCGACCGGCTAGTCCTCGTTGAGGATGCCGATCAGCTGCAGCATCTGGATGTAGATCCACACCAGCGAGACCGTGAGGCCGAAGGCCGAGAACCACGACTCCTCGCGGGGCGCACCGTACTGGATGCCGTCCTCGACCTGCTTGAAGTCCAGCGCGAGGACGGCCGCGCCGATCAGCACGCCGACGACGCCGACGACGATGCCGAGCCAGCCCGTGCGCAGGCCGAGGCCGTCGCCGCCGCCGAACACGGCGAACAGCATGTTCACCATCATCAGCAGGACGAAGCCGATCACGGCGGCCGTCACGAAGCGGGTGAAGCGCCGGTTGACGCGGATCAGGCGGGTCTTGTACGCGATGAGCACGCCGACCGAGACCAGCATCGTGCCGAGCACGGCCTGGACCGGGGCGCCCTGCGCGTAGTGGTTGAAGGCCTTGCTGACCACGCCGAGGAAGAGGCCCTCGAACGCGGCGTACGCGAGGATCACCGCGGGGACCGGCTTGCGCAGGAAGATCGACTGGGCGAAGCCCAGGAGCATCGCGACGAGGCCTGCGCCGTAGCCGACCGCGACCGGGACGTTCAGGCCCCAGCCGACGGCCGCGGCCAGGATGACCGTGCCGAGCGTCATGCCGGTGCGCATGACGACGTCGTCCATCGTCATGCGGCCCGTGGTGGCGGGGGCCTGCGGGTAGCCCTGCTGGAGATCCGGGCCGCCCTGGGCGTAAGGGTTGGTGGCGTACGGGTTGGCGGGCTGCTGCGCGTACGGATTGTTCGCGTACGGGTTCCCCTGGGCCGCGGTCCCGGCCTGCGGCGCCGCGTTGAAGCCCGCGTAGCCGTTGTTGCCGCGGAACCGCCGCGAGAAGACCGGGTTGCTGCTCCTCATCCTCACTCCATCCGTGGCCGCCCTGCGCGGCCTTGCGACCAAGAGTAATAGGTAGGCAAAAGAATGCGCTCGTGCTTGGGAAGGATCTTTTCCGGCGCACCCCGCCCCCATCACTAGGGGGAGAACGCAAACGGGCGGCACCCGGTTCCCTACGGAGAGTGGGGGACACAGAGCAGGTGAGTGCCCGGAGCCGGACTTGAACCGGCACGGCCCGAAGGGCCAGCGAGGTTTAAGCTCGCCGTGTCTGCATTCCACCATCCGGGCAGCGCTCTCGGGCGTACAGGCAGGGAAAGGCGCGCGAGCCTCCCTGGTAAGAGGAGAGCAGGACGAGCCTAGCCGGGGAGCGCCCCCCAAACAGCGGAACGATGACCCGAGGTTGTCTTATTTTATTGGCAACTGAGGGTGCATCAGTGCAGGAACGACGCCAAAGGCACATGCCACGGGCCGATACCGCCCGTTCACCGGGGGACGCCGGGCGGCCTGCGGATTTGTCGCAATCTCGCCGCCCCTCGGCCCGGGCGCGAGGCCGCCTCCGGGGCGGTGGCCGGCGTCATACCCAAGGAGGAGAACCGCCCTCCCGGGTCAGACCGAGGTCTGCCCCGGGAACGGGAGCTGGGTCTGATCCCGGGAGGGCGCGCGGCACGGACGATGGAGGGGTAGCCGAAACCGTCGTCCCGACAGGAGCCCGCCCCGTGACCACCTCCCCCTACGGCGTCCAGACCGCCGCCCGCCCCACGGCAGTGGCAGCCCGCGCCACGGGCCTCACCAAGGTCTACGGACAGGGCGAGACCCAGGTGGTCGCCCTCGACGCGGTCTCCGTCGAATTCCGCCAGGCCGAGTTCACCGCGATCATGGGCCCCTCGGGCTCCGGCAAGTCCACCCTGATGCACTGCATGGCGGGCCTGGACTCGGTCTCCGGCGGCTCGGCCACGATCGGCGACACCGAGCTGACCACGCTCAACGACAAGAAGCTCACCCGGCTGCGGCGCGACAAGATCGGCTTCATCTTCCAGGCGTTCAACCTGCTCCCGACGCTGACCGCCCTGGAGAACATCACCCTGCCGATGGACATCGCCGGCCGGAAGCCCGACCGCAAGTGGCTGGACATGGTCGTCGACACCGTCGGCCTCTCCGGGCGCCTCAAGCACCGCCCGAACCAGCTCTCCGGCGGCCAGCAGCAGCGCGTGGCCGTCGCCCGCGCCCTGGCCGGCAAGCCCGAGATCATGTTCGCGGACGAGCCCACCGGAAACCTCGACTCGCGCTCCGGCGCCGAGGTCCTGGGCTTCCTGCGCAACTCGGTGCGCGAGCTCGGCCAGACCGTCGTCATGGTCACCCACGACCCCGTGGCCGCGTCCTACGCCGACCGCGTGGTCTTCCTCGCCGACGGCCGCATCGTCGACGAGATGCGCGAGCCCACCGCCGACGCGGTCCTCGACCGCATGAAGCGCTTCGACGCCAAGGGCCGCACGAGCTGAGAGACGGCTCCGCCGCTCCCCAGCCTCCCGACGACGGCCCGGCACGGGCCCACTCCCCCAGGACACACAGACCATGTTCCGTACCGCCTTGCGCAACGTGCTCGCGCACAAGGCCCGGCTGCTGATGACCGTACTCGCCGTGATGCTCGGCGTGGCCTTCGTCTCCGGCACCCTGGTCTTCACCTCGACCATCTCCGACGCGTACCAGAAGAGCTCCCAGAAGGGCTACGACAAGGTCGACGTCGCCGTCCAGCCCCGCCACCAGGACGCCGACGACCGCAAGCCCGGCGAGACCCCCCGGCTCTCCCAGGGCCTGCTGGACCGGGCCGCCAAGGTGCCCGGCGCCGCCTCCGCGACCGGCTCCGTCAACGGCTTCGCGGCGATCGCCGACAAGCACGGCAAGCTGATAGGCGAGGGCTTCTCCTCCTCCGGCGCCAACTACTACCCGGGCACCGGCGGCAAGGACGCCCGCTACCCCATGAAGGACGGCCGCGCGCCGCAGGGCTCCGGTGAGATCGCCCTCGACGCCAAGACCGCCGAGCGCGCCGGCTACAAGGTCGGCGACACCGTCCGGATCTCCGTCGACGGCCCCGTGCTCCCGCAGAAGCTCACCGGCATCTTCACCACCGACGACGGCGCCGTCTCCGCCGGTGGCAGCCTGGCCCTCTTCGACACCCCGACCGCGCAGAAGCTCTACGGCAAGCCCGGCGAGTTCAGCCAGATCGACGTGAAGGCCGCCGCCGGCACCTCGCAGGCCGCGCTGAAGTCCGCCGTCGACAAGGTCCTGCCGAAGGACGCGAAGTCGGTCACGGGCAAGGAGCTCGCCGACGACGAGGCGAAGATCATCGCCCAGAGCATGGACGGCATGCGGACCAGCCTCCTGGTCTTCGCCGGCATCTCGCTCTTCGTCGGCATCTTCATCATCGCCAACACCTTCACCATGCTGGTCGCCCAGCGCACCAAGGAGCTGGCCCTGATGCGCGCGGTCGGCGCGAGCCGCCGCCAGATCACCCGCTCCGTGCTGATCGAGGCGTTCGTCGTCGGCGCGGTCGCCGGCATCGCCGGACTGGTCGCGGGCATCGGCATCGGCGCCGGCCTGCGGTCGCTCATCAGCAGCACGGGCAACAGCATCCCGGACGGCCCGCTGGTGATCGCCCCGAACACGGTCCTGGTCTCCCTGGTAGTCGGCATCGTCGTCACCATGCTGGCCGCGTGGCTGCCCGGACGCCGTGCCGCCAAGATCCCGCCGGTCGCCGCGATGAACAGCATCCACGCCGTGGCCACCACCAAGTCCCTGGTCGTCCGCAACAGCATCGGCGGCGCCATCACCGCCCTCGGCGCGGCCGTCGTGCTGACGGCGAGCAGCTCCACGATGCTGGGCCTGGGCGCGGCCGTCGTCCTGATCGGCATCTTCGTCCTGACCCCGCTGCTGTCCCGCCCGGTGATCGCCGCCTGGGCCCCGCTGCTGCGCCTGTTCGGCATGCCCGGCAAGCTCGCCCGGCAGAACGCCGTGCGCAACCCGCGCCGCACGGCCGCAACCGCCTCCGCGCTGATGATCGGCCTCACCCTGATCACCGGTCTGACCGTGATCGCGGGCAGCGTCCAGAAGGCCATCGACAAGATGGCCACGGAGTCCCTCAAGGCCGACTACGTCGTCTCCATGGCGAGCATGACCCCGCTCTCCCCGGACGTGGAGAAGAAGCTCGCCGCGCACCCCGACGTCACGGCCACCAGCCCGATGCGCCAGTCCCCGGCCCGCATCGACGGCGACCACCACCAGCTGCTCAGGGGCGTCAACGGCGAGGCCGTCGAGAAGCTGACGAAGCTGGACTTCACCTCGGGCAGGTTCACCGTCTCCGGTGACAAGGTCGTCATCGACGACGCCCTGTCCCGCACCAACCACTGGAAGACCGGCTCGTCCTTCGACGTGACCTTCGAGGACGGCAAGAAGGGCCGTCTGACGGTCGCCGGCGTCTACAAGGGCAACGACCTGATGCGCGGCATCATGGTCGACAACCGGACCCTGACCCCGCACCTGGGCGAGATCAACGACAACCAGGTCATGGTCAAGACCAAGAACGGCGCCGGCGAGGCCGTCAAGGACTCGCTGCGCAAGGCCCTCGGCGACAACCCCGCCATTCAGATCCAGACCAAGCAGGACATCTCGGATGGCATCTCCAGGATGATCAACCTCCTGCTGAACATGCTCTACGGCCTGCTGGCCATGGCCGTGATCGTCGCCGTCCTCGGCGTCATCAACACCCTGGCCATGTCCGTCTTCGAGCGCCAGCAGGAGATCGGCATGCTGCGCGCCATCGGCCTGGACCGCAAGGGCATCAAGCGGATGGTCCGTCTGGAGTCGCTGGTCATCTCGCTCTTCGGCGGCGTGATGGGCGTGGGCCTGGGCGTCTTCTTCGGCTGGGCCGCGGGCGACCTCATCCGCAAGGGCCTGAGCACCTACGAGCTCGTGCTGCCGTGGGGCCGGATGGGCCTGTTCCTGCTGCTGGCCGCGGTGGTCGGCGTGCTGGCCGCGCTGTGGCCGGCCCGCCGGGCGGCGAAGCTGAACATGCTGTCCGCCATCAAGGCGGAGTAGCCCGCACGGACAGCGGAGGGGCCCCGCGGCAGTGCGCCGCGGGGCCTCTGCGCGTCTAGCGCCAGTTGCGCGCCCGCAGCGGCATCCCCGCCGCCCCCGTCTCCGGCGTGCGGACGGCCAGCACCTGGTTGACGCCGATCCTGTTGCGCTCGAAGGACAGCGCCGAGGCGGCCATGTACAGCCGCCAGACCCGGGCGCGGCCGGCCGAGGTCAGCTGTACGGCCTCCTGCCAGTGCTGCTGGAGGTTGACCACCCACTGGCGCAGCGTCAGGGCGTAGTGCTCGCGCAGCGACTCCACGTCGCGCACCTCGAACCCGGCCTCCTCCAGCTGGGCGACGGTCCGCCCCACGGGGGCGAGCTCGCCGTCGGGGAAGACGTAGCGGTCGATGAACTCGTCGACCTCGTACGCCTCCTCGTCCTGCAGGGGGCGGCGGGCGATCTGGTGGTTGAGCAGCCGGCCGCCGGGCTTCAGCAGCGCGTACAGGTCGGCGGCGTACTCGGCGTAGCGCGCGGAGCCGACGTGCTCGGCCATGCCGATGGAGGAGATGGCGTCGAAGGGGCCGTCGGAGATCTCGCGGTAGTCCTGGACCCGGATCTCGATGCGCTCCGTCAGACCGGCCTCGGCGACGCGCTTGCGGGCGTAGGCGGCCTGTTCCTCGGAGAGGGTGATGCCGACGGCGCTCACCCCGTACTCGCGGGCCGCGTGGAGCACCATCGAGCCCCAGCCGCAGCCGACGTCGAGGAGGCGCTGCCCGGGCCGGAGGTCGAGCTTGCGGCAGACGAGGTCGAGCTTGGCGCTCTGGGCCTCCTCGAGGGTGGAGGCTCCGTCCCCGTCGCTCCCCCAGTAGGCGCAGGAGTAGACCATGGAGGGGCCGAGGACGCGCTCGTAGAAGGCGTTGCCCACGTCGTAGTGGTGGCTGATGGACTGCTTGTCGCGGCGCAGGGTGTGCAGGGGGCCGCCGGTCCTGCGGGCCTCCTCGCGGGGCGGCCGGGGCGGCAGTCCGGGGCCGGCCAGTTTGACGAGCTCACCGCCCGCGGCGCGCAGGCGCGGGTCGCGCACGGCCGCAAGGAGGGCGGCGAGGCCGGAGCGGCGCGTTTCCTCGCCGCGCTCCCAGAGGGAGCCGGCCAGGAGTTCGAGCGCCTCGTAGAGATCGCCCTCGACGTCGATGTCACCCGCCACCCAGGCCCGGGCGAGGCCCAGCTCGCCCGGCTTCCACAGCAGCCGGCGCAGGGCGCGGCGGCGGCGGATGACCAGGACGGGGGCACCGGATGTGCCCGGGGGGCCGTACTCGCTGCGGTCCCAGGCGCGGATCCGGACCGGGAGCGGGGCTCCCAGGACCTCTTCCGCGAGCGCGGTGAGCCGTCGAGCGGCGTCGGCCATGTCGCACACACCTCCATGATGCAAGGTCAGGAGAAACGTTCAACTGACACCTAAACACCAAGAGTCGGCACGGTAGTCCCGTTCAGTCAGATTAGATCAACTGTGGGTGGCCGGGCATACGACAAAGGCGCCCACCCCACGGATTGGTGGACGCCGTTGCCGACTGGTTGACCGCGGCCGAGCCGCGACCGCCGTTAGGAGGCCTTCGCCTTCTCCGAGGGAACGGAGTCGGCCTTGGGCTGCGGAGCCGGCTTCGCGGCCTCGTAGAACTCCTCGCGGGGGTTCTCCATGGCGCGCAGCGAGACGACCTCGCGCTTGAGGAACATGCCGAGGGTCCAGTCCGCAAAGACGCGGATCTTCCGGTTCCAGGTCGGCATGGCCATGCCGTGGTAGCCACGGTGCATGTACCAGGCGAGACGGCCCTTGAGCTTGATCTTCATCTTGCCCATGACGATCATCGCGACGCCCTTGTGGAGGCCGAGGCCCGCCACCGCACCCTTGTTGGCGTGCTTGTACTCGGTCTGCGCGGCCGAGAAGCCCCGCATGGCCGAGATGACGTTGTCGCCGAGGACCTTGGCCTGGCGCAGCGCGTGCTGGGCGTTCGGCGGGCACCAGGCGTTCTCGTTGCCCGCGGCGCGGCCGACGAGGTCCGGAACCTGGGCGTTGTCGCCTGCGGCCCAGATGTAGTCGGTGCCGTTGACCTGGAGGGTCGGCAGGGTGTCGACGTGACCGCGCGGGCCGAGCGGCAGGCCGAAGCGGGCCAGCGCCGGGTTGGGCTTGACGCCCGCGGTCCACACGATGGTGTTGGAGTCGACCTCGAGGCCGTTCTTCAGCACGACGTGGCCGTCGACGCAGGAGTCCATCGACGTCGAGAGGTGGATCTCGATGCCGCGGCTCTCCAGGTGGGCCTTGCCGTACGCGCCGAGCTTGGGGCCGACCTCGGGGAGGATCTTGTCGGCGGCGTCGACGAGGACGAACCGCATGTCCTCGCGCTTGACGTTGGGGTAGTACTTGGCGGCGTCGCGCGCCATGTCCTCGACCTCGCCGATGGTCTCCGCACCCGCGAAGCCACCGCCGATGAAGACGAAGGTCAGCGCCTTGCGGCGGATCTCCTCGTCGGTCGTCGAGTCGGCCTTGTCGAGCTGCTCGAGGACGTGGTTGCGCAGGCCGATGGCCTCCTCGACGCCCTTCATGCCGATGCCGTTCTCGGCGAGGCCGGGGATCGGGAAGGTACGGGAGACGGCGCCGAGCGTGACGATCAGGTAGTCGAAGGGCAGCTCGTACGCCTCGCCGACGAGCGGCGCGACGGTGGCGACCTTCCGGTCCTGGTCGATGGTGGTGACGCGGCCGGTGAGGACCTCCGCCTTGGGGAGCACGCGTCGCAGCGGCACCACGACGTGGCGGGGGGAGATGCTGCCGGCAGCTGCTTCGGGCAGGAAGGGCTGGTAGGTCATGTACGAACGCGGGTCGACGACCGTGACGGTCGCCTCGCCGTACCGCATCTTCTTGAGGATGCGGCGCGCCGCGTACAGGCCGACGTACCCACCGCCTACTACGAGGATCCGTGGACGCTCCGTGGTGCTCATGATTCGAGTATCCAGCACTCTCCACGGGCATGCTCGTGAGCCCCTTCACAAGGGGTCGGAGGGTATCTGCTACACTCCGCCGCCACCGTGACCCATGCCATACGCCCGTAAGGGAACCAGTTGACCGGCGGGCACGTTGTGAACCCCTGTTGAACTGGCCTTGCGGGTCCCAAGTTGACTAGACCACTGCCATGCCGACGATCACATAAGCGGCTCTTTAACCCGCCCGAAACCGGACGGCATCCCACCGCAGAGGGCTCCTGGGGCCCCGGAAGGGCCCAACGGGCCCCTTCGCGCCGCCAACGCTCCCTTTTTTCATGTGAAGGATTTCACGAACTTTTTCCCGGAGGCCCCCGAAGGGGCCTCCTCGGGGCGCCTCCTCAGGCGACGCTCCAGGCGATTCCATCCAGAATGTCGTGTTCGCTGACGACGACCTCGTGGGCCCCCACGCGCTCCATGACGGCCTGCAGGACGAGCGCCCCGGCGCAGATCACGTCGACCCGGCCCGGGTGGATCACGGGGATCGCCGCACGCTGCTCGTGCGTCGAGGCGAGCAGCTTCCCGGTGATCTCCCGGACCTGCTCCAGGGAGATCCGCGCGTGGTGGATGCGCGTCCAGTCGTACTCGGTCAGACCCAGCGCGACCGCCGCGACCGTGGTCACCGAGCCCGCGAGGCCCACGAGCGTGCGGGCCTCGGCGAGCGGCACGGTCTCCTCGGCCAGGTCGAGCGCGGCCTCGATGTCCGCGCGTATCGCCGCGATGCGCTCCGGGGTCGGCGGGTCCACCACGGCGCCCTCCGCGACGAGGTGACGCTCCGTCATGCGCACGCAGCCGACGTCGACGCTGCGGGCCGCCCGGACGTGCTCCTCGCCGACGACGAACTCCGTGGAGCCGCCGCCGATGTCCACGACGAGGAACGGCCTGGCCAGGTCGTCCCGGCCGGAGAGCTCCTTGGTGGCGCCGGTGAAGGAGAACTCGGCCTCCTGGTCGCCGCTGATCACCTCGGGCTCCACGCCCAGGATGTCCACCACGCCGCGCACGAAGTCCTCGCGGTTCTCGGCGTCCCGCGAGGCGGACGTGGCGACGAACCGCACGCGCTCGGCCTTCACGTCGCGGATGACCTCCGCGAACTCCCGGCAGGCCGCGAAGGTCCGCTCCAGGGCCTCCTCCGCCAGCCGGCCCGTACGGTCCACGCCCTGCCCCAGGCGGACGATCGTCATCCGGCGGTCGAGTTCGGTGAATGCACCGGTCGCCGGGTCGAGATCGGCGACGAGGAGCCGGATGGAGTTGGTGCCGCAGTCCACGGCGGCGACGCGGGTCACTTCTCGTCACCCCCGCACGGCGTGACGCACGGGCCCTTGGCCCACCACTCCGGCAGCAGCGCCAGCGCCTCGTCGCCGAAGGGGTTCACGCCCGGGCCCGCCACCAGCGAGTGGCCCACCAGGACGTGCAGGCACTTGACGCGGTCGGGCATGCCGCCCGCGCTCGGGAAGCCCTCCAGGACCTCGATCGCGTCGCGGCGGCGGAGGTAGTCCTCGTGCGCGGCGCGGTAGGCGGCGGCCAGTTCCGGGTCGGTCGCCAGCCGGTCCTGCATCTCCTTCATCAGGCCCGAGCCCTCCAGCGTGCCGATCGCGGAGGCGGCGCGCGGGCAGGTCAGGTAGTACGTCGTCGGGAACGGCGTGCCGTCCGGCAGCCGGGGCGCGGTCTCGACCACGTCCGGCTGGCCGCAGGGGCAGCGGTGGGCGATGGCGCGCAGCCCGCGCGGCGGGCGGCCCAGCTGCTGCTTGAACGCCTCGATGTCGGCATCGGTGGGCTCGGTGGACTCGGTCTGGGGCGGAGGGGTGTCCATGTGCTCGCTCGTGTCGTCTTCGCTCGGTGGTGTCGGCAGGTCGTGCGGGAGGCGGGTCGTGCAGAAGGGGAGGGCCGGCGGGCGCGGTCAGCGCGGGGTGTCCGCGGCGTCCACACCGTCCCACAGATTGCTGTACCAGGGGCGGTCGGCGGCGCCCTGGTCGCGCGGGCGCCGGGCGGTGCCACTGCCGTCGACCACGCTGTAGCCGGTCTCCCCGGGGCGCAGGTAGTGCAGGTGCTCGCGCGCCTGCTGCTCGACGTACGCCGGGTCCTCCAGCCGCGCCTTCTCGTCCTCCAGCCGCTTCACCTGCTCGCGGGCGCGCTCGGACTGGCGGCGCTGGTCGGCGATGTCGGAGCGCTGGGTGACCCACTGGCGCATGGGATAGGCGAGGGCGACGACCAGCGAGCACACGACGAGCGCCAGCAGCGCCGCACGGCCGGTGAGCCGGCTGCGGCGCGGGCCCCGCGCGCGGTAGACGCGGGCCGTGGGGCCCTGGACGAGCACCGAGCCGAGTGCCCTGAGTCTGGTCGCGGTGGAGCGTTCCGCCGCCACTTCGCCTCCCCGAGGTCCTGGTCGCCCGCAGCCTCGCTACGAACGTACGTCCCCGGCCACGGTACGGGACCGTGGCCGGGGACGTGGTGAGGCTGCTCCCCTGAGGCCGTGTCAGGCCTGCGGGTGCCGGCCCGCGGTGTCCTCGTGTCAGCCCTTGCGGTGCTTACTGGTTCGCAGAGCGAAACCGCGGGAAGGCGCTGCGGCCGGCGTAGACCGCGGCGTCGTCCAGGATCTCCTCGATGCGCAGGAGCTGGTTGTACTTGGCGACGCGCTCGGAGCGGGCCGGGGCGCCGGTCTTGATCTGGCCGCAGTTGGTGGCGACGGCCAGGTCGGCGATGGTGACGTCCTCGGTCTCGCCGGAGCGGTGGGACATCATGCACTTGAAGCCGTTGCGCTGGGCCAGCTCGACGGCGTCCAGGGTCTCGGTCAGCGAGCCGATCTGGTTGACCTTGACCAGCAGGGCGTTGGCGGCGCCCTCCTCGATGCCGCGGCCGAGGCGCTCGGGGTTGGTGACGAACAGGTCGTCACCGACGAGCTGGACCTTGTCGCCGAGCTTCTCGGTGATGGTCTTCCAGCCGTCCCAGTCGTCCTCGAACAGCGGGTCCTCGATGGAGACCAGCGGGTACGCCGCGACGAGCTCGGCGTAGTAGTCCGTCATCTCGGCGGCCGTGCGGTCCTGGCCCTCGAACTTGTAGACGCCGTCCTTGTAGAACTCGGAGGCGGCCACGTCGAGCGCGAGCGCGATGTCCTGGCCGGGGGTGTAGCCGGCCTGCTTGATGGCCTCGAGGATGAGGTCGAGGGCCTCGCGGTTGGAGCCGAGGTTCGGGGCGAAGCCGCCCTCGTCGCCCAGACCGGTGGACAGGCCCTTGGTCTTCAGGACGGACTTGAGGGTGTGGTAGACCTCGGTGCCCCAGCGCAGGGCCTCGGAGAAGGACTCCGCGCCGATCGGCGCGATCATGAACTCCTGGATGTCCACGTTGGAGTCGGCGTGCGAGCCGCCGTTCAGGATGTTCATCATCGGAACGGGCA
Source organism: Streptomyces aureoversilis (assembly GCF_042657885.1). Classification (NCBI taxonomy): domain Bacteria; kingdom Bacillati; phylum Actinomycetota; class Actinomycetes; order Kitasatosporales; family Streptomycetaceae; genus Streptomyces; species Streptomyces aureoversilis. Next base: position 97,575 of record NZ_JBHSKJ010000016.1, read on the forward strand.
GCAGGTGCGCGTTCGGGCCGCCCAGGTAGCGGAAGAGCGGCAGGTCGGAGGCCTCGGAGGCGGCGTGCGCGACGGCCAGGGAGACGCCCAGGATGGCGTTGGCGCCGAGCGAGCCCTTGTTGTCGGTGGCGTCCAGGTCGAACATGGCCTGGTCGATCAGGCGCTGCTCGGTGGCGTCGTAGCCGACGAGCTCCGGGCCGATCTGCTCGATGACGGCGAGGACGGCCTTCTCGACGCCCTTGCCCAGGTAACGGTTCTTGTCGCCGTCACGGAGCTCGATGGCTTCGAAGGCGCCGGTGGAGGCACCGGACGGCACGGCGGCACGGCCCGTGGAGCCGTCGTCGAGGCCGACCTCGACCTCGACCGTGGGGTTGCCTCGCGAGTCGAGGATCTCGCGAGCTACGACGACGTCGATGGACGGCACGAGCGTCTCCTTCGTGTGTGTCTGTGGTTCTGCAGCACGAGCCTAACGGGCCCCGGAGGCTCGCCTCGCCGTTGGATCGCCTTCCCGGGCCGGAAAAGCCTAAAAAACAGTACAAAAGCCCAGAACACCGTATGAACGACGGATCCGGAAACGGCTGAGCCCCGCTCCGGTGCGCGCTCGGGGCGGCGCATCGGAGCGGGGCGGTCCCGCCGGGAGCGGAGAAGGGCGGCCCACCGGAGTGGACCGCCCTGCCGGATCAGCTGAGGTGCAGCTTCTGGCCGACGTAGATCACGTCCGCGTCCTGGACGATGTCCTTGTTGCGGTCGTACAGCTTCTGCCAGCCGCCCTTGACGTGCTGGGCCTCGGCGATCTTGGAGAGGGTGTCGCCCTCCTTGACCTCGTACTCGCCGTCGCCGACCTTGTAGGACTGCGTGGAGTGGCCCGGGGCGGTCCGCTTCGGGGCCGGGGCCTCGTCGCGCTCGGCGGCCTGCGGGGCGGCCTTCTTCGGCGTGGCCTTCTTCGGCGTGGCCTGGCGCTCGCTGCGGTCCGCGTGGGACTTGCCCGAGACGGTGCCGGTGCTGCGGGAGGACTTGGTGGACTTGCTGACCGAGCCCGAACCGGACGGGTCGACGTTCGCCTTCGGGCCGCCGGCCGTCAGGCCGCCGGGACCGGCACAGCCCCAGGCGCCCGGGCCCTGCATGGCGAGCAGCTTCTCGGCCACGGCGATCTGGGCGCTCTTGGAGGCGTGGTCGGCACGGTCGGCGTACTTCTGGCCGCCGGCGGCGTTCCAGGAGGACTGCGAGAACTGCAGGCCGCCGTAGTAGCCGTTGCCGGTGTTGATGGACCAGTTGCCACCGGACTCGCACTGGGCGACCTTGTCCCACGTCGAAACGGAGGCGGCGTTGGCGGAGGTGGCGACCATCAGCGGGGCGGCGACAGCTGCACCGGTGACACCGGCGAGCGTGAAGATGCGGACGGCCTTGGACGGACGACGGTGCTTGCCCTTGGACATAAGTCGTTTCCTCACCGACGCCTACGAGGTGAGCTGTCGGGTTCGGGCTGTGAGTTCGCCCGGCTTCGTGTGCGAGCACACTCGGCTTCACCCCTAGCCGGTCCCGGACCCGCGGCTTTCGCCGAGGAGCCGTTTCCGGCGCCTACCTTGGTTCCCCCGCTCCTGCCTACGGCGCTTGCGCGACGACTCCCCCGATCGCCGGCAGGATTCGGCGTGGCGACCGTGGTGCCCGCGGTGGCGAGCGGACACGACGGTAAACACAGTCACGGCAAGGGTTCAAACCCCTCTTTCCAGCCACAGTTGCCCCTGGTTACCCAGGGGAACAACGCGTTTCCGCAGGTGAGAGACGGTTTGCCAGTTTCGGGAAGACCGCATTCCGCCACCAGGCAAAGAGACCCATGTCTCACTTTCGACTGGAACGGACATTCGCCGCGAACTGCCGGTCTATTTACCGACCTCGAGCCTCTGACCAGGACGGATCAGGTCGGGATCGGTTCCGACCGCTTTCTCATTGCGCTGGTACAGAGACTGCCAACCCCCCTTGACCGCATGCTGCTCGGCGATCGCTGACAGGTTGTCACCGGGGCGCACGGTGTAGTCGGTGGGAGTGGGGCTGCCGGTGCGTGCGTCGCCGCCGCCCCGCGACGTACGGCCCTCGTCCTCCGAACGCGACGGATCGGCACGGTGCTTGCCCGTGCCCGCGCCGTCCTCGCCGGGCGTCCGCCCCGCGGGCGAACCGGAATCGCCGGCAGACGGCGTGGCGGAACCGTCCGGGATCCGGGTCGGGTCGTCCGTGGGGGACGTCGGGGGCTTGCGGTGCCGGCCTTCCTGCGGCTCACCGGACTGCCCGTCGGACGGCTTGCCCGAGGCGTCGGGTGACGGCGCGTCGGTCGACGGGCTGCCGGAGGGCCGGCCGGACGGCTGACCGGAGGACTGACCCGGCGACGGCCGGCCGGTCGACGGCTGCCCCGAAGGCTGCGTGGAGGGGTCGACCGAGGGGCTCGTCGAGGAACCCGGCGACGGCTTTCCGGACGGCGAGGGAGACGTGGACGCGTCAGAAGGCTTGCCGTGCCCGGAGGGCTCGGACGGCTCGGACGGCGTGGAGTGCGAAGTGGTGCGCTCCGGGGCGCGTGAAGGCGTCGAGTCGCTCGCGGGGGCGTGTGTGCCGCCCGGGTTGACCTCCGCCGGGGTGCCGCCCGAGGTGAGGCCGGCGCTCGCCGCGCAGCTCGACCAGGGGCTGGTGCCGCTGCCCTCGAGGATCTTCTCGGCGACGGTGATCTGCTGCGCACGGCTGGCGAGGTCGGGCCGGGGGGCGTACTCCCGGCCGCCGTGGCGCTCCCAGAGGTCCTGGGTCAGCTGCAGTCCCCCGTAGGTCCCGTTGCCGGAGTTGGCGCTCCACAGGCCTCCGCTCTCGCACTGGGCGACACGGTCCCAGGTGCCGGCGTCGGCTGCCGTCGCGCCGGTGGCCGCCAGCAGCGGCAGGGCGATTCCGGAGGCGGTCACCCCCGCGGCGACCACGATGGCGGGTATCTGACGGGGGCGGCGATGTCGGCCGTTTCCGGGTCTCATGGGCGGTTGCCTCTCGTTCGGCGGCGAATGGTGGTTGAAGATAGCGACGGGCCACCGGAGTCACAAGCCGATGTAGCGGAGGTCACGCCGAGATCACGCCGACTGACGCGAGGTCAGGCAGGCGACTCCTCCTGGGTGGTTGTGTCCGGAATGCCCTCCGGTGTAAAGGCCACGGGAAGGGTGCGCAGACCGCGCATGATGAGCCCGCCGCGCCACCGCAGATCCTCCGGATCGGCCGCCAGCCGCAAGTCGGGAAGGCGCCGCAGCAGGGTCGCCAGAGCCGTCTGACCCTCCAGGCGGGCGAGGGGCGCGCCCAGGCAGTAGTGGATGCCGTGGCCGTAGCCGAGGTGCTGGTTGTCGCGCCGGGAGAGGTCCAGTGCATCGGGGCCGGCGAAGCGCTCGGGGTCGCGGTCGGCGGCCGCCAGGACGACGAGGACGGGGTCGCCCTCCGCGATGCGCTGCCCGCCGATCGTCAGGTCCCGGGTGGCGAACCGCCAGGTCGCCAGCTCCACCGGGCCGTCGTAGCGCAGCAGCTCCTCGACCCCGGTCGCGAGCAGGCCCTCGTCGCCCTCGGCGAGGGCGCGCTGGAGGCGCTCGCGCTGCTCCGGATTGCGCAGCAGGGCGTAGGTTCCGTTACCGATCAGGTTCACAGTTGTTTCAAAACCCGCAAAGAGCAGGATGAAGGCCATGGCCGCGGCCTCGTCCTCGGTGAGGTGCTCACCGTGGTCACTCGCCCTGATCAGACCGGAAATGAGGTCTTCGTCCCCTTCTCCTTGCAGGGCCTCCCGCTTCCGGTGGATCAGTTCGGTCAGATAGCCCCGCATCCTCTTCACGGAGCGCGCCACTCCGCCGCGCGGCCCGCCGCCGTGGCGGATCATCATTCCCGCCCAGTCCCGGAAGTCGTCCTGGTCCTCGCGCGGGACGCCGAGCATGTCGCAGATGGCGTAGATGGGGAGGGGGAAGGCGAACTCGTGGATGAGGTCGGCCTCCCCTCGGCCGGCGAAGCCGTCGATGAGCTGGTCCGTCAGCTCCTGCACCCGGGGCGCGAACTCGGCGACCCGGCGCGGGGTGAACGCCTTCGAGACGAGGCGGCGCAGCCGGGTGTGGTCCGGCGGGTCGATGTTGAGCAGGTGCGTCATCAGATTGGCGCTGCGCTCGCCCGGGATGCCGACCTTGCCCTTGCCGTGGGCGGACTCGGAGTGGTGCACGGGGTTCTTCGACAGGCGCTGGTCGGCGAGCGCCTGGCGGGCATCGGCGTACCGGGTGACCAGCCACGCCTCCACGCCGCTGGGCAGGGCGGTGCGGTGCACCGGGGCGTGCTCGCGCAGCCACGCGTACGCGGGGTACGGGTCGGCGGCGAATTCCCAGGTGAAGAGGGGCGGGGCGGGCGGGACCGGCGAGGCGTTCTTGTCGTGCACCCCTTGACGCTACTAGGGGGGCGGCGGGGCGGCTCAGTGGTGGCCGGGGCTCCGTGACCGGCGGGGCCGGCGCCGGCGTGGGCTGCCGGTCAGTGGTGGCGCGAGCCGGCGCTCAGTGGTGGCCGGGGCCGCCGCTGCCGAAGCCGCCGCTGCCGCCCGGGTTCCACTTCTTGCGCTCCTCGCTGAGCTCCTCGGGGTGGCTGCCGGGGTTGCGCACCTCGTGCGGCAGCACCCGCTCCCCGTTCGCCTCGGGGTGCAGCTCGTCCGCTTCGCGGTGCTCGGTGATGTAGCCGACCCTGTTCTCCTCGTCGTCGTTGTGCCCCGGTCCGTGGTCCGGCGAGGTGGGCCCGGTGTCGTGCTCCTGCCGCGTCTGCCAGGCGCCCTGCCTGCGCTGCGGCTGGGACGGTGGCGGCGGTTCCTCGTCACGCTTCCGGAAGCCCTTGGCCACGGCGACGATCAGCAGGGCGACGACGAAGAGGCCGACGATGAACTGGATGATCCCGCCGGCCCAGTGCGGGGCGGCGAGGTCGGCGAGGTGTACGTACTGAATGCGCATGCCATGCGGGTACCCGCGGACCGCCGGGACAAGTCGGTAAATAGGCTGAATGGGTTCCGGGGGCTTCCCTCTGGGCCCCCTGCCCCCGCGCTCCCCCTCGGCGTTTTCCTTCTCGGGCGTCTACCCCCTTATGGCGCGCCCGCTACAAACCCTCGGCGGCGCGGATCGCGTCGCGGTACGTGCGGGCAGCGGCCCGCAGCGCCGTCTCCGGGTCCGTGCCCGCCGCCTCCGCCCGTACGGCCAGCGCCAGCAGCTCGTAGCCGATGCCGTCGCCGGCGGGCAGGGTGACGTCGAGGCCCTGCGAGCGCACCCGGGAGGCCAGCTTCGCGGAGAGGGCGAGCGCGGGCTGGCCGAGCGGCACGCCCTCGGTGACCGACTCGCGGCCCTTCTCCGCGTCCTTCGTGCGCATCCAGTGCGCCCGTACTTCCTCCGGCGTCTGCGCGGACTCCTCGCCGAAGACGTGCGGGTGCCGGTGGATGAGCTTGTCGACGATCACGCCGGCGACGTCGTCGACGGAGAACGGCTCGTCCGGGTCGTCCTGCGCGATCCGGGCGTGGAAGACGACCTGCAGCAGCACGTCGCCGAGCTCCTCGCGCAGCGCCTCGCGGTCACCGGTCTCGATGGCCTCCAGCAGCTCGTACGTCTCCTCCAGCGCGTACTTCGCGAGGTCCTGGTGAGTGCGGATCCCGCTCCACGGGCAGGCCACCCGGATGCGGTCCATGACCTGCACCAGGTCCAGCAGGCGCGCGCCGGGCAGGTCGTACGAACCGGGCAGCAGCTCCAGCGCGGGCATCGTCTCCCGGCCGGAGCCGGCGAGCCGGGCCAGCCCGTCGGTGAGGGCGGACTCGCCCTCGGCGGAGGTGAGCACGACGGCGCTGCGCCGCCCGGTCGAACAGAAGTCGACCAGCTCGCGCGCCGTGGCCGAGCCGTGCTCGACCTCGACGCCGGCCTCCCGCAGGTACGGCAGCTGCGGGTGACCGGCGTCGGCGCACAGCACCCGGTCGGCGGCGCGGAGCGCCTGCCACGCGGGCCAGGACAGCAGCCCCGGGGCGACCCGGTGGCTGGTGGTGAGCAGGACGATGCGGCCAGGTGCGGAGTCGCCAGGTACGGAGTCGTTCACGCGATCGAGCCTAGGGGACCGGGCCGGGCGCGGCTCACGCCGGGCGTGAAGGGGGCGCGGGACGGGCACCGGCCGGGCAGCACGGGACGGGTACGGGACGGGCGCGAGCCAGGCATAGGACGGGTACGGCTCACGCCGGGCGTGCGGCCCCGGCCTCCGCGGCGGACCGCAGCCACGGCTCCAGCGCGGACTGCGCGGTGCCGCGCTTGCCGTCCCACACCCCGTAGCGCGGGTTGACGTCGACGTGGAGGGCGTCGGAGGTGCGCATCAGGATCTGGTTGGTGCGGGCGGCACCGAACTTGCCGTCCAGCTTGGCGCGGACGAGGTCCACGGAGAGGGCCTGGTCGATCTGGTCGGGCGCGATGCCGAGGGCGAGGAACCGGGCGCGCACCGTCGCGGCCCCGCCGTTGGCGGCCTCGATGTCGGCGCGCTGGCGCTGCAGCTCCCGCCGGGTGACCGCGACGCCGTTGTCCTTGCCGGCCTTCTCCACGATCCGGTACTGGATGAGGCGGACCAGGGTGTCCTGGCCGAGCCGGGCGCTGTTCGCCGTCAGCTGCTCGCCCTGCGGGGAGGAGCGCTGCGCCTCGCGCACGTCCTCCACCTGGCGCTGCAGCTGCGAGACGGTGATCCGGTCGTCGCCCACGACGGCGGCGGCGCCCGGATGGGCCGTCTGCCCGCAGGCGGTCAGGAGCGGGGCCGCTGCGAGCAGCGCGGCGGCGGTGACGGAGAGCGCGGTCCTTCGGCGGATCATGAAGCCTCCCGGCGGCGGTCGTGCGACGGTGATCGACCTGCGTTGATCGATGGTAGGGAGTCCGGGTGGCCCGGGCCACCGATTCGACCAACGATTCGCGCGGCGCCGGGATGTGCGGGTGGCGCCGCAGGGCTCAGGCCCTGACCTGTCCGAGCCACTGCAGCGTGTGACGGATCTCCGCGGGGAGCGGGTGGTGGGGGCCGTGCAGCCGCTCGGCGTCGTGCAGGAGGGCGACGAGGGTGTCGTGGGCGGCCTGCCGGTCGCCGAGGGAGAGCAGCAGGTGGCCGATGCGGCGGCGGATGTCGAGCGGGGTCGCCGGGTCGTCGGGGTGGCTCTCGAAGCGCGGCAGGAGCGCACGGTACTCACCGAGCGCCGCCACGGCCTCGCCGAGCTGCTCCAGGCACTGCGCGGCGTCGTACTGGCAGCGCAGCATCTGGCGGGCCGCGCGCGGGCTGTTCTCGGCGGCGTAGTCGTCGGCAAGGCGGCGCAGCTCGGGCAGCGCGCGCCGGTACTGACCGTCGTCCATGAGCGTGGCCGCGTACTGCTTGCGCAGCGTGCGCACGACGGTGGAGTGCTCGCCGTGCTCGGCCGCGGCGGCCGGCAGGATCGAGCCGAGGAGGTCCACGGCCTGGGTGATGCCGCCCTGGTCGAGCAGGCGCTTGACCTCTTCCACGGCCTCGGCGACATCGGGGCCGCCGGGTGCGGGCGGCGCGGGGGCGAAGGCCTCGGCCTGCCGGGTGCCGGGGACGGTCGCGGACCGCTCGGGCCAGGGGGCGTGCGGCAGGAGGAAGGGGCGCGTGGGGTTCATGGGGCCCTGGGGGCGGGGGGAGCCGGGCGCGGGCAGGAGGGGCGCGAGGGCCTCGTAGGCCTCCTGGGCGTCGGCGAGCCGGTGGCCCGGGTCCTTCGCGAGCAGGCGCAGGACGAGCTCTTCGAGGGCCGGGGGCACCTCCGGGCGCAGCTGCCGCAACGGGACGGGCGGCTCGTAGAGGTGCCGGTGCAGCACCCCGAGCGCCGTGGACCCGGCGAACGGCACAGTGCCGCTGAGCAGCTCGTGCAGCAGCACGCCGAGGGCGTAGAGATCGGTGTACGGGCCGACCGCGCCGCCCATGGCCTGCTCGGGGGCCATGTAGGCGGGGCTGCCGATGGGCGAGCCGGTGCGGGTGAGGCGGGTGGTGTCGGCGTCCATGACGGAGGCCACGCCGAGGTCGAGGACGATGACGGAGCCGTCGGGGCGGACCATCACGTTCCGCGGCTTGAGGTCGCGGTGCACGATCGGCACGGCGTGCACCGCGGCGAGCACCGAGCACAGCTGCGCGGCGACCGAGACGGCCCACGGCCAGGGGTAGGGCTCGTGCTCGGCGAGGTGGTCGGCGAGGTCGGCGCCCTCCACGTACTGCATGACGAGATAGAGGTCGTCGCCGTCGCTGCCGGCGTCGTGGACCGTGACCAGACCGCGGTGGTCGACCCGGGCGGTCACCCGGCACTCGCGCACGAAGCGGCGGCGCATCTCGTCGGCGGCGCTGTCGTTGCCGGTCATCCGGTCGGGGCGCAGCAGCTTCACGGCCACGCGCCGGTCCAGGCGCCGGTCGTAGGCCGTCCAGACCTGTCCCATGCCGCCCTGGCCGATGACGGTGGCGAGCTCGTAGCGCCCGGCGATGATGCGACCGTTCACCACTCCTGCTCCTCACGGCGGCCCCGGGCCCCGTCCTTGGGCCCCTTGCGGAGCAGATCACTGAGCTCGTCGAGCTCGGCACGGACTTCGTCGATGCGCTGGGGGGTGCGCGGGGGCGCCGGCACCGCCGCCGGCGCCTGGGGGCGGCGGTGCCGGCCGACCCGCTGCGGCGGCGGGGGCGGCGCCTGGAACGGCGCCGGTGCCGGACCGGCCTGCCGGCCTGGGCCCGCCTGCGGCATGCGGACGTAGGAGCGGGTATCGGCGAAGGGGTCGTCCGCCCGGGGGGCCGGAGGTGCGGGGGCGGGCTCGGGGACGAAGACGGGGGACGCCTTGGCGGCCCCGGCAAGGGCGGCCTCGTTGCGGGCGACGGCTTCCCGGTGCAGCGCGGCTTGCCGCTCCTCGGCGCGGGCCCGCTCGACGGCGTAGCGGGTCTCCAGCTCCCGGTAGTGACGGGAGTCGTACCTGAGGTAGTACCAGATGGACCCGATGCCGGTGGTGACCAGCCCGATGGTGCCCAGCTTGTTCGCAGTGGTGGCGGTCCAGGAGCCCTGAATGCAGATCAGGATGACGAAGGACAGCACGAGGACGAACCAGAACAGGGCCCAGTCGCGGCCCCTCCTGCGCATGATGGCCACGCGCAGGACCGGCACCCAGGAGCACAGGAGGATCGAGCACACGGTGATCGCCACCACGACCACCCGCACGGCGATGATCTTTGCTCTGCCGGGTGGGGGCTGGTGCGGTTCGGGCCCGTTCATTCCTCGCTCCTGGAGTGCGCGTTTGTGCCATGAGCCTATATACCGACCAGGACAACTCCCCCCGGGTTGCCCACATCAGACGGTGTGACAGGTCACTCAAGTCACGCGCACCGCGCGGAAGCCCCTATTCCGGGCGGACGCTCCCATCCGTCAGGCCGTCGAACAGCCCCTGCACCAGCCGCTCCCCCAGCCGCTCCGCATCCCGGAGCGCCTCCTCGAACGCGGCGAGCTCGCGGAAGCGGCCGCCGTAGCGCCGCTGGTCGGCCGGGGGCAGCCGGGGCACCTGGAGCCGGCGGACGTCGAGGCGGGTGGCGGTGGAGGCGTAGCTGCTGGCCTGGCGCTGGTTGGCACTGCCGCGCAGGAAGCCCGCGAGGAACCACGGGTCGAGGGCGGCCGGGTCGGGGCGCAGCAGGAACAGGCCCCGGCCCAGGGCGGCCCCCGAGGTCTCCTCGTCGATGACGCGGGCCACGGTGACATCGCCGACGACGGGGACGACGACGTCACCGGCCTGCACCAGGACGGGCTCCTCGGCCGGGCCCTCCGGCAGCGCACCGGTGGGGCCGCTGCCGGCCTTGACGTCGTAGTCGCTGAGCACCGGCGGGGCGGGTGCGGCGGGATCGGGCGTGGCGCCCGGGCCGCCGGCGCGCAGCACGAGGGCTCCGGCCCGGGCGAGCTCGCCGACGGTGGTGGTGGGCCAGCGGGCCGGGTCCCCGGGCTCCGCGGGCGGGGCGGGGGCGAGGTCGTTCGTCCGCCGCAGGGTGGCCCGGAGCCGGTCGTGGACCTCGGAGAGCCCGGCCGCGCCGCTGCCGGCGGCGGGCGGCGGCAGATGGCGGGCGGGGGCGAGGTCGACGTCGTCGTCGAGCAGGTCGATGACGGGGAGCGAGCGGCAGCGGCCCGGCTTCTCCTCGACGGTGCCGTGCCGCTCGAAGTCCTCCCAGGCCTCGAGGACCTCGGCGCGGACGGTCTGCCAGGGCAGCTTGTCCCGCCCGGCGGGGGCCAGGTCGGCGGTCTCGGCGAGCAGGACGTGCGGGGTGGGCGAGGACTGGGCGCCGGGCCGGCGCAGCACCCACACGTGCAGCGGGATGTTGTAGGGCGGGGCGGCCCCCGTGGGCAGGGCGATGACGGCGCGCAGGGCGCCGCGGCGCAGGAGGTCGGCGCGGATGCGGCGGCCGGAGCGGCGGGAGGCCGCGGCGGGCGGCATCAGCAGGACGGCGGTGCCGCCGTCGCGCAGCCGGGCGAGGGCGTGCTGGACCCAGGCGAGCTCGGACTCGGTGCGGGCGGGGAAGCCGTACTCCCAGCGCGGGTCGTAGGCGAGCTCGTCGTGGCCCCAGTTGCGCTCGTTGAACGGGGGGTGGCACAGGACCGTGTCGGCCGCGGCGTCCGGGAAGGCGTCGGCGCGGAGGCTGTCTCCCGCGTGCACCCGGACCCGGGCGTCGCTGTGCAGGGCGAGGCGCAGGGCGGTGAGGGCCGCGAGGTCGGGATCGGTCTCCTGCGCGAGGAGCGTGGGCGCGGGGGCGGCCGCGCCGTCCGCGGCCGCGTGGAGCAGGCCGCCGGTGCCGCAGGCGGGGTCGAGGACGGTGCGCGGCCGGTGCCGGTCGGCGGGGCCGCCCTCGCCCAGGGCGGCCATCAGCTCGGCGGGGCCCGGCGGGGTGAGCGTGTGCTGCCGGGGGTTGGCGTCGAGGTGGCGGCCCAGGAGGAAGCCGTAGACGTGGGCGGCGCCGCGCCCGGAGGCGAGCTCGGCGGCACCGCGCAGGAGGGCGGAGGAGACGGCCAGCTCGGCGGTGGTGGGGATGCCGACGGGGTGGTGCGGCCCCAGGCGGGCGGCGAGCGCGGCCTCCAGGGCCGTGGGCAGCTCCTCGGCGAGCCCGAGGTCGCCGAGCGCGGCCAGCTCCAGCCAGGCGGCCGGCCGGTCGCGGACGAGGAGGAGGACGGCGCCGGCGTGGCGCAGGGCGGTCACGGCGCCGGCGGGGTGGCCCGCGACCTGCTGCCAGACCCGCTCGCGCAGCGGGACCTCGGCGAGCTTGCCCTGGTGGCGCAGCCACTGCTCGACATCCCCGAGGGCGAACGTGGGGCTGGTCTCGGTGCCCCCTATGGGCTGGGGGAAATCGGGGTGGCGCCGGCGCCAGTTGCTGACCGCCGCGCGTCCCACTCCGGCCAGCCGTGCGATCCCGGCCGCGGTGACCTCCGCTGCACTGTCCGGCACCTGACTCCCCTCTCCGGGGCTCACCTCCGCCGGGGCGGAGCGGACCCTCCTCGTCCTTCGCTGTGGTGCCGAGCATACCCGCGGGCATCGAACACACCCCTTCACAGTCGTGAACTCACCGAATCGCGTGAACATGGTTGACCCGGTTCACAAGCTCTGCTGTCATTGACGCGTCGGTTCGAAAAGATTCCCCGCCGAAAGGTGTCAGTCATGTCTCAGCACTCCCAGCCCAAGCAGCGGAACTGGTTCGCGCGGCACAAGGTCCTCACGGCCGCGGGCGCCCTCGCGGTGATCGTCGGCATCGGCGCCATGACCGGCGGCGGCGACGGGGACGGCGGCGACGGCAAGGCCACCGCCTCCGGCAGCGCCGCGGAGAAGAAGGACAAGGGCACGGGCCAGGACGGCAAGGGAGCCGGGGAGAAGGCCGCGAAGGGCGCGATCAGAGGGAGCGGTACCTACCAGGTGGGCTCGGACATCAAGCCCGGCACCTACCGCTCCCTCGGCAACAAGGACGGGTGCTACTGGGAGCGCGCCAAGGACTCCAGCGGCGAAGCCGACGCGATCCTCGCGAACGACAACGTCGTCGGCGCCTCGTACGTGACGGTCAAGGCCGAGGACAAGGTCTTCAAGACGCAGGGCTGCAAGAGCTGGGAGCCGGTCGCCGACGGCCAAGCCGGCGGCAGCCCGAAGACGGAGATGCCCGGCAGCGGCATGTACAAGGTGGGGGTCGACATAGCCCCCGGCACCTACAGGTCCACCGGAAACAAGCAGGACAGCTGCTACTGGGAGCGCGCCAAGGACGCCCTGCACGAGAGCGCCGACTCGATCATCGCCAACGAGAACGTGACCGGCAGCGCCCTGGTGACCATCGCCCCCGGCGACGCCTACTTCAAGTCGGCAGGCTGCACGGACTGGAAGAAGACCGGATGAACGGACGGGTTCCGAGAGAAGTACGACACATTCCAGCCGAACCGCCCACGGAGACCGTTCGTCTCTCGGAAAGGGGGCCGGGCTCCGGCGAGGCTCCGCGTATCTTTTCCGACAGTCATCCCGTAGTCGTCCCCCAGCCCCCGGAACAAAGGACTCCCCCATGGACTCGGCCGCCGCCACCGTTCCGGCACCGGGCGGGCCCGCGGCCGAGGCAGCGCCCGGCGGCCGGCCCCGCGCCACGGCCCTCCGGGCCCCGCGCTGGGGTCCCTACTGGCTCGCCGGCATCCTCTTCGTCCTCTACGCCGCGCTGTCCCTGTGCCGGCACCGCCGCATGCTCACGATGTCCTGGGACCTCGGCATCTTCGAGCAGGCCATCCGCGGATACGCCCACCTCCAGGCGCCCATAGCCGACCTCAAGGGCCCCGGCACCAACATCCTCGGCGACCACTTCAGCCCGGTCACCGCGCTCCTCGCCCCCTTCTACCGGCTCTTCCCCGGCCCGGCCACCCTCCTCGTCGCCCAGGCCGCGCTCTTCGCCCTGTCCGCGATACCGGTCGCCCGGCTCGCCGCCGGGCTCCTCGGCCGCAAGCGCGGGCTGGCCGTCGGCATCGCCTACGGGCTGTCGTGGGGCGTGCAGCGCGCGGTCGACTTCGACTTCCACGAGATCGCCTTCGCGATGCCGCTGCTCGCCTTCTCCCTCGAAGCGGTGGTGCGCGGGCGCTGGCGGGCCGCGGTCTGGTGGGCCGTTCCCCTGGTCCTGGTCAAGGAGGACCTGGGGATCACCGCGGCGGCCATCGGCGTGGTCCTCCTGATCCGGCTGCGCGGCGCGAAGGCCCGTGGCGAGGGCGTCCCGCAGAGCGCGACCCCGCTCGCCGCCGGCCTGGTGGCCTTCGGCCTGGCGGCCGCCGCGATCACCTTCGGACTGATCATCCCCGCCTTCAACACCAGCGGCGCCTACGACTACTGGAACAAGCTCGACGGCGGCGCCGGCCCCTCGCCCACGATCCCCGCCGACACCGCGATACGCACCCTGCTGTGGATCCTGCTGCCCACCACCGGGCTGCTGGCCCTGCGCTCCCCCGTCCTGATCGTCGCCCTGCCCACCCTGGCGTGGCGGTTCGCCTCCCACGACGACCACTACTGGGGCACCGACTGGCACTACAACGCCGTGCTGATGCCCGTCGTCTTCATCGCGCTCGCGGACGCCCTGGCCCGGGCCCGGGAGAGCCGCCGCCCGTGGCTGCGCTCCTCCGCGCACCACATGCCCGGCGCGGTCCTCGCCGCCTCGCTCGCCCTGACCTCGTCCATGCCCCTCTACGCCCTGACCGAAGCCGGCACCTACCGCGTCCCGCAGAGCGTCCGCGCCGCCGAGCGGCTCCTGGACCGCATCCCGGACGACGCGACCGTCGAGGCCGACATAGCCCCGATAAGCCGCCTCGCCGGCCGGTGCAGGGTCTTCTGGATCGGCGACACCCGCGGCATCACGCCGGACTACCTGGCCCTGCGGCTCGCCGACGGCAAGACGCCGGAAGACCTCGTCGCGGACGGCGAGCGGCTGCACCCCGGCGTGCGGTACGTCTTCCTCGGGGGCGAGGGGGGTTACGGGGTGCTCAAGAAGTCGGGGGCGGCCGCGTCCTAGCGCGGCCCGGCCCCCGGCCCCGGCCTCCTACGAACCCAGGATCGTGGTCAGGAACTCGCCCGTCCACGCCAGCAGTTCCCGGCCCACCAGCGGCTTGCCGCCGATCTGGCGCGTCGCCGGGCGGGGGACGAGGATCTGCTTCGTGGCGGGCTTCATGACCGTGCGCGGGTAGAGGCGCTTCAGGCGCAGCTCCTGGGACTCGCGCAGCTCCACGGGGCCGAAGCGCACGTTGGAGCCCTGCAGGGTGATGTCGGAGACGCCGCAGGCGCGGGCGAGCATCCGCAGGCCCGCCACCAGCAGCAGGTTCTCCACGGGCTCGGGCAGCTTGCCGTAGCGGTCGGTGAGTTCCTCGCGGACGGCGCGGATGTCCTCCTCGCTGTTCGCGGAGGCGATCGCGCGGTACGCCTGCAGGCGCAGCCGCTCGCCCGGTGCGTAGTCGTGCGGGACGTGGGCGTCGACGGGCAGCTCGATCTTCACCTCCAGCGGTGCCTCCGGCTGCTCCTCGCCGCCCTCCAGGGACGCCCGGTAGTCGGCGACGGCCTCGCCGACCATGCGGATGTAGAGGTCGAAGCCGACGCCCGCGATGTGACCGGACTGCTCGCCGCCGAGCAGGTTGCCCGCGCCGCGGATCTCCAGGTCCTTCATCGCCACGTACATGCCGGCGCCCATCTCGGTGTGCTGGGCGATGGTGGCGAGCCGCTCGTGGGCGGTCTCCGTCAGGGGCTTCTCCGGCGGGTAGAGGAAGTAGGCGTAGCCGCGCTCGCGGCTGCGGCCGACGCGTCCGCGCAGCTGGTGCAGCTGCGACAGGCCGAAGTTGTCGCCCCGCTCGACGATCAGCGTGTTGGCGTTGGAGATGTCGATGCCGGATTCCACGATCGTCGTGGAGACCAGCACGTCGAACTTCTTCTCCCAGAAGTCGACGACGACCTGCTCCAGCCGGCTCTCGCCCATCTGTCCGTGCGCCGTCTGGATGCGCGCCTCGGGGACGATCTCGCGCAGCCGCGCGGCCGCCCGGTCGATGGACTCGACCCGGTTGTGGATGTAGAAGACCTGGCCCTCGCGCAGCAGCTCACGGCGGATCGCGGCGCCGATCTGCTTCTGGTCGTACGGCCCGACGAAGGTCAGCACCGGGTGGCGCTCCTCCGGCGGGGTGGTGATGGTCGACATCTCGCGGATGCCGGTGACCGCCATCTCCAGCGTGCGCGGAATGGGCGTGGCGGACATCGTCAGGACGTCGACGTTCGCCCGCAGCTTCTTCAGCTGCTCCTTGTGCTCGACGCCGAAGCGCTGCTCCTCGTCGACGATGACCAGGCCCAGGTCCTTGAACTTCGTCTCGGACGAGAAGAGGCGGTGCGTGCCGATGACGATGTCGACCGAGCCGTCGCGCAGGCCCTCCAGGACGGCCTTGGCCTCGCTGTCCGTCTGGAAGCGGGACAGGGCCTTGGTGACCACCGGGAACTGGGAGTAGCGCTCGGAGAACGTGCCGAAGTGCTGCTGCACCAGCAGCGTGGTCGGCACGAGCACCGCCACCTGCTTGCCGTCCTGCACCGCCTTGAAGGCGGCGCGGACCGCGATCTCCGTCTTGCCGTAGCCGACGTCGCCGCAGATCAGGCGGTCCATGGGGACGGACTTCTCCATGTCCTCCTTGACCTCGGCGATGGTGGTGAGCTGGTCGGGCGTCTCCGCGTAGGGGAAGGCGTCCTCCAGCTCCCGCTGCCAGGGGGTGTCGGCGCCGAAGGTGTGGCCGGGGGCGGCCATGCGCGCGGAGTAAAGCTTGATCAGGTCGGCGGCGATCTCCTTGACGGCCTTCTTGGCGCGCGCCTTGGTCTTCGTCCAGTCCGCGCCGCCGAGGCGGTGCAGGGTCGGGGCCTCGCCGCCCACGTACTTGGTGACCTGCTCCAGCTGGTCGGTGGGGATGTAGAGGCGGTCGCCGGGCTGGCCGCGCTTGGCGGGCGCGTACTCCACGAGGAGGTACTCGCGGGTGGCGCCCTGGACGGTGCGCTGCACCATCTCGATGTAGCGGCCGACGCCGTGCTGCTCGTGGACGATGTAGTCGCCGGCCTGCAGGGTCAGCGGGTCGATCGTCTTGCGGCGGCGGGCCGGCATGCGGCCCATGTCCTTGCTGACGGACTTCTGGCCCGACAGGTCCGTCTCGGTGAGGACGGCGACCTTCAGGCCGGGGTCGACGAAGCCGTTGTCGATGCTGCCGCAGGAGACGTGGACGACCGACGGGGACAGCTCGGCGACATCGGCGTCCAGGCGGGCGGGGATGCCCTCGCCGCCCAGCACCTCGACCGTACGGGCCGCCGGGCCGTGGCCCTCCGTGACGAAGACGGTGCGCCAGCCGTCGGCCAGCCAGCCCTTGGTGTCGGCCAGGGCGCGGGCGGTGTCGCCGCGGTAGGTCTCCGGGGCGTGCATGCCGAGCTTGAGGGTGTCGCCGTCCAGCTCCTCGTCCGCCGCGAAGGGGCTCACCGACCACCACATCTGGCCCAGCTCGCGGGCGCGGTCGCGGACGTCCGCGATGCCCCACAGGGAGGCGGCGTTCACGTCGATGGGGGCCTCCCCGCCGCCGGCCGTGGCCGCCCAGGAGGCCTGCAGGAACTCCTGGCTGGTGGCGACGAGGTCCGCGGCGCGGGTCCGCACGCGCTCCGGGTCGCACACGACCGTCATCGCGCCGGCCGGGAGCACGTCCAGCAGCAGCTCCATCTCGTCCACCAGGACCGGGGCGAGGGACTCCATGCCCTCCACCGCGATGCCCTCGGCGATCCTGGAGAGGAGCTCGCCGAGCTCCGGGTGCTCCTCCGCCAGCGCCGCCGCCCGCTGCCGTACGTCCTCGGTCAGCAGCAGCTCGCGGCAGGGCGGCGCCCACAGGCCGTGCTCGGCGACCTCCAGCGAGCGCTGGTCGGCCACCTTGAAGTAGCGGATCTCCTCGACGTCGTCGCCCCAGAACTCGACGCGGAGCGGGTGCTCCTCGGTCGGCGGGAAGACGTCGAGGATGCCGCCGCGGACGGCGAACTCGCCGCGCTTCTCCACCAGTTCGACGCGGGCGTACGCGGCGGCCGCCAGCGCGGCGACGACCTCCTCGAGATCGGCGCTCCGCCCGCTGCGCAGGCTGACCGGCTCCAGGTCGCCGAGCCCCTTCACCTGCGGCTGCAGCACGGACCGGACCGGCGCGACGACGACGCTGACCGGGCCCGCCGCGGGGTCGTCCTTGCTGGGGTGCGCGAGGCGGCGCAGCACGGCCAGGCGGCGGCCGACGGTGTCCGAGCGGGGCGAGAGGCGCTCGTGCGGCAGCGTCTCCCAGGCCGGGAACTCCACGATCCCGTCCGGCGGCAGCAGCGAGCGCAGCGCGGCCGCGAGGTCCTCGGCCTCGCGACCGGTGGCGGTCACCGCCAGGACGGGCCGCTTGGCGTCCCGGGCGAGCGCGGCGACGGCGAAGGGCCGGGCGGCGGGCGGGCCGACGAGGTCGACGTGCGGGCGGTTGCCGTCGGCCGCGGCCTTCACCGCTTCGGCGAGCGCCGGATCATTGACGACGGCGTCGAGCAGACCGTGCAGGCTCATGAAGGCTTTTCCCGTCCCGGGGGTGGACAACGCGAACGGCCCGACGCGGGCTGTTCGGCCCGTGCCGGGGGTCTCCAGACTACGACGGCACGCCGACACCGGCCCGTGGACGGCGCTTCGGCACCACGCGCCGCGTCGCCTGACGTCCCGGGCAGGAAGAAGCCCGGCCCGGACACACACCCCCGTGGTGTGTCCGGGCCGGGCTTTTCAGGGGGCGCGGGCCTTGGCCCGCGCCCCCGCCGCCCCCTCGCGGGGGGCAGCAGTCTGCTAGTCCGTGGCGATCGCGTTCAGGACGTTCATCCGGCCCGCCCGGAACGCCGGGACCAGCGCGGCGAGCAGGCCCACCACCGCCGAGCCCAGGAAGACCGCGGTGATCGTCGGCCAGGGGATGTCCAGGACGCCGAGGCCCTGGAGGGCCAGGAGCTTCTGGGACGTGGTGCCCCAGGCCATGCCGAGGCCGAGGCCGAGCAGGGCGCCGAAGAGGGCGATGACGACCGACTCCAGGCGGATCATGCGGCGCATCTGGCGGCGCGAGAGGCCGATCGCCCGCAGCAGGCCGATCTCCCGGGTGCGCTCGACCACCGACAGGGCCAGGGTGTTCACGACGCCCAGGACCGCGACGATGATCGCGAGGGCCAGCAGGCCGTAGATCATGTTGAGCAGCTGGCCGACCTGGTCCTTGATGAGCTTCTTGTAGTCGGACTGGTCACGGACCTTGACCTGCGGGTAGTCCTCGACCGACGCCTTGAGCGCGGCGGCGGCCTCCTTCGTCTGCCCGTCGGCGGCCTTGGCGAGGACCATGAAGTCCAGCGGCATCTTGTCGGCGGGCAGGTAGCTGCGCGCGGTGGCGATGTTGGTGTACATCGCGCCCTGGTCGATGCTGGTGTCGTCCGAGGTGACGGCCTTGACCGTCAGCTGGGCCGTCCGGCCGTCGACCATGGCGACCTTCAGCCGGTCGCCGAGCTTGATGCCGTGGTCCTTGGCGAAGCCCTCCGGCACGGACATGGAGTCCTTGGCGTAGGCGTCCTTGAGGTTGCCCTTGACCGTCTCGGCGCGCACGTCGTCGGCGTAGGTGGGGGTCACCGCGGAGAGCCGCTGGGTGGCGGTCTTGCCGTCCGGGGTGGTGATCTTCGCGTTGACGATCGTGTATTCCGTGACGTGCTCGACGTGCCCGGCGGACTTGATCGCCTTGACGACGGCCGGGTTCAGCGGCTGCTGGTTCTCGGTCTGGACGATGAAGTCCGCACCGACCGACTTGTCGAGCTGGTCCGTGGCCGAGGCGACCATGGAGGAGCCCACCACCGACAGGGCGGCGACCAGCGCGAGGCCGATCATCAGCGCCGAGGCCGTGGCGCCCGTGCGGCGCGGGTTGCGCAGCGCGTTGCGCTCGGCGAGCCGGCCGACGGGCCCGAAGACCCGCAGCACGATCGCGCTGATCACGCGGACGACGAACCCGGCGAGCAGCGGGCCGACGACCACGAAGCCGACGAGGGTGAGGAAGACGCCGAGGCCGAGCATCCCCGAGCCCGCCGCGGCGTCGTCGGACTTGGCGGCGGCGACCAGCGCCAGCCCGCCCGCGGCAGTCAGCACCAGGCCGATGGCGGCCCGCACCTTGCCGGCCTTGCCGTCGGCCGGGGTGCCGGCGTCGCGCAGGGCGGCCATCGGGGAGATCTTGGTGGCCTTGAAGGCCGGCAGGCAGGCGGCGAGGACGGTGACGACCACGCCGATGGCCAGGCCCACGACCGGCGTCGCGGCCTTGATCGTGAGCTCGCCCATGTCGAGCTTCATGCCCATGGAGCCCATGAGCTCCATCAGCCCCACCGCGAGGGCGACACCGCCGCCGATGCCCAGCACCGAGCCGACGACGCCGAGCAGCACGGCCTCCACCAGCACCGAGCGCAGGATCTGCCGGCGGCTGGAGCCGATGGCCCGCATGAGGCCGATCTCGCGGGTGCGCTGGGCGACCAGCATGGAGAAGGTGTTGACGATGAGGAAGATGCCCACGAGGACGGCGATGCCGGCGAAGCCGAGCAGCGCGTACTTCATGACGTCCAGGAAGGAGCCGACGTCCTTCTTGTTCTCCTCCTTGGTCTCGGCGGCGGTCCGCAGGGCGTAGTCGCCTGCGGAGGAGCCGAGGGCGGCGGAGACCCGCTCCTTGAGCTGCTCGTCGCTGACGCCGGAGG
Organism: Streptomyces aureoversilis; assembly: GCF_042657885.1. Lineage (NCBI taxonomy): Bacteria > Bacillati > Actinomycetota > Actinomycetes > Kitasatosporales > Streptomycetaceae > Streptomyces > Streptomyces aureoversilis. The sequence continues at coordinate 117,371 of NZ_JBHSKJ010000016.1, forward strand.
CGGCGGTCAGCCCGTAGCCGCTGAACTCGTCGGTGCTGCCGAGGAGCTTCGCCTGGGCGGTCGGGGTGTCGAAGTAGAAGAGGGCCGCGCCGGGGTTCGTGGTCTTGAACGTGGCGATGCCGACGACCTTGACGGAGAAGTCGCCCGGGGCGGCGATCACCCGGAGGGTGTCGCCCGTCCTCACGCCGTGCTTGTCGGCGGTGTCGGCGTCGACGACGGTCTCGGCCGGGCCGTGCGGCTCGTGGCCGCTGGTGATCTCGACGGACTTCTTCTGGCTCTCGTCCCAGTTGGTGCCCACGGTGGGGGCGCCGGAGGTGGGGCTGAGGCTCTTCTTCCTGCCGTCGACGACGGTCAGCTGCTGGCTGTCGGCCGACGGCTCGACCTTGGTGACGCCCTCGACCTTGGCGAGCTTCGCCCGCAGCGAGGCCGGGACGGTCGCCGGCTTGCCGGTCTGCTGCGCGTCGTCGTTCTTCTTCGGGCCGACGGAGACGTCGGCCGCGGTGTTGGCGAAGAGCTTGTCGAACGTGGCGTTCATGGTGTCGGTGAAGACGAGCGTGCCGCACACGAACGCGACCGAGAGCAGGACCGCGACGGCGGAGAGCGCCATGCGGCCCTTGTGCGCGAGGAAGTTGCGCAGGGAGGTCTTGAGGACGGTCACGACACCCGTCCACGCGCGTCGAAGTTCTTCATGCGCTCGAGCACCGCGTCGGCGGTGGGGCTGTACATCTCGTCCACGATCCGGCCGTCGGCGAGGTAGAGCACGCGGTCGGCGTAGGAGGCGGCGACGGGGTCGTGGGTGACCATGACGATGGTCTGGCCCAGCTCGTCGACGGAGCGGCGCAGGAAGCCCAGCACCTCGGCGCCGGCGCGCGAGTCGAGGTTTCCGGTCGGCTCGTCACCGAAGATGATCTCGGGGCGGGCGGCGAGGGCGCGCGCCACGGCGACGCGCTGCTGCTGGCCGCCGGAGAGCTGGTTGGGGCGGTGCTTGAGGCGCCCGGCGAGGCCCACGGTCTCCACGACGCGGTCCAGCCACGCCTTGTCCGGCTTGCGGCCGGCGATGTCCATGGGGAGCGTGATGTTCTCGATGGCGTTGAGCGTCGGGAGCAGGTTGAACGCCTGGAAGATGAAGCCGATCCGGTCGCGGCGGAGCCGGGTGAGCTTCTTGTCCTTGAGGCCGGTTATCTCGGTCTCGTCGATGAAGATCTGGCCGGACGTGACCGTGTCGAGGCCCGCCAGGCAGTGCATCAGGGTCGACTTGCCGGAGCCGGACGGGCCCATGATGGCCGTGAACTGCCCGCGGGCGATGTCCACGTCCACGTGGTCGAGGGCGGTGACCCGGGTCTCGCCGGACCCGTACGCCTTGACGACCTCGCGGGCCCTCGCCGCGACGGCCGCATGTCCTCCACTGCCCCCGGTCCTGGGAATCGATACAGCCGTTGTCACGGTGGTTCTCCTATACATGCTCACTGAGGGGGTACGGTCCACAGCCTGCTGGAAGGCGGGGGCCCGCGGCGATGGTGCTCGTCCGTGTATCCGTGGTGGGGCTATCCCCACCACCGCTCTCCGGCCGCCCTCGAAAAGGCTAGGCAGCGGCGGACTCCGGCTCCTCCCCCTGCGGTACGAACCGGGTGGCGGGACGAGCAGGAGAAAGCCGGGAACGTCCCCTAGGGGATCCGGCGTTGCCGGACTCGTCCGTCTCGGGGTTGACGGACCCCGAGCATGCACCCTGCCGCTACGTAAGGCTCAAGTGAGACCCTGACCGACGAATGCTTGCAAGGGGAAACGACCTCGGGGGGCGGCGTTGGGCGGCACGGGCGGCACGGGCGGCGGCACAAGCGACGGCAAGAACGGCACGGGCGGCGGCACAGGCGACAAGAACGGCAAGAACGGCACGGGCGACTGCACGGGCGGCGGCGGCATACCCGGGGCGGGAACGGAGGCGACCGCGCCGGGCGCGGCGCCGCCTGCCGTCGCCCGCCGCGGACCCGTCGTCGCCGCGCTCATGCTCGCCATGGCGCTCGCCGCCCTCGACGGGACCGTCGTCTCCACGGCCGTCCCCCAGATCGTCGCGGACCTCGGCGGCTTCACCGTCTTCTCCTGGCTCTTCTCCGGCTACCTCCTCGCCGTCACCGTCACCCTCCCCGTCTACGGCAAGCTCTCGGACACCTTCGGCCGCAAGCCCGTGCTCCTCGCCGGGATCGTCCTCTTCCTCCTCGGTTCGGCCCTGTGTGCCGCCGCCTGGAGCATGCCCGCGCTCATCGCCTTCCGCGTCCTGCAGGGCCTCGGCGGCGGTGCCCTGCAGGGCACCGTGCAGACGATCGCCGCCGACCTCTACCCGCTCAAGGAGCGCCCCAGGATCCAGGCCAGGCTGTCGACGGTCTGGGCCACCGCCGCGGTGGCCGGGCCGGCGCTCGGCGGCCTGCTCGCCGGGTACGCCGACTGGCGCTGGATCTTCCTCATCAACCTGCCGGTCGGCGCGGTCGCCCTCTGGCTGGTCAGGCGCCACCTCCACGAGCCCGCTTCCCGCACCCACGCGCGCCCGCGCGCGCGTGTCGACTGGCCCGGCGCGCTCGGCGTCTTCGCCTGCGGCGGCCTGCTGCTCTGCGCGCTCGTGCAGGGCGGCGTCGCCTGGCCCTGGCTCTCCGCGCCCTCCCTCGCGCTCTTCGCGGGCAGCGCGGTGTGCGCGGGCGTGACCGCCGTCGTCGAGCGGCGCGCGGCCGAGCCGGTCATTCCCGGCTGGGTCTGGCGCCGCCGCTCCATCTGCGCCGTCAACCTCTCCTTCGGGGCGCTCGGGCTCCTGATCATCGCGCCGACCGTCTTCCTGCCGACGTACGCCCAGGCTGTCCTCGGCCTGGGGCCGATCGCCGCCGGGCTCGTGCTGTCCGTGATGACGCTGAGCTGGCCGATCTCCGCCGCCCTGAGCAGTCACGTCTACAACCGCATCGGGTTCCGCAGCTGCGCGGCACTCGGCATCGGCCTCGCCGCACTGATCCTGCTGTCGTTCCCCCTCCTCCCGCACCCGGGCGCCGCCTGGCAGCCGGCTCTGGTGATGCTGGCGCTCGGTGCGGCCCTCGGCCTGTTCCAGCTCCCGCTGATCGTGGGCGTGCAGTCGTCGGTGGGCTGGGCGGAGCGCGGCACCGCCACCGCGTCCGTGCTCTTCTGCCGGCAGGTCGGGCAGAGCGTCGGGGCGGCGCTCTTCGGGGCCGTCGCCAACGGCACGCTCGCCGCGCGCCTGGAGGACGCCCCGGCCTCCGTACGGCCCGGGCTGCCCGCGGACCTCGACTCCGTCTCGCGCGCCCTGGAGCACGCGAGCACGTCCCTCACGGCGGAAGCGGCCGGATATCTGCGGCAGGCCGTCTCCGCGGCGGTCGACCACGTCTATCTGGGGGCCGCCGGCGCGGCCGGTCTGGCACTGCTCGCCCTTCTGACCCTGGCGCCACGGCACTTCCCCGTGCACGCGGGCGAACCCGCTGCGGAGTCCGGTACGGAATCCGCAGCGGACAAATACCAAGAAACGGGCAAAGTGGCGGGAGTTGACGAGGAACGAAGGGCGAATAATACGTGAAGGCGGCCATCGGGCAAGACAATTGGGGCCACAGGGAATTAGTGTTCGGGGTCATGGCCGAGGGGGGAAGTCGTGCACCCCCTTCGCACGGGCCGCAGGTCTCCGAAGGAAGCAGCAACGTGAAGATTCTCCCTACGCGCGCTGCCAGCGTCTCCCGGCAGGGTCTGTGCACGGCCCTGCTCGTAGCCAGCCTCACGGCAGCGGTCGGCGTCAGTCCCGCGCACAACACCGCGGACTCGGACGACCCCGCCAAGGACCCCAAGAATCCGCAGGGCCTGCCGCACGGCACCCCCAACCTCACGCTGCCCGACCTCAGACCCAAGGGCCCCGGCGGCCTGCCCGGCGCGCGCGGCGACGGCAAGAACGACGCCAAGGACGCCACCACGGGCATCCCCGCGACCGCCCTGGACGCCTACCGCAAGGCCGCCCAGCGCGCGGCCGCCGACCTGCCCGGCTGCCACATGCCCTGGGAGCTCATAGCCGGCATCGGCAACGTGGAGACGCACCACGGGACCTACCAGGGCACCCGCATGACGTCCGACGGCACCACGGACAAGCCCATCCTCGGCCCGCAGCTCAACGGCAACGGCTTCGCCCTCATCAAGGACACCGACCGGGGCGCGCTCGACGGCGACACGGTCTACGACAAGGCCGTCGGCCCCACGCAGTTCCTGCCGTCCACCTGGGCGCTCTACGGCGCCGACGGCAACGGCGACGGCAAGAAGGACCCCAACAACATCTACGACGCCGCGCTCGGCACCGCCAAGTACTTGTGCGCGGGCGGCAAGGACATGAACAGCGCCGCGGATCTCGACAAGGCGATCCTCAGCTACAACCCCTCGCGCGAGTACGTGAACGCCGTCACGTCCTGGATGCGCGCCTACAAGGAGGGCAACGTGCCCTCCCTGCCGGACCGTCCGGGCAAGCCGTCGGGCAACCCGCCCGCGGGGAGCGGGACTCCGGCGGTTCCGTCGGGGCCGTCGGCTCCTCCGGCGTCCGGGGCGTCCCCCAAGCCCGCGAAGCCGGCGCCTCCTTCGAAGCCTGCCCCGCCGTCGAACGGCGGGAACACCGGCAAGCCCGGCGGCGGCAGCAAGCCGGGGAGCGACACCAGCAAGCCCGGTGACGGCGGCACGCACAAGCCCGGTGACGGCGGCACCAACAAGCCCGGCGGCGACAACAAGCCCGTCCCGCCCGCCCCCGCGAGCCGTCTGGAGCGCATCGGCGACAACCGCGCCTGGGAGACCTACGCCGGCGAGGCGTTCAAGGAGCAGGCCCGCGTCCTGGCCAAGGACAAGTCCGGCAAGCCGGTGGCGGAAGCCCGCGTACGGTTCGAGATCGGCGGCGGGACCGGGGCCGGGGCCACGTTCGCGGACGGCTCCACCGCGATCACCGTCTCCACCGCGAAGGACGGCACGGCCACCGCGCCGCGCGTCGTGGCGGGGCTGAAGAGCGGCAAGGTCACGCTGACCGCGAAGGTCGTGGGCCGGGACATCCCGGCGGTCGAGTTCGCGGGCACGGTCAAGGTGCGGGCTGCGAAGCAGATCGTCGTTGTGGACAGCTCCAAACTGAAGGCCGAGCCCAACAGCGCGTTCCCCGACCGGATCCAGTTCAAGGTCCTCGGCGAGGCCGGCAAGGACGTGATCGGTGCGGAGGTCACCGTGTCGGTGACCATGACCGACGGCAAGACCGTCCCCGAGAAGGGCAGCCCCTACTTCAAGGGCACCGACGACAAGCCGGTGCTCATCGTGAAGGCGGGCACGACGGACAAGGACGGCGTCCTGACGCTCCCGAAGCTGCTGACGGGCGACAAGGCAGGCGCCTACATGCTCCGCCTGGAGACGGCTGACGGGAAGGTGGAGACCGTCCACCTGACGGTGGTCGCGGCGCAGACGACAACGCCCACGCCTCCCGCGCCGAAGCCGACCGCGTAGCCCGCGGGCCGAGGTGGAGGATGCAGCCGCATCCTCCACTCCGCCGCGACGGCGCTCAGCCACAACGGCGGCACTCGGCGGTGCCGGAACCACCTCCGCCCGGGCAGGCACCGCCGGACTCCACCGTCGTGGTTGCGCGCCGCGGCGGCGGATTCAAGGGTGCGGGCGCCCTTGACCCACAGCCCACAGCCCCGGTGAAGGACGCACCCGCATCCTTCACCCCCGCCGCGGCGGCGGATTCAAAGGTGCAGGCACCCTCGACCTCCCGGTCGAGGTCGAGCATGCGCGCGGCCCAGCCACCGGTGCCGCGCTCAGCTGTCCCCCGCCCCCAGGTCCTCCGCCACCGGCTTGCCCGTCAGGGCCGCCAGGCTGTGGCGGACGTGGGCCATGTGGGCGCGCAGTTCCTCGCGGCGTTCCTCGTGTTCGCGCAGGATGCGTTCCACGTCGCGCACGACCCGCTCCTCGCGGACCCGCGCCTGCGCGATCAGGGCGGCGCCCTGCGCGTCGGCGTCCTCCTGCCCGTGCCGCGCCGCTTCCTCCGCCTCCGCGTAGCGCCGCTGCGCTTCGGCCAGGGCGTTGCGCGCGTACTCGTCCATCGCCGCGATGCGCGTGTCGAGCGCGGCCTCCCGCTCGGCGATCTCCCGCCCCGCGGTCTCCCAGCGCTCGGCGTGGTCCTTCTCCTGCTCGGCGAGCGCGGCGGCGGTACGTTCCCGCATCTCGGCGAGCGCCGCCGCCGCGTCCTCGCGCCGCTGCTTGGCGTCCCGGCGGGCGACGGCGACGACGTCGTCGGCGACGGTCTCGGCGGCGACGAGCGCCTGCCGCGCCCATTCGTCGGCCTCGGCGCGCAGGGCGGTCGACTGCTCGTGCGCGGCGTCCCGGACGGCGCGCCCGTGCGCCTCCGCCGCGTCCATCATCTCGGCGGCCGCGGCCTCGGCCCGCTCCCGCAGCCCGGCGGCTTCGGCCTGGGCGGTGATGAGCAGGCCCTGCGCCCGCTGGCCGAGCGTCTCGTACGTCTGGGGTGGGAGCTGCGCCACCACCTGCCCGAGGCGCTGGGCCTCCTCCTCCATCTCGCGCGCGAGTACGGTCAGCCGCGCCACCCGCTCCCAGGCCGCGTCCCGCTGCCGCGCGAACTCGGCGAGAGCGCGATCCACCTGCTCGGGCCGGTAACCCCGGCCCCGTACGACGGAGAATCCGTCGGGAGACACCGATGCACTCATCCTTGAAGCCCCTTATATCCCGGATGTCCGGTATGTGACGCAGTCTGGCGCACATCATCCCCGGACCACGGGAAGTGCCGATGACGCGACACTCCGCCCGCTTCTTGTGTCAAGGATGCGCCAACCTACGACACGGGGCGTCCGACCCTCATCCCGGATCGGACGCCCCGCGCCCTCAACGCCCCGCCGCCGCGGCTAGAACAGGCCGTCCCACATCTGCTCCACCAGGACCGACCACCAGTTCTCCGGCGACGCCAACGCGGCCGTGTCCAGCGCCATCAGCTGTTCCTGGAAATCCACCGTCCAGCGGCCCGCCTGCTCCGGCGTCAATCCGTAGCGCCAGCGCCACATCTTCCCGAGCAGCGCCAAAGAGCGAACGAACTGAGGCAGGCTCGTGTTGACGAACTGCGGAGGAACGGACGAACCGCCCGGCCCCGCCTCCAGCGGCACCGCCACGATGTGTGCCGTGCCGTACTGCACGCACAGCTGCTTGCCGAAGTCCGTGCCCATCACCAGGTACGAGCCCGCGTCCGGCGCCGCCTGCACCTGCCGTTCCGCCGCCAGCTCCGCCAGCGTCGGCACCGGCCGGCCCGGCTGCGCCTGGCCCCAGAAGAACGGCCCGCAGTCCACGGGCACGCCCGCCCACACCAGCGTCTGCGCGACGACGTCCGGCACGCCCTGGCGCGACACCGCGCGCTGCTCGAACCGGAACACGCCCTGCGGGCCGAAGGACTCGGCCAGCTCCCGGGCCACCACGTCCGGGCCCACCGGCGGCGCCTGCTGCACCTGGCCGGGGTGCGGCAGCGGCACCCGGTTCGGCGCCGGGCGGGCCGGGCCGTCCGCGACCTGGTGCAGCTCGCCCTGATGCTCGATCAGGTGCCGGACGCCCTGCTGGCGCGTGGCGTGGTCGCGGCCGTACGCGGCCGTGTGACTGACCGTCGCCTGCGGCCAGTTCTCCCGCACCATGCGGGCGCAGTAGCCGCCGGGGCCGTCGCACGACTCCAGCTCCGTGTGCAGCTCCAGCACCTGCTCGCGGGGCACGTTCAGCCCCATCAGCTCGTGCAGGATCTGCCACTCCGGGTGCGGCGTGCCCGGCGCGCTGCGCCGGATGAGCTGCTGCTCGGAACCGTCGTGCGCGCGGTAGCGCAGGACCGCCATGTAGCCCGGGCCGACGGTCGGGAGACCGGTGGGCGCCTGGGGGTAGCCGTACGCGGGGGCCGGGCCCTGCGGAGCAGCCGGAGCCTGCGGCGCGGCCGGGCCCTGCGGCGCCGGGGGCATGCCGGGCCCGCCGGGGCTCGCGAGCATGGTGGCGGCGTGGTGCACCCCGCCGGGGCCCGCGGGCGGAGTGCCAGGGGCCTGCGGCGGGGTCCCCGGGCGGCCGGGGGCGGCCGGGGGCTGGCCCGGCGCGCCGGGGGCACCGGGAGCGCCCGGAGCCCCAGGAGCCGCCGGTCCGCCGGGCGCACTGGCGAGCATGGTCGCCGCGTGGTGCACCCCGCCGGGTCCGGCGGGAGGCGGCGTGGGCTGACCGGGCGCGGCAGGCGGTACGGGAGCGCCGGGCGCGGCAGGCGCGGCACCGGGCATGCCCGGCGTACCGGGACCGGCCAGCATCGTCGCGGCGTGGTGCACCCCGCCACCGGGCGCGGCGGGCGCACCGGGCGGCGTGGGGGCACCGGCCCCCGCCTGCTGGCCGGGGATCCCCGGAGCGGCGGGCGCGGCAGGAGCACCGGGCGGCGTCGGAGAGCCCGCACCCGGCTGCTGCTGACCGGGGATCCCGGGCGCAGCGGAAGCAGCGGCGGCACCAGGGGCGACGGGAGCGCCGGGAGGCGCCGGCGGCACGGGAGCCCCGGGCCCCTGCGGAGCACCGGCACCAGGCGCACCGGGCGGCACCGGGGCGCCGGACTGCCCGGGCACGTAAGGCGCACCGGCACCCGGCCCCGGAGGCGGCGGAACCGGAGCCCCGGGCGCACCGGGACCGAGAGGCGGCGGAACGGGCGCACCGCTCGCTCCCCCGCCCGCCGGCAGGTCGTCGATCGCGGGCGCGATCGCCGTCTTCGGCAGCGCGCTGCCGGAGGCCATCAGGGCCGTCTTCGCCTCCGGACCGACGCCCGGAGGCGGCGTGTCGTCCTCGTCCGTGCCCGACAGGGCAGGTGCCAGCACCGTGGCGGGCAGGCCGACCGAGCGGTCGTCGTCATCCGCGGTGTGCGTGGCGGCCGCCGCCCACGGCGTGGCAGGCTCCGGCTCCCCGGGCGCCGCAGAAGCGGGCGCGGGAGCAGGAGCAGGCACCGCAGGAGCAGGCACGGGCGCGGGCGGCGCAACGGGTGCGGCGGGGGCCTGAGAGGCCGCAGGGCCGTCGGACGAAGCCGACGCCGCAGGAACCCCCGGCTCGCTCGGGGCACTCGCCGCACCCGGCGCGCTCGGCGCGGGCGCAGGCGGCGGCACGAGCGCCGGCCCGCCCTGCGACGCATCCGAGGAAGCCCCCGAACGCGCCGCCGCGGCCGAGCCCCCGGACGTGTCGGACGTACGGGACGCACCGCCGGACGTACCGCCCGGAGTCCCCCCGTCCGTCCTGCGGTCCGGGATCCCCATCGCGTCCGCCGCGTCCTGCAGCCACTGCGGCGGGCTCAGCAGGAACGACGTCGCGTTCAGGTCCAGCCGCTTCGGCGGCGCGTCGGACGGTTCCGGTTCCTCCACGGGCACGGCCCCGTACTCCTCTTCGTAGCGCCGGATGACCTCGCCCACCGGCAGCCCCGGCCACAGCGTCGTCTCCCCGCTGTCCCGGGCGATCACCAGCCGGACCAGGCCGCCGTCGGACGTCGGACCGTCCTCGCGGTCCTCGGCCCACACCACGAAGCCCAGGTCGAACTCGCGGACCCGCACCTCCCGGTGCTGGTACGCCGGCACGTCACCGTTGGCCCAGCGCTCACCGCGCTCCTGCGCCTGCGCGAACGTCACCACCGCGCGCTCACCCCTCCACCGGGACGGCGTAGGCGAAGCCGCCGTCCACCATCAGGCCGGCGACCGTCTCCAGCTCCGGCGGACCACCCGCCAAGCGCGACAAAAACACGTCGAAGTCCTCACCACAGGGCAGCAGCAGCCGCTCCACCCGCTCCTGCACCGTCCAGCCGTCCCGGTCGCGCGCGTCGTCGTAGGGGCAGAACCACACCGAACCGATCGCCTCGCCCTTCACCTTGACGGCGAGCACGCCGCCCTGGACGAATCCCACGCCCAGATAGTCCTTGGTGAAGTGGTCGCGCAGACACTTGTTGACGTAGACGAGGTCGTTCACGGCCGCCTCGTCGCGCACGGTGAAGAACGGCTGGTCGATCAGCAGGCCCAGCTCCGCGTCCAGCGCGGCGCCCACGGGGGCACACCCGCCCGCGGCCTTCAGGAACGCCCGGTACGCGCCCGGGAGGCGGTAGCCGAGGTCCTCCTCGACGCCCTGCACCTGCTCCTCGGTCACCGCGAGGTCCCGCTGCGGCAGCACGAAGTGCACCGGCCGGGTCTCCTGCAGCGGGCGCGTGCCACGCTTGTCCTGGTCCACGGCGGCCGTCGCCAGCCCGCCGTGGTGCCGCAGCAGCGCCTTCACCTCCGCGGGCACCAGCTCCAGCCGGCGCGTGCCCACGACGTGGTGCCACGTCCAGCCGTGCGGCGTCGCCACCGAGGGCAGGCTGGCCCACAGCTCGTGGCCCGCGGCGTGCAGCGCCGCGTTCGCCGACACGTAGTCGGTCAGCCGCAGCTCGTCCACGCCGAAGCCCTCGGGCGGTTCCGCGATCTCCGCGGCCGCCCGTGCGTACGGCGAGAAGTCCGGACGGCCCTCGTCGTCCATCCGCACTCCCTTGGGATAGCGGCTGGCGCGGACCGGGTCCGGGAAGTGCACGACCTGCCCGGCGTAGGCCGCATTCGGTGGCGCGGCCTGCTGCCCGAGCCGACCTGTCGTCATGGCGGAAGCCCCCTGCTGACTGTGTGTCTCCGAAAGGCCCCGACGAACGCGGCGGTCGCCGCGAGTCACCGGACCCCCGTCCGGGCCACGGGGCGGCCCGGACGGCCGGTGTCCCCATGGCCGAGAACACCCCGTGCGGCACAGCCTATGCGGTACCGCAAGGAGGGAACCGCGCCCCGGTCCGCCCGCACCGCCGCCGGCCCGGCCGTCACGCCCCGTGAACCCCTCCCGGACGCCGCGCCGCCGGCCCCACCGGTCCGGTCATCCGACGCATGAACATCACACGACGCCCCGCCAACCCCGACCTGACTTCCGCACCTGCCGTCCCGTTTGGCAGGCTGACCTCCGCAACAGGGGGATTGCAGGGAGGGAAGAACCACCATGCACACGACTCAGGACCGACCGCCCGCCGACGACCACGGCACGGCGGCCTCCGGCGATCCCCGGCTCACCTGGAGCACGGAGGACGCCGACCGGCCCCCCGCCCTGCTGCACCGCCGCGACGGCATACTGCCCGCCGTGGCCGCCGCCCTCTCCGTCCGCGGAGAGACGCTGACCTGCACCGCGGGCAAGGCCGAGGTGCCTCCCGCGCTGCACCCGCTGGTCCAGGACTTCCTCGACACCCTCACCAGCGACCGGCGCGAGCGCTTCACGGGCCGCTGCCCCGAGGCGCTCCTGCTGACCCGCTTCCTCGGCGCCTTCGAGAGCGCGCGCGGCAAACGCGCCTCCCGCAAACCGCTGACCCACGGCGAGGCCCGGCGCGCCCTGAAGCACGCCAAGCTCACCGCCCGGCACATCCGCGAGGACGGCGACCCGCGGCACGGCGCGTACGCCCCGCCCTGCCGCTCCTGTACGGCGCTGCTGAGCCACTTCGGCGTACGCAGCGTCGACCCCGCGGCCCCCGCGAAGGCCTCCCCGGCCAAGGCCGCCATCTCCAAGGCCGCCACGAAGGCCTCTCTCACCAAGGACAGGGGCTGACCGGCATGCGCGCCTTCGACCGCACCGCGGCCACCCGCTTCCCCGCCGCCGTGGACGCCGCCCTGCGCGAGGCCGGGTGGCAGCCCGGGCGCTGGGACATCAAGGCCGCCGAGAACTGGGCCGACGCCCTGCGGGCCCACACCTCCCCCGCCGGGCACCGGCACACCGTCTTCCCGGCCGCCGTCGAGGCCTGGGCGGAGTTCGGGGGCCTGCACATCGCCGGGACCGGGACCGGGCGGCACATCGCCCCCACGCCCTTCCACATCGACCCACTGCACGGGCTCCACCTCGCGCGCACCGTCGCCGACCTGGGGCGCGCGCTGGGGGCCGAGGTGTGCCCGCTCGGGCAGGAGGCGGACGGGCAGGCCCTGCTCGCCATCGACGCCCACGGCCGCGTCTACAGCCTCGACCACACCGGCGACTGGTACCTGGGCTCGGACATCGACCACGCCATCGCCACGCTCGTCAACGGCACCCGGCCCTCGCGGCTGTCGGCGGGCATGGGACGCCGCTGACCGGAGCAACGCGAACCGGCCAAAAGCCGGGTGAGAACCGGCCTTGTCCGCACCGGCGGGCCCCCGCCGTCCGGGCTTCGGGCCGGCGGGCCCGTCCTACGGACCTCAGGCCGGCGTGGCCCCGCTCTCCGCGATCGCCGGGATCACCGCCGACACCCTGAAGCCGCCCGCGTCCGTGGCGCCCGACACGAAGACCCCGCCCAGCGCCGAGACCCGCTCGCGCATCCCCACCAGGCCGTTTCCGCCGCTCGGCAGGCCCGGCGCGGCGGCGCCGCAGTCCGACGGCCCGTTCTCCACCTGCAGCGCGACCTCGTCCCCGCGGTGCGCCACGCGCACGACGGCCTTCGCCCCCGGCGCGTGCTTGTGGACGTTGGTCAGCGCTTCCTGCACCACGCGGTACGCCGTGCTCTCCACCCGTGCGCCGTACGAACGCTCCACGCCCTCCACGGACAGCTCGACGGCCATGCCCGCGGCCCGCGACTGGCCCACGAGATCCTCCAGGCCGTCCAGGCACGGACCGTCACCGGACGCAGACGGCTCGCTCACCGGGGCGGCGGTCCCGCCCGCGGCACCGGCCCCCACGCCCGCGGTCACCCGCGCCGAGGCCGCGGCCGAGGCCGCCGCCGCGACCTCCGCCAGCCGCCGCGAGTCCGCGGCCGAGGACGCCTCCGTCACCATGCCCTCGGAGGAGGTCCGCAGCACGCCGAGCATCTCGCGCAGCTCCGTCAGCGCCTGCCGGCCCATGTCGCCCACCAGGCCCGCGTTCCGCGACGCCTTCTCGGGGTCCTTCAGGGCCACCGCCTGCAGGGCGGCCGCGTGGACGACCATCAGCGACACCCGGTGCGCCACCACGTCGTGCATCTCGCGCGCGATCCGCGTGCGCTCCTCGTTGCGGGCCCACACCGCGCGCTCCTCGGCCCGCTCCGCGAGCAGCGACAGCTCGCGCTCCAGGCCGTCCGCGCGTTCCCGCAGGCTCTCCACGAGCCGCCGCCGCGCCCCCACGTAGAGCCCCAGGAGCACGGGCGGTGCGGTGAGCCCCAGCGCCACCAGCGACGCGAAGAACAGCATCATCCAGGGGCCCGGCTGGTACCCCTCCCCGGCGGATATGTCGCGCTGGAACTTGATGAACGTCACGAGGAACGTCCCCGCCACCGACACACCGGCGAGGAAGACGGTCAGCCGGCGCGGCACGTCCGAGGCGGCCAGCGTGTACAGGCCGACGATGCCGAGCAGGAAGCCCAGCTCGGCCGGGGTGATCGCGATGCCCAGCAGCACCACGGCCACCGGCCACCGGCGCCGGAACAGCAGCGTGCCGCCGACGAGCGCCCCCACCACGATGCCGAGCGCCACCGGGCCCCCGTGCTCGTCCGCGAATCCGGCGCCCTCCGCCGCGCACTCCAGGGCGGACACCAGCGCCAGCACGACGTCGAACACCATGCTGCGCCGCCGCGCCCACCACCAAGGCCCGTCCGGCGCGCCGCGCGCGCCCGCCTCCGCGTTTGCCCCCGTTGTGGTCATACCACCCAGACTACGGAAGCCCGCCACCCCATTTCCTGCCCGTTCCCGCCCTCGCGGCCCGGCCGGCGTGCCCGGCACCGTCGCGTCGACGGGCAGCCGTACGGCATAGTGTTGGCTGCAAGCGCGTCCGATCAAGCGAATCGGGCATCACGGGCGAACCATCCCGGGTCGTCTAATGGCAGGACAAATGATTTTGGTTCATTGAATGAGGGTTCGATTCCTTCCCCGGGAGCTCGAGGCACGGGTCCTGACCGCCAGGTCGGGACCCGCCCGCGTTTCAGCAGTAAAACGCACCGGTATCCTTCGGATGTCCACCACCCGAAGCCGAAGGGCACACCCGTGAGCGCCAACCGCCCGGCAGCCGTCGTCGTTCTCGCAGCGGGTGAGGGCACCCGCATGAAGTCGGCGACCCCCAAGGTCCTGCACGCCATCTGCGGACGTTCCCTCGTCGGCCACGTCGTCGCAGCCTCCCGCGAGCTGGACCCCGAGCACCTCGTCGTGATCGTCGGGCACGCACGCGAGCAGGTCTCCGCGCACCTCGCACAGATCGACCCCGAGGTCCGCACCGCCGTCCAGTACGAGCAGAACGGCACCGGCCACGCCGTGCGCATGGGCCTCGAGGAGCTGTCGAACAGCGGGATCGTCCTCGACGGGACCGTGGTCGTCGTCTGCGGCGACACCCCGCTGCTGACCGGCGCCACGCTCAAGACCCTCAGCGACACCCACGCCGCCGACGGCAACGCCGTCACCGTGCTGTCCGCCGAGGTCCCCGACGCGACGGGCTACGGGCGGATCGTCCGTGACGACAGCGGCGCCGTGACCGCGATCGTCGAGCACAAGGACGCCACGGAGGGGCAGCGCGCGATCCGGGAGATCAACTCCGGGGTGTTCGCGTTCGACGCCCAGCTGCTGACGGACGCGCTCGGCAAGGTGCGCACGGACAACAGCCAGGGCGAGGAGTACCTGACCGACGTCCTGGGCATCCTGCGCGAGGCCGGGCACCGCGTCGGCGCCGCGGTCGCCGGCGATCACCGGGAGATCCTGGGGATCAACAACCGCGTCCAGCTCGCCGAGGCCCGCAGACTGCTCAACGAGCGGCTGCTGCACGCGGCGATGATGAGCGGCGTGACGGTCGTGGACCCGGCGTCGACCTGGATCGACGTCACCGTCACCTTCGAGCCCGACGTGCTCGTCCACCCCGGCACCCAGCTGACCGGCGCCACCAGCCTGGCCACCGGCAGCGAGGTCGGGCCGAACACGCGCCTGGCGGACACCGCCGTGGGCGCAGGCGCCCGCGTCGACAACACCGTCGCGGACTCGGCGCTGATCGGCGAGGGCGCGACCGTCGGCCCGTTCGCCTACCTGCGCCCGGGGACGAAGCTCGGCCCGAAGTCGAAGGCCGGCGCGTACGTCGAGATGAAGAACGCCGAGATCGGCGAGGGCACCAAGGTGCCGCACCTGTCGTACGTCGGTGACGCGACGATCGGCGAGTACTCCAACATCGGCGCGGCGAGCGTCTTCGTGAACTACGACGGTGTGAACAAGCACCACACGACGATCGGCTCGCACTGCCGTACCGGATCGGACAACATGTTTGTGGCTCCGGTCACGATCGGGGACGGCGCGTACACCGCCGCCGGCTCGGTCATCACCAAGGATGTGCCCCCGGGTTCGCTGGCCGTCGCACGTGGACAGCAGCGGAATATCGAGGGCTGGGTGGCACGTAAGCGCCCGGGAAGCGCAGCCGCACAGGCCGCTTCCGCCGCTCGCCGGGAGACCGACGGCGAGCAGTGACCGTGACACGGGTGCGCCGTGCGGGGCGTACCGTGATAAGCGCACACAAAGCGACATCCAAGGAGACTGTGCTGTGACCGGGATCAAGACGACCGGCGAGAAGAAGCTGATGCTCTTCTCCGGCCGCGCCCACCCCGAGCTTGCCGAGGAGGTCGCGCACCAGCTGGGCGTCGGCCTGGTCCCGACCAAGGCATTCGACTTCGCCAACGGCGAGATCTACGTCCGCTTCCAGGAGTCGGCGCGTGGCGCGGACTGCTTCCTGATGCAGAGCCACACGGCTCCCATCAACAAGTGGGTCATGGAGCAGCTGATCATGATCGACGCGCTGAAGCGCGCGTCGGCCCGCTCCATCACCGTGGTCGTGCCGTTCTACGGCTACGCCCGCCAGGACAAGAAGCACCGCGGCCGCGAGCCGATCTCGGCCCGTCTGATCGCCGATCTGTTCAAGACGGCGGGCGCGGACCGGATCCTCACGGTCGACCTGCACACGGACCAGATCCAGGGCTTCTTCGACGGCCCGGTCGACCACCTGTTCGCGCTGCCGATCCTCGCCGACTACGTGGGCGCCAAGGTCGACCGCGAGAAGCTGACGGTCGTCTCCCCGGACGCCGGCCGCGTGCGCGTCGCCGACCGCTGGTGCGACCGCCTCGGCGCCCCGCTCGCCATCGTCCACAAGCGCCGTGACAAGGATGTCGCCAACCAGGTGACGGTGCACGAGGTCGTCGGTGACGTGAAGGGCCGCGTCTGCGTCCTGGTCGACGACATGATCGACACCGGTGGCACGATCTGCGCCGCCGCGGACGCCCTGTTCGCCAACGGTGCCGAGGACGTCATCGTGACGGCCACGCACGGTGTGCTCTCCGGCCCCGCCGCGGACCGCCTGAAGAACTCCAAGGTGAGCGAGTTCGTCTTCACCAACACCCTGCCGACCCCGGGTGAGCTGGAGCTCGACAAGATCACGGTGCTGTCGATCGCCCCGACGATCGCGCGCGCCGTGCGCGAGGTCTTCGAGGACGGCTCGGTCACGAGCCTCTTCGAGGAGCAGTGAGCCTCCGGCAGCCCTGACCTGCCGGCTGCAAAAACGATCGGCCTGTGACCGCACGGCCCTGATCGATTTCTGAGCGGCCTCCCCCGCCGGGTACACTCCACGAGTTGCTCGGCGAGGGAGGCCGCACTCATGTGCGGCGGTCCGTTATCGACGCGCTCTTCGTAGCAGGTCCGTATGTGGCCGGGTAACGGCCCATCGATCCACACCTCCGAGGAGTGCACCATGGCTGAGATCAAGATCCCCGCCCAGGTCCGTGCCGAGTTCGGCAAGGGCGCCGCCCGCCGCATCCGCCGTGCCAACCAGGTTCCCGCCGTCGTCTACGGCCACGGTGGCGAGCCGGTCCACGTCACCCTGCCGGGCCACGACCTGATGATGGCTCTGAAGACCCCGAACGTCCTGCTCTCCCTGGACATCGAGGGCCGCGACGAGCTCGTCATCCCCAAGGCCGTCCAGCGTGACGCCCTCAAGGGCTTCCTCGAGCACGTCGACCTGCTGGTCGTCAAGCGCGGCGAGACCGTCACCGTCGAGGTCCCGGTCCAGACCGAGGGCGACCTGGCCCCGGGCGGCAACCTGCTCGAGCACACCCTGACCGCCCTGCCGGTCGAGGCCGAGGCCACCCACATCCCCGAGGCCATCACCGTCTCCATCGCGGGCCTCGAGGCCGGCGCCTCCGTCCTGGCCAAGGACGTCGTCCTGCCGGCCGGTGTCGCCCTGGCCGTCGACGCCGACGCCGTCGTCCTGCACGTCGTCGCCGGTTCGACCGAGGCCCCGGCGGCCGAGGGCGCCGAGGCCTGATCCTCGCCCCTCCCGGCTTTTCTTTCGACCGCCGTCCCGCTCCACCGGAGTGGGGCGGCGGTCGGCTTTGAGCGGTTGGCTATGAAGGAGACATGCAGATGACGGACGACTCCAGCCCCTGGCTGATCGTGGGCCTGGGCAACCCCGGGCCGGAGTACGCGGGCAACCGCCACAACGTGGGGTTCATGGTCGCGGACCTGCTCGCGGAGCGCATGGGTGCGAAGTTCAAGGCGCACAAGGCGCGGGCGCAGGTGGTCGAGGGCCGGCTCGGCGCGCCCGGTCCCTCCAGCCGCCGGGTCGTGGTCGCGAAGCCCATGTCGTTCATGAATCTGTCCGGCGGGCCGACGGCCGCGCTGCGCGACTTCTACAAGGTGCCCGCCGACCGGGTGATCGCCGTCCACGACGAGCTGGACATCGACTACGGGACGCTGCGGCTGAAGCTCGGCGGCGGCGACAACGGCCACAACGGCCTGAAGTCGATCACCAAGGCCCTGGGCCCGGACTACTGCCGGGTGCGCTTCGGCATCGGCCGGCCGCCCGGCCGGATGCAGGTGGCGGACTTCGTGCTCAAGGACTTCTCGTCCACCGAGCGCAAGGAGCTCGACTACCAGGTGGACCGGGCCGCGGACGCCGTGGAGGCGCTGATCGTGGACGGCCTGGAGCGGGCGCAGAGCACGTACAACACCTGACCCCGGCCTCGGGCGCGGCCTCGACGCCGCGTCGAGCGGCCTTCCATGACGGCTCGTGAGAATGGCCGCCATGAGGATTCTTTTCGTAGCCGGGGACACGCCGGAGGCGGTTCTTCCGCTCATCGCCGCGGCGCGCGCCGCCCTCGTGGCCGGGCACGAAGTCGTCCTCGCCGGGGCCGCGGACCTGGGCGGGGCGGCGGAGGCGGCCGCCGGGGCCGGGGTCGCCACGGCGGCGGTGACGGCGCGGACGCCGGCCGAGGCGTTCGTGGACACCGGGGGCAACCCCTTCCCCGTACCCCAGGACCCGCACGAGCGCCGGGTGCTGCGCGGCCGCTGCCTGGGGCGGTTCGCCGCGTGGTGCCTGGAGGGCCTGCCCGGCCTCGCGGACCGCCGGCGGCCCGGCGTGGTGGCCGGAGTGCCCTCGGCCTTCGCCGGCCCGCTGGTGGCGGCGCACGCGAAGGTGCCCTACGTGCAGATCACCGCCGCCCCGGGCGAGCCACTGGCCGTGGCCCTCGCGGCCGCCGCCGAGCTGACGCCGCAGCTGGAGGGGCTGGGCCTGTACGCCCTGCCGCGGCCGGACCTGAGCGCGGACACGCCGGAGGCATTCGTCGCGGCCCTCGCCCGGCTGGGCTGACGGACGGCGCCCGCACCGGCCCGGTCGAGGCGTCGTCGAGCGCGACTCGACGCCCGCACCCGACAGTCGGGGCCATGAAGATTCTGTTTGTGGGCGGCAACGGAGCGGGCACGCTCTTTCCCCTCGTCCCGCTCGCGCAGGCGACCCGTAACGCCGGTCATGAGGTCTTCATGACCGGCTGCGAGCCCGTCGTCCCGCTGATCCTGGACGCCGGGCTGCCCGCCTTCGCGGTCACGCCAAAAACCGTGGCCGACTTCCGCATCCCCCCGCTGGGCAACACCGCACCGGTCTCCGGGACGGGCCTGGATTCCCTGATCTCCATCGGCCGCATGTTCGGCCGCTTCGCCGCGGACTGCCTGGGCAGGCTCCGCGAGCTCGTGGACGGCTGGCGCCCGGACCTGGTGGTGGGCGGGGTGCTGGCGTACGCGGCGCCGCTCGTCGCGCAGTACGCGCGCGTGCCCTACGTCCGCTTCGGCACCGAGATGGGCGAACCCCTGGTCGTCACCCTGGCGGCCACGATCGAGCTCGGCGGCGAGCTGGAGCGGGCGGGCCTGACCGCCCTGCCCGCCCCGGACCTCACGCTCTCCTCCTGCCCGCCGTCCGTGCGCCCCGTGCACGCCCCGCCGGCGCTGCCGGTGCGCCACGTCCCGTACACCTCCCAGCGGACCGTCGAGCCGTGGATGCACCGGCGCGACGGCCGGCCGCGCGTCCTGGTGAGCGCGGGCAGCCGGGTGACGCCCGAGCAGGACTTCGACATCCTGCAGGGCCTGGTGCGCGAGGTCGCCCCACTGGACGTCGACCTGCTGATCGCAGCGCCGGAGGGGGTGGCGGGCAAGCTGCGGCCGCTGCCGGCGGGGGCGCACGCGGGCTGGATCCCGCTCGACGTGGCCGGGCCGTCCTGTGACGTGATGGTGCATCACGCGGGCGGCAGCACGACGCTCACGGGCATGGCCCACGGCGTACCGCAGATCCTGCTGACCCACATCGGCGGCCTGGAGTACCCGGCCCGGCTGGAGGAGCTGGGCGCGGCGAAGCTGATCCGCGCCGAGGACGACGGCGCGGAGACCATCGCGGCCGCGATCGGCGAGGTGCTCGGCGATCCGGCGTACCGGCGGGCCGCGGCGCGGCTGCGCGAGGAGGCGCTGGCGATGCCGGCGCCGTCCGAGGTCGTCGGGCGGCTGGAGGAGCTGGCCGCGAAGGCCTGACCATCCGTCGTCCGGCAGCTCTTGACCTCAAGCCGAGTTGAGGTTCAAGCATAGGCAAAAACCGCTGCACGACCAGCGAACACCGCCAACGACCAACTACCACAACAGGTGTGAGGCCATGACGAATACCGCGCAGCCGGCCGCCGCGAGCTCCCAGGGCGAGGAGGGGGACGGCCTCACGCACAAAGCCATCATGACCGTGCTGGTCGGGCTGATGCTGGGACTCTTCCTGGGCGCGCTCGACCTCATGATCATCGCCTCGGCGATGCGGACGATCGCCGACGAACTGCACGGCCAGACGATCCAGGCGTGGGCGACCACGACCTATCTGGTGACGTCGACGATCACGACGCCGCTGCTGGGGAAGTTCTCCGACATCTACGGGCGCAAGCGGATCTACGTGATGTCGATCGTCGTCTTCCTGGCGGGGTCGCTGCTGTGCGGCATGGCGCAGTCGATGTACCAGCTGGCGGCCTTCCGGGGGATCCAGGGCATCGGCGCGGGCGGCGTGATGACCATGGCGTTCGCGATGATGGGCGACATGATGACGCCCGAGCGGCGCAGCCGCTACCAGGGCTACTTCTCGCTGGTGTTCGGCCTGGCCGGGGTGACGGGCCCGCTGCTGGGCGGCTTCTTCGCCGGCATGGGGGAGATAGCGGGCATCGCCGGCTGGCGCTGGGTGTTCCTGGTGAACCTGCCGATCGGCGTGCTGGCACTGATCGTCGTCGCGACGAAGTTCACGATGCCGCGGGTGCGCACCGTCCAGAAGGTGGACTACTGGGGCGCGTTCGCCCTCGCACTGTGCCTGGTGCCGCTGCTGGTGGTGGCGGAGCAGGGCCGCGAGTGGGGCTGGGGGACGCCGCTGTCGCTCGCGATGTTCGCACTGGGGCTGATCGGCCTGGTGATGTTCGTACGGGTGGAATCGGCGATGGGCGATGCGGCGATCATCCCGGTGCGGCTGTTCCGCACCCGGACCTTCTCGGTGATCAATTCGGTGAACATCATCGTCGGCCTGGGCGTCTTCGGGTCGCTGATCTTCCTGCCGCTGTACCTGCAGATGGTCAAGGGGATGTCGCCGACGGCCGCGTCGCTGATGCTGCTGCCGCAGACCGCGGGCACGATCATCGCGAGCCGTACGCTCGGGCCGGTGATCAACCGCAGCGGGCGGTTCAAGGCGTTCCTGCTGCTGGGCCTGTTCCTGGTGACGGCGTCGCTGTTCATGTTCGGCTTCGTCGGACCGGACACGGCGGTGTGGGCGCTGGTGGTGATGACGACGGTCATGGGCCTGGGCATCGGCATCTGCTTCCCGGTGACGCTGATCGCGCTGCAGAACGGGGCGCGCAAGGAGGAGATGGGCGTGGCCAGCGCCGCGTACATGTTCTTCCGGGAGATCGGTGGCACGGCGGGTGTGGCGATCTTCCTGTCGATCATGTTCTCGGTGGTGGGCGACAAGATCTCCGACGCGTTCCGCGCCGCGGCCGGGGACGCCGGCTTCCGGGCGGCGCAGAGCGATCCGCAGGTGGTCGCCGACCCGGCCAACGCACAGGTGCTGGAGGCCGCGCAGCACGGCGGCCGGGGCATCGACCTCGACGACTCGTCCTGGCTGGCGAACGCCGACGAGCGGCTGGCGCGCCCGGTCCTGGAAGGCATGGCCGATGCCGTGAACACGGTCTACATCACGGCGGGCTGCGTGATGCTCGTGGCGCTCCTCGTGGCCTTCCTCCTGAAGGAGAAGAAGAAGGAGGAGGAGACGCAGGGTGCCGGGGCCGGCGAGAAGGGCGCGGAGCCGGCCGCGGCCGGCTGACGCGAGCACGGGTCGAGTGGGCCCCTAGGCGGGCCCGTCAGGCTGGGTGGTCGTTGTTGTCACGGAGCTGGGGGGAGACTCATGTACGAGAACGACCGCGCTGCGGAGATGTACGACCTGCTGTACGAGGACAAGAAGGACTACCGGTCGGAGGCCGGCCAGGTGGCCCGGCTGATCCGGGCGCACCGGCCGGACGCCGCCGCCCTGCTGGACGTGGCCTGCGGCACGGGCATCCACCTGCAGGCGTTCGCGGAGCTGTTCGCGCACGTGGAGGGCGTGGACCTGGCGGAGCCGATGCTGGCGATGGCGGCGCGGCGCCTGCCGGGCGTTCCGCTGCACGCCGGCGACATGCGTTCGTTCCGCCCGGA
This sequence comes from Streptomyces aureoversilis, assembly GCF_042657885.1. Lineage (NCBI taxonomy): Bacteria > Bacillati > Actinomycetota > Actinomycetes > Kitasatosporales > Streptomycetaceae > Streptomyces > Streptomyces aureoversilis. The sequence goes on from NZ_JBHSKJ010000016.1 coordinate 139,372, forward strand.
GCGCAGCTTCGACGCCGCCGTCTGCATGTTCAGCTCGATCGCGTACATGCGCTCGGCCGCGGACCTGGACCGGGCCGTCGCGACGCTGGCGGCCGCGGTGGTGCCCGGCGGTGTCGTCCTGGTGGAGCCGTGGTGGTTCCCGGAGACGTTCCTGGACGGGTACGTGGCCGGCCACGCACTCACCCGTGACGGCCGCACCATCACCCGCGTCTCGCACTCCACCCGGGAGGGCGGCATGACGCGCATGGAGCTCCACTACGTCCTGGCGGACGCCCGCGGCGTGGAGCACCGCAGCGAGGTCGACATGCTCACGCTGTTCACCCGCGAGCAGTACGAGGAGGCCTTCTCCCGGGCCGGGGTGAAGGCGGAGTACGTGGAGTCCGAGGGGAAGGGGCCGGGCTTCTTCGTGGGCGTGCGCGGCTGAGCCGCCGCCCGTCCGCACACCCGGCCCGTACGGCGGCGGGGCGCCCCTTCCGGCATGAAGGGGCGACCCGCTCCGCTGTTCTCCCGTCCGCGGTCAGCCGGTGTTGCGGAGACCCGCGGCCACGCCGTTGACGGTGAGCAGGAGCGCACGCGCCAGCAGCGGGTCGGCGGGCTCTCCGCGCTCGGCGGCCTGGCGCTGGCGGTGCAGCAGCGTGACCTGGAGGTAGGAGATCGGGTCCAGGTAGGCGTCGCGAATGTGGAAGGTCTGGCGCAGGACGGGGCTCGCGTCGAGCAGCTCGGCCTCGCCGGTGATGCGCAGGACCTCCTGGACGGTCAGCTCGTGCTCGGCCTTGATGGCGTCGAAGACGTGCTTGAGCTCGTCGGGCACGAGGGTGTCGACGTAGTGCTGCGCGATGCGCAGGTCGGTCTTGGCGAGCGTCATCTCGACGTTGGACAGGAAGTTCTGGAAGAAGTGCCAGTGCTCGTGCATCTCGTCCAGGACGGTGTCCAGGCCGGCCTCGCGGGCGGCCTTGAGGCCGGAGCCGACGCCGAACCAGCCGGGCACGATCTGCCGGGACTGGGTCCAGCCGAAGACCCACGGGATGGCCCGCAGGCCGTCCAGGCCCGCGCCGGAGTCGGGGCGGCGCGAGGGGCGCGAGCCGAGGTGGAGCTCGGCGAGCTGGTCGACGGGGGTGGAGGCGAAGAAGTACGCCGGCAGGTCCGGGTCCTCGACGAGGCGGCGGTAGGCGGCGTGGGCGGCGTCGGAGACGGTGTCCATGGCCGCGTCCCAGCGGGCGAGGGCCTCGTCGGACTGGCGGGGCGCGGTGTGCAGGGCGGAGGCCTGCAGGGTCGCGGCGACCGTCAGCTCCAGGTTCTCCCGGGCGAGGGCCGGCAGCAGGTACTTGTCGGAGATGACCTCGCCCTGCTCGGTCACCTTGATCTCGCCCTCCAGGGTGCCCCAGGGCTGGGCGAGGATCGCGTCGTGGGTGGGGCCGCCGCCGCGGCCGACGGTGCCGCCGCGGCCGTGGAAGAGGCGCAGGCGGACGCCGTAGCGGTGGGCGACGTCGCGCAGGCGGCGCTGGGCGCGGTGGATCTCCCACTGGGAAGTGGTGATGCCGCCGAACTTGGAGGAGTCGGAGTAGCCGAGCATGACCTCCTGGACGTCCCCGCGGAGGGCGACCAGGCGCCGGTAGGAGGGGTCGGCGAGCATGTCGTCGAGGATGCGGTCGGCTTCCTTGAGCTCGTCCGTGGTCTCCAGGAGCGGCACGATGCCGATCTTCGCCCAGCCGGCGTGCAGGTCGATCAGACCGGCCTCGCGGGCGAGGACGGCGGCGGCGAAGACGTCGTCGGCGCCCTGGCACATGGAGATGATGTACGACTCGACGACCTCGGGGCCGAACTTCTCCAGCGCCTCGCTGATCGTGCCGAAGACGCCGAGGGTCTTTGCGCCGGCCGCGTCGAGGGGCGCGGGGCTGGGGGCCAGCGGGCGGCGCGAGCGCAGCTCCTTGGCGAGGAGCTTGCGGCGGTAGTCGCGCGGCATGTCCGCGTAGCGCCAGGACTCCTCGCCGAGGCGGTCGAAGAGCTGGCCGAGGGCGTGGTGGTGGGCGTCGGCGTGCTCGCGGACGTCCATGGTGGCCAGGTGCAGGCCGAAGGCGGCCAGGGTGCGCAGGGCGCGCTCCAGGCGGCCGTCGGCGATCAGGCGGCCGCGGTGGGCGCGCAGGGAGTCCTGGATGATCTGCAGGTCGGCGAGGAGCTCGGTGGTGCCGAGGTAGTCGCGGCCCTCCTCGTGCGGGGTGTTGCGGGCCAGGCGCTCGCGGGTGTTGACGAGCTTCTGGCGGATGCACGTCGCCTTGAGGCGGTAGGGCTCCTCGGCGTTGAGGCGCTTGTAGCGGGGGCTGATCTCCGGCAGCAGTTCGAGGTCGCGCTGGAGGGAGGCGAGGAGCTCCTCGGTGGCGCCGCTGTTGCGGATGGAGTTCGACAGGGCGCCGCGCAGGAGGTCGACGAGCTCCAGGGCGTCGGTGATGCCGTGCTCGTGCTGCAGGATCAGCACGTCCCAGGTGACCTGCGGGGTGACGTTGGGGTTGCCGTCGCGGTCGCCGCCGATCCAGGTGCCGAAGGTCAGCGGGCGGGTGGTGGCGGGCAGGGCGACGCCCACCCGGTCCAGCTCGGCGGCCAGGTCCTCCAGGACGTCGCCGACGGCGTTGGCGTGCAGCTCGTCCAGGTAGTAGATGGCGTTGCGGGCCTCATCCGTGGGCTCGGGGCGGGCCACGCGCAGCTCGTCGGTCTGCCAGAGCAGGTCGATGTTCTCGGCCAGGCGCAGGTCGGTGCGGCGCCGGTCGCCGGTGGCGCCCGCGGAGCGGGAGTCCAGGGTGTCGAGGAGCTCGGCGATGCGGCGGAGCTTGTTGAGGACGCTGCGGCGGGCGGCCTCGGTGGGGTGGGCGGTGAAGACGGGACGCACCCCGAGGTGCTCGACGGTCTCCCGGACGTGCTCGGGGTCGGCCTCCTTCAGCTGGTCCGCGGTGCGGGCGAGGATCGAGCCCTCGGCGGCCCGCTTGGCGGCCAGCTCGCGCCCGCGGTGCACCTGCTCGGTGACGTTCGCCAGGTGGAAGTAGGTCGAGAAGGCCCGGACGAGCTTGGCCGCGGTCTCCAGGTCGGTGGCGCCGAGCAGCTCGGCGGCGGCCTCCCCGTCGCTGCGGGTCAGGGCGCGGACCCGCTCCACCAGATCGAGGAGCTCTTCACCCTCCTGACGGACCAGGGTCTCGCCGAGGAGATCGCCGAGGCGGCGGATGTCGGCGCGCAGGGCGGCGTTGGTGTTGTCGGCACTGCTCACAGGTGCTGCTCCTTGCAGAGTTTCCGGCACGTCTGGAGGGGTTGCGGACCGCGCTGTCCGACGCCCACCAGCATAGGTCGCCCTCCGACGCGCGGTTGTCCACAGCCCTCTTGCTCCGCGCTCCCGCCCTGCCATACTTACGAAGCCGTAGGTTACGGAACCGTAGCCATGCCCCGACCCCCATGAGGGAACCCATGACTGCAAGCCCCGACGTGATCGAAGACGCGCCGAAGGCCCAGGGAGCCCCGCTCCAGTCCGCCACGCTCGGCGGCGACAGCAAGCGTTCCGTCGAGCAGATCGCCCTGCTGCTGTTCATCACCGTGCCGTTCCTCGCCCTCGTCGCGGCGATCCCGCTGGCCTGGGGCTGGGGCGTGAGCTGGCTCGACCTGGGCCTGATGGTGGCCATGTACTACATCGGCTGCCACGGCATCACCATCGGCTTCCACCGCTATTTCACGCACGGCTCCTTCAAGGCCAAGCGGCCGTTGCGGATCGCCCTGGCGATCATGGGGTCGATGGCGGTGGAGGGACCGCTGGTCCGCTGGGTCGCCGATCACCGCAGGCACCACCGGTTCTCCGACGCCGAGGGCGACCCGCACTCCCCCTGGCGCTACGGCGAGACGGTGCCGGCCCTGATGAAGGGGCTCTGGTGGGCCCACGTCGGCTGGATGTTCGACGAGGAGCAGACCCCCCAGCACAAGTACGCCCCCGATCTGATCAAGGATCCGGACATCCGGGCGGTCTCCCGCCAGTTCGTGCTGTGGACGTCGGTGTCCCTGCTGATCCCGCCGCTCGTCGGCGGCCTGGCCACCTGGTCCTGGCAGGGTGCCGCGACGGCGTTCTTCTGGGGTTCGCTGGTACGGGTGGCTCTGCTGCACCATGTGACGTGGTCCATCAACTCCATCTGCCACGCCGTGGGCAAGCGGCCGTTCAAATCCCGCGACCGCTCGGGCAACGTGTGGTGGCTGGCGATCCTCTCCTGTGGTGAGTCCTGGCACAACCTGCACCACGCGGACCCGACCTCCGCCCGGCACGGCGTGCTGAAGGGGCAGCTGGACTCCAGCGCCCGCCTCATCCGCTGGTTCGAGCAGGCAGGCTGGGCGTACGACGTGCGGTGGCCGAAGGCGGACCGCTTGGAATCCCGGCGAAAGGAGAGTGCCGCTCAGGCGGCATGATTGACAGCGTGGCGATCGACAGCAATACCACCAGTAACAAGGACCGGGCCCAGGCTGCGGGGCCCCGGCGCACCCGGCGGGTGCGGATGACCGGCGCGGAGCGCCGCGAGCAGCTGCTGGACATCGGTCGCACACTCTTCGCCGAGCGGGGCTTCGAGGGCACGTCCGTCGAGGAGATCGCGGCCAAGGCCGGGGTCTCCAAGCCCGTCGTCTACGAGCACTTCGGCGGCAAGGAGGGGCTGTACGCGGTGGTCGTCGACCGCGAGATGCGGCAGCTGCTGGACATGGTCACGGGCGCGCTCACCGCGGGCCACCCGCGGGAGCTGCTGGAACAGGCCGCGTTCGCCCTCCTCGACTACATCGAGACGTACACGGACGGCTTCCGCATCCTCGTCCGCGACTCGCCGGTGGCCCAGTCCACCGGCACCTTCGCCTCGCTGATCAGCGACATCGCCACCCAGGTCGAGGACATCCTCGGCCTGGAGTTCAAGGCCCGCGGCTTCGACGCGAAACTGGCCCCCCTGTACGCCCAGGCCCTCGTCGGCATGGTCGCCCTCACGGGCCAGTGGTGGCTGGACGTCCGCAAGCCGAAGAAGGCGGAGGTGGCGGCGCACCTGGTGAATCTGGCGTGGCACGGCCTGGACGGCTTGGAGCCGAAGCCGCGCCTTGTTGGGCACAGGCGCGCCTGACAGCACGGAACGGGGGCGGCGCCCCCGTCACCCCGGGTTCAAGGGGGCGAGCCCCCTTGAACCCGCCACGGTGGCGGCATGCAGGCCCACGCAGGTCCAGGATGCCTCGCATCCTGGAATCCGCCGCGACGGCGAGCCACCACAACGGCGAAGCCCGGCGGTGCCGTACGGGCCCAGGTTGGCCCGGCACCGCCGGATCCGGCCGCGGTGGCTGATCGCCGTCGCGGCGGAAATGAAGGGGCGAGCCCCCTTCACAGCGCACTCGCCGCGCAGGCTCAGGCAGGCTCAGGATGCACACGCACCCTTGAAACCGCCGCCACGGCGCGCAACCACAACGGTGGAGACCGGCGGTGCCGTACAGGCTCAGGTGGGCCCGGCACCGCCGGAAAGCGCCACCGTGGCTGATCGCCGTCGCGGCGGGAATGAAGGGGCGAGCCCCCCTTCACAGCGCACTCGCCGCGCAGGCTCAGGATGCACACGCACCCTTGAAACCGCCGCCACGGCGCGCAACCACAACGGTGCAGACCGGCGGTGCCGTACAGGCTCAGGTGGGCCCGGCACCGCCGGATCCGGCCGCGGTGGCTGATCGCCGTCGCGGCGGGAATGAAGGGGCGAGCCCCTTCACGGCGCACGCGCCGTACGGGCTCAGGTGGTCCCGTCACGCACCGGACCGGAGGTCAGCCGTGGTGGGCCACGGTGAAGATCCGCCGGAAGGGGAAGAGCGTGCCGTGCGGGCCCGGGGGGTACGCCTCGCGGAGGAGGGCGGCGTATTCCGAGAGGAAGCGCGACGTCGCCTCCGCGTCGTCCGCCAGCGCCGTCAGGACCGGCCTCAGGGTCGTGCCCTTCGTCCAGTCCAGGACCGCGTCCTCGCCCTCCAGCACGTGGACGTACGTCGTCTCCCAGGCGTCCACCGCCAGCCCCAGCCCGGCGAGCCGTTCCAGATACTCCGCGGGCGACAGCACGCACCCGGGCCGGTACAGCCCGCCCAGCCGGCCCCGCCACGCCTCGCTCTCGCAGAGCTCGTGCAGGAGCACGTGGCTCGGGGCGTCGAAGTTCCCCGGCACGGTGAAGGCGAAGACCCCGCCGGGGGCGAGCCCCTCCACCCACCGCGGGAACGACTCCGCATGCCCCCGCACCCACTGGAACGTCGCGCTGGAGACGATCAGGTCGTACATCTCCTCCGGCGCCCACCGCCTCAGGTCCGCGTGGGCGAAGGCCACACCCGGCACCCCGGCCCGCGCCTTCCGCAGCATCGCCTCCGAGTTGTCCAGCCCCGTGATCCGGGCCCCGGGCCACCGCTCGGCGAGCAGGGCCGTGACGTTGCCCGGGCCGCAGCCGAGGTCCACGATCCGCGCGGGATCGCGGAGCGGGACGCGGGCGAGGAGGTCGTGGAAGGGCCGGGACCGGGGGCCGGAGTGACGCAGGTACTGCTCGGGGTCCCAGGCAGGCGTGGCAGCGGTCGTCGTCATGCTTCCAGCATCACGCTCCAAATATCTCGACGTCAAGAGACTTAACATCAAGAGACTTCATGTCGACAGACCCTCTACACTGATCAGCATGGAGGACGAGGTCGATCGGCTGGTTTCAGCATGGCGCCGCGAGCGCCCTGACCTCGACGTGGAGCCACTCGAGGTGCTCAGTCGCGTGAGCAGGCTCGCGCGACACCTCGACCGGGCCCGCCGCCTGGCCTTCGCCGAGCACGAGCTGGAGCCCTGGGAGTTCGACGTGCTGACGGCGCTGCGCCGCGCCGGGGCCCCGTACCAGCTCTCGCCCGGCCAGTTGCTGACCCAGACGCTGGTCACCTCCGGCACGATGACCAACCGGATCGACCGGCTCACGAAGAAGGGCCTCGTCCAACGCGAGCCCGACCCGAGCGACCGCCGCGGCGTGCTCGTGCGCCTCACCGACGAGGGCCGGGACCGCGCCGACGAGGCGCTGGCCGGGCTCCTGGAGCAGGAGCGCGCCATCCTCGTCGAGCTGTCCCGCACCCAGCGCCGCGAGCTGGCCGATCTGCTACGCCAGCTGACCGCCCCGTTCGACAACACTCCCGGTTAGGTCCACCGGCCCCACCCCGGCGCGCCGCGCCAGCGCGACCGCCGCGAGCGTGGAGTGCACGCCGAGCTTGCCCAGGACGTTCTGCATGTGGGTGCGGACGGTGTGCGGGGAGAGGTAGAGCCGCTCGGCGACGGCCTTGCGGCCGAGCCCGGCCACCATGCAGCGCAGCACTTCGCGCTCGCGCGGCGTGAGGGACTCCACCAGCCGCTCGCTCTCGGTGCGGTGCTTGCGGGCGGCCGTGAGCTCCCGCAGCACGCCCGTCAGCAGGGCGGGCGGCAGGTGCGTCTCGTCGCGCAGGACACCGCGGATGACGGCCAGCAGCCGCGACAGCGAGCAGTCCTTGGCCACCCAGCCGCCGGCGCCCGCCTGCAGGGCCGCGGCGGCCCTTCTGGGGTCGTCGCGCTCGGCGAGCACCACCGTGCGCACCGCGGGGTGCGCACTGCGCACTCCGGCCACGAGGGAGATACCGTCGACCGCGCCCTCCCCCGGCCCGCCGCCCTCGTGCACGGAGCCGTGGGCCGGGCCCCTGAGCTGCCCGGACACGCCGCCGTCCTGGACGACCGTGCCGAGATCGGCGTCGATGAGGAGCACGTCGAAGCGGCGCCCCTCCGCTGCCGCCCGCTCCAGCGCGCGCAGCGCCGCCGGCCCGCTGCCGGCCGCGGAGACCTCCACGTCCTGCTCGGCCGCGAGGGCGGCGGCGAGCGACTCGGCGAAGATGCGGTGGTCGTCGACCACCAGTACCCGAATACGTGCCACTGCCACCCCCATATCCCGGGCGGCGGCCAGTGCGGGTACGGCGCCCGGTCCGGGGCCGCCACACGCCGCACGGCCGCCGCCGCACTGATGACTTACACCCCGCCCCGGGCGTCGTACCTGCCTGTCTCGCCCCCTGATCAGCGTCGGCCCCCACCGACGCTGTGCATCAGCGTACGGCGGGGGTCCCGCAACGGAAGCCGATTGGCAAAACTGCTCGACCCGCCTGTTTATGGTGAGCTTTCTGTTCAGTATTGAGGCAGTGAACGACATGGAACGACGCGAAGTTGACCATGCCCGACTGCACGATCAGGGAGGGGTCCGCGGCGCTCCCGTCGCTCCGGTCCGCTCCCCACCTCGGTACACCCGCCGCGCACCGCCGCCCGCCACCGCTGCGAAGACCCGCGGCGGACGGTGCCCGGCCGCCGCGAAGGCGGCCGTGACGGCCCCGCGGACCGCCTCCGCGGCCGGCTCCTCCACGAGCGCCAGCGCCGAGCCGCCGAATCCCGCGCCGGTCATCCGCGCCCCGAGCGCGCCCGCTTCGTTCGCGACCGCGACGGCCAGATCCAGCTCCGGGCAGGAGACCGCGAAGTCGTCGCGCAGGGAGGCGTGCCCGGCGGTCAGCAGGGGCCCGGCCGCGCGCGGCTCGCCCGCGCCGAGGAGCTCCACGACCCGCCGGACCCGCTCCCCCTCGGTCACCACGTGCCGCACGAGCCGCCGCACGCCCGCATCGGCGAGCCCGTCCAGCGCCGCGTCCAGCTCCCCGTACGGCACGTCCCGCAGCGCCCGTACGCCCAGCGCCCGGGCCCCCGCCTCGCAGCCCGCGCGCCGCGCCGCGTACGCACCGTCGGCCAGGGCGTGCCGGACGCGGGTGTCGACGACGAGCAGCCGCAGCCCGTGCGCGGCCAGGTCGAAGGGCACCTGGCGCGGCGCCGGGTCGCGGGTGTCCAGGTGCAGGGCGTGGCCGGCGGTGCAGCAGGCGGACGCCGCCTGGTCCATGAGCCCGCAGGGGACGCCCACGAAGGCGTTCTCGGCGCGCTGCGCGAGCCGGGCGAGGGCGAGGGGGTCGCAGGCGGCGCCGTGCAGCTCGGTGAGCGCCAGGGCCGTGGCGACCTCCAGGGCGGCGGAGGACGACAGGCCCGCGCCCGCCGGCACGTCGCTCTCGACGTACACGTCGGCGCCGCCCACCGGAAGGCCCGCCTCGCGCAACGCCCAGGCGACGCCCGCCGGATAGGCGGCCCAGCCCTCCACGCGGCCGGGGGCGAGCTCCGCGAGGGACAGCTCGGCCGCGCCCGCCGCCTCGCGCGAGCGCAGCCGCAGCACGCCGTCCGTACGGGCCGCCGCGGCGACCCGGGTGCACTGCGGGAGGGCGATCGGCAGGACGTGGCCCTCGTTGACGTCGGTGTACTCGCCGATGAGGTTGACCCGTCCGGGCGCGGCCCAGACGCCCCCGGGGGCGTACCCGTAGGCGCGCTCGAAGCCCTCGGCCGCGGTGTTCACTGCTCCGGCCCGCGGCGCGCGAACTCCCAGGCGTCGGCGACGATTCCGGCCAGGTCCGGGCGGCGCGGGGTCCAGCCGAGGGTCTCGCGGGCGCGCTCGGCCGAGGCCACGAGGACGGCCGGGTCCCCCGCGCGGCGCGGGGCGGCGACCTGCGGGACGGGGTGCCCGGTGACCTTGCGGACGGTCTCGATCACCTCGTGGACGGAGAAGCCGTTGCCGTTGCCCAGGTTGCAGATGAGGTGTTCGCCGTCGCGGGCGGCGGAGAGGGCGCGCAGGTGGGCCTCGGCGAGGTCGGCGACGTGGATGTAGTCGCGGATGCACGTGCCGTCCGGGGTGGGGTAGTCGTCGCCGTAGACCGCGACGGCCTCGCGCTCGCCGCGGGCCACCTGCAGGACGAGCGGGATGAGGTGCGTCTCGGGGGTGTGCCGCTCGCCGTAGGGCCCGTAGGCGCCCGCCACGTTGAAGTAGCGCAGGGAGACGGCGGCCAGGCCGTGGGCGGCGCACTCGCCGCCGATCATGTGGTCCACGGCGAGCTTGGTGGCGCCGTAGGGGTTGGTGGGGGCGGTGGGGGCGTCCTCGGTGATGGGCACGCCGGCCGGTTCGCCGTAGGTGGCGGCGGTGGACGAGAAGACCAGGGTGCGCACGCCCGCGTCGCGCATGGCGGCGAGCAGGTCCGCGGTGCCGCCGACGTTGTTGCGCCAGTACGGCTCGGGGTCGGCCACGGACTGGCCGACCTGCGAGAACGCCGCGAAGTGCAGCACGGCGTCGTAGGAGCTGTCGAGCCACCGGCCCGCGTCCTGCACGCGGCCCTCGACGAAGGCGGCGCCCTCCGGGACGGCGGCCCGGTGCCCGGTCGAGAGGTCGTCGAGGACGGTCACGGCGTGCCCGGCGGCCAGCAGATGCGCCGCCACGACGCTGCCGACGTAGCCCGCGCCGCCCGTGACCAGGCACTTCCTGCTGCTCTCGCTCATTCGCTCGCTACCTCTCGCAGTCGCTCCGCCGCAGCCTCGGGCGGCACATCGTTGATGAACACGTTCATGCCGGATTCGGAACCAGCGAGGAACTTCAGCTTGCCGGGAGCCCGGCGGACGGTGAAGAGCTCGAGGTGGAGCGCGAATTCACTCCTGCGGGGGTCCTGGAACGGCGCCTGGTGCCAGGCGGAGACGTACGGGGTGGGCGGCACGGCGGGCGGCACGGCCGTGCTGTGCCCGTCCCCGCCTTCCCGCCCATCGAAAATCCGGTCGAACCGGCGCAACAGTTCCAGGTAGACCTGTGGGAACTCTGTGCGCGCCGCGTCGTCGAGCGCGAGCAGGTCGGGCACGCGGCGGCGGGGGTACAGGTGCACCTCGTACGGCCAGCGGGCGGCGTACGGGACGAAGGCCGTCCAGTGGTCGGTGGCGAGGACGATGCGGCGGCCGTCCTCGCGCTCGCCGGCCACGACGACGTCGAAGAGGTTGCGGCCGCCGCCCGTGCGGGTCCCGTGCGCGGCGGCGTGTGCGGCGGCGGAGGCGAGCATGCGCTCCGTGCGCGGCGTCACGAACGGGTACGCGTAGATCTGGCCGTGCGGGTGGCCGAGGGTGACGCCGATCTCCTCGCCGCGGTTCTCGAAGCAGAACACCTGCCGCACGGCGGGGAGCGCGGCCAGCTCGGCGGTGCGGTCGGTCCAGACCGCGAGGACGAGGGCCGCGCGGGCGTCGGTGAGACCGGCGAAGGAGGCGTGGTGGTCGGGGGTGAAGCAGACGACTTCGCACCGGCCTGCGGGGCCCGCGAGCGACGGGAAGCGGTTCTCGAAGACGGCGACTTCGTAGTCGGTGGCGGGGATTTCCGTGGGGCGCCCGGGACTTGAGGGGCACAGGGGGCACGCTTCCGCGGGCGGGAGGAAGGTGCGGGTCTGGCGGTGGGAGGCGATGACGACGTCGTCGCCGAGGATCTGGTCGTGGCGGACTTCGGTGACGGTGGTTGCGGCGGGGGGAAGGGGGCGGGGGTCGGGGGGCTCGCGTATGGGGTCGGCGCGGAGGTCGTAGTAGATGAGCTCGCGACCGTCGGCGAGCTTGGTTGCCGTCTTCCTCACGGGGCTCACGGGTTTCTTCTCCCCACCCCGCCCCTTCCCGTAACTGGGGGCAAGCCCCCAGACCCCCGTATCGCGCTGAACGCGCTCGTCCTCAAACGCCGGACGGGCTGAATCAGGCAGGGCCCCTCTGCGGGGGCAGCGGGACCGGGCCGGCGGCCGCGCGGTCCAGCAGGCCCGTGCGCGCGGCGAGGGCCGCCGCCTCCAGCCTCGACCCCACGCCCAGCTTCATCAGCACCCGCTGCACGTGCGTCCGGGCCGTGCTCGGCGCTATGCCCATGCCTGCCGCGATCAGCCGCGTGTCCTCGCCCTCCGCGACCCGTACGAGGACCTCCACCTCCCGCGGTGTGAGGAGCTGCAGGAGCCGCGCGCCCTCGTCGTCCGGCTGGGCGGCGGGGTTGAGGAGCTCCGTGAACGCCCCTTGCAGGAGCTGGGGATCGACCGCGGCCTCACCCGCCCGGGCCTTCATCATGGCGCGCTCCACGCCTTCGATCCGCTCGTTGTGCCGCACGTAGCCCGAGGCGCCGGCGGCGAAGGCCGCGGCGATGCCGAGCGGGCTCGGCACGGGGCCGAGCACCACGACGGCCACCTGCGGCCGGTCGCGCTTGATGCGGACGATCGGATCGAAGACACCCGGCTCGGCCGGGGTGGCGGTGCCCAGCAGGCACACTTCAGGAGCGCGGCTCACCACCAGGTCGGCGGCGCCCGCGCTCGGCGCGGCCGCGGCCAGGACCCGGTGCCCGCGCAGCTTCAGGGCCGAGGCGAGCGCCTCGGCCAGCAGTCGGTGATCATCGACCACCATGAGCCGCACGCCCATGCGCTTGCCCCCTGTCGCCCCGCGTACGTCTCTACGTCTCCTTGTCGACCCCTCGACCCCGGAAGCTACACGCTTGTTCGACGTTGCGCGCCCCTTACCGGTGAGAAGTCCCCCGGAATGCCGAAATCCCTGCCAATCGCGTGTACTTCGAGACTGAAACGGATCGTTCAGGCACGGCAGCGCGACGGGCAGGGATACGACGAGAATTGTGCTTGATCACGGCGCCAAGCGGTCGGAAACCGCCGTCACGGCGGCGCCGTGATCATGTGGTGTCAACGGAAGCGTCAGCTTGGCGCGTCAGCTCTCACCGAAGATCATCATGGTGTACTGCTTGCCGAGACCGGACGTGGTGCGGTGCGCGTAGTTCGTACCGAGGAAGAGCCGGCCCTGGGCCCACAGACCCTGCTGGAAGTCGGGCGACAGCTCCCGCTCCGGCCGGGACGTCTCGTCGGCGTTCTTCAGCAGCACGTCGCCCTTGTACGTCTTGGGGTCGATGCGCATGACCTTGCCGCCCGCGTTGTACGTCGGGATCTGGTACGCGATCGGGTAGCCGTCCTCGTCGACGCCGAGGGGCACCAGGCTGGAGCCGGGAGTGCCGTCCGTCTTGCCCTTGGTCTGGCCGCTGGACAGGTCGAAGGCGACGATCTCGTTGACGCGGCCGACCTGGTTCGGGTCGCCCGAGGAGTGATCCTCGGTCGGCATGTAGAGCGTGTCCTTGGTGATGACCAGCTTGGTGCAGCCCTCGACCTCGGTCGCCGGGCAGCGCGGCTCGTACTTGCCGTTGTCCGTGGAGATCTTGCTGCGGAGCTTGCCCTCGGCGGCGCTGTCGTCGATCACGAAGAAGTCGGACGCGCCGTTGCCCTTGTTGCCGCCCGCGTTGACGCCGACGACCAGCGGGTCGGTGGAGGCGATGTGCGGCCAGGAGAGGCCGGGCGGCAGCTTGTACTTGGAGACCGGCTTGCCGGACTTGGGGTCGAGCGTCTGGATCTCGACGATGCCGCGCTCGATGTCACCGCAGCGGCGCACGGCGACGAGCTTCTTGCCGCCGCCGTAACCGCCGTCGCGGCAGTCGTCGCCGTCGGACTTGGGCGCCCACAGCTCCTTGCCGTCCGCCAGGGACCAGGCGGCTCCGCCGCTGATGCCGCCCGCGGCGACCGTGCCGCCGCCGATGGTGACCTCGGAGAAGCTCACGTCGCGGTCACCGGACTTGGCGGACTTCTGCCAGAGCTTGCTGCCCTTGTTGACGTCGAAGGCGATGACCTGGGTGCAGGGGCCGCCGTACTTCTTCTCCGAGCTGGGCTTGCCGTCGCTGACCAGGACGACGGCCTTGCCGTCCTCCGTGGCCTTCGGGTTGGCCCAGCAGACGGCGCCGTCGAGCGGGAGCTCCCACTTCTTGCCGCCGGACAGGCCGTAGCCGACGATCTTGTAGACGTCGGTCTTGGCCACCGTCTGGTCGGTGGCCCACATGCCCTTCATGTTGACCATGTCGTCGACTTTTTCCTGCTCGACGTTGAAGAGCAGTTTGCCGTCGCCGGTCTTGGGCTTCTCGCCGCCGTTGCCGCCCTTGCCACCCTTGTTGCCGGTGCCGCCGGTCTGGCCGTTGCTGGAGACGTTGGGCTCGTCGTGGTCACCACCGCCCTGGGTGGCGAACCAGATGCCACCGCCGGCGAGGACGAGGACCGCGGCCACGGCGCCGGCGATGATCGCCATGCGCTTCTTCTTGGCGGCGTCACCGCCGTTGCCACCGGGCGTGCCGGGGTACTGGCCGGGCGCACCGTACGGGCCGGGCTGCTGCTGCGGGTACGCGCCGTACTGCGGGTACCCCTGCGCGGGCTGGCCGGCGGGCGGCTGGCCCGGGCCCGGGTAGCCGTAGCCGCCCGGGGGCGGGCCCTGCGGGGCGCCCTGCGGGGGCGGCGGCGTCTGCGGAGCCCCGGCGGGCGGTGCGGGCGGCGTCTGCGGATAGCCGTAGCCGGGCGGCTGCGGGGCTGCCTGCGGCGGCTGCGGCGGGGACTGGGGCGTCGGCGCGGGCTGCTGCGGCGGGTAGCCGTACGAGGGGCTGGGTGCCCCGAAGCCCTGCGGCGGCTGGTTGGGCGGCTGGGGCGGGGGCGGTGTTGACATCAGCTTTCCTCGTTGCGGCGGGGCTGGCGGATGTTCTTTTTATCACCCGGTACTGACGGGACACGGCTCGATACCGGGCCGTGACAAGACTGTTGCCGGTGCCGCACAACCATCCGCCTGCCAGGCACGTGAAGGGTGGTCACACCACCCTTCGAACCGCCGCGGCGGATTCAAGGATGCGAACGCATCCTTGACCTGCCGGGGGCGCCCGGCGGCATGCCCGGCGACCGGAACCGCCCCGCTCGGGTGACCGCCGGCAAGGCCTACGCGTCCTCCGCCAGTTCGAGCCAGCGCAGCTCCAGCTCCTCGCGCTCGCCCGCCAGCTCCCGCAGCTCCGCGTCCAGCTCGGCCACCGCCTCGAAGTCGGTCGCCTGCTCGGCGATCCGCGCGTGCAGCTTCGCCTCCTGCTCGCTGATGCGGTCCAGGCGGCGCTCGATCTTCTGCAGCTCCTTCTTCGCCGCGCGCGCGTCACCGGCCGACTTCTGCTTCACGGCGCTCGCCGCGGCCGCGGCCGGAGCGACGGCGGGCACGGCAGCCTCGATGACGCGCTGCCGCCGCTCCAGGTACTCGTCCAGGCCGCGCGGCAGCATCCGCAGCGCCTGGTCCCCGAGGAGCGCGAAGACGCGGTCGGTGGTGCGCTCCACGAAGTACCGGTCGTGGCTGATGACGACCATCGAGCCCGGCCAGCCGTCGAGGAGGTCCTCCAGCTGGGTCAGCGTCTCGATGTCCAGGTCGTTGGTGGGCTCGTCGAGGAACAGGACGTTGGGCTCGTCCATCAGCAGGCGCAGGATCTGCAGGCGCCGGCGCTCACCGCCGGAGAGGTCGCCGACCGGCGTCCACTGCTTCTCCTTCGTGAAGCCGAACTTCTCGCACAGCTGTCCCGCCGTCATCTCCCGGCCCTTGCCGAGGTCGACGCGGTCGCGCACCTGCTGGACGGCCTCCAGCACCCGCTTGGACGGGTCGAGTTCCGCCACCTCCTGGGAGAGGTACGCCAGCTTGACGGTCTTGCCGACCGCGACCTTGCCCGCCGCCGGCTGCTTCTCGCCCTCACTGCCCGCGGCCTCCGCCAGCGCCCGCAGCAGCGAGGTCTTGCCCGCGCCGTTGACGCCGACCAGGCCGATCCGGTCGCCCGGGCCCAGCTGCCAGGTCAGGTGCTTGATGAGCACCTTCGGGCCCGCCTGGATCGTCACGTTCTCCAGGTCGAAGACCGTCCTGCCCAGCCGCGAGCTCGCGAACTTCATCAGCTCGGCGCTGTCCCGCGGCGGCGGCACGTCCGCGATCAGTTCGTTGGCGGCCTCGATCCGGAAGCGCGGCTTGCTCGTGCGGGCCGGGGCGCCGCGGCGCAGCCAGGCGAGCTCCTTGCGCATCAGGTTCTGCCGCTTGGCCTCCTCCGTCGCGGCGATGCGCTCGCGCTCCGCACGGGCGAAGACGTAGTCGCTGTAGCCGCCCTCGTACTCGTGGACGACACCGCGCTGCACGTCCCACATGCGCGTGCAGACCTGGTCCAGGAACCAGCGGTCGTGCGTGACGCACACCAGCGCCGAGCGGCGCGCCCGCAGGTGGCCCGCGAGCCAGGAGATGCCCTCGACGTCGAGGTGGTTGGTGGGCTCGTCCAGGACGATCATGTCCTGGTCGGCGATCAGCAGCTTCGCGAGCGCGATGCGGCGGCGCTCGCCACCCGACAGCGGGCCGATGACCGTGTCCAGGCCGTCGGCGAAGCCCGGCAGGTCCAGCCCGCCGAAGAGGCCCGTGAGCACGTCGCGGATCTTCGCGCTGCCCGCCCACTCGTGATCGGCGAGGTCGCCGATGACCTCGTGCCGGATCGTGGCGGCCGGGTCCAGCGAGTCGTGCTGCGTGAGCACGCCCAGGCGCAGGCCGCCGGCGTGCGTGACGCGGCCCTTGTCCGCCTCCTCCAGCTTGGCGAGGATCCGGATCAGGGTGGTCTTGCCGTCACCGTTGCGGCCGACCACACCGATCCGGTCGCCCTCGTTCACGCCGAGGGAGATGCCGTCGAGCAGTGCACGGGTGCCGTACACCTTGTCGACGGCTTCCAGATTGACGAGGTTGGCTGCCATGCCGCTCCTTGTGTGGGGTTCCTGGCTTCCAGGATCCCATGCCGGGAAACGTCTCCCGCGGGTCAGGCCCGGGCCGCCTCCACCGGCCGGGACCGCAGCGCCCACCACGTGGGGACGAGCGTGGCGGCCAGCGTGAGGCCGAGCCCCGCGCCGATCACCGTCAGGGCGATCGACGGCGGCCCCGAGATCGCCCCCGCATCGCCCAGCGCGTACCCGAACGGCACCAGCGTGCTCGCCGCGGCCGCCCCGCCGAGCAGCAGACCGACCAGGGCCACCAGGGCGCCCTCCACCGTCATCATCCGCAGCACCTGCCCCCGCGTGGCCCCCGTGAGCCGCTGCAGCGCGAACTCCTTGCGGCGGTTCCCCACGGCGACGGCCGTCGTGTTGACGACCGACAGCGCCGTGTACGCCACGAGCATCCCGATGATCAGGTAGTTCACGGACGCCTGCGTACGGTTGCTCTCCGCCTGCGCGGCCGTCACCGCGTCCCGCCCGGCGACCTTCAGCCCCGGGTACCGTTCGGCGAGCGCGCCGAGGTCGGCCATCAGCCGGCCGCGGTCACCGGCCGCCCGCACCAGGAGCTGCGCCGGCAGCCCGGCCGTCGTGTGCGGCGCCAGCAGCTCCACGCTCGTCAGCGCCGTGTCGAACCCCTCGCGCCCCTTGAACAGCGCCACGATCCGTACGTCCGCCCGCGCCCCGTCGCCCAGACGCAGGGTGATCGTGTCCCCCACGGTGCGGTGCATGCGGTGCGCCACGGTCTCCGGCAGGGCGACCGCGTTGCCGCGCAGGCCGTCCAGGCTGCCCGCGCTCGCCTTGACCGCGAGGGTCTGCCCGACGCCCTCCGCGCTCACGCCCTGCAGGGGCAGGCCCTTCTTGTTCTCCTGGCCGTCGTGCGGCTTCTCGGTGTACGCCCTGCTGGTCACGTACGCGCCGGCCCCCGCGACGCTCGGCAGCGCCCGCACGCGGGCCGGCAGCGCCGGATCCACCCCGCCCGCGGCGGAGGTGAGGACGGCGTCGGCCCGCAGGTTGTCGGCGAACGCCCGGTCGGCGATCGCGGCCGTTGTCGTCTGCAGGTACAGGTTCCCGGTGGCGATGGCGCTGGCCAGCATGACCGGCGTCGCGATCGCGGCGACCTTCGCCGTACGGGCACGGCAGTTGAGAGCGGCGAGACGGCCGGAGGGCCCGGTCAGGACCCGCACGGGCCAGTGCAGGAGGAGAGTGACGAGTTTCGCGAACCAGGGGCCGAGGAGGGCGAGCGCGATGGCACAGCACATGACCGTCGGCCCTGCGGTGCTGGCCGCGACCGGCCCGCGCAGGACCAGTGCCGTGACGAGCGCCAGGGCGACCGTCCCGGCGAGGAACAGCAGCCCGGCGGCGATCCGCACGGGGTGCAGGCCCGGCTTCTGCACGGCCGCCTCCCCGAGCGCCTCCACGGGCTTCGCCCGCACCGCCCGCGCGCTGCCGAGCAGTCCGCCGCCCACGGCGGTCAGCAGCAGCGCCCCGTACGCGGGCATCGCCGGGATCCAGCCCTGGCTGAACCGGACCGTGTCCGCGACCATGCCGCTCCCGACGAGCGTGTCGAAGAGCCGGCGCCCCACGACGGGCCCTGCGGGCCAGGCCGCGGCGCCCGCCAGCACCATGACCATGAGCGTCTCCCCGAGCAGCATCCGCCGGAGCTGACCGGTACTCGCACCGATCGCCCGCAGCAGGGCCAGCTCGCGGCTCCGCTGCGACGCGGAGAGGGCCACGGTCCCGGCGACGACGAACGCTGCGACAAGGATGACGAGCCCGCCGACGACACCCGAGAGGGCGATCAGGTCCTCGCCGCCCTGCACCACCTCGGGGTGCTCCACGGCACCCCGGTCGTCACCGGAGAGGAGAGTGACGGGATTCCCGGTGAAGGCCTCTTCCATGCCCTTGCGGACGTCATCGAGGCGCGCGCCGGGGGCGAGAGTGACGGCGATGTCCGCAACGCTCTCCGGGCGCCCGGAAAGCCGGGCCGCCTCCGTCGCGGAGAAGAACAGGGTGGCCTGCGGGACCGCGGCGCGGGCGCGGGCGATGCCGCTGACGGTGTACGTGGCCGTGCTGCCGTGCGCGGCGATACGGATACGGCTGCCGGTCGTGGCGCCTGCGCGGCGGGCGGTGGCCGTGTCGAGGACGACGTCGTTGCGGCCGACCGGTTCGCTGCCCGCGGTCAGCCCGTACGGGGTGAGGGCGGCGGACTCCCAGCCGTGGGCCTGGACCTTGACCTCGGCGGCGCCGAGCACGGCGGCGTCGAAGGTCCGCTCGCCGGTGGCGGACCGGACGCCGGGCACGGCGCGCGCCTTGTCCACGAGGGCAGCGGGAAGGTCGACCCGCTCCGGCAGCGGCGTCTTGTTCTTGTGCTTCCCGCTGGTCGCGGCCTCGTGCGTACGGTCCCCCGTGACGAGCAGGTCGGCGCCCACCAGTCGCTCAGGAGGCGCGACATTACGAATGCCGGTCTCCATCAGGCCTCCGCAGGCCATGACGAGCGTGGCGCCGATGAACAGCGCGAGGAAGGTGGCGGTGAAACCGCCGATTCTGTAGCGCAGCGACCGCGCTGCGAGCTTGCCCATCACGGGGTTAAACGCTAGGGACGCGGAGCGTTTCGCCCCATGGGATCAGCAGGTGAAACGGGGGTGGGGGTAGCCCTACCCGAGGGCGGCTCCGCCGCCCGAACGGGTGAGAGGGTGAACTAGAGCCACTGCTGGCCGGAGCCCTGAGCGGGCATCTGTGCAGGAGTCGGCGGGGGCAGCTGGTTCAGCTTCGAACGGACCGTCATGTTCCAGATCAGCGTGAACGGCGTGAAGATGGCCAGGGAGAACGGGCTCCACCAGCCCTGCCACAGCGTCTTGCCCGTCATGTCCCGCTCCACCGCGAGACCGCAGTTCCGGCAGAACGGCCCCTTCACGTGCAGGAAGCGCATCATGATGAGGATGCCCTGGTGCTGCCGGATCGTCGCCTCGACGGCCGGGAACCCGCCGCACATGCGGCACGTGGGCCCCGCAGGCATCGGGCCGGGCGCGGGCGCATGTCCCGGCGCGGGATAGCCGTACGGGTTCTGGCCCTGGTACGGATTCTGCTGCTGATAGGGCGGCGGAGTCGCCACGGTGAAACCCCCGATTCGGGCGCCCCGCATCGGGGCGCGGAATCGCAGAGCCTAACCGACAGTGATCGTCGCCCCGGGCACCGGCCCCGCCGCCACCCGTACCGCCCGGCACGTACCGGACACGCGCAGCGCCTCCGCGACCTTCTCGGCCTCCGCCTCGTCGCTCACCAGGAACGCCGTCGTCGGGCCGGAGCCCGAGACCATCGCGGCCAGCGCGCCCGCCTCCGTGCCCGCGTCCAGCGTCGCGCGCAGCGACGGCCGCAGCGACACGGCCGCCGCCTGCAGATCGTTGCTCACCGCACCCGCCAGCGCCACCGCGTCACCCGCCCGTAGTGCGTCCATCAACGCAGGGGACGGGTCAGGCTCCGGCACGAACGAGTCACCCCGCAGACGGTCGCACTCGCCGTACACCGCCGGGGTCGACAGCCCACCGTCCGCAACCGCAAACACCCAGTGGAACGTGCCACCCGTCTCGACCGGCGTCAGGAGCTCGCCCCTCCCCCGCCCCAGCGCAGTCCCGCCCACCAGACTGAACGGCACGTCACTGCCCAGCTCGGCGCAGATCTCCAGCAGCTCCTCGCGCGAGGCACCCGTGCCCCACAGCGCGTCGCACGCGACCAGCGCGCCCGCACCGTCCGCGCTACCACCCGCCATGCCGCCCGCGACCGGGATGTCCTTCTCAATGTGAATGTGAACATTCGCCTCGCGCCCACGCCGCTCAGCGAGCGCCAGCGCCGCCCGTGCCGCCAGGTTGGAGGGATCCAGGGGGACCTTGTCCGCGTCCGGACCCGAGCACGTCACCCGCAGCTCGTCCGCCGGCGTCACCGTGACCACGTCGTACAGGCCGACCGCCAGGAAGACGTTGGCCAGGTCGTGAAAGCCGTCCGGGCGGAGCGGGCCCACCGCGAGCTGGACGTTGACCTTGGCGGGGACGCGAACGGTCACGGACACGGAGCGGGCTCCTCGGGTCATACGGGACGGGGTCACGCACGATCGTACGGGGGATGCGAGCGTCCGCCGGAAGACGGCACCCGCCTCAGCCCTGCTTGTTCTCCGCGATCGCCACGAACTCGTACACCGTCAGCGCTTCCCCCCGCGCCTGCGGCGAGATCCCGGCCGCAACCAGCGCGGCCTCCGCCGCGGCCGGGGAACCGGCCCAGCCGGCCAGCGCCGCCCGCAGCGTCTTCCGCCGCTGGGCAAACGCCGCGTCCACCACCGCGAAGACCTCTTCCTTCGTCGCGGTCGTCTCGATCGGCTTGTCGCGCCGCACCAGCGACACCAGCCCCGAGTCGACGTTCGGCGCCGGCCAGAAGACGTTCCGCCCGATCGCACCGGCACGCTTGACCTCCGCGTACCAGTTGGCCTTGACGGACGGCACGCCGTAGACCTTGTTCCCGGGCCGGGCGGCGAGCCGGTCGGCGACCTCGGCCTGGACCATCACCAGCGTGCGCTCGATGCTCGGGAAGCGGTCGAGCATGTGCAGCAGCACCGGCACGGCGACGTTGTACGGCAGGTTGGCCACCAGAGCGGTGGGCGGCGGTCCCGGCAGCTCCTGGACCTGCATCGCGTCGCTGTGGACGAGCGAGAAGCGGTCCGCCCGCTCCGGCATGCGCGCGGCGATGGTCGACGGGAGGGCCGCCGCCAGCACGTCGTCGATCTCGACCGCGACGACCCGGTCGGCGGCCTCCAGCAGGGCGAGGGTCAGGGACCCCAGGCCGGGGCCGACCTCGACGACGGTGTCGTCGGGCCGGACCTCGGCGGTGCGGACGATGCGCCGGACCGTGTTGGCGTCGATCACGAAGTTCTGGCCGCGCTGCTTGGTGGGGCGGACCCCGAGGGCTGCGGCCAGCTCGCGGATGTCGGCAGGGCCGAGCAGGGCGCCGGACTCGTCTGTACTGGGGCTGGAGCTCACCCGTGAAGTTTACGGCCGCACACGGGCCACGGGCTCGCCCCCCGGCTGACGTACAGCTTCTTGGCCCGCAGGGTCTGCTCGGCGGCGGGCGCGTCCTGGGGGCGGCCGGTGCCGCCGAGGGAGTGCCAGGTCTGGGTGTCGAACTGGTAGAGGCCCCCGTAGGTGCCGGAGGGGTCGACGGCGTTCGGGCGCCCGCCGGCCTCGCACTGGGCGAGCCCTTCCCAGTTCAGGCCGTCCGAGCTCTGCACCGATACGGGCCGGGCCTTGGTGCCGACCTTGACGATCTGGGTGCGGGGCTGCCGGACGGTCTCGGAGGCGATGCGCTTGGGCTTCTGCTTGACGCCGTTGACCGTGCGCAGGGCGTACGTGATGCGTTCCACGCCCTTCTCGCCGCGCTGGGCGACGACCTCGGTGCCCTTGAAGAGGTCCGGGTCGTCGTGGCGCTCGGTGGTGAAGTCGATGGGCTCCTCGCGGACCTCCTCGCTGCCGGTGATCCGCATGACGGAGATCGTCTGGCCTTCGCGGGGGAAGCTGTCGGGGCTGACGGAGGTGGTGTCCTCGCCGTGGAGGGTGATGCCGGCCTGCTCGATGGCCTCGTGGACGGTGGCGGCGTTGGTGCGGATGGTGCGCTCGCGTCCGTCGGCCATGAAGGTGACGGTGCGCTCCGTACGGACGTGGAGGTCCAGGCCGTCGCGGTCGATGGCGGCGGACCGGTCGGTCGACAGGTAGGCCCCTTCGGCGCGCACGCCGAGCTGGCGCAGGGCGCCGTCGACGGTGCGGGCGGTGGTCCACATGCGCTGGTGCTCGCCGTCGAGGGTGAGGGTGACGGGGCGGCCGTAGCGGATGGTGATCTCGTCGCCGCGGGCGAGGTCGTGGCCGTGGCCGGGGAAGACGGCGTCGTGCTCGCCCAGGGTCATGCCCTGGTCGGCGAGGAGCTCGTCGACGTCGTCCGCGAAGGTGTGGAGCTCGTGCGAGGTGCCGTCGATGTTGAGGCGGACGGTCTTGTCGTCCGCGACGAAGGCGGAGGTGCCGCCGGCCAGGAAGGCGACGACGAGGGCCTGCGGGAGCAGCCGGCGCAGGGCGTCGGGCCGGTCGCCGGGGCGCTTGCGGCCGCGGCCGCCGGCGCGGCGGGGAGCGGCGGGGAGCTCGTCCGCGGCGGGATCCGCGGCGTCCACGGCTGCGCCCGCGTCCGGCAGCAGGTCCGCCGCAGCCCCGTCGTACGCCTCCCTGGCGGGACCGGCAGGGCCGACAGGACCGACGGAACCGGCGGGTCCGACGGGACTGACGGGCTGCCGCGGCAGGTGAGGCGCCTCGTAGGGCCGCTCGTGACCGGTGCCGGCCGGCGAGGTGACCCCCTCGCGGGGCTCGGGCAGGAACGGGTCGTACGAGCCGGGGCCACCGGCGACGCCGGGCGTACCGCCCGCAGGCACCGGCACCGGGACAGGCTCGTATATCGGGTAGGGCCCGACGGGGGCCACGTAGGCGGCGTACAGGTCGTAGCGGCCGTCGTGCGGATCGTACGGGTCGTACGGCGCATACGGACCGTAGGGGTCATACGGGTCGTACGGCGGTGCTTCCGCCGCACCGCTGCGTGCGGCGCGGGGGCTGCCCTGTGCATGAGTCACGTGACGCTCCCCTGGGTCGGGCTTCGGCCCGGGACTGTAGCGGAGGGAGCATCACTCTCCAAAGTCGGATCATCACACGGTGTCGCGACGGGAGGGGGTGCGGAGTGACCGTCAGTAGCCGAATGCCCGCGCGGTATTCGCCGCTACGGCTGTGGCCAGCGCATCCTCGCCGATCTCCTTGAAGCCCGCCATGGCGCGCAACGTGACCGGAATGAGGTACGGGGCGTTGGGCCGTCCGCGATAGGGGGCGGGGGTGAGGAACGGCGCGTCGGTCTCGACGAGGATCAGGTCGAGCGGCGCCACGGCGAGGGCGTCGCGGAGCGGCTGGGCGTTCTTGAAGGTGACGTTGCCGGCGAAGGACATGTAGTAGCCGCTGTCGGCGCAGACCTTCGCCATGGCGGCGTCGCCGGAGTAGCAGTGGAAGACGACGGCGTCGGGCGCGCCCTCCTCGTCCAGGACGCGCAGGACGTCGGCGTGGGCGTCGCGGTCGTGGATGACCAGGGCCTTGCCGTGGCGCTTGGCGATGTCGATGTGGCGGCGGAAGGAGTACTCCTGGGCGGCCATGCCCTCGGGGCCGGTGCGGAAGAAGTCGAGGCCGGTCTCGCCGACGCCGCGGACGTGGGGCAGGGCCGCGAGGGCGTCGATCTCGGCGAGGGCGGCGTCCAGCGCGGCGTCGCCGCCGGCGGGGCGGGCGCCCTGGCGGGACCAGCCGTCGGGGTCGCCGTGGACGATGCGGGGCGCCTCGTTGGGGTGCAGGGCGACGGTGGCCCAGACGCCGTCGTGGGCGGCGGCGGTCTCCGCGGCCCAGCGGGAGCCGGCCACGTCGCAGCCGACCTGGACGACGGTGGTCACACCGACGGACGCGGCCTTGGCGAGGGCGTCCTCGACGGACCCGGACTGCATGTCCAGGTGCGTGTGCGAATCGGCGACAGGCACGTTGAGCGGGGCCGGGAGCGGCGGAGGGGCGTCCTTGTCATTCTTGCCGCCGCCGGCCTTGCCACTGCTGTTCGATGCTGTTGACGCCATGCGAGCGATTCTAGGCAGCGCCCGCGACCGTCAGCGGTGGTGCTCCCGGTAGGCCCGGACCGGGTGGAGGAGATCCGAGAGGTGCCAGTGGTGTTCCCGTCCGGGCTCACCGGGCTCGGGGCTCTCGGGGTGCTCGGCGCGGGGGAGCCGTTCCCGGTGCCACGGTTCGGGCCCGCCCGCGTGGAGCGGCCCCGCGGGGGCCTGCTGCGTGGCCGGAACCTCGTGCGCGGGCCGGTGCAGGACGTCCGCGATCAGGGAGACGCGGCCGGACCGCATGATGCGTACGACGTGCTCGCCGCAGTTCACGCAGGTGGGGCGGGTCAGCGGGGACGGCACGCGCACGCCGTCCGCGTAGTAGATGACGAAGGGCCGACCCTCGGCGTCCGTGTGGTGCTCGATCTCGTACGACTGCTCCCAGCCGTGGCCGCACCGCATGCAGGCGAAGGAGTACGACTCGTGCGCCGTCTCGGTCCCGGGCACGGCGGGGGGTGCGGTGGCCGCTATCGAGTGGACACCGTTCGAGGTTCCTGCGATCTCGCTCATGGCAGCTCCTCTTGTCCTGAGGACAAGTCTCTCCGGGACCGGACGTCCCACATCCAGGGAACGCCCTTCCCGGCGAAGACGCAGCAGCCTATCCCCCGAATTGGGACAAACTTGGCGTCGCACTGCCCAAAGTGCCAGGCTGCCAGACCTAAGCTTTGCTTTTCAGATTATCCCTTTACCTTGCGGTGGGGCCTGTTATGGCGCATTTTTTGCCGCCACGACCGCATCGAAGACCTCGCGCTTGGGTAGACCTGCTTCCGCAGCTACGGCCGCGATGGCCTCCTTACGGCGCTCGCCCGCCTCCTCGCGCGCCCGCACGCGGCGCACGAGCTCCTCGGCGGTCAGGTCCTGCGGGCCGGGCTCGGGGGCGCCCTCCACGACGATCGTGATCTCGCCGCGCACGCCCTCGGCGGCCCAGGCGGCCAGGTCCTCCAGCGGGCCGCGCTTGACCTCCTCGTAGGTCTTCGTCAGCTCGCGGCAGACCGCCGCGCGGCGGTCCGGGCCGAAGGCCTCGGCCATGGCCGCGAGGGTGTCGTCCAGGCGGTGCGGGGCCTCGAAGTAGACGAGCGTGCGGCGCTCGGCCGCGACCTCGCGGAGCCGGCCCAGGCGCTCGCCCGCCTTGCGGGGCAGGAAGCCCTCGAAGCAGAAGCGGTCGACGGGGAGGCCGGAGACGGCGAGGGCGGTGAGCACGGCGGACGGCCCGGGCACCGCGGTGACCTTGATGTCGCGCTCCACGGCGGCGGCGACGAGCCGGTATCCGGGGTCGGAGACGGACGGCATGCCGGCGTCGGTGACCAGCAGAACGCGGGCGCCGCCCGCCAGCGCCTCCACCAGCTCGGGCGTCCGGGCGGACTCGTTGCCCTCGAAGTAGGAGACGACCCGGCCGGTCGTGTGCACCCCCAGCGCCTGCGTCAGCCTGCGCAGCCGGCGGGTGTCCTCGGCGGCGATCACCTCGGCGGCGGCGAGCTCGGCGGCGAGCCGCGGAGGGGCGTCGGCGACATCGCCGATGGGGGTACCTGCGAGTACGAGCGTTCCAGTCACGCCTCCCATCCTCGCAGGCCGCGCCCGGGTCACGGTGGCGCGCCGGGGCCACCCGCGGCTCGGTCCGGCACCGCCGGACACCCCGGTGGGGCTCGTCGCCGTCGCGGCGGGGACGATTTGCCCGGCGGCGAAGACGGCCGGCCCGCCTCGTCGCCGCGCCCTCCGGGAACATGCCCCTACGTGATCCGCCGTCCGACAGGGTCGTTCCCTACGATGGCGCGGTGACCAGTGACACCGCGACCCACGCCCCGCAGGGCCAGACGGCAGATGAGCGACCGCCACCATGGCAGCTCAGACTCCGCCGGTTCGGCTACGCGGCCCGGCCGCAGCCGGATGTGCGGGCGCGGCTCGTACCGCCCTTTCCCGAGCCGGGGACGCGGGTGTGGGCGACGCTCGGCCTGCGCCCGGACGCGGCGCAGCGGCTGGCGCGCTGGTCGGGGTGGACCGGCCCGCTGCTGGTCACCCTGTTCGCGGGCC
Source organism: Streptomyces aureoversilis (assembly GCF_042657885.1). NCBI lineage: Bacteria > Bacillati > Actinomycetota > Actinomycetes > Kitasatosporales > Streptomycetaceae > Streptomyces > Streptomyces aureoversilis. The sequence continues at coordinate 165,626 of NZ_JBHSKJ010000016.1, forward strand.
TGATCCGGTTCTGGCACCTGGGCAGCCCCAAGGCCGTGATATTCGACGAGACGTACTACGCCAAGGACGCGTGGGCGCTGTGGAAGTACGGCTACGAGGCGAAGTGGCCGGACGACATCAACGACAAGGTCATCGCGGGCTGGACGGACGTCCCGGACGCGCCGGGCTACGTGGTGCACCCGCCGATGGGCAAGTGGGTCATCGGCGCCGGCGAGTGGCTCTTCGGCCTGAACCCGGTCGGCTGGCGCTTCATGGTGGCGCTGCTGGGCACGCTGTCCGTGCTGATGCTGTGCCGCATCGGCCGCCGCCTCTTCCGCTCCACCTTCCTCGGCTGCCTGGCCGGCGCCCTGATGGCCGTGGACGGCCTGCACTTCGTGATGAGCCGCACCTCGCTGCTCGACTCGGTGCTCATGTTCTTCGTGCTGGCCGCGTTCGGCTGCGTGCTGGTGGACCGGGACAGGTCGCGGGCCCGCCTGGCCGCGGCGCTGCCGGCCGGCGAGGACGGCGTGCCGCGCCCGGACGACGCGGTCGGTGACGGCCTGCGCCTGGGCCTGCGCCCGTGGCGCATCGCGGCGGGCGTGTTCCTGGGTCTGGCGTGCGCCACGAAGTGGAACGGCGCGGTGTACCTGGCCGCGTTCGGCCTGATGATCGTCCTGTGGGACGCGGGCGCGCGGCGGGCGGCGGGGGCCCGCCGCCCCTTCCGTTCGGCGCTGCGGCGCGACGTGCCGTGGGCGTTCCTGTCGACGGTGCCGGTGGCGATCGGCGTCTACCTGGCGTCGTGGACGGGCTGGTTCGTCAACAGCGGCACGTACAGCGAGAAGGACGGCTGGCAGCACAGCGGCTACTACCGGCACTGGGCCGAGAACGACGGCGGCCACAGCGCGGACGGTTTCCTCGCCGGGGTCCTCAACCCCCTGCGCAGCCTGTGGAAGTACGAGCAGGAGGTGTGGGACTTCAACACCACGCTCTCCTCGCCGCACACGTACCAGTCCAACCCGTGGAGCTGGCTGGTCCAGGCGCGCCCGGTCTCGTACTTCTACGAGTCGCCGAAGCCGGGTGAGGACGGCTGCCCGGCGGACGCGGCCGACAAGTGCGCGCGCGAGGTGCTCGCGCTGGGCACCCCGCTGCTGTGGTGGGCGGCGTGCTTCGCGCTGCTGTACCTGCTCTACCGGTGGGCGCTGCGGCGCGACTGGCGTGCGGGCGCGGTGCTGTGCGGTGTCGCGGCCGGGTACCTGCCCTGGTTCATGTGGCAGGAACGCACCATCTTCGTCTTCTACGCGGTGGTGTTCCTGCCGTTCCTGTGCCTGGCGCTGGCCATGATGATCGGCGCGCTCCTGGGGCCGCCGGGGTCCTCGGAGCGGCGGCGGGTGGCGGGCGCGGTCGGTGCGGGCACGCTGGTGCTGCTGATCGCGTGGAACTTCATCTACTTCTGGCCGATCTACACCGGGAACGCGATTCCGATAGAGGCGTGGCGGAACCGCATGTGGTTCGACTCCTGGATCTGAACCGAGGGGCCGGTTCCAGCCATTTCGCCCCCTCTCGCCCCACCCTTCCCGTACAGTGCCGACGCAGAGGTTTAATCGGATGATTAAACCGGGCCGAGGCCCGGGCCTGGGGGGCCCGGCGGTCCGGGGGGCTCGGAGGGGGCTGACACATGCACAAGGGTGCGAAGATCGCCATCGGCGTCGTGGCGGCGGCCATGGTGGGAGCGGCCGGCATGGGCGCGTACAACCTCGTGGACGCCGTGGCGGGTGACGGCTCGACCGGCGCGCACGGGAAACCCGCCCCGCTGAGAACCGGGCCGCCGACGGCGGACGAGATCAGGACGACGGCGCGCGACTTCCTCGCCGCCTGGGAGTCCGGCGACACCGCCAAGGCCGCCCGCCTCACCGACAACACGGCCGCGGCGACCACCGCGCTCACCGGCTACCGCGAGACCGTCCACGTGGAGAAGGTGGCTCTGAAGCCGGGCACGCCGGAGGGCGCCAAGGTGCCGTTCTCCGTGAGCGCCGAGATCTCCCACGGCAAGCAGCGCTCGACCTGGACGTACGACTCCTCGCTCGAAGTCGTCCGCGGCAAGAGCACCGGGCAGGCGCTCGTCGACTGGCAGCCCTCGGTCGTCCACCCCAAGCTTGCGCGCAACGAGACCCTGAGGACCGACGCGGGCGCGGCCCCGCAGGTCGACGCCGTCGACCGGAACGGCACGAAGCTGGACGCCAAGGACTACCCCTCGCTCGCGTCCGTCCTGCCGCAGCTGCGCAAGCGGTTCGGCGAGGAGGCGGGCGGCGAGCCCGGCCTGGAGGTGCAGGCCGTGCCGGAGGGCGGGGCGGAGGCCGCGGCCCTGGCGGGGATCGCCCCCAGGACCCTGCACGTCGTCTCGCGGGGCAAGCCCGCCACGCTCAGGACGACGCTCGACGCCGGTGCGCAGCGGGCGGCCGAGTCCGCCGTCGAGCGGCACGCCGACGCGTCCGTCGTCGCGGTCAAGGCGAGCACGGGCGAGATCCTGGCCGTCGCCAACTCCAGGAAGACCGAGTTCAACACCGCGCTGATGGGCCAGACCGCGCCCGGCTCCACGATGAAGATCATCACGTCGGCGATGCTGCTCGAACAGGGCAAGGCCGCGCCCGGCAAGCCGCTGCCCTGCCCGAAGTACGCCACGTACGGGATGCGCTTCCACAACGTGGAGGAGAGCGAGAACCCCGGCGCCACCTTCGCGCAGGACTTCGCGGCCTCCTGCAACACCGCCTTCATCTCGCTCGCCGGCGAGGTCGGCGACGGGGCGCTCGCGGCGGAGGCGCGGGACGTCTTCGGGCTCGGGCTGGAGTGGAAGACGGGCCTCGCCACGTTCGACGGCAGCGTGCCGGCCGAGTCCGGGGCGGGCAAGGCCGCGGCGATGATCGGGCAGGGCAAGGTGCAGATGTCCACGCTGAACGTGGCCTCCATGGCCGCCACGGTGCGCGCCGGCTCCTTCCACCAGCCCTACATCGTCGACCCGTCCCTCGACAACAGGCAGCTCGCCCGCGCGCCGCGCGCGCTGCCCGGCCCGGTCGCGGAGCAGCTGCGCTCGATGATGCGGCTGACGGCGACGTCGGGCACGGGCGCCCGGGCCATGTCCGGGCTCGGCGGCGACATCGGCGCGAAGACCGGCTCGGCGGAGGTCGACGGCCAGGCCAAGCCGAACGGCTGGTTCAGCGCGTACCGCGGCGACGTGGCCGCGGCGGCCTACGTCCAGCAGGGCGGGCACGGCGGCGACTCGGCGGGCCCGGTGGTGGCGGCGGTCCTGAGGGCGTCGTAGCGCGCCGGCCCCTGCGGGGGCCTTCGTGCCGGGCCTTTTCCTTCCGCCGCGACGGCGCCCGGTCGATGATTGCGTGACCGGCGGGCTCTTCGTGCGGGGTACTCAGTTGCGATCTGAGTACCCCGGCGGTGGTGTCGTGGCCCGGCCGCGCCCGATGGTGGCCGTATGGGACAGAAGATCAGTGTGCGAGAGCTCGCCGCGGCCACGCCCGGGGCGCGCGACCGCGTCATCGACCTGTTGCGCGTGGCCTCCCTCGGGACCGTCGTGCTCGGGCACTGGCTCATGGCCGCCGTGACCGTGGACGACGACGGCCGCGCCGCCGTGGGCAACCTGCTCGCGGTCGAGCCGGAGCTGCAACTGCTCACCTGGGCCCTGCAGATCATGCCGGTGTTCTTCTTCGTCGGAGGCTTCTCCCACGCGCTCTCCTACCGCTCCCTGGCGCGCCGGGCCGGCGGCCCCGCGTACGCGCTCTTCCTGCGCGCCCGCCTCCAGCGCCTCCTGCGGCCCACGATGCTCTTCGTCGCCGTGTGGGGCGCCGGTGCGCTCGCCCTCCAGCTGAGCGGCCACGGCGGCGCCCTCGCGGACGTCGCGGCGCGTCTCGTCGCCCAGCCGTTGTGGTTCATCGGCATCTACCTCGCCATGGTGGCCTTCACGCCGCCGCTCCTCCGCCTCCACGAGCGGTACGGCTGGGGCGCCTTCGCCGCCCTGGTCGCCGCGGCCGCGGCCGTCGACGTGCTGCGGTTCGCGGCCGGTGTCCCGTACGTGGAGTTCCTCAACTTCGGCTTCGTCTGGCTGGCCGTCCACCAGCTCGGCTTCCTGCGCGCCGACGGACGCCTGCGCCTCCGCGTGCCGTGGGCGCTCGCCGCGGCCGGTCTCGCGGGCGCGGTCGCCCTCGTGGCGCTCGGCCCGTACCCGCTGTCCATGGTGGGCATGCCGGGCGAGAGGATCAGCAACATGGCGCCGCCCACCGCCGCCCTGCTCTGCCACGGCATGTGGCTGATCGGCGCGGTCGAGCTGCTGCGCGGCCCGATGACGCGGCTCGTGGCCCGGCCCCGCGTCTGGCGCACCGTCATCGCCGCGAACGGCGTGGCGATGACGGCGTTCCTGTGGCACCTCACGGCGATGCTCGGCGTGTACGGGGCGATGCTGGCGCTGCACGTGCCCCTGCCGGAACCGGCGGGCGCGGCCTGGTGGTTGCAGGTGCCGCTCCGCATCGCGGCCGCCGCGGTGCTCACGGCGCTCCTGGTCGCGGTCTTCCGCAAGGCCGAGCAGCCGCCGGGCCCGGCGGCTCCGGCGGCCCCTGCCGCCGCGGCCCCCGCCGGCCCCGCCACCCCCGTACGCCGCGGCACCGGACCGGCCGCCGCCCTCGGGGTCACGCTCACGCTCTTCGGCGTGCTCGGGCTGTCCATGGTGGGTTTCGGCGGCCTGCTGGACGGGCACTCCGCCGTCCTCGTCGCCGTACGCGTCACCGCGCCCGTCACCGTCGCCATGTGCGCCGCCGGCTGGCTGCTCGTCGAGCGGGCGGGACGGAGCACGGCCGCGACGACGGCGTGAGGCACGCAACATCGCGTGCCCCCCGCACGCAGCGCTAGCGTCGAGGGTCATGACCCCTTTGGTCGCCGCGGCCGTCCTCATAGCCGCCGTCACCCACGCCAGTTGGAACGCCATCGCGCACGGCATCAAGGACCAGCTCCTCGCCTTCACGCTCGTCGGGGCCGGCGGGGCGGTGTGCGGGCTGGCGATGGCGGGATTCGTACCGCTGCCGGACGGGGCGGCCTGGCCGTACCTGCTGGCGTCCGCCGTCCTGCACGTCGTCTACCAGATGCTGCTCATGCGGTCATTCACGCTCGGCGACTTCGGGCAGATGTACCCGATCGCCCGCGGCACCGCACCGCTCGCGGTGACCGTCCTCGCCGCCGCCTTCGCCGGGGAGACGCCCGGCGGCTGGCAGGCGGCGGGCGTGGCCGTCGCCTCCGCCGGGCTGGTCGGGCTCGCGGTGTGGGGCATCCGGGGCTCCGGGACCCGGCCCCAGTGGGCGGCCGTCGTGGCCGCCGGGGCGACGGGGCTGGCCATCGCCGCGTACACGGTCGTCGACGGCCTGGGCGTCCGCGCCTCGGGCACGCCGCTCGGCTACATCGCGTGGCTGATGATCCTGGAGGGGACGCCCATCCCGCTGTACGCCATGGTGGCGCGGCGGGGCGTCTTCGTGGCGGAGGTCAGGCCGTTCGCGGTGCGCGGGCTGCTGGGCGGGACGCTGTCGGTGGCCGCGTACGGGCTGGTGCTGTGGGCGCAGACGCGCGCAGACCTCGCGCCCATCTCGGCGCTGCGGGAATCGTCGATCCTGGTGGGGGCGGCGATCGGGGCGCTGTTCTTCAAGGAGCGGTTCGGGGCGCCGCGGATCGCTGCGGCGGGGCTGATGGTGGCGGGGATCGGGATGATGCTGCACGCGAGGTGACGGCGCGGGCGGCGACGACCCTTCTTCCGGGTGTCACTCCGCTCTGATTGCTTGCTGCAGGCCGATGTTGCCGATGAGGATGCCGCCGTCCACGGGGAGGGTGACGCCCGTGATCCACGCGGCGTCGCGCGAGGCGAGGAAGGCGACCGCGGCGGCGATGTCCTCCGGCTCGCCGACCCGCCCCAGCGGATACAGCGGGGCCGCCCGCTCCAGCGCGCCGGGGCGGTCGTCCCAGCCGTGCGTGCGGACCGTGCCGGGGGCGACCAGGTTGACGCGCACGCCGCGGGCCGCGCACTGCCCGGCCAGGGTCCGGGTCAGGCCCGCCAGGCCCGCCTTCGCGGCGCTGTAGGCGAAATTGCCGTAGTCCTGCTCGCCGTTGACGGAGCCGATGCTGACGACCGCCCCGCGGCCGTCCCGCGCGGCGGCCAGGTGCGGCATGGCCGCCCGTACGCAACGGAACGCGCCGGTCAGGGTGATGTCCAGGTCCCGGGACCAGGCGTCGTCGGTGACGTCCTCCACGAGCGGGGGGTCGCGGTGGAACGAATACGCGTTGTTGACCAGGACGTCCAGGCCGCCGAACCGCTCCACGGCGTGCGCCACCGCCGCTTCGACGGCCGACCGGTCGCCCACGTCGCAGGCCAGCGCCTCCGCGGCGAGGCCGTCCGCGCGGATGCGGGCGGCGGAACGGGCGGCGCGGTCGCCGTCGAGATCCGTGACCAGGACGCGCGCGCCCTCGGCGGCCAGGCGGTGCGCGGTGGCGGCACCGATGCCGCGGCCCGCGCCGGTGACGAGGACGGCGTAGCCGCCGAAGCGCGGCAGGGGCGCCGGGGGTTGCACGGGCTGCATGGGTGGATACCGTAGGCGCCCACCGCCCGGAGGAGAAGAGGACCGGCCGGGAGCAGCCCGCGGTCCTACGAGGCGAGCGCCTTTGCGAGGGCTCGTACCAGGGACTGGGCGCGGGGGTCCGCCGTGACGTTCTTCTGCATGCCGTTCGTGACGTAGCCGAAGGACACGCCCGATTCCGGGTCCGCGAAGGCCAGGGAGCCGCCGCGGCCCGGGTGGCCGAAGGAGCCGGGGGCCAGGAGGGGCGAGGACGGGCTGTGGAGCATGTAGCCCAGGCCGAAGCGGGTGTTCACGACCAGGACCCGGTCCGGCCCGGCCGACTCCTCCGTGCGGGCCAGCGTCAGCGTCGCCGGTGCGAAGAGGCGCCGTACGCCGTCCACGTCCCCGATCAGGGACGCGTAGAAGCGGGCGAGCGCGTCCGCCGTCGCGATGCCCGCCGAGGCGGGCAGTTCGGCGGCGCGGTACGCCGGGTCGTTCTCGTCCGCCGCCGGGGATATCGCCGCGAAGGCGCGCCGCGTCAGGGACTCCGGGTCGCGGTAGGCGTCCGTGACGGACTGCTTCGGGCGCACCCGGAGCCCCGCCGACGACGGGGCCGCCGGCGCCTCGATGTCCGCGATGCGCCCGACCCGGCCCGCCTGCTGCTCGGACTCCGGCAGGCCCAGCCACAGGTCCAGGCCCAGCGGACCGGCCACCTCCTGGGCGATCCAGCGGCCGATCGAGCGCCCGGTGATGCGCTCGACCAGCTCGCCGAGCAGCCAGCTGTACGTCTGCGCGTGGTAGCCGTGCGCCGTGCCGGGCTCCCACGCCGGGGCCTGGGCGGCCAGCGCCGCGGGGCCGCTGACGCCGTCGACGGCCTGCGCCGGGGTGAGGGGCACGTCGAGCGCGGGCAGGCCGGCGCGGTGCGACAGCAGGTGCCGGACGAGCACCCGCTCCTTGCCGGCTGCCTTGAACTCGGGCCAGTACGTGCCGACGGGCGCGTCCAGGTCCACCTGTCCGCGCTGGTGCAGGAGCAGCAGGACCGCCGCGGCCACGCCCTTCGTGGCGGAGCGGACGATCTGCGCGGTGCCGCGCCGCCACGGCTCCTCGTCGCCGTTGCCGTCGGCGTCCCGGGCGCCGCCCCACAGGTCGACGACCTTGCGCCCGTCGCGGTAGACGGCGACGGCCGCACCCCGCTCGCCGCGCCGGGCGAAGTTCTCCGCGAAGGCGTCCCGGACCGGTTCGAAACCGTCCGCCACCGTGCCCTGGACGTCCACCACTGTTGCCTGCTCCTGTGCCGATTGCCGCAAATTCCTCCACCATGGTGCAACGCGTCCGTCAATGCGCGTAGACCGGGGTGGGAGGGACCCGGCGGATCCGTCACCTTCCGGAGGCGCCGCGGGCGCCCGCCTCCGGCCGTACCGGCCGTGCCGGCCTCACCGTTCGCGGGTCGAAGCCGAACGGCAGCTCCAGGCGGTGCGCGCGCATGAGGTCCTCGTCACACAGGAGGTCGCGGGTCGGGCCGTCCGCCGCGATGACGCCCTCGCTGAGGACGACGGACCGCTCGCACAGCTCCAGGGCGTACGGGAGGTCGTGCGTGACCATGAGCACCGTCACGTCGAGGGAGCGCAGGACGTCCGCGAGCTCGCGGCGCGAGGCCGGGTCGAGGTTGGACGAGGGCTCGTCCAGGACGAGGATCTCGGGCTCCATCGCCAGGACGGTCGCCACGGCCACGCGCCGCCGCTGGCCGAAGGACAGGTGGTGCGGCGGGCGGTCCGCGAAGCCGGCCATGCCGACGCGCGCCAGGGCCTTCTCCACGCACGCCGCCAGCTCGGCGCCCCGCAGGCCGGCCGCCGCCGGGCCGAAGGCGACGTCCTCGCGGACGGTCGGCATGAACAGCTGGTCGTCGGGGTCCTGGAAGACGATGCCGACGCGGCGGCGGATCTCGGCGAGGTTCCGCTTCTCCACGGGCAGGCCGGCGACGCTGACGCGGCCGAGGCCTCCGCCGAGGATGCCGTTGAGGTGGAGGACGAGGGTGGTCTTGCCGGCGCCGTTCGGGCCGAGGAGCGCGACGCGCTCGCCGCGGGCGACCGCCAGGTCGACGCCGAAGAGGGCCTGGTGGCCGTCGGGGTAGGCGTAGGCCAGGCCGGACACCTCCAGGGAGGGCGGGGAGAAGGACGGAGAGGAGGGCGGGGACGACGGGGCGGCGGTCATGGGGGTCCTTCTGGTCGGGGCGGGGCGGGGCGGGGCGAGGCGGGACGGGCCGGGGCACGGAGTGGGTCAGTCGCCGGCGGTCCAGGGCAGGCCGGCCGTCGCCGCCCACGCCGCCAGGGAGACCGCCAGCCCGGCCAGCGGGAGGGCCGCCGCGTACGCCCACTGCGTACGGGTCGCCGCGACCTCGTCGGGCACCGGCATCGTCCCCGCGTACCCCCGGCTCACCATCGCCAGATGGACCCGCTCCCCGCGCTCGTACGAGCGGATGAACAGCGCGCCCGCGGACCGGGCCAGGACACCCCAGTGGCGCACGCCGCGCGCCGTGAAGCCGCGCGATTCGCGGGCGATGCGCATGCGGCGCATCTCGTCGGTGACCACGTCCCCGTAGCGGATCATGAAGGAGGCGATCTGGACGAGGAGCGGGGGCATGCGCAGGCGCTGCAGGCCCAGGAGGAGCGAGCGGAGCTCCGTCGTCGAGGCGAGCAGGACGGACGCGGCGACGCCGAGCGTGCCCTTGGCCAGGACGTTCCAGGCGCCCCAGAGGCCGGGCTCGCTGAGCGACAGCCCGAGCACGCGCGTCTGCTCCCCCGGCACGACGAACGGCATCAGCAGCGCGAACGCCACGAACGGGATCTCGACCAGCAGGCGGCGCAGCAGGAAGCCGGCCGGGATGCGGGCCGTCGCGGCCGCGGCCGCGACGAGCAGGGCGTAGAGGCCGAAGGCCCACACGGCCTCGCGCGGGGTCGCCACGACCGTGAGGACGAACGCGAGGACCGCGGCGATCTTGCAGTGCGGGGGGAGGGCGTGGACGGGGGAATGCGCGTGCCGGTAGAGCTTGTGCGCGTGACCGGCGCCCATCGTCAGGCGCTCTCGGCGGACGGGGCGGCGGCGCGGCGGCGGCGCACGACCACGAAGACGGCGGTGCCGGCGGCGAGGGTCGCGCCGACGCCGATCACTCCGGCGAGCCCGCCGGAGATGCGCTCGTCGGCGACGTCCTTGACCTGGTAGTCGGCGAGGGGCGAATCCTTGGCGGCGTGCTCCTCGGCCTTGCTGTCGATGCCCTTGTCGTGCGCGACCTTTTCCAGCCCGTCGGGGCTGGAGGAGGCGTAGTAGCTGACGCCTCCGGCACAGACGAGCGCGACGCCGAGCCCGGCGACCCACAGGCGCCGCGCGGACCGGGGCGCCGCGGCGGGCCTTGCGCCGGCGGGCGCGGGGGACGCCTGCGTCCCCGCCGGCTCCGCACCGGCGCCCACCGAATCCGCCGCAACGGCGCCCAACCCCTGCCCGCCCTCCTCAAGCCCGTCCGGCACCGCCGGAGCGCGCCGCTCGGGCTGGTCGCCGTCGCGGCGGAGAGAAGATGCCGGCGCCGTGCGCAGTTCCAGGGGCCGGATCAGGTCCCGCGCGCCGTGGATCAGGTCCGGGCGGACCGCTGCCACCGCGCTGACCGTCAGGGCCGTGATCGCGGCCTCGCCCAGGCCGATGAGGGCGTGGACGCCGACCATCGCGGTGAAGACCTTGCCGACCGGCACGTCCGTCGTGCCGCCGGCCGCGTAGATCAGGGTGAACGCGGCGGCCGCGGCCGGGACGGAGACGAGGGCGGCGGCGAAGGAGGCCGCGGTCAGGCTCGTGCGTCCCCGCGGCAGCAGCTTCACCAGGGCGCGGAGGACCGCGTACGCCACGACGGTCGTGACCACGCCCATGACGCTGATGTTGACGCCGAGCGCGGTCAGCCCGCCGTCGGCGAAGAGGACGCCCTGCATGAGCAGGACGACGGATATGCAGAGCACGCCCGTGTACGGCCCGACGAGGATCGCGGCGAGCGCGCCGCCGAGCAGGTGCCCGCTCGTGCCCGCCGCCACGGGGAAGTTCAGCATCTGGACGGCGAAGATGAACGCCGCGACGAGCCCCGCGAGCGGCGCGGCCTTGTCGTCGAGTTCGCGCCGGGCGCCGCGCAGGCTCACGGCGACGGCGCCGGCGGCGACCACGGCCGTGGCGGCCGAGACGGGCGCGTCGATGAATCCGTCCGGTACGTGCATGACGTCGCTCCTTCACACCACCGTGGCTGGAACCGCTCGATGATAGGGGCGTACTGCAAACCTCTCGCAAGAGCTTGTGCAGTGCTTCTGCGCGCCCCTCGCTCACCCGCGCGCCGCCCCGGGCGGCGGCAACGGCGGCGGCCCCCGGTGGCGGCCCCGGCCCCCTGCCCGAATGCTGGGCAGTATGACCACGGCCCCCGCGCCCCCGGCGGACGTCCCCGCGGCCCCGCCGTCGCTCGGCCGCCGCCGCACGAACCTGGTCTTCGTCACGATCGTGCTCGGCATGCTGCTCGCGGCCCTCGACCAGACGATCGTCTCCACGGCGCTGCCGACGATCGTCGCGGACCTGGGCGGTGGCGGGCACATGGCGTGGGTGGTCACGGCGTACCTGCTCGCCGAGACCGTCTCGACCGTCCTGGTCGGCAAGTTCGGCGACCTCTTCGGCCGGAAGGTCGTCTTCCAGCTCAGCGCCGTCGTCTTCACCGCCGGGTCGGTCTTCGCGGGCGTCGCCAACTCCATGATGATGCTGATCGCCGCGCGCGCCCTGCAGGGCATCGGCGGCGGCGGTCTGATGGTCACCGCCATGGCGCTGATCGCGGACGTCATCCCGCTGCGCGAGCGCGGCAAGTACCAGGGCGCGCTGGGCGCGGTCTTCGGCGTGACGACGGTCGTCGGCCCGACCCTGGGCGGCGTCTTCACCGACCACGCGACCTGGCGCTGGTGCTTCTACGTCAACGTGCCCGTCGCGATCGTGATGGTCGTCATGGCGGCCCGCACGATCCCGGTGGTCCGCTCCGCGGTGCGCCCCGTCATCGACTACCTGGGCATCGCCCTGGTGGCCGCCGGCGCCTCCGCGCTGGTCCTCGGCCTGGAGTGGGGAGGCAACACGTACGCGTGGAGCTCGGCGGTCATCACCGGCCTCTTCGCGGGCGCGATCGTCCTCCTGGCGGGTTTCGTCCTGGTGGAGCTGCGGGCGAAGGAACCGATGCTCCCCATGCACCTGTTCCGCAATCCCGTCTTCACCGTCTGCTCCCTCCTCAGCTTCATCGTCGGCTTCGCGATGCTGGGCGCGCTGACGTACCTGCCGACGTACCTGCAATACGTGGACGGGGTGTCGGCCACCATGTCGGGCGTGCGGGCCCTGCCGATGGTCGCGGGGCTGCTGGGCGCGTCCATGCTCTCGGGCGTCGCCGTCAGCCGCACCGGCCGCTACCGGATGTTCCCCGTCGCGGGCATGGCGGTGATGGCGCTGGGGCTGTACCTGATGTCGACGATGGGGGCGTCGACGGGGGCGTGGCTGGAGTCGCTGTACATGTTCGTGCTGGGCGTGGGCATCGGGCTGGCGATGCAGGTGCTGACGATCGCCGTGCAGAACACCGTCCCGTACCACGAGCTGGGCACGGCCACTTCGGGCGTCACGTTCTTCCGCACGCTCGGCAGCGCCTTCGGCACGGCCATCTTCGGCACGCTCTACAGCAGCCGGCTCGAGCCCAATCTGCTGGAGGCGCTGGCCCGCTCGCCCGGCGTGCCGCCGTCCGCCGTGATCAGCCCGCAGGGGCTGGCCTCGCTGCCGGCGGAGCTGGCGCGGCCGGTCGTCGACGCGTACGCGGAGACCGTGAACTACGTCTTCCTGTGGGTGGTGCCGGTGGCGCTGGCGGGCTTCGTCGCCGCCTGGTTCCTCAAGGAGGTGCCGCTGCGCGACAGCGCGCGGGCCGGTGCGTCCGACATGGGCGAGGGCTTCGCGGCCCCGGATTCCGCGGAGGCGGAGCGGCAGCTGGAGCGGGCGGTGGCGAGCGTCATGCGCAAGGCGAAGGGGCCGGTGAGCCGCCAGGTCCTGGCGGAGTCGGGCAGCCCGCTCGGCGCGGCCGAGGCGTGGACGCTGGGCCAGATCCACTGGCGCCTGCGGGTGCGCGGCGAGGCGGCCCTGTCGTCGGTGGCGGCCGCGCACCGGATGCCGCCGGAGGTGCTGAAGCCGGCCTTCGCCCGCACGGCGGAGGCCGGGTACGCGCGCGTGGAGGGCGACCGGCTCTCGCTGACGTCCGCGGGCGAGGCGGAGATCGAGCGGCTGGGCACGGCGTGGCGCGCCTGGCTGGCCGCGCGCCTGGAGGACTGGGACGTCGCCGGCCCCGAGGACCGCGCCCGCCTCGACCGCGCCCTGGACGCGGTGGCGGAGAAGCTGCTGGAGGAGGCGGAGGCCGCGGAGGAGGAGGGGCTGGAGCGGATCGCCGTGTAGGCGGCCCTGGAGGCAGGCGTTTCCCTCCCCAGACGGGTGAATTAGTCAGAATATACGCACATTTGACCCCCTCTTGGTCAATTCCTCATGATGGCCACATCGGCATCCGCAGCACAGCAGCGCACAGCCTGAGGAGATGCGTCATGCGCCGGTACAGACGCCTGGGAATCGCCTTCGCCATCGCCGCCGCCGTCGTTCCGGCGGCCCTCCCCGGGACCGCCGCCCGGGCCACGCCCCCGCCGGACCCCGTCACCCCGCAGGCCGGGCAGCAGACCGGGCGGCACCAGCACCGGGCCCCGATGGACTTCGACGAGAACGACTGCGAGGGGCCGGCCGCGGACGAGGGGGACATCTACACGCGGCCCCCCAAGACCGGGAACCCGCCGACCACGCCCCCGCGCCGCCGCGGCCACGCCCTCCCCCTGAAGTGGCCCCGGAACCTGCCGGACCGCAAGGCGGCCGTGCGCATGCTGGGCGAGCTGGAGGTCAAGCCCTTCAGCAGCAAGGGCTACCACCGCAAGCACTTCGGCTCCGCCTGCTGGGTCCCGCACGGCGTCGACCGGTGCACCACCCGGCAGATCGCCCTCAAGTTCCAGTCCGTCGTCCCGGCGACGCTCGACGGCCGGTGCAAGGTCGTCGGCGGGCGGTGGCACAGCGAGTACGACAACAGGGACATGGCCGACCCGGCGCACGTCGACATCGACCACGTCGTGCCGCTGCGGCACGCGTGGGGGTCCGGCGCGCGCAGCTGGACGGCCAAGAAGCGGCAGGAGTTCGCCAATGACCTGGCCGCCTCGCCGCAGCTGATCGCGGTGTCCACCTGGGCCAACCGGCGCAAGGGCGACAAGGGGCCGGAGAAGTGGATGCCGGTCGCCGGCGCCGAGTGCCTCTACAGCCAGGCGTGGATCGGGGTGAAGGACTACTACGGGCTGTCCGTCACCCGGAAGGAGAAGGCCAAACTGCAGCAGGTGCTGGCCGGCTGCAAGAAGTGACCGGAGGCCGGGCGGAGGTGGCCGGGCGGTGCTACAGCGCCGCCCGGCTCCCCGTCGTCACCGTCGCCGTCGCCGTCGCCGCGCGCTCGGCGGCCTCCTCGACCTGGGCCGCCGTCAGGACGTAGCCCGTCTCCGCGTCCGCCGTGGAGCGGGCGAAGACCACGCCGTAGACGCGGCCGGAGGGCGTCAGCAGCGGGCCGCCGGAGTTGCCCGGGCGGATCGTGGAACGGACCGAGTAGACCGTGCGCGTGGTGACGCCGTCGCCGTAGATGTCCTGGCCCTTCGCCCGGACCTCGTTGGCGACCGTGGCCGCGCGGATGTCGAGGCCGCCGTTCTGCGGGAAGCCCGCGACGACCGCCGCGTCCCCGCGCTTCGCGGACTTGTCGAACGGCAGCACCGGCGCCCTCAGGCCCGGCACGTCCAGGACGGCGACGTCCGTCCTCGGATCGAAGAGGACGACCTTCGCCCCGTACGCCTTGCCGACACCGCCGACCCGCACGGTGGGGTTGTTCACCCCGGCCACGACGTGGGCGTTCGTCATCACGTGCTGCGCGGCGTAGACGAAGCCGCTGCCCTCCTGGCCGCGGCGGCCCTCGCCCGTGTCCGCGACGCCCTCGACCTTGACCACGCTCTCCTTGGCCGCCTTCGTCGCGGCGGGGGTGACGGCGTCGCCCGAGGGCTTCGGCACGCTCGTGGCCGGCTCGTTCTCGAAGGGGTTGAAGACCTGCGGGAAGCCCGCGCCGTTCAGGGCGTCCGTGGTGCGGCTGAACCAGGTCGGCGCCTGCTCCGGCATCGCCGTCTGGACGGCGCCCAGCAGCGTCGAGTCCCTGATCTGCCGGGTCAGGAGCGGCGAATTCGCCGAGACGAGCACGCTCGCCGCGACCCAGCCGACCAGCAGCACGGCGAGGGAGTTCACGGCGGCGCCGCCGACGCCGTCGACGCCGCGGACCGGGGCCCACGTCAGGCGGCGGCGCAGGGCGTAGGCGAGGCGGGCGGCCAGGGCGTGGCCGATCGCGGCCGGGACGAGGACGACCAGGACCGCGACGACCGCGGCGGTGGCGGTCCCCGCCTCGAAGGGCTCCAGGGCGAACGGCAGCGCCCACACGCCGATGACGGCTCCGCCGAGGAAGCCGGCGAGCAGCACGACACTGGCCACGAGGCCGCGGCGGAAGCCGGAGACGGCGTAGCCGAGGACGACGAGCAACAGCAGCAGATCGAGCAGGTTCAACGCGGAGCCCTTTCCTTCGCGCGCGCCCCCGAACGCGCCCACGGGTTCGTTGGCCCGTGGACTTGGGAAAACGCGGCTCCGGCGGGCGGCGGTTCCCAATCCGGGCGAATTCATGGCGTACGCCACGTTGCCGCTGGGGCGCGGGGCGTACGACCCCGGTGCGCTCGGCACCGCCGGGCTCCTTGACGGTGGCTGCTCGCCGTCGCGGCGGGAAAGAGGCCCCTGGCCCGCCCTTTCACCGTTTCCTGGGGGAGGGCCCCCAGCCCCCGGGGGGGTGCCCTTATGGGTTTGGTCAAGCCGGGACGGCTGGTCGTGACTCGTAGAAGGTGCCGTCTCTGAGCATGGCGAAGAGGACGTCGACGCGTCGTCTGGCGAGGCAGAGGATGGCCTGGGTG